>JAFYMF010000057.1 GCA_017556745.1 Clostridia bacterium
TCAATTCTATAACAACCAACGCATCCAATTAAAAACAAAACTGACACCACTTGAAAAGCGATGTCAGTATGTTGCTTAATATTTAATTTTATCTACCATAGTGTCTGTTTTTGTACCGTCCGCACAAATTGGGGCAGTTCAATATTATATATCTACTCTGTTTTATTATAATGAAATGTGAGAAACAAAATGATAGTCATTAACCGGATAATTGATTACACATACAAAAAAACAACACCCCAAAAAAGGAGTGTTGTAAAAAACTAAACTATTTTTTATTTACGAAAGCAAAGCATTTAAATTATTTATACTTACGCTTTCTAGCAGCCTCAGACTTCTTCTTACGTTTTACGCTGGGCTTCTCATAATGCTCTCTCTTGCGAAGCTCGGTAAGGACACCGGATCTTGCGCACTGACGCTTAAAACGTCTAAGAGCACTGTCAAGAGTTTCATTTTCCTTGACTTTGATTTCTGCCATTCTGTATCCCTCCCTCCGCTTGTGCAACAGAGACACGAAATCTCTCTGATTATTATATATCAAATCGTCTTAAATGTCAAGACAATTTTGATTTTTATAAAAACTTTTTTATTTTTTTACTTTACTACTACGTTAATAATCTTTCCGGGGACAAAGATTTCCTTAACAATCTGCTTGCCTTCAACAGCAGGAGCAACCTTCTCATCAAGAAGTGCGCTCTTGATAGCGGTTTCCTTGTCTACGTCAGCAGGAAGAACGATAGTAGACTTAAGCTTGCCGTTTACCTGGATAGCATATTCTACTGTATTAGATACAGTAAGAGCCTCGTCATAAGTGGGCCACTGACCAAGTGAAAGAAGCGTTGTATTACCAAGGTACTCCCAGATCTCCTCACAAATGTGAGGAGCAAAAGGACAAAGGAGAGATACAAGAGTAGCAAGCTCGTCACGTGTGATCTTTCCTACCGCAAAAATATCGTTCGCAAGACTCATCATTGCCGCAATAGCGGTATTAAACTTCATGTTCTCAATATCCTGAGAAACTTTCTTAATAGTTCTATGGAAAGCAGATTCAAGCTCGGGAGTAACACCTTCACCCTCAGCTATATCACAAAGGCTTGCAATTCTGTCAAGGAATCTCTTGCATCCTCTCATACTGCTATCGTTCCAAGGAGTAGCACTCTCATAGTCACCCATGAAGAGTACGTAAACACGAAGAACATCCGCACCGTACGCATCAACAACGTCATTAGGGTCTACAACGTTACCCTTTGACTTAGACATCTTATCACCGTCAGGACCAAGTATAAGACCCTGTGCTGTTCTCTTAGCATAAGGCTCAGAGCAAGGAACCTCACCGAGATCATAAAGGAAATGATGCCAGAAACGAGAGTAGATCATATGACGGGTAACATGTTCCATACCACCGTTATACCAGTCAACAGGAAGCCAATACTTAAGCTTCTCGGGATCAGCAAATCTCTCCTCATTGTGAGGATCTATGTAACGAAGGAAATACCAGGAAGAACCTGCCCACTGAGGCATAGTATCGGTCTCACGCTTTGCCGGTGCGCCGCACTTGGGACACTTACAATTTACAAAGTCTTCAAGAGTAGCAAGAGGGCTCTCGCCACCCTGACCGGGTTCGAAATTATCCATTGCAGGAAGTCTGAGAGGAAGTTCCTCATAGGGAACGCCTACGATTCCACACTTTTCACAGTGAACGATCGGGATAGGCTCACCCCAATAACGCTGGCGGTTAAATGCCCAGTCCTTCATCTTGTACTGAACACCGCCTTCGCCAAGGCCTTTTTTCTCAAGTTCCTCTATCATTCTTGTTATAGAGTCCTTCTTATTGGTATATCCGTTAAGGAAATCAGAGTTAACCATTTCTCCGTCGCCTGCGTATGCTTCAACAGTTATGTCGCCACCCTTGATAACCTCAATAATATCAATTCCAAACTTATTGGCAAAATCCCAGTCGCGCTGGTCATGAGCAGGAACCGCCATTATTGCACCGGTACCGTAACCCATCATTACATAGTCAGAGATATAAACAGGGATCTCCTTACCGTTGACAGGATTAATAGCCTTAAAGCCATCGATGCATACACCGGTCTTCTCTTTCACAAGCTGAGTTCTCTCAAACTCAGTCTTCTTGGAACACTCTGTTCTGTATGCAAGAATCTCTTCCATGTTGGAGATCTTATCTGCATACTTGTCGATAAGAGGATGCTCGGGAGCCATAACCATAAAGGTTACACCAAAGAGTGTGTCAGGACGGGTTGTGTAAACAGTAAGAAGCTCATCAGTACCGCCAAGTGCGAACTTTACAAACGCACCGGTAGACTTACCGATCCAGTTCTCCTGCTGCATCTTTATATTGGGAAGATAATCAACATTATCAAGACCGCGAAGAAGCTTGTCCGCATACTCGGTGATTCTTAGATACCAAACATCTTTAGACTTCTGAACTATATCAGAATGGCAAATATCACATTTACCGCCCTGAGAGTCCTCATTTGAAAGAACAACCTTACATGAAGGACAATAATTTACAAGAGCCTTATCACGGAAAACAAGTCCGTTATCAAGCATCTTTCTGAATATCCACTGAGTCCACTTATAGTAATCTTCCTCGGTGGTATCAACAACTCTTGACCAGTCGAATGAAAAACCGACTCTCTTGAGCTGCTGTGTAAACTTTTCGATATTTTTGTCGGTTACAAGACGGGGGTGAGTATTGGTTTTTATTGCATAGTTTTCGGTAGGAAGTCCAAACGCATCAAATCCAATGGGAAACAGAACGTTATATCCCTGCATTCTTCTCTTGCGTGAAACAACTTCAAGACCGGAATAAGCCTTTATATGACCTACGTGCATTCCGGCACCACTGGGATATGGGAACTCTACCATAGAAAAGAATTTAGGCTTCTCAGAAAAATCAACTGCTTCAAAAGCCTTTTCGTCTTCCCAACGCTTTTGCCATTTGGCTTCAATTGTTTTGTAATCGTATCTCATTTTTTGTCGCCTCTCAATTTTCTTCAAGATCAAGTTCTATTTCAGTACCGCTGTCCCAAAGCTTTTCAAGCTTATAGAAATCTCTCATCTCGCGATTAAACACGTGAACGATAACAGATCCAAAGTCAAGGATAACCCAAACACCCTCGTTGTATCCTTCCATTCTGAGTGGAGGATTACCCCAAAGGCCAAGCTTGTATTCTACCTCGCCCGCAAGAGCCTTGATCTGTGTATTTGAAGTACCTTCACAAATAACGAAGTAATCCGCAATTATTGTCTGTTCTTCAACGTGAAGGAGTTTTATATTTCTTGCTTTCTTATCGTCAAGAACCTTCACAATTCCGTCCGCAAGCTCACGAGGAGTTGCATTTTCAAAAGATATATTTTTATCCTCAGGATTTTCAAAAAACATATTTGTTATCCTTTCTTCATTGTTTTGATCCCGGAATTACCGGTGGTGAATTATTAATATCCTCAGCATTATAGGCATTTCTATAATATTTTCCTTCCTCTGCAAGGTAGATCTCATCAATATGCGGATCTCCCGACGAGAACACATGATACCTATCAAAAAGGTGACTTTCAATGTCTTTATCATAGACATTTACATATTCATTTATTACCTTAAGTGTATCTGTTCTTGACATGATATAGTACCATGCACCGGAATCTATATTAGCTCTTGCAGAACATCCCGGCAAGGTAACAAAAGACGCATTTTCAAGTTCAACAGAGAGCACATTTTTTGCAAAAAACACCGCATCTGCAAGCGATATATTTGTATCAACAAGACAATTAAAAACAGAACCGACAAGAGCGGGAATTGTTTTTAAACTGAAACTCTCTTTTAACTGACGGAGAAACGCGGAAATAAATATCTTTTGCGCATCTACTCTTCCTATGTCCCCCTCAACAAAGTCAGATCTAAAACGAACAAACTGTTCAGCTTTATTTCCGTCAAGAACTTGGTGTCCTTTGCTGATATTTATATAAAGTCCCTGATCAGGATCACTGTAATTAAGATCATAAGGGACATCCATTTCTACTCCGCCAATAGCATCTACGATAGAAGCAAATCCCTCAAGGTCGATAAGAATATGATAATCTATCTCTATACACATATTCTTTTCAACAATCTCGGAAAGTTTCTCGAGAGCAACATTTACACTGTTCTTCTCACCGGAATTTTTGGCTTCAGAATGTAGTGAACTGTATAGATAGTTTATCCTTCGCCCTGAGTTGTTATATTCGATAAAAGTGTCCCTCGGTATCTGAAGCACTGAAAGATCTGAATTAACAGTATCAAAGGAAATAACCATTATCACGTCAGTATTTTCTGCGACATGATCCTTAGCTATAAAAAGAAAATTGTAAACACCGTCTCTTCTTTTGTATTGCGAAGAAGAACCGGAGTTGCCGTTCTCACTGTTTTCACTATCTACAGTTTCAGTATCTTTAAAAACATTATTTCCTGTGTCAAAACCGGGAATACGGTCAACATCAGGTCTGTAATATCTTAGGAAAAGAATACCTAAAGCAATAACAACTATTATGAAAGTAAAAACAGTTAGAACTATCACACCACCGTTTCTGTGACCTACACTTCTTCTCTGATGCCTGACATTATTGTCCGTATTTTTACTGTCACATTCATACATGGTGTGCTTATTATTTTTATTTTGCATTATTAACCTCTTATTGATCGTTCGACAACACGAGGCAAAGATAATTCCGTGCCTCAAACGTATCGTTCATAATAACTTCCCTATTTTCAATCAGGTCATTTATCGTGAGGTCAAAGGAATATAATAACGTATCATCAAGTATACGCTTTAAATCTGATCCGTCTTTTATATTATCATAAAATCGTTTTCTTACTTTAATACAGTCACCGAAAGTCCTTGTAGGCTCGGTATAATCAGCAAGATAAAGTATCTTTTCAAAAACAGTCATATCTTGCTTACCTGTAGTATGATATTCTATCGCATCAAGCATATCATCATCCAAATATTCACCGTATTTATCCTCAGCTACAGCACGGGCGGTCTTCGCATGAAAACATTTGGGAGAACAACGCATCAAATCGGTAACAAGTATATCATATTTTTCACAAAGTTTCAACTGTTTTTCTGTATTATACTCTTTTGTAATATCATGCAACAAAGCTGCCGCCCGTAGATCATTCCTTCTCTCCGGACAATAGAGGTCAGAAAGCACTGCTGCTTCGTCCTCAACGGCAATGGTATGTGAATATCTTCTGTCTGACAGTTCTAAGCGAACAAACTTCCTCAATTCACCGAGAAATTCCTCTGTTATTTTTCTTTTCATTATTTTTCTAAATACAATCTTCTTTCTTTTATGTAATCATACACATCACGCGGTAGATAACCTTGCGGATCATTACCTGTACATATCATCTCTCTTATCCTGTGTGAAGATATTTCAAAGGGTTCAAGCTCAAGCATACGTATTACGGCAGAATAATCGTGGATATATTCTTCCGCTTTCTTTGTTATTTCAAAACCGGTATCCCTGTCATTCTCACGTCTGACACATATAATATCTGCCATTTTAAAAATATCCTCGGCTCTGTACCATGTATCAAGAGTAAGGAACATATCTGTACCGCACAAGAGACAAAGCCTATCGCTTTCTTCCATAAAATGCATCAAAGTATTATAGGTGTAACTCTTTCCCGGACGAGTTATCTCAAAGTCAGATATAAATATCTTTTTTTCGTATTCAGGATAAGATGAAAACGCTATTTCAAGCATTTTATATCTGTTTTCTGAGTTATCTTCCGGATAGATATCCTTATGAGGCGGAACACCTGTCGGTATAATGTAGAGCTTATCAAGCTTTTCTTTTCGAAGAAACGAGAGAGCAGCTCCTATATGTCCATTATGAACCGGAGAAAAGGTACCGCCATAGATTCCTATCTTTTTTTCGTTTTTCATTTAACAAGTATGATCTTTTTGTTATCCTCTGATTCTCTGTAAAGAACAAATTTAGTTCCGATAACGATTACAACGTCGGCACCAAGGCGTTCTGAGAGCTGTTCTGCAGCCTCTCTTGCAGTTACCGGAGAAGTCTCAAGACATTTGATTTTTATAAGCTCTCTTGCCTCAAGGGTATCATCAAGCTGAACACACATGTTATCATTTATACCGCCCTTTCCTATCTGGAAAATAGGCTGAAGTTCAGTCGCCATTGACTTAAGCTGAGATCTCTGTTTACTTGTAAGCATCTTTATCCCTTTCAAACAAGCTCTGCAAGCTTTTCTGCAAAAGCACGCATAGCTATACTTCTGTGACTTATACTGTTCTTTTCTTCTGCGGTCATCTCGCCAAAGGTCTTATTAAATTCGGGATAATAGAAAAGCGGATCGTAGCCGAAACCACCATTGCCGTGAGGCTCCCTGAGAATAGTACCTTTGCAGATACCTACAGTTGTAAACCCTTCCCTGCCATCAGGAAACTCGCACGAAATTGAGCACACAAATCTGGCTGTCCTGTCTTTTTCTTCAACACTTTTAAGTTCAGACAACAGCTTGTTATTGTTTTTTTCATCGGTTGCACCCTCACCACTGTAACGCGCAGAATATATTCCCGGAGCGCCATTAAGAGCATCAACAGCAAGACCACTATCGTCTGCAACACCAATATAACCGAGAGATGCTGGTACTAAAGCCTTAATTATTGAATTTGCTTCGAATGAATCACCATTCTCGATTATTTCTCCCGTAAAACCAATATCATCAAGTGAAAGTATCTCAAAGGGTACGTTCATATATGAGGAAAGCAAATCCTTCATTTCCTTGATCTTCCCCTTGTTCCTCGATGCAAGAACTATTTTAAGCATTGTATACTCTCCTGTTATTCAAACAAAGCCTTAGAAAACTCGTCAGCATCAAAGGGTTGCATATCATCAATACCCTCTCCGACACCAACAAATTTAACGGGAATACCAAGCTCAGCCTTGATAGAAATGATAATACCTCCCTTGGCTGTACCGTCAAGCTTGGTCAGAACTATACCTGTTATGTTTGCTGCATTGACAAATTCCTTTGCCTGGATAACAGCATTCTGGCCTGTAGTAGCATCAAGAACAAGCAGGGTTTCTCTTGAAGAATCAGGAAGCTCTCTATCTATTACGCGATTTATCTTAGACAGCTCATCCATAAGATTTTTCTTATTGTGAAGACGTCCTGCAGTATCTACTATGAGCACATCTGCATTTTTCTTCTTGGCAGACTGAATGGCATCAAATACTACTGCAGCAGGATCTGAACCCTCGCTCTGTGCAATAAGGTCAACTCCCGCACGGTCTGCCCAGACACTGAGCTGATCAATTGCCGCGGCACGGAAAGTATCTGCTGCCGCAAGAACCACTTTTTTACCGTCATCATTAAGTTTCTTCGCGATTTTACCGATTGATGTTGTCTTTCCAACACCATTTACACCAATGATAAGAAGAACGGATGGAACTGTCTTAAGGTCAAGACCGCCGCTTTCACCTATTCTATCCCTGAGAATACTTACAAGAAGCTTCCTCACATCTTCCGGATCGCTAAGCTTATCATCCTTTATTCTCTCACGAAGTTCGTCAATTATGTCTTCCGTTGTAGAAACACCTACGTCAGAAGTTATAAGAATTTCCTCGAGTTCCTCAAGAAGATCCTCATCTACCTTAACGAAACTACGAAAAAGGCTGTCAACTCTACCAAAAACCGCTTCTTTGGTCTTTGCAAGACCTGCTTTTAATTTATCAAAAAATGCCATATCTCATATTTATGCTTTATGCAAGCATATCCTTTTTAAATTTTTCTATTTCGTTCACACCTATAGTAAGTACCTTTGATATTCCCTTCTGCGGCATAGTAACACCATAAAGTCTGTCAGCAACATCCATAGTACCACGTCTATGGGTAATAAGTATAAACTGTGTATCAAGAGAATACTTTTTCACGTATTCTGCAAACCGATCAACGTTTACCTCATCAAGTGCAGCCTCTATCTCGTCAAGTATAGAGAAAGGAGTGGGTGAATGTTTAAGCACTGCAAAAAATAGTGCTATAGCAACAAATGCCTGCTCACCACCCGACAAAAGAGTAAGATTCTTTATTATTTTACCGGGAGGAGCCGCCTTAATTTCAATTCCGCTATTAAGCACGTCATCAGGATCAGTGAGTACAATCTCTGCGGATCCGCCACCAAACAACTCACGGAACACTTCATTAAAGTTCACATTGACAGTATTGAAGGTTTCAATAAACTTGACTCGCATCTCTGACTCAAGATCAGCTATGATCTTGCTGAGATCTTTACCCGTTTTTTCCAGATCCTTAAGTTGAATGCTCATAGCATCATAACGAGACTTAACGTCAGCATATTCCTCGATAGCGTTTAAATTTACGTTACCGAGATTCTTCAATTTGTTTTTATATTCAGTCTGAATAGCCGCAACGCTTGCTCTCGTTTCTGCAGTCACAGGAGGATAGCCAAGCTCTGCCGCTGTACTGTGAGTAAGCTCGTAGTCGTCCCAGAGCTTTGTAACCATCTTATCTGTATCATTCTTGAGCTGAGTAAGCTTGTTCTCGCTCTTGGTATAAGAGCGGAACAATAGCTCTTTCTGATTGTTTTTCTCTTTTATAGTTGCTCTGAGCTCTGTAAGCCGTTTCTCTAGTTTAAGACTATCTTCATCAACACGAGACTTTTCCCGAGTGAGATCATCGAGAAGTCTTTCTGACTCCTGAGCTTCCCTACGGTTCTCTCCTCTGGATCTTTGAAGTTCTTCTATATTTCCACGAATTAAGTCTTTTTGCTCAGAATAGGCAGTGAGCTCAGACTCCGCAAAAACAATACGCTGAATTAGAGACTCAAGTGATTCCTTTGAAACTTCTATTTCTTTTCTTGTTTCCGCTTCACTTATGAGACATTCTGAAATCTTTGCTCCAAGCTCAGTCACAATATCGAGAAGATCATTTTTACTAATTTCGATCTCCTCTCTTTCGCCTGCTATAGAAATCTGTTTACTCTCTATTTCTCCAATATCATGAGTAATCTGTAATGTATCCTTTTCATATTGCTCACTTTGCTCAGAAAGTCTACGGTGGTCTTCTTCTATACCAAGAATAAGATTCTCGTTTGCAGAAAGCTTGGCTTCATAGACATTAAGAGACGACACTTCATTTCTCAGCATCATCTCAAGAATAGCCTTGTTTTCGTTTACTCCAGCGTATCCCTTCTTTGCTGACTGAAGTGCCTCTTCCGAATCGGTCATATCACGGACAACACCATCGAGATCTGCTGACAAAAAGGTCTTTCTGTCACTAAGGCGATCAATATCCTTTGAACGTGAAAGCATACCGCTGTCACGTTTCTGTGAACCACCCGTAAAACTACCTCCGGCATTTATCTGTTGGCCGTCAAGTGTAACTATACGAACTGTATAGTTAACAGCCTTTGCCATTACTGTTGCATTTTCGATATTATCGAAAACAACGGTACGACCAAGCTGAGAAGAAACAACATTTTTATATTTTACATCAAACTTGACAAGCTCATCGGCAAATCCGATAAAACCGCCAAAAGACGTAGCACGGAGCATATCCTTAGTATGCTCACTTGCCTTCATTGAAGTTAGCGGATAGAAGGTCGCTCTACCGGCTGATGCATTTCTCAATGCATAAATACTGTTCTTTGCTGTAAACTCATCCTTAACAACAATATTCTGAACAGATGCACCAAGAGCAGTCTCTATGGCAGTTATATACTTATCATCAACAGTAATAAGTTTTGAAAGAGGCCCGTATATCTCGCCCTTTATATTGCCCTTTTCGTATTCCTGCATTACAAAGCGTACACCTGCGGCATAACCTTCAAAATGCTCTTCCATACGCTTAAGAGCCTCTATACGCTGTTCAAGAGAGCGCATATTTACAAGAAGATCGTTCTTTTTCTCGTAAAGTTCGGTAATCTTATTGCTTTCCTTATCAATAATCTTCTGAAGTGATAAAAGCTTTTCATCAGCTTCTGCGAGCTTTTCTTTATACTCGGAAACTGTCTTTCCTGCTCTCTCCATGTCTTCTTTAAGACTGGCAGACACCTCGCGATACTTGGCCATCTCACTTGAGATGTCACTATTCTTTTCGTTACCGCTGCTCATAGCATTTTCTATAACGGAAAGACGAACTCGCAGATCGGTTCTTTCTACGTCAAGTGCCTTATATTCTGCAAGCTTTTCATCAAGAAGCACATTCTTTGCCGAAATTTCCCCATTAAGGCGAGTCTGCTCCATGGCAGCATCAAAACGAGAAGTTTCGGTATCTGTTAACTTCTGTTCGAGAGCCTCAATTTTTCCATTCAAAGAAGCTTTTTCTTCACGAAGAGATGCTATCTGCTGATTTTTTGCATCAGATGATGCGTTAATCTCAGATATTTTTTCCTCAAAATGAAGAATATTATTTTCTGATATTTTAAAGTCGCTTTCAAGTGAACTGATTCTATCGCTTTTGTTCTTTATTTCATTGAGAAGATGTTCAAAATACATTCTGTTCTTCTGTGCATTTTCATTGGTCTTCTCATATTCATCCTCAAAACGCTCTGCTTGTTCGCTGGCCATATCAAGCTCACTCTTTGCAAGTCTGAAGTTTTCCTCAGCTTCTGTCAAAGCATTTCTGAGACTCTCTGTATCATAAAGCCAAAGAGAAACATCAGCTCTCTTCTTTTGCTCATAATAGTCAAGATATTTTTTTGCCTTCTCGGCATCACGCTCAAGCGGACCTATTCTTGTCTCAAGCTCACCGTAAATATCGTTGATTCTGACTATATTATCCTGAGCTGCAGAAAGACGTCTTTCCGCTTCATGCTTCTTGTACCTGTATTTGGATATGCCGGCAGCTTCTTCGAAGATATTTCTTCTGTCCTCACTCTTACGAGACAGTATCTCCCCTATCTTGCCCTGTCCTATAATAGAGTACCCCTCTCTACCGATGCCGGTACTCATAAACAATTCGTGTATATCCTTAAGTCGTACTGCTTTACGGTTTATATAATATTCACTTTCTCCTGCACGATAATAACGTCTCGTGACAGTTATCTCCTCGTCAGGATAATCTATTTTTCCGCTTTCGGGGGAATTATCAAAGGTAACGGATACCTCAGCAAACCCCATTGGAGCACGTGAATTCGCACCACCGAATATTACATCTTCCATACGACTGCCACGGATATTCTTTGAAGAAATCTCCCCAAGCACCCATCTCATCGCATCGGAAATATTCGATTTTCCACTTCCGTTAGGACCCACGACTACAGTTACTCCCCGTTCGAAATTAAGAACGGTTTTATCAGGGAATGACTTGAAGCCATGCAACTCCATTGATTTTAAATACATTTGACTACCGCCTTGGTGTATTTATTTTATTTCTATTTTAACATCGTATCCCGAGACAGTATCACACTCTGCAAACTTAAGATGTCTCAAGTGATATTCCTTTTCAAGTGTTACCTTGTTTTTCCTTTTCTGACCAATTGCCTTTGAAAGACAACCCTTTGATACAAGCACAGTAACCATGCTACCGTCTTCTATTTGGTCTTTGTTCACAGCAAGCTTTTCGCGAATAATATCAAGATAAAGAGCATTTTCCGCAAGCTCACCGATGGCAGGATGATTTGGTCCTGCATAATATGTATCTTCAGAAGAAAGATTTTCTGCTGCACACAGCCCAACTCTGATACAGGGAACGCCCCTCTTATAAAAAACATAAAGAGCATTCTTTGTTCTTTCAACAGCCTCATCAAGTGACAATGGCATATATTCACCACATGCTGTCATATCACAGAGCTCACTATCTTTAAATACAACAGTTGGGTATATTCTTGCCGCATCAGCACCCATATCACAGCAGGTCTCTGCCGTCATTATTTCATCTTCTGCCGTAGCTCCCGGAAGGCCAATCATCATTTGTGATACAAACTCAAATCCATAGAATTTAACAAGAGCCGCAGCAGTAATAGAATTATCTCTTGTATGTCCGCGCTTTGATGCTGAAAGTACGGTGTCAGACATACTCTGTATACCAAGTTCAATGCAATTAACAGGATACCGTGCAAGTATATCCAGTATATCACGACTTATATAATCCGGTCGCGTAGACAACCTTATACCATTAACTCTTCCGTCCTTTACGTAAGAATCTGCAATAGACAGAAGTTCTATCATAAGATCTCTGTCTATACCGGTAAAACTACCGCCAAAAAAAGCAATCTCCGCAGTCTGATCATCAGTCTTTGTAGAAAGAGCATCCTCTATCTCCACGCGAACAGTCGATGGATCAAAATCTCCATGACCCGAGATAAAACGCTGATTACAGAAAACACAATTGTTTGGACATCCAAGATGTGGGATAAATACAGGGATATTAATATGCTTTTTCATATCAGCTCTCTTCGCCGAAATAACTCAAAGCTTCTCTTGCTGCCGCCTGTTCGGCCTCACGCTTACTCTTGCCGATACCGTGACCAATAACATTACTATTAAGATGCGCCTCAATAGTAAATGTCTTCATATGCGCAGGGCCACTCTCATCCTTAAGAACATACTCAAGCTTTTCACCGTCTGCCTGCTGAACAATCTGCTGTAGAAGTGTCTTATAATCCTTCATAGCACCGTGCTTTGTAATCTTGTTAAGCTCGACAAGTATGAGAGGCATAAGAAATTCCTGTGCCTTTTCCTCACCCAAATCACCGGAATCAAGGAATATGGCACCAAGAAGTGCTTCAAAAGCATCTGCAAGTATCGAGATACGAGTTCTTCCGCCGTTCAATTCTTCACCCTTACCAAGACGAAGAAAATCTCCAAGTCCTATGGTATTGGCTATCTCTCCAAGAGACTTCTCACACACAACACCTGCCCTGAGCTTTGTAAGCTCACCCTCAGGGAAACTGTCATAATGAATGAAAATATATTTGCTGACAATTATAGAAAGAACAGAGTCCCCAAGGAACTCAAGTCTCTCATTGCACTCGGTTTCTCCAAGGTGCTTTGACTTAGCCTCATTTGAATATGAAGAATGGGTAAGAGCGGTTGTAATAAGGCTTTTGTCGCTGAAAACATAGCCTATTCTCTTCTCAAGCTCGTCTAAAGGTAACGGTAAATTGGAATTATTTATATCCATAGTTTCTTTATTCAGCCTTTTCCGTTTTTTCATTATTTAATGCAATACTATCTGCAATCTTCTGTATAATACCGGTTTTAGAATATTCTATTGCTTGTCTGACAGCATTCTTGATGGCCTTTGCATCAGATGATCCATGAGCCTTTATAACAGGCTTAGCTACACCAAGAAAAGGTGCACCACCGTGTTCAGATGCATCAAACTTATGTTTAAGTCCGCGGAGATGCTTCTTCATCAAAACAGCAGCAACCTTGGAAGCAATCCCTGAAAGGAACATTGTTTTAAGCTCGGAGAAAATAAAACTACCCATTCCCTCAATAAGCTTAAGTATAACATTTCCGGTAAAACCATCTGTCACTATCACGTCACAAGGTGCATTGGGAATTTCTCTTGCTTCAATGTTACCTGCAAAATTAATGTCCGCATCTTTAAAGAGCTTGTACGCTTCACGCTCTGTGGCAGTACCTTTGGTCTCTTCAACTCCGTTATTGACAAGTCCTACTGAAGGAGACTCTATACCGTAAATATTGTTCATATATATAGCTCCCATAGTCCCCCATTGAACGAGATCCTCGGGAACAATATCTATATTGGCACCGGAATCCATAAGAAGAATCGGTTTTTTTAGAGGAAGCACGGTGGCAATTCCCGCACGATGAACCCCTTTTATCTTTCTTACAATAAGTGAGGAACCTGCATGAAGGGCACCTGAGTTTCCTGCAGAAACAAGGGCATCGCATTCACCGTCTCTGAGCATATAAAGGCCACGGCTCATTGAAGAATCCTTCTTTGAACGGACAACAGATACAGCATCGTCATCCATTTCTATCTTTACCTCAGTATGAACTATCTCCACCGAAGAAATATCAAGAGAATCTTCTCTCGCAATTTTTTCTATCTCATCCTTGTTTCCGATCATTACGATATCAACACCGTATTCGGAAGCCGCAGCTACCGCGCCACGGACTAGTTCACGGGGTGCATTGTCACCACCCATTACATCAACTGCTATTTTCAATCTATAATATCGCCCGACCTATTTCGGACTCCTCCGTTTCAAATATCGTTCTTGATATTATCAATCATCTCAAGAGAACGCTGTGCGTATTTTTCATATCTTGCTTTTTTACCACCTTTTACCTTCTCGGTAAGAGGAGCTATTATACCGAAATTGGCATTCATTGGCTGAAAATCACCGGTGCCGCCGTTTGAAACGTAAGCCGCCATAGCACCTATCTCAGTCTCTCTCGGGAAAATAAACGGATCATCGCCAAGAACTCGCCTTGCAGCATTTATCCCAGCAACAAAACCCGATGCCGCCGATTCTATATATCCCTCAACACCGGTCATCTGCCCCGCGAAGAACACGTTAGGAGAAGAAATAAGGGAATAATCGGGAGACAAAAGTCCCGGAGAATTGATATAGGTATTTCTGTGCATAACGCCATAACGCACAAATTCCGCAGACTCAAGACCGGGAATCATAGAGAATACTCTCTTCTGTTCAGGGAATGCAAGATGTGTCTGAAAGCCAACAAGATTGTATAATGTTCCCTCGTCATTTTCTCGACGGAGCTGAACAACAGCATAAGCTTCTTTTCCTGTTTTGGGATCAGGAAGTCCAACCGGCTTTAGGGGGCCAAAGCAAAGAGTCTCAAAGCCTCTCCTTGCCATTACCTCTACAGGCATACAGCCCTCGAATACCTTAATATCTTTCTGACTCTCTTTATCAAAATCATGGAGCTCTGCTTCTCTTGCAGTTATGAGAGCATTATAAAACTCAGTATATTGCTCTTTTGTCATGGGGCAATTTATATAGTCACTGCCGCCTTTGCCGTATCTGGAGGCCATAAAAGCAATATCCATATTGATACTATCAGCAGATACAATAGGAGCCGCAGCATCAAAGAAATGGAGTTTTCCGCATCCAAGCTTTTGTTCAATAAACTCAGACATTTTATCAGAGGTAAGAGGTCCTGTAGCTACAACTGTAACAGCATCCGGATCTATTCCGTCAGCCTCAGAATTCACTACCTCGATATTGGGGTGAGATAATATTTTTTCGGTAATATAATCGGAAAACTTGTATCTATCAACCGCAAGAGCACCGCCTGCGGCTACCTTAGTAGCCTCTGCAGCCTCCATGATAAGAGAGTTCATACGTCTGAGCTCTTCCTTAAGCAGACCGATGGCATTAGTAACTATATCAGCTCTGAGAGAGTTAGAGCAAACAAGTTCTGCCATACCCTTATATTTATGCGCAGGGGAATATTTTTCAGGCTTCATTTCAATAAGACGAACAGATACTCCTCGTTCTGCCGCCTGCCAAGCAGCTTCACACCCTGCAAGTCCGGCACCAATAATATTAAGCTTCATTTTTTGTAGATTCCGTTTCTTGCTTATAGTTACAATCCTTATTTGAACAAACTATAAGATTCTTACCTTTCTTCTTGAAAAGCATCTGACCACAATCAGGACACTTTTTGTCAAGAGGAAGATCCCATGAAGAGAAATCGCACTCAGGGTACTTTTCACATCCATAGTAAATATTCTTTTTCTTTCCGTATCTGGTAACTATCTTTGAACCACACTTGGGACAAGCAACACCTATCTCCTTGTTGTGAGGCTTAGTTGATTTACATTTAGGATAGTTTACACAAGCATAAAAGCTTCCGTATCTTCCTGTTCTGAGAACCATGTCTCCACCGCAAATCTCACATTTGAAATCTGCAGCAACAAGTTCCTTTTCCTTTTTGACAACAGGCTGTCCATCCTTACCAAGTGGCTTAGTATTTTTACACTCAGGGTAATTGGGACAAGCGGCAAACTTACCGAAACGACCGTTTTTGACCACCATCTTGCTTCCGCACTTGTCGCATATAATATCAGTTTCCTCAGCAGGAATCTCTATACTCTTCTTCTTAGAATTCTCACTTGCCGCATCAAGTTCCTTTTTGAAAACAAGATAGAAATCGTTAAGTACCTCGTCCATAGTAGCTGTACCGTTTTCTATTTCATCAAGACGGGTCTCCATTCGTGCGGTGAAAGCGTAGTCAACGATTTCAGGGAAATTCTCTACCATTATCTCGGTTGTTATCTCACCGAGTTCAGTAGGAACAAGGGATTTACCGTCCCTCTTTACATAAGAACGCGCAACAATAGTTGTTATGATGGGAGTATAGGTACTGGGACGTCCGATACCTTTCTCCTCAAGGAACTTGATAAGAGAAGCTTCTGTGTATCTTGCCGGAGGCTCGGTAAACTTCTGCTGAGGATCTATATTATCAAGGGCAAGGAGCTCACCTTCATTGAGCGCAGGAAGTCTGGTACTCTTCTGAGGAAGCTCGTCATCACCGCTCTTCTCATCTTCTTCCTCTTCATATACCGCCATATAACCGCGGAATGTAACGGTATAACCACTGGATCTAAAGATATATCCGCCAGACTCAAAATCAACAGAAACGGTATCAAGCACAGCACAAGCCATTTGACTGGCAATGAATCTATCCCAAATAAGCTTGTAAAGCTTATACTGATCAGAGGTAAGGAGTTTTTTTATCTTTGCAGGCTCAAAACCAAGGTTAACGGGACGAACTGCTTCGTGCGCATCCTGGGCATTAGCTTTCTGAGAATACACTCTGGGATTCTCAGGATAAAATTCATCACCGAACTTGTCCCTAATATACTCTCTGGCCGCGTTAGTTGCATCAGCCGAAATTCTAAGAGAGTCAGTACGCATATAGGTTATGAGACCGTGTACACCACCAAACTCCGGGCCGAGATTAATACCTTCGTAAAGCTCCTGAGCTATTCTCATAATACGCTGTGACTGGAAACCAAGCTTCTTAGAAGCCTCCTGCTGCATGGTTGAGGTTGTAAACGGAGGAGCAGGCATCTTCTGTTTAGTAGCTTTTTTAACCTTTGAAACAACAAAATCACTATTGTTTATCGCGGAAAGAACACGATTTGCATCATCCTCGCAGGTAAGAGATAACTTACCGTTTTTATCACCAAAGAATCTTGCCTTTAATGTTTTGTTCTTTGTATTATGAAGAGAAACATCAATGGTCCAGTATTCCTCGGGAATAAATGCACGGATCTCATTTTCTCTCTCAACGATTATTCTGGTAGCAACAGACTGTACGCGTCCTGCGGAAAGACCGCTCTTAACAGTGCTCCAAAGGAACGGACTTATCTTGTAACCAACTATTCTATCAAGGATACGTCTTGTCTGCTGAGCATTTACAAGATCCATGTCTATAGTACGCGGAGATTTTACCGCTTCTTTAACAGCGGATTTTGTAAGCTCGTTAAATGCTATTCTCTTCGTGTTTTTTTCATTAAGTCCAAGTGCATTGGACAAATGCCAAGAAATAGCCTCTCCCTCTCGATCAGGGTCGGTTGCAAGGAAAACTGTATTCGCACTCTTAGCTTCCTTTTTAAGTTCTTTAATAAGATCGCCTTTACCGCGGATATTGATATAATGAGGTTCAAAACCATTTTCAATATCAACACCAAGAGTACTTTTGGGAAGATCGCGAACATGACCCTTAGATGCGATAACTCTGTAGTTTGAACCGAGATATCCCTTGATAGTATTAATCTTTGCAGGTGACTCCAAAATAATAAGATTTGCCATGTAATATTGAACTCAGCACCCGAGTAGGTGTTTCCCTTCTTGTAATTTTATATAAAGATAAATATTATTTACGTTTGTAATATCCGCCCGGCATAGCCTCAATAAGCCCCTCTATCTCAAGCATAGTGAGAGAGGTAAGTATGTCAGACGCAGACATATCTTCAGAACAAAGATCGTCAACTGTAACGCCAGAATCACCCTTCAGTTTAGCAAATACCTTTCTGTCGGTATCCGTCATCGTGTCGAGCTTCTTGCTTATTACTGTATTGTCGGGTTTTGATTCAGGTTCTATCTCCGATTTTTTACCAAGAAATTTAAGAATCTTTTTCTTCTCCTTTTTTTCATCCACTCGATGTATGGATTCGGAAGAAGAATCTCTGTTATAGAAACCCGTTTCCTCAGGGTGCGGAGACGCCACCTTCCTCGGAAGAAATACATGATCGTCAGTTTCAAAAATTTGTTTACGCATACGCTTCATTCTTTCAAGATCAAGCGTAAACGGATATGCCGCAATATACTCGGTCAAAATATCCTCAGCGCAAGTAACAAGTCTTGCCCCGTTTTTCAAAAGTGAATTAGGAGCATAGCTCATAGGTGAATAAATATCACCCGGCACAGCAAATATATCTCGCCCTTGAACAAGTGCGTGCTTTGCAGTAATAAGAGCACCGCTCTTAAAATCCCCCTCCACAACAACAGTTCCTTGACAGAGACCACTTATAATGCGGTTTCTCTGTGGAAAATTATATCCTTTCGGTTCTGTGTGAGGAGGATATTCAGTCATAACTGTACCGCTGATTGTAATTCGGTTCATCAAGTCCTCATGCTGAGGAGGATAAACGACATCGATTCCACATCCAAGGATAGCAACTGTATGACCACCAACATCAATAGCGCCCTTGGCAACAAGTGAGTCAATGCCAAGTGCCATTCCGCTGACAGTAACCGCCCCTGCAAAGGTAAGATCCCTCGAAATATTATACGCCGCACGCCTGCCGGAATTTGTCGCATGTCTGGTACCAACCATGGCAATACATACCGTATTATCAAAATCAGGAAGGATCCCCTTGTAATAAAGGATCACAGGCGGTGAATCGATTCTTCTGAGTCTTGTGGGATATAATTTATCGTGAATGGAGAGAAGCCCGATTTTGTTCTTAATACAGAATTTTATGATCGAACGTGCATTATCAAGATCCTTATTACAGAGGGCTGACTTTTGTACATCAGAGAGAAAGTCAAGAGAACGTATCTCCTCATCATCAGCGTTATAAATCGAATAGGCATCGTCATAATGTGAAAAGAGTTTGGGCGGAGCAGTAGATACAGGCCCACAGGCAAGAGATAACCATATATAGTATACAGTATCCTTTTCCAATCTTTTCACCTCACAAATAGTTTATAAAAGCTTACTGTACTGTGTCCAAAGACATACAGAAGCGGCAACTCCTGCATTAAGAGACTCAGTCTTATCTGTCATTGGGATAAAAACACTGTCACTGCAAAGAACAGATAAATGTTCAGGAATTCCTTTTCCCTCGTTACCGATAAAGAAAACGTCACTACCGAGAATTTCAATATCCGATAACCTCACGGAATCACTTTTAAGTTCAGCTGAGAAAACACGTCGTCCGAGAGATGTCAACTTTTCAATGGCAAGAGCTGTATCACTTACATAATCCACATTAAGAGAAAGTGCCGCCCCCATTGATGCGCGCAAAACCTTAGGATTTGTAATATCAGCGCAACTGCCGCCACATATTATTCTATCAATGCCGAACGCGGCCCCGGAACGCAAAATAGTCCCCATGTTACCGGGGTCCTGAATGCTATCAAGAAGAAGTATTCTTTCGTTAGAAGAAATTTCATCATTATATATTTTAGTGAAAAGTTTCCATTTGTCAAGATGATTTATTTCAGCAATTATTCCCTGTGGTGCTTTTTCATCTGAAATTTTCATAAAGCAGGACTCGGACAGAACAACAGTTCTGTCCGAGTATTCTTTTGAAATAATACCTATAACATCACAAGGAAGCTTCTCATAAAGAGTCTCACATAGATACACCTTAACAATATCTGCTTTCTTCTGGCGTGCCTCCATAAAAAGCTTGTAACCATCCAGCAGAAACACCCTTTCAGCATCGCGAAACTTCTTTTCTCTGAGCTTATGGACGCGAAGAACCGTAGGATTCTGACGTCCGGTTATTACGTTGTCGGTAAATTTCATACTCTACCCTCTCGCAAAGTTATTTATCCTGATAAAAATCAGGGAGAAACTCTTTGCTGATAGTATTTGTTACATATTTTATCGCCTTATCATAGGTAAATCCGGGGTCATCTGCAAGACAACCGTGAGATGCAGCAAGCTCCTCACTGTAATTTTCAAGCTGATACACCTGGAGTCCGCGGCGAGACATATTAAAATGAGTTATTGTTGGAATAAGCATGGGGGAATCTATGTACGGTTCCCCTCCTTCTTCCTTGATAATATTAAAAGTTGCAAGACCGCCTACCATATATTTTCCGTAAAGCATTGTGGAAATAAGATTACCGAGAGAATAAATGAGAAGCATTCTTGAGCCATCATCCCTCTCTACCCACTTCATTTCCTGAAGAACGTGGGGATGATGTCCGATAACTACGTCAACTCCGTTATCCGCAAGAAGCTGAGCAAGTCTTCTTTGTTTTGCTGTTGTAGTAAATGAACCTTCATTGCTTTCATCCCAATGCATCGAAACGAAAATAAGATCAGCTACCTCTTTTGCGGCGTTTATCTGAAAAAGTATATCTTCTTCGTTGTTAATATCGGGAATGTAGAGCTTGCTTCCGCGATCAAGAGATTTGCCATAGTTGATAAAGCCAAAGGAAAGCATGGCAATCTTTATTCCATCTTGCTCGTATACTCTTATATTCTCAAAATCTTCTCGATTTCTGTAGCCACCAATCTGCAACACCGGCTGTGTATCAAAGAAATCGATAGTTCCCTCAAGACCCGCGGCACCGTAATCAAGCATATGATTGCTCGCAATATTAACAATATCAAATCCAACATCTACAATCGCACGTCCCATATCCTGTGGAGAATTAAAATCGGGATACCCTGTATATTTTCCACCGGATACACTCTTATCCGCCATCATAGTCTCTTGGTTTATAAACGCAATATCTGCGTTTCCGATGAGAGGAGCGATATCATTATACATTGGAACAAAATTATACTCGAGAGATGTTTCCGTTGCTCTGTTAAGTGCATCGGTATAAACATTGGTATGACCGATATTATCACCTGCGGCAATAAAAGTAAGTCTCACCGTTTTATCCACCGGCTCCGCTGTAGTTTCCTCAGGTTCTGTCGTAGAATCCGTGCTATTCAAAGGTGCGGACGTATCCTGATGTAAGGACGTATCCTCCGTATTTCCGATATCTGCACGACCGCAAGACACAGAGGAAAACATCATAAACATAGCCATAATCAACGAAATTATTTTTATGGTACTTTTATTAAACATCTTTTCTCCGTTTCATATAACTTTCACGGGAACGTGAATATGTTACTAATCAAAACAAATTATACGTTACAAATCTTTCTGAATTTGAAATAAGCTTCATCCCAACGGTCCTTTGATGAAAGATCGGGTTCAAATGTCTTTATTTCAAAGGAGTTACGAACTACCTCTCTCGCTTCCGCCACATTTTTAATCTCACCTGCAGCAATTGCCTGCTCTGCAATATTACCTACAGCAGTAGCTTCAACAGGGCCGGTGATTACGGGAATACCGCAAGCATTAGCCGCAAGCTGAGAAAGAGGCTCTTCTTTGGTACCGCCGCCAACAATATTAAGCTCCGCTGTCTTCTGTCCGCTGACTTCTTCGATTCTATCGAGAGTAAGGCGGTATCTGAGTGCAAGGCTATCAAAAATACAACGAACGATCTCACCCATTGTTTCGGGAACAGCCTGTCCTGTGGACTTACAGAAATCAGCTATACGCTTAGGCATATTACCGGGAGGAGCAAAAAGCACGTCATCGGGATTAATAAAGCACTTAAAGGGTTCGGATGCCATAGCCATATTTGAAAGATCGTTAAAGGAAACAGTCTTTCCTTCCCTCTCCCACTGTCTCTTAGACTCCTGCTCAAGCCAAAGACCCATTATGTTCTGCATAAATCTGATGGTCTTTTCTGCTCCGCCTTCGTTAGTGAAGTCATTGAGCTGAGCCTTTTCAGTAAGACAAGGATACTTGAGCTCGCATCCCATAAGTGACCAGGTACCGCTGCTGAGATACACGAAATTCTCACTCTTAGCAGGAACTGCAATAACAGCACTTGCTGTATCGTGAGATGCAATATTTATTACTTTTGCATCGATACTTCCAACCTCTTCAAGAATAGCACCTGAAAGGCCACCTACAACTGTACCGGGATGTACAAGATTACCAAAAAGTTTCTCCGGGATACCGAACTTCTTTATGAGATCAAAAGCATAATCTCTCTTAGCGGCATCAAGAATCATACCTGTAGAACTGATGGTGTACTCAGACTGCTTTATCCCGGTAAGAAAATAGTTAAGTAAATCAGGGGTAAAGAGAAGATTCTCTGCCATCTCAAGAACAGCTTCGTTCTCTTTCTTAGCAGCAATAAGCTGATAAAGAGTATTAAAATAGATAGACTGAATACCGGTTATAGAATATGCCTCGCGCTTAGAAACGATGGAATGAGCATAATCGATAATACCGTCAGTACGACTGTCTCTGTAATGTACCGGAACGGAGATAAGCTTACCATTCTTATCAAGAAGTCCGTAGTCTACACCCCAAGTATCGATACCTATACTCTTGATATCCTTATCATCTCCAACAGCACACTTTCTGATAGCATTTTTGATCTCATGGAGAATACGGAGTGTATCCCAGTGAAGTGTACCTGCTATATTTACGGGATCATTGGGAAAACGGTGTATTTCACGAAGACCCAGTTTTTCACCGTCGAAAGTACCTACAATTCCTCTTCCGCTTGATGCGCCAAGGTCTATTGCCAACATTTTAAGTTCTGACATAGCATGATCTCCTTTTTATCTATAATTCCTTCTTATTTGATCTCTTCAATGCACTTGCGAAGTGCCTCTACACCTGCCGCAAAAGCGGTCTCTGCATCAGAATATTTATTGGTTATCTGTGTCTTCTCTCCGGCCTCAAGACCTGCAAGTCCTGAAAACTCCCAAAGATGAGGTTCGAGAGTAACTATAAGATCGCCCTCCCTTTTATTTGCATCACGAAGAACCTCTCTTACACAGCCGATTCCTTCACCCGCAGCACAGATCTCTCCTGTGTTGTCAGCATCCTTTATGTGGAGATAGAACAACTTATCCTCAAGCATCTTAAATGCATGCGGATATACTTCAACGTGTCTCTGAACAAAGTTTGCAGGATCAAAAACACACTTGAGTCTGCCATCAAATGCATTGATTATCTCAAGACAATTTTCAGGAGTATCACCGTAAATACCTTTTTCATTCTCGTGGCAAAGGTAAATATTTTCCTTATCGGCAATCTCAAGCATCATACCAAGACGGTCAATTACCTCGTTCTTGTAGGGAGAATAATCGGTAGTATCTGCAGGCATATAGAAGCTGAACATTCTTATTCTGTCTGTGCCGAGAATATGGGCAGTATTGATAACTCTCTTGAGCTTTTCAATATGCTCGTCCATAGGATCGGTTATCTTTATCTTTCCGATGGGAGAACCGATAGCAGAAAGACCAATACCGCCTGCGCGAAGTTTTTCTGCCGCTTCCTTTGCCTGAACCTCTGTAAGATCACCTACATTGGTACCGGACACACCGCGAATCTCCATAAGCGGAATACCGAATTTATTCAGCGCAGCTATCTGCGTATCAAAATCACTTGAAAATTCATCTGAAAATGCACTTAAAATAATGTTTGCCATTTTTATTTACACCTTCCCTTTTTCATTAGATCAAAGAATAAGATTACTTAATTTGAACCACGGTAACACCTGTATCACCTTCACCGTATTCACCCGCTCTGAAGGAAATAACTCTCTTGTCTGCCTTAAAGAATTTCCACAGGGCAGATCGAAGTGCACCTGTTCCTTTTCCGTGAATTACACGGATATTTTCAAACCCTGCAATCTTAGCTTCATCGATATACTTATCGACCAAGACCCATGCATCCTCACCGTTCTCACCGCGAACGTCAATCTCGGATTTGAAATCACGATTAACCACTGCTCTGTAGCCACTGACAGGCATTTTCTTTTTGTCTGCGGAAACAACTGTGGCTTCTTCATTCACAAGCTGAAGATCCTTAAGCTTAACTCTGGTTTTTATCAGTCCTGCTTTAACCTCAACGTTTCCGTCCTTGTCCGGAAGAGCCAAAACTGTACCGTGAGCACCTATAGAAACGAGGAGTACCTCGTCACCGACCTTCAATGCACGAGGAAGAACATATTTATCATTCTTGATAGTCTCTACCGGATCAAATTTAACACTGCTGGTCTTAAGATGAGTCTTTACGCTTCTGCGAGCATCCTCAAGCTCTTTTGCAAGGTTTTCTGATTCCTTTTTCTTTCTGACACGGTCAAGCTCAGCAAATACAAACTCACTTGAAGCTCTTGCCGCCTCAATCATGCTTGCGGCTTTCTCGCTTGCCTTCTGTTTTTCTACCTTTGCCTCGGCAAGTAATCGTTTTATTTCACGTTCGGTTTCTCTTTTGTACTTTTCAAAAACTTCTCTCTCTTCCTTTGCCGCCGTTGTTTCTTTTTCCATTTCAATACGGCTGGATTCAAGATTTGAGATAACAGACTCAAACTGTCTGTTTTCTTTACTGATGAGATCTCTTGCGCGACTTATGATTTTATCGGGCATGCCAAGTTTTTCCGATATCTCAAAAGCATTTGACTTACCCGGGGTACCGATAATAAGTCGATAAGTTGGTCTGAGAGTATTAACATCAAACTCACAGGACGCATTACATACTCCTTCTGTGTCAAGCGCGTAAGTTTTGAGTTCAGAATAGTGTGTTGTAGCGGCACAAAATGCCCCGCGTGCTCTTATCTCGTCAAGTATAGATACTGCCAATGCGGCACCCTCGACCGGGTCAGTACCTGAGCCAAGCTCATCTGCAAGCACAAGACAGTTATCCGATACACCGTCAAGAATTGATACTATATTCGTCATGTGTGACGAGAAGGTTGACAGTGACTGTTCAATACTCTGCTCATCTCCTATGTCAACGAAAATATCGTCAAACACAGTAAATTCAGATCCTGACTCAACAGGTACCTGAAGTCCCGCTTGTACCATAAGAGAAAGAAGCCCTATGGTCTTTAACGTTACTGTTTTACCACCTGTATTAGGTCCTGTTATAACAAGAGTTTTGTAGTCGAGACCAAGAGAAACATCAATAGGCACGACCGTCTTTTTATCGAGCAACGGATGACGCGCACGTCTGAGACGAAGATAACCGCCGCTTCTGACTGTAGGCTCGGATGCATCCATTTTGAATGACAACTCTCCACAGGCAAAAATAAAGGCAAGCTCGGTTATATTCTTGTAATTGAGAACAATATCTCTACCGAAAGAAGCACAACCTGCAGACAGATCACTGAGTATTCTGTCGATCTCATGCTGTTCTTTAGATGCAAGTACTCTGAGCTCATTGTTTGCCTCAACAACTGTCATGGGTTCAACGAATACAGTTGCACCGGTGGTTGATGTATCGTGTATAAGACCCTTAATTTCGTTTCTGTACTCACTTTTAACCGGGATAACGTATCTGCCGTCACGCATGGTAACAATGTTCTCCCGAAGAAATTTTGAGTATTTGGGGCCGGATATATAGTTCTGAAGTGATTCTCTTATCTTGCTGTTTGTCTGTTTTATCTTTCTGCGGATGTCAGATAGCTCCGGACTTGCCTCATCGGCTATCATATCCTCTGCGATAATAGACCTTGTTATCTTGTCCTCGAGAAACTTATTTGCGATAAGTCGCATAAATATTTCGTCAAGAACCGTATCTTTTCTTTTATCTGTTTTAATGTAATCTATAAGTCCCCTTGTGGTTCTGAGAAGGTTCGCTATATCAAGCAACTCTCCCGGGGAAAGCACTGCCCCCTTATCGGCTCTGTCACAACATTCCTCTGGATCCTTTACAAGTCCAAAGGAAGGGTGACCTTTTATACCAATAAGATATTTTGCATCTGCAGTTCTGTTCTGCGTCTCCCTAACCCTATGTTCAGACGATGAGGGTTCGAGAGTACGTGCAAGTTCCTTTGCACCTGTAGTCAAAGCACAACCTGCGAGCAACTCTCTTATTTTATCAAACTCAAGAGTTTTTATGGTTTTATCTATTTGTTTCATTGTTTCTCCGAATTATTATTCAGTCATTGATTTATAAAAATCAAGGGTAGAAAATCCGCGACCTAAGTGGTGAAGTAAATATTTCTCACATACCTCCGAAAATATCTCCAACGACTCCTTTTCAAGTTTGAATGAAAAAAGCCTCTCTCCTTTAGCGGTAACCACATATTTAAGTGCCGAAAGCACATCTGGAGTTATATCAAACCGTATCACCGGCTCGAGAGATTCATAACTGTCTGGGGAATCGTCACGAATAAGATAAACATCAGCGGCAAAACGCTGTCTGCACTTTTCACATATAACTCCACCGTTCATTACGTCGAAAACTGTCTTTGAGTTAAGTTCCCCCATGCAGGAAGAACACTCGAAAAGATCCGGCATGAACCCAAAAACCGATGCTACTCTCATCTCGAACGCAGCCTTGATAAGCTTTCTATCCGCAAGCTCGTTGGATATAGCATAAAGAGTATTAAGTACAAGTCTCTCTACAATCGGAATGTCCTCATCAACACAAGCAAAATCTTCTGCAATGCTACAGATATAAGCCGCAAGTGCATATTTCTCTATGTCTGACCTGAGACCGTAAAAGTTTTCAATAAGATCGGATTCTCTCAGCCAGTAAAAATCACCCTTTTTATAAAGCACAAAATTACTGTAGCAAAAAAGCTGAGCAGAGGAGATATTAGGATTTTTTACTGACCTAATACCCTTGGCACTGACAGTTATCACACCGAGGTCATGAGTCAACACTGTAAGCAACTTGTCCTTCTCCCCAACAGCCACTTCCCTGAGCACTGTGCCCTTTGTAGTTTCAAGCAGAAAGACACGCCTCCCCACCAGTTTAAGTAATTATTCAGTCGTTGTTATAGCCGAAATTCGAAATAGTAATCTCGTTATCTCTCCAATTTGCCTTAACCTTAACCCAAAGATTAAGATAAACTTTTACCCCGAAGAACTTTTCAAGATCTTCGCGCGCGTAAGTACCAACAAGCTTGAGAGCCGCACCGTTCTTGCCAACGATAATGCCCTTGTGAGATTCCTTCTCACAGTAGATCTCCGCTCTGATCTTAATCATTCTGCCAAGATCCTCAAAGCCCTCGATAACAACCGCAGTACCGTGCGGTATTTCCTTATCAAGGGTACGGAGAAGTTTTTCTCTGATAACCTCAGATGCGAACTGTCTCTCAGGCTGATCGGTAATCATATCCTCAGGGAAGAACCAGTCACTCTCAGAGAGAAGCTTTGATGCCTCATCAAGAACGATAGATACGCCGTCCTGCTTCTTTGCAGAAATCGGCACAAAAGCATTAAAATCGTATGCATCAGAGTAGGTTTTTATAGTCTCTGCAATCTTCTCGGGTGAAGAAAGATCGGTTTTGTTTATAACAAGTATCGCAGGGAGAGACTTGTTTTTTATCTGTTCGATAACGTTTTCCTCTACCTGACTCATAGGCTTACCCGCCTCAACTATAAGAATAACCGCGTCAGAGTCACCCATTGTACCGGTTGCGGTCTTTACCATGAAGTCACCAAGCTTGGTCTGAGGACGATGAATACCGGGAGTATCAAGGAATACAAACTGATCCTCTCCGCGGGTAAGTATACCTGTTATTCTATTTCTTGTGGTCTGCGGTTTTTTTGAAACGATCGCTATCTTCTCGCCAAGCATAGCATTGAGGAGAGTGGACTTACCAACATTAGGTCGACCGACTATTGCTATAAAAGCTGTTCTTTTCATATCTTTTTCCGTCCTGATTATTTCTTTACTGAAAGACCCATGCGGTCCATTACTGCGTTCTGTCTCTTGCGCATTATTTTGTCGTCCTCATCTGACAACTCATGATCATAACCGAGAAGATGAAGCATTGAGTGTGCGGTGAGAAATGCAATTTCTCTCTCTACGCTGTGCCCAAATTCCTCAGCCTGGCGACGTGCATGCTCGAGCGATATAACTATATCACCAAGTGCAACATCATCCTGTGCAACACCTCGACCAAAGTCATTGAGCGGAAACGACAAAACATCTGTAGCACTGTCTATATCTCTAAACTGTTTATTTAACTTTCTGATATATTCATCGTCACAGAAAGTAACGGAAACCTCAGCATCTCCGTAATATCCCTCTGTAAGTAACGTAGTACGTACCGCTCCCCTTACAAGAATCAGAGTACTGTAACCTACCTTTTCATCTTTGATCTTGTTTGAAAAATAAATATTAAGCATCGTGTTTTCCGTCCTTTTTCTTTACTGTAAACTTCTTTGAAGCCTGATCTCTCTCATATTTTTCATACGCCATTATAATCTTCCTTACAAGTTTATGACGGACAACGTCAAGCTCTGTAAAGTGGTGAATGGCGATATCATCTACTTTATCAAGTATCTTTACCGCGGTAAGGAGACCACTCTTCTTTCCGAAAGGAAGGTCGGTCTGTGTAAGGTCACCGGTAACCACAGCCTTTGAATTAAAGCCAAGACGAGTGAGGAACATCTTCATCTGCTCAGAGGTAGTATTCTGCGCCTCATCAAGAATTATAAATGAATCGTCAAGAGTACGTCCTCTCATATAAGCAAGAGGTGCTATCTCAATCGTGTTTTTTTCAAGATATCTCGCGTATACTTCAGGTCCAAGCAATTCATACAAAGCATCGTAAAGCGGTCTGAGATATGGATCTATCTTATCCTGAAGATCGCCAGGAAGAAATCCTAGCTTCTCGCCTGCTTCCACCGCAGGACGGGTAAGGATTATTCGGCTGACCTCTTTTGCCCGAAGCGCCTTAACTGCCATAGCAACAGCAAGAAAAGTCTTACCTGTTCCGGCAGGCCCTACACCGAGAGTGATCGTATTATTCTTTATTTCTTCAACATACTTCTTCTGTCCGACAGTCTTAGCTTTTATTGCCTTTCCTCTTGCGGTAAGACATACGCAATCGTCAGTAAGCCCGGAAAGCTCAGACTCTCTGTCCCCCTGGACCATCTGAATTACATAGTCAACACTCTGCTCTGTAAGAGACTCACTGAGTTTCGACATCTTCTTAAGAGTTTCAATTGCTCTCACCGCCTTGTCCACAGAGGTACCGTCATCACCGCTAACACTTATCGTGTCGCCTATACCGTCATCAGTTCCTCTGTTCCTCACCGACACAGAAAAAATCTCTTCAAGTTTTCCAAGGTGAGTGTCAAACGCACCGAATATATTTGCTGTCTGTTCACTTGATTCAGTTTTAACTGTTTTTTCCGTCATATATTTTATTTACCCCACTTAAGATATAGGTAACTTCTCTGCTATGTTACAAAGATAGTAAAGATCGCATTCTATAACGCAGGAAAGCTCGGTAAACACAACGGTTTGATTCCTTGATAAAAGCTCTCCATCAGTCAGTAATTCACAGACACGCGAGTTAACCGTTTCTATAGCTTTTTCAAGTGCCTCTCTTTGTGTATAATTCACGGTACAGAATTCGTATTCACGATAACTTACTGTCTCTATACCGATAGGAAGCACCGTTCCATCCCACGTATGTATATTTTTCCTACTTATCATTATATCATACTTATCCATAGAAATTCTACTGTTTAGATAAAGATTTACATTTTTTCCGAAAAAAATAAAAGTATTTTTTTCTTTTTTGTTTCCGGTATATATTTTTTCAGTGCTTTCGAATGGTATCTCCACTGTGATTTTCTCGTTTACTCTTGCAATCACTTTGCCGTCTGCCGCTATTTTTCTAAGCCCGTATGCATTTCCGTCTGTTATCCCGCTTATAAGCAGCTCTCCCTTTCTAACACTTTCAGACACCGATACCGTAGCCGTTCCGTCGTATACCTCAATACTCTCGATCTGTCCATCTCGTGATGCAACTATATTTACCGGATTACCGTCAATTCCATCCTGTTTTTTTCTTTCTATCAACTCAGTATTTATAACACTCCCTACCCTGTTTATAGATAACCAAGCAATTCTACCGTCCTCAGCTACTATGCGGTGTTGAATATTTTCAACGTCTATTCCCGGAATATAACTACCTACGCCGACACCAAACTCATCAAGTAATTCAAGTATCTCTGAATCTGTCATCTTATCATTACCTGTAACATCAATGCGCCACACAAATTGAGTTGAAGAGATAAGTACAGCAAGGGAAAGTACTATTCCAACATAAATACCGTACCGCCTACGGTACTTGATAAAAAAAGCAGGAAGACCTGTAAATTTCTGTGTCTCTATTTGGACATTCATCCCTCGTAGTACCGACTCAAGCTCATCGGCCTCATTTGCGTATATAATAAATTCTGCAGAATTATCATCAAGTCTGGTCAGTTTTTTCGGATTAACACCGCTTTTTATTATTTTGCTTATCACTCTTTCAACAAAAAGTGATGTTATCCTTATTTTCTTTTTTCCAAGAAAGAAATATAAAAAAAACAGCATTATCTACCCCTCCCATTTGTTCCACAGTAATTTTCAAAATTCACAGAAATTATACTTCCCTCCACCGTAACCCGCCCCTCACCGTATTTAGATAGAGACATATTCTCTCCGCAGATATGTATTTGTCCGTCGCACAACTCAAGTTGTATACAGTCCCTGTCATATTCATTTACCCCTATACATCCGTCCACCGCTATCTTCCTTGTTCCGCACATTTCTATGCGAGATTCAAGTCCTATAGATACGGGAGGGATATCAACTGCAGTCATCAATTTTTTAACAGCACTTCGGATACCGCTGTTGTGTTTACTTTTCTCTCTGTTAATCTTCTTCATACCGTAATATCATCTCTCTGAAAATAATATAATTGACCGTAAGATCACTTTATTTTTATGCGTGGTGATAGTTATTAATTCAAAGAAATCTATGGGGTTTACTGTATTCCTTGCGACTCTAATGTTTATTATTGCTTTATCTCGTCCAAGCAGTACAGTTATATACATAAGAGAAGCCCTGGATATATGCGGAAGTGCAGTTATCCCGGCACTTTTCCCTTTTACTGTATTGACAGGAATAATCACATCAAATATTTCAACCCAAAGCGGGGGAATACTTTTTTCTCTGATTTCAAAGATATTTAAAATAAGCACTGTTTCAGTTAGTGCTTTACTTCTCGGTATGGTATGCGGATTCCCGATAGGAGGAAAAATTGCAGTAGATCTTTATAAGAAAAACCTAATCTCACAAGAAGAGGCTGAAAGACTTATAGCCTTCACCAATAACACAGGGCCGGCATTTTCTATTGGTGTGGTAGGGTGTGTTATATTCGGAAATATATCTCTGGGTGTACTTATATATTCTACTCAAATAATAACATCTCTTGTCGCAGGGTTTATACTTGGATATAAGAAAAAAATGCCTCATAAATTATTCACGGAAAACTCCGCCTCAAAAACAGCTATCTCAAAAAACATAAGCGATGCATCATCAGCGGTACTTTCAGTATGCGGATTTGTGATTTTCTTTTATTTTACCGTTCAATGTATCGGTGACATAATACCGTTTCCAATTTTCAAGATTATAACAGCAGCTCTCCTTGAAGTTTCGTGTGGCGCAAGTGAAGCGGCTGGAATTGCTGACCCCTGTGTTGCCTCAGCTTTAGCTGCTTTTTCGGTAGGATGGTCGGGTTTATCCGTTCATATGCAGCTGAGCAGTTTCCTTATAGGAACAGACCTATCAATGAAAAAATACTATTTGACGAAGTTTATTTGCGGATTAGTAAACTTCATTATCGTTTTTCTTTTTGTTAAGTTAAACTGTTTCTCTATAAAACAAGAAACGGATTATCAGGTATTTGTTTTTACAGCAGTCAGAAATGGCCCTATACTAGTTACGGCTGTTGTGATCATATGTATATTATCTTTTATTCTTGCACAACTTGAAAAGAAAAAAAATATATGTTATAATACGGACATTGGAATAAGAAAGGGTGTACAAAAGTGAAAAAGCAAAGAAGCGTATGCGAAACTGAAAAGTTTTGCGCATTTTGTGAACATTCGTCTCATCTAATAACCGAAAGTGAATTTTTATGCTCATATAGAGGTGTTGTAGGGGCTCGCTTCTACTGCAGAAAGTTTGTATATGATCCCCTAAAAAGAATACCGAAAAGGAAAAACAGTAGTAGAGAAGAATTTGAACCAATTGATATTAATGCACCGGAATTACCGGCACTTTCTGAGGATTAAAAACAACTTATTAAAATTTAAACGGTAACCGATTGGTTACCGTTTTTTACTTTATAATCTTCTATTCACAATACGACAGGATATAACATAAACTATAACAGGGTAATTTTCAAAGGAAAGAAGGGACTGAAATGAAACGATGTGTCGTAGCCGTAAGTTCTGTAACCGATGCCATAAGGATTGAACGATTACTTGATAATAATAGTATCAAAACCGAACTACAGAAGCTGGATCCTTCTTTGACAGAAAAAGGCTGTACATACGGCATAGAAATACCCTGCTCTCGAACAACCACAACAAATAAGGTACTGCAACACACTGACATAAATTATAAAATACTGGTAATTTAAGGATTGATCTTTTGATTTATTTTGACAATGCCGCAACAAGTTTTCCAAAGCCAAATACGGTATATTCCGAAATCAGACGGTGCTTGAGTAAATATTGTGGAAATCCCGGAAGAAGTGACCATAAATTATCACTTGATGCAGCAAGAAAAATATACAGTTGCAGAGAAAACATTTCCTCACTTTATAATTTTTCAAACCCTGATGCAATAACATTTACATATAATGCCACTTACGCACTTAATTTAGCTATCAAGGCTCGTGTAAAAAAGGGAGACCACATTCTTATCAGTGATATAGAACATAATGCCGTCCTTCGCCCCATACACAAGCTTGCAGCAGACGGTTTTATCACATTTGATATATACAAAAGCGGTAGTGATAAAGAAGTTATATCATCGATAAATAGACTAAAAAAAGTTAATACTTCGATGATAATAGCAAATCATTATTCAAACATCACATCTATTGTTCTTCCGATTGATGCTATTGCCGATTATGCTCATACCCATGAAATCAAGCTAATCTGTGATGCATCTCAAAGCTCAGGGGTATATCCTTATCAACTTGATAAAAGCGGAATTTCCGCTCTATGCGCCCCGGCACATAAGGGACTGTATGGCATACAGGGTGTAGGCTTTATTATAAACTGTGACGGTGTGGTAGGAGATACAGTCATAGAAGGTGGCGGCGGTAATAACTCATCTGATAGAACTATGCCCGCCTTTCTTCCGGATATTTATGAGGCAGGAACTGCAAACACACCCGGTATAGCTGCACTTGATACTGCAGTTGACTTTATAAAAAAAATCACAGTAGATGAAATAAGTTACAGGGAAAACTTACTGAAAAAACGCTTTGCAGAAGGTCTCGCGAGTATAAAAAACATATATATACTCGGGAATCCGGATGGTAATGGAGGAACAATATCTTTTTGCCACAAAAATCACACACCGGCAGATATGGGACACTATCTTTCCCAAAATAACATATGTGTAAGAAGCGGATATCACTGTTCTCCACTGGCACATAAAACTATCGGGAGTGGAGAGGGTGGTACCGTTCGTGCCAGCTTCGGTTATTTTAATACCGATAAAGAAATAGATAGAGTACTTTCAATTCTTGACAATTTTACATAGTACAAGTAAGTGGACAGATTTTTTAATCGTCTGAAGTCTGTTAATATAAACCATTAAAAAACAGAGCATATTTGGAAGAAAACCGTAAAATGGAAATAATTAAATTCCATATACGGAGAACCAAATATGCTCTGTAAATATTTAAAGAAAAGTCGTATTAAGTCAAAAAAACTAAACTATCGCCTTATAATCATCCGTAAAAATTACGGTGCATCTTATCGATCTTTTTAATTATTGATTTAATATAGTCGTTTACCTCATCGCCACCCTCATCCATATCTGTCATAATAACAAGAATATAGGGTTTGTCGTTATAAACAATACCGGCATCATGATATGCATCAACATCCCAGCCGTACTTATGCGCAACCTTGGTAGGACTTAAACTATAGTGAAGAAGTGTTTTAAACTTGGTGCTCATCATATATTCCTTAAGTATTGCACCAAACCTATCACCGCTCTCTGTAAATTCATAGATACGACGGAGGAATTTTCCGGCATCCTGAGCAGAAAGATTGTTAAAACTGCTTCTCATGCTGGTAACCCCCAACTCAGATGCAAAAGAATAGAATGAATCATATCCAAATACACGGCGAAGCTCATAAAAAGCTGTATTATCACTATCGATTATTGCATGCTTTACAAGTTCAAGATAGGTAAATTCTGTTCCTTCATCCATGTTTGCAAGTACACCGGAACCCTCTTTTTTAGCACTATCTGTAAGGACCCATTTTTGATTTTCGATGTCATATTTTTCATCTTCAAAAACAAGCTCATCTTCGGGATTTTCTCTTGCTGCTTCCGCTACTTTATATGCCGCAGAAACATCCTCAAGGAGAGAAACTATATATACCGCCTTGACAACACTTGCACTAAACATAACATCATCTGCATTATAGCTATATCTGAATCCTGTAGAAATATCCTCATAATAGACCGATATCTTAGGATACTCGTAGAGATCTTTTTCGGTTATTTCGTTACCGTTCTCATCTATATCTCCAACTTTTATCTCCGAGGTATCAATTCCTTCTTTGAGATTATGTAATGGCGCCCCTTCTTCAATAAGTGCTGTCAGTTCATTTACAAGTTCAACCTGATCACGAACATCGACAGCATATATATCCTTATATCGATCTATACTCTCGTTAAGAGCAGCAATTTCAATTATCTTTTCTTCAATTCGAGCATTAAGAATATTAATACGCTCATCCGTATCAAGACTGAGCTCTTCTACCTGGGCAATAAGCTCATCACGTCTAAGCACCAAGGATTCAAGCTCGGCAATTGCTTTTGTTTTATATTCTTCAAGTTCCTCAATTTTATTTTGGTAGCTCTCATTCTCTTGGGTAAGTTGAGTGAGTTTATCGTTATTTTTTAGAAATAACACAGATACTATAATTACTGCAATAACAAGAAGAAATATCAAGACAGTTAAAATCCAAATAGCTACTGTTTTTTTATTGCTTCCGCCGCCGTTCCCAATAGCAACACGAGTATCTCCTACAGTAGGAGAAGACGGTACAATCACATTGCTCCGATTACTGCCTGTACCTGAGGCCGGTCTTGGTACCCGGGTAGCTCTTGTAGGAGTGCGCTTTACAGCGCCTTGATTCATCTTTTCTTTTTCAGGAAATTTGTCCATTTTATCAATCCACTCTGTATCGTTACAACCGATACTGATAATTTACATACTTATTTTATAAGGTCGTTATAGAATATAATCTCCTCAGGCAAACGAAGGTTAAGCTTTTCCTTTGCTACTCTAATTATATATTCTTCATCAATTGGAGTACTCAGATCATTCTGAAGCCTCTCAATATTTATATTTTTGTCAAGCTTCTGTCTTTCGAGATCAGCTTTTTTTTCTTCAAGTTCATTATATTCAAGCTGGATAGTTACAACGGTAACAAGGCAAAAAACAATAAACACCGCTGCCGCTAACCGAACAAAAAAATTAACTCTCTTTTTGTTATTCAAATTCATTATGAGTTTTTTTCCTTTTATCTTTCACTATCTTACTTATCCTTCCCGCAAGAAAAATGAACGGGAACAGGATTACACAAAATACACGTTTTGATACCGATACGATAAAAAACACAAGTATATCAGACAGGTATATGACAAATCTACCAATTGAATTATAATATGCCACAAAGCCTAAAACATAGCCTATCAAAACATAAAAACGTATAATACCGCTACAATATCGATAAACAAAGATAGAAGCTAAAATTCCGCATATTACAAAGAACAAAATATCGCCGATAACAACAGTAACAGTCCTAATTATACCAAGAGATTCCCGACTTATCCCGGACAACACCAACGAACACGGACTATCTTTACATACTATTTTACGTCCGTATTTCCCTCTGTATCGCACTCCTACGATAACTCGGGATATACGAAAAACATCGTATATCGTTCCGAAAATGACTCCCATAAGGATGGATCTGAAAAAGACAGCTATCTGCTCAGAAAGCAGAGGCATATACATAGATGGACCCGAGATCACCTCTTACCTCCACCGAAAAAACTACCTTTTCCTTTTTTATCAGTATTAAAGTAATATACTGAATCTATCTTTCCGTCCGCACAAAGCTCACCGTTCTCAAGCGATAATTTACCGATTTTAAGTCCTGATCCTTCAATCGCCATACCGCCTGCATTGGTCTTAAGAAAAATTGATGTATCATCAAAAGAGATCACTTCGGTAACACCGCTGACATAAATGTAGTGTCTGTCCTTGACCTGAAAACCGTGTGGGAGGTTTAACTCCTTCTCAACGTTCATCTGTACTCACCTCGGAAATACTTATCTTGTGTAATACAAATATATTCCCGAGAACAGATATTATTCCGTAATTATTTGGTACAAACTATCCGCTTCTTCTTTTCTTACCTGTTCCTTTACCTCAAGAACACGGAACCGAAGCACCTTATCACCAAACTTAATCTCTACAAGATCATCCTTCTTAACATCGTAAGAAGCCTTAGCGCGTCTACCGTTAACAGTAACATGATCGGCATCACATGCCTCATTTGCTACTGTACGTCGCTTAATTATTCTTGATACTTTAAGGAACTTATCAAGCCTCATCTATAATCTCCGTTCTGTACACCTCTATCGAGATGCTTTTAAAATGTAAAAACCGGCAGCATGAGTATACAATCATACTGCCGGCATCTCAACTGTTATTTATTGATAATTACTTATTGATTTCGTCCTTGAGAGTCTTACCAACAGTGAAAACGATGTGCTTGGATGCAGGAATGGTCATAGCCTCACCGGTAGCAGGATTTCTACCCTGGCGAGCAACTCTTTCTTTAACATCAAATGTACCAAAGCCTACAAGCTGAACTTTGTCACCCTTCTTAAGAGAATCGGAAATAGCAGTTACAAAAGCATTAACCGCTGCTTCAGCATCCTTCTTTTTAAGATTCGCTGACTTAGCAACCGCATCAACTAACTGAGTCTTGTTCATGGTGATCACCTTTCATATTCTTATAATTTTACGATCAATTGCGGAAATGGCTCCGATGTTTGATCATACTAACTATAGTTAGTATAGCACTTTTAGTGAGACATATCAAGTGCTTTTAACTTTTTTTATGCATATTTGTCAACTATTTTTGTGTTTTTTTATAATTTCCCACACTTCATCAAGCTCTTTCATTGACATATCCGCCACATTCTTTCCGGATTCTGTAACAACCTTTTCCATTGCCGCAAAGCGGTCAATAAATTTATTCACTGCTGATCCAAGAGCCTTTTCACTATCAACGCCTAACTTTCTCGCACAGTTAACTACAGAAAACAATAGATCACCAAATTCTTCTTCAATATTTTGTGTGTCATTGTTTTTTATTGCGGATTTAAGTTCGACGGTTTCTTCTTCAATTTTAAGCAAAGCTTCTGCTCCATCATCAAAATCAAAACCAACCTTTGCTGCCTTGGAACCGGCCTTGTCTGCACGCATAAGGGATGGAAGAGACGGAGGAATTGACAGAAGGGACTGAGTGGTAGTTTTTCTTGCTTTTTCCTTATTTTTTATCTGCTCCCAATTTTTGAGCACCTGTTCACTTGTATCTGCTTCAACGTCAGCAAATATATGTGGATGTCGAACAATAAGCTTTTTACATATATCGTTTGAAACATCATCTATTGAAAATCTGCCTGCCTCCTCTTCCATGCGAGCATGAAATACCACTTGAAGCATTACATCTCCAAGCTCTTCACGAAGAAGCTCGGTATCATCATTATCAATAGCTTCTATAACTTCATAAGTTTCCTCGATGAAGTTACCTCTGATACTCTTATGATCCTGTTCTCTGTCCCAAGGACATCCGTCTTCCCCTCTGAGTATTTCCATTACTGTACACAGATCGGAAAAATCGTATTTTTCTTTGTTTAACAATTCTTTTGCTTTCTGATTCATTTTATACATTCCTTTTATCTGTTAGTAAACAAATATATTTTAATGATTTTTAAAGCGATTTTTTAATTTATTCATATATGGTATCATATCCAGTTCCCTCTCCGAGACCCCGCCTACCGCGAAAAGCAGAAATAAATATACTATCGCGGCAACAAATATCGAGATTAAAGTAGATATACCCTGTCCAACCGAAGGAGATAACCATCTGTGTGTGAACAATGCCGAAAAAGCACAAACTATCGAACAGATAGCAGGTTTGATAAATATGCCATTGAGCTGAAGATCTATTCCCGTATCCTTCAAAATAAAATAGAAATTCACCATTGATGCTACAAGATAACATGCAAATGTACTGATGGGTGTTCCATATATTCCAACGGACGAACTACCTGTAAGAATATACCCAATAACCAGCTTTACTGCGGCGCCAACAACCATAGACAGTATTGGTATCTTAACTCGTCCCATAGCCTGAAGCGCAGAATTACTCACAGCGAGAATACACATAAAAAATACCGCCGGTGCAAGTAATATAAGCATAGGAGCACCGAAACATGCCGACTGTGATGAATAAAGCAAATCGAGTACCGGATATGCCATAAAGGCAAGACCGAACGTACAGGGCAATGCTATTATCGACGTAAGCTTCATCGACATAAGTACAGAACCTCTGACTGATAGAATATCTCTCTTTGCCATTGCCGCAGAAATAATCGGAGCAACGGAATATGCTATCGGATAGACAAGTATAGGCGGCAAGTTAAACATAGGCACAACAAGGGTTGTATAATTACCATACACAGCCATTGCCGCACCTTCTGTATACCCGATGTTTTCAAGTCTATTAACGACCACCATAAGATCAAGTACATTAGTCAGACTCATTACAGAAGAGCTGATAGTAACAGGAACCGCAATACTGACAAGTCTATGTATTACCGGAGTGGTACCTCTTCCGGGATTTTCCGATTCGAACTGTTTTTCTCGTACGTAAATGATTTTTGAAATAACAAGGCTCAACATTCCCGCCGCCGCACCGATTGTAATACCGAGGGTTGCATAAGCCGCAACAAAATGCACTCCGTATCCTTGACCCATAGCCCACAGTGCAAGAAGCATACCTATTGCCATCTTGCCAAGTGCCTCAAGCACCTGGGATATTGCGGTAGGAACCATATTTCTATGTCCCTGAAAATACCCTCTGTATGCCCCTGATATACAGATAAAAAGCAACGTCGGGGCCACAGCAATAATAGAATATGATGAATACCCGGCACCAATAAATCGAGCAAAAGGTCCTGCACATACAATCATTACAGATGCAAACAATGCACCTATAAATATAAGCGTAACAAGGGAGACTCTGAATATTCTCGATATCTGTCTACCGTTTCTTTCTACGTAATTTTCAGAAACAATCATAGATATAGCCACAGGTATTCCCGCTGTAGACAACATGTAAAACCAGGTATATACCGTATAGGCCGAGTTAAAATATCCCATACCCTCATCACCAATACAGTGCTGAAGCGGGATTTTAAACATAAGTCCAATAGCTTTTACAACAATGTTAGCAGCAGTAAGCACCGCCACACCTGAGAAAAAATTATTTATACTTTTTTTGTTTTCAAATTCCGGATGCTTTTGACGACCTAAAACAGCCATCCGTTTCGACAAAAAAATTCACCTCGTATCAATCGAAGTAATGTTCCTGAACTTTCCTGAAGGTATGTTTTACCTTTTCTATATCAATTGTTTTGTATTCGCCGTTTTCATAAAGAACATTACCATCAACCATAGTCATGAAAACATCACTTGATTTTACCGAATATGCAAGAGATGCATTAAGATCGTATGAAGGAATCGTAGACACCGAATCCATATTTATAAGAACAATATCTGCCTTCTTTCCTACCGCTATCTCACCGCAGTCGTATCTACCCTGAGATTTAGCACCGTTAATTGTAAGAAGAGGATACATCTCAGCGGCACGTGTCTCGTCTGCACGTCTGGATACACCCTTGTGAAGAATAGCAGCAAGGCGCATCTCAGACACTATATCAAGCATATTGTTTGAGGAAGCACCATCTGTTCCGAGAGCAACATTTACACCGTTATCAAGCATACGGCGAAGAGGCATTACACCGCTGCCAAGCTTAAGATTACTTGTAGGGTTATGTACAGCGGTAACCCCCTTATCTGCCATTATTTTCATGTCGTCATCGGTAACCCAAACACAGTGTGCAGCACTTACCGGTACATCAAACACTCCGCATTTGAGGAAAAATCCGGCAGGAGTAACACCGTGTCTCTCAATACAAGCAAGATGCTCACTCTCTGTCTCTGACATGTGGAGCTGAATAATAAGACCCATTTCACGGGAAAGCTCACCAAGATATCTCGCAGAATTTTCGGTATTGGTATATTCTGCGTGAAGAGACATATCAATCTTGATTCTTCCGTTTTCTGCGTTGTGATATTCATTCGCAAGAGCTTTTGCCTCTTTAACTCTGATATTCTCAGCCATATTTTCTGTAGGATCAAAACTGAGAACCGCACGTGCAAGGTTTGCCTTTATACCACTCTCAATAACAGCTTTAGCAGTATCCTCACACTTTTCGTACATATCTGTAAAAGAAACGGTACCTGCCGCAATCATCTCAGCTATAGCAAGAGCCGAACCTATGTATACACTCTCGTGAGTAAGGCGTTCCTCAGCAGGAAATATTTTCTCATGGAGCCACCTATCAAGAGGGAGATCCTCTCCGTATCCACGGAAAAGAGTCATTGCACTATGACAGTGTGCATTATAAAATCCCGCAGTAAGAAGTTTACCTTTACAGTCTATTATTCTGTCAAACTTGTCTTCGGGAGCCTTATCACCAATATATGTTATAACATCCCCATCAACAGCAAGGTGACGTCCCTCGCCGGTGACGGTAGGATCAAGAGCCATAATTGTTGAGTTTTTGAAAAGAATTTTCATGATAACAACCCTTTGAACTTATATTCTTTTTATTGCTTCAGTAACAAGAGTCTCAAAACCTGCCGCAATAGATGCTGCGGTCTCAAGAACCTCTTCTTCAGTAAGAGGATTACCTGTTATACCTGCAGCCTTGTTAGAAACGCAAGAAATACAAAGCACCTTGATTTGGCAATGTGCGGCAACTATAACCTCTGAAACCGTAGACATTCCCACAACGTCAGCACCAAGAGTCTTAAGTGCTTTTATCTCCGCAGGAGTCTCATACTGCGGCCCCGCCATATATGCATATACACCGCGTGTAACAGAAATATTGTGTTCTCTTGCTATATTCTCAGCAGTAACGATCATATCCTTATCGTACACGTTCTGCATATCAGGGAAACGGACACCGAACTCGTCGATATTCGCACCGCGAAGAGGTGAATCAGCCATAAATTTGATATGGTCGGTAATGAGCACAAGATCACCGGGATTAACATTGTCACCAATACCTCCTGCAGCGTTGGTGATTATCATTTTTTCAACACCAAGGAGTTTCATTACGGCAATAGGATAAGCGGTCTGCCACATCTCCCATCCTTCGTAATAATGGAATCTTCCGTTCATTGCAAGAACGTTCTTGTCTGCAAGTGTACCGAAGACAAGTTCACCCTTTTGATATGAAACCGTAGACACAGGGAAATTGGGAATATCACGATATGGTATAACAACCTTATCCGTCATTTTCTCTACGACCTTATCAAGCCCCGAGCCTAAAATTATAGCAATATCGGGAGTTTTACATATTTTATTTTTAATATATTCCGCACTCAAGGAATAATCTTTATATCCGCACTTTTCAAACATTTAACTTTCCTCTTTTTAACTTTATTTATATTAAATGGCTATCCTAAGAATTCGTGGTATAACGAGTTTTCCGGCAGCATTTCAAACGGTATCGGAGTAATATTGTTAAAGCACTCTGCAACAGACATCGCATGACTATAATACTTTCCGTTTTTGTCAACACGACTCAGTACTCGAAGAAGCTCGTTTTTTATTATTCCCGGCTCATATGCCATCACAGAATTAAGAAGAATATCACTGTTATGACAATACGGTGTCATGTTCTTATCCTCATTGTCGCATACGCTGGGCCACATATCATAGGTAAAATCAGGGTCAGCACCTCTGAATTTAAAATCTCTTACTATTCTTCTGATAAAACGTATATCTCTGCCGGAAAATATTTGTCCGCCTATATTCATTTCATCATTTACAGATATATAAATACTTTTGTACTTGTGCTCGGAAAACAGTCTGGCTATCTCAGGGTATACAGCTTGTATTCCCTCGAAAATAACAATATCTCCTGGCGAAAGATCTATAGGTCTTTTACCGTTGGGTCTTCCCTCTTCAAAATCATATATGGGAATCTCTACATCACGATGAAGAAAGATATGCTCAAGAGTATCGTGAAGGGATTCAAGATCTATTGCGTTGACCGTATCAAAATCAAGACGCTCATTTCCAAAGCTGTCAACAATAGTATTAAGACGAGAATGCTCCTTAAAAAAATCATCAAATGAAACCATATGGACATTTTTTCCAAGAGCACTGAGCTCTGATATCAGTTTTTTTGCGGTAGTCGTTTTCCCGGCACATGTGGGCCCGGAAAGAGTTACATAACTTATTTCTTCATCCTCTGCGACAGTCTTCCATGCCGTGTCAAGCTGATCCTCAAAGTGGGCCTCGCATTCGATGACATATTTACGCATATCCTCAATATCTGAAAAACAGTTTTTATATTCCGTCAATAGACAGCAACTCCTTTCTGATGGAATTATTCCTCCGCCGAAAAGAACTTTTCGATCTCGAGGTTTTTCTCTGCAAGAGCTATTTCTCTGTCTGCACTTAGATATTCGTATGGATATTTAGGATTAAATATTCGTACAATCTTGGAATTAGTAACAACAAGACCGTCATTTCTCGTAAGTTTTGTTACTGCACCGGCTCCCGCACCAAATACGGGATGTATCTCCTCCATCATAAAAATGTTATAGAGTCCTTCTGCACCCTCAAGTGCAAAGCCTACGTTTTCAAAATTACCTACAGTATTCTTATTTCTGTACATATAGTAAGGTTTATATTTTGCATTTTTAGCCTTTACCTGAGAATAATCAACACTCATTCCTGCATCCCCTCCGGTAAGAGAAAACACATCTGTCTCACTTCTGAGTATGTCAGATGCCTTCTTTACGCAGAATGTATGGAATGTGATGTTGTCAGGACGAAGCTCTATGATCTTATCAACAGTGCGGGAGAAACTTATGAAATCTTCGCCCGGAAGCCCTGCTATGAGATCTGTATTTATGTGGGAAATACCTGAATTAACGGCAATATCGTAAGCTCTGTAGAAATCATCCACGGTATGATGTCGGCCAATATTCTTCAAAACATCGTCATTAAGTGTTTGCGGATTAACACTGAAACGGGTTATCCCATGCAACTTTGCCACGGCAAGCTTTTCAGCAGTTATAGTATCGGGGCGTCCACCCTCCAGTGTATACTCCATGAGAGATGTCACGTCAACATTCTCCTCAATCGCGGTAAGAAGAAAATCGAGTTCTTTCTCGCTAAGTATGGTAGGAGTACCGCCGCCAATATATACCGTTGCTACTTCAAGACATGCACGTTTTATGGTTGCAAACATCTCGACTATCTCTTGTTTAAGAGCAATAAGATAATCGGGAATCAGAGATAAAAGCTTCTCTGAGGTATATGAAACAAATGAACAATACGCACAGCGTGAAGGGCAAAACGGAATAGATATATATACACTACATCTTTTTCTGGGAAGTTTCTTTATTATCTTTATCTCGTTTGATGCCACATCAGTAACAAGAGTTGCTTTTTTGGGATTAAGAAAATATTCTGAACGTAACAGTCTCTTGGTTTTTTGTACTCCAAGTCCTGCAAGAAGATATTCACTGGCAACCTTTGCGGGTCTGACACCGGTAAGTATTCCCCATGACGGAGTTATACCGAAGAACTTCTCACCTGCATCAAATATTGCCTTGCCTGAAGATATTTTGGCAATTCTACCCTTGGTAAACCCATCTTTATACTCGGTAAAATTCTCGGCAGAACAGACTTTATCTCCTCTTTTTATTGAAACCGAGGTAAAAACACCATCCTCGCGTTCTTCAAGCAAAAGATCAACTATAGGTGTCTCAGGACCTGCCTCTTCACTCTCAGAGAACTTTGCCCCCGGGAAGAAAAGCATACAAAGTGTCTGGACGTAATATTTATTTATATTACCTTTAACTGTAAGAATCATTTGCCTACACTCACTTTTTCCTTAAAACTTCGCTGTCCATAACTATAGTAACAGGGCCATCATTAAGGAGGTCAACTTTCATATCCGCCCCGAATTCTCCGCATTCAACCTTAGGAATATCCTTGCGGACACATGCAAGAAAATATTCGTACAGTTTATTTGCCTTTTCCGGAGGGGCAGAAAGAAGAAAATTAGGTCTGTTACCGTGATGATAATCTGCATATAAAGTGAAATTGGATATAACAAGAAGAGATCCGCCGACGTCTCCGAGGGCGAGATTCATCTTTTCATTCTCGTCCTCAAATATTCTCAACTTAACTATTTTTGCAGCCAGGAGTTCTGCATCCTTTTCATCATCCTCCTGCCCGACACCGAGAAGCACAAGAAAACCGTTATCTATACTTCCCTTTACTTTTCCGTCAATTGTTACACTCGCACGGGTAACTCTCTGTATTACTGCTCTCATAAAATAAAATTCCTTTTCTATCAGGTTCTTCCTCTGTAGATGTCGTCAATTCCGTTTATATTCTTAAGTCGTGCAACTATACTGTGACAGTGTTCAATATTCTTACACGCGACAGTGATATTAAGAACAACGGTATAAGCGGTCCTCTTCATAGTGTTTATTTGAAGAAGCGGTACTTTCATCTCAGCAAGCAAAGTTGAAATATCTGCAATGAGCAAGGCTCTGTCTTCTGCATGTATCTGAAGAAGAACCTCGTACATATCTTCAACAGAAGATGACTGAGATACAGATGATTCCCAATGTGCGATTACCCATCTATCATCATTTTCTACGTTTCTTCTGGCATTTATAACATTGGGACAATCATGCTTGTGTATCGAAACACCAAATCCCTTGGTAATAAATCCGATGATTTTGTCCCCAGGAAGCGGATTACAGCACTTTGCAAGCTTGACCTGACAACCGCTCTCACCGTCGATAATAATACCGCCAGATTTACTCTTAGGCTTACGTGGAATAGGGATAAGCTCTTTTTCAGTAATCTCGTCTCTATTGTCAAGAGGGTTAATTACCTTATCAAATTCATCTCTCAGTCGAGTTGATATTTTTGCAACAGATACCGCACCGTAACCGATAGCACTGTAAAGATCATCTACTTCATTGATTCCCATTCTCTCGGCAACGTGAGCCGCAATCTCATTACGCTGAGCTTCAGTATAGTCTCTGTTATATTTGCGGAACTCGCGATCGATCTCAGCTTTACCTACAACGATATTCTCGCTACGCTGTTCTTTCTTGAACCACTGACGAATCTTATTTCTTGCTTCGCTCGTCTGAACTATCTTCAGCCAATCACGGCTGGGTCCCTTTGAAGACGAAGAAGTAAGGATCTGAACTATCTCACCGTTCTGAAGCTTTCTATCAATAGGAGCAATCATACCGTTGACCTTGGCACCTATCATTCTATTACCAATGGCAGAATGTATGGAGTATGCAAAGTCAATGATAGTTGCACCGAGAGGAAGGGATATAACATCTCCCTTGGGAGTAAACACAAATATCTCGTCGTGGAATATATCCACCTTGAGAGCCTGCATAAACTCCTCAGGATCCCTTGTATCATCCTCAGTTTCAATAAGCTTAGCAACCCAAGAAAGTTTTTCATCTATTTCCTGTTTGCTTCTTTCACCGGTTTTGTATTTCCAATGGGCTGCAACACCGTACTCAGCTATACGATGCATTTCACGTGTTCGTATCTGAACCTCGAAAGGAATTCCGTCTCTACCGATAACAGTGGTATGAAGCGAACGGTACATGTTTGGCTTGGGAGTAGATATATAATCCTTAAACCGGCCCGGCATAGAATTATATATCTCATGTATAATACCGAGAGAACTATAACATTCAAGCTCTGTATCAACGATTATCCTCAGTGCATAAAAGTCATATATCTCATCAAAGCTCTTGTTCTGGTTATACATCTTGCGGTAGATACTGTAAACAGATTTCACTCTTCCCTCAAGTGTAAAGTGAATACCGTTCTCAGTCAACTTTTCCGACACATGTGCCTTTGCATTTTCAATAAAGCATTGATTTGTTCCGTACTTCTTGTCTATGTCATCTCTGACTTCTTCATAGCCGATAGGATCAAGGAATGAAAGTGCGAGATTTTCAAGCTCTTGTTTTATTCTCTGCATACCGAGACGGTGAGCAAGAGGTGCATAAACATGCATTGTCTCAAGAGCAGTAACTCTCTGCTTTCCCTCTGACTTTGCACTAAGAGTACGCATGTTGTGAAGTCTGTCACAGAGTTTTATAAAGATAACTCGGATATCCTTTGCCATCGCAAGAAGCATCTTGCGAAGGTTCTCCATATGAGCCTCTTCCTTGTCCTCTACCTCAAGGCGGATTATCTTGGTAAGTCCGTCAACAAGAAGAGCAACATCTTCACCGAACTTTTTCTTTATATCGTTTACATCGGTTTTATCGTTACAGTCTTCAACCGTATCATGAAGAAATGCCGCACACAAGCTATCTGTATCAAGACCAAGGCTTGCACAAATTTCCGCCACCGCGATAGGATGTGTTATATAAGGGTCGCCGCTTTTTCTAAACTGCTCTTTGTGAAGCTCTTTAGCATACAAAAAAGCTCGTTTAATCTTATCAATGTCATATTTATAGTCAGAATCTTCTATTGTTTGAAGAAAATTCTTTATCATATCAAACTCGGTTTGCGGCACATTCAAAGAAATATCTTTATCCATATAGAATCGGATCTCCAATCAAAATTACGAACTTAATTTCTTTTTCAGTTCATTTAATATCTTGGATCTGGTAAGATCAACTTTTACCGAAGAATCTCTGAGACCGTACTTAAAGATTTCATCATTCTCGGGATAATAGTCAACAAGTCCCATCTCAGAAAAAATATCCATAATAAATCTGAGTTTTATCATTCCAACACCGCTATTCATGCTAAGCGTACGGAATCCACAAGTATCAACACCTTCATACCTGTCACGCCTAAGGGCTGTGTAGGCTGCTGCAAATTCTTCACGTGTAGGAATAATATCATCTGCCGATAATGCTTTGCCATCTTGCATTATACTGCGGTAAAGAGATGAATGCTTCTCATAAACAGTTCTGTCAGCATCAGACAAAGCAATATCCCTAACAATAAGCTGAAGTGTCTTTACATTCTGGTATTCATTTATATCTATGCTGAAAACAATATCAACACAGTCTCCTCGCATAATATCAAGCTCGCGAGCAGTGGTACCAAAGCATAGAGCCGGAAAAGAGATATCATCACGCCCTAAAGTCAACTTTGTGTGTCGGTTTGACCCGATAGGTAATATATCGTAAACCGACATATTACGCATCATAAACAATGGAGCCGGATTCGATACACCGTGAGGCTCAAGAGCATAAAGTTCTTTTGCAAGATCCATGGTCATATCTTGTGGTTCTACCTCAAGTTCAGCAACAAGAGACGGGATTCCACTTCCGTCGGGATATGTATTCTCAACATAATGATTAATACATTTCTTGAAATTTTCAAGAGTAGACTTATCTATAGTAAGACCTGCTGCAAGAGCATGTCCTCCATATTTAAGTAAAAGATCCTGGGAATTACTGAGTGCATCAACAAGATTGATATCACCAACACTTCTTCCGCTTCCCTTACCGATGGAATTATCCCCACCCTCAAACGAAATAAGGATCGTGGGTTTTCCGTATTTCTCAGATATTCTGGACGCGACTATTCCAATGATTCCCTGATGCCAATTCTCGTCAGAAAGAACTATTACCCTATCATTTTCTGTATCACACTCAACAGCTATTTTCTGAGAAGCTTCTTCGGTTATTTTATTCTCTTCTTCCTGGCGACGACGATTAATATCACAAAGCTCACGTGCAAGAGAATGTGCTTTTACAGGATTATTCTCAAGCAGAAGCTCCACTGCTACCGTAGCATCACTGATTCTCCCGGCTGCATTTATACGAGGTGCAAGTGTGAATCCTATATATCCGGAGGTTATCTTTTTATTCTTATTTATTTTAGATGTTCTACCGTCACTTCCGTCACCTGAATTTGCGGCGGTAACCAACGCTTCTATGCCTGTTCTTTGTTTCTGATTAAGAATTCCGAGTCCAAGGCTAACAATAAGACGGTTTTCATCTATTATTGGCATAACGTCAGCAACAGTACCTATTGAAACAAGATCACAGTATTCATAACAAATACGTCTTATAGAATCAATTGGCTTTTTATCACTGTTAAAATAACACTCAAGAGCACATACCAGTTTAAATATAACACCAACACCGGCAAGCTCTTTGAATGGGTAATTGCAATCATTTCTGTGAGGATTTACAACAGCAACAGCGGCAGGTAAAACCTCTCTACACTCATGGTGATCGGTGACGATAACGTCAACACCGCGAGAAGAAGCATATGCTACCTCATCACATGCGGTAATACCTGTGTCGACAGTTATAATAAGCTGTACTCCGTCATTTATTAAGTTGTCAATAGTCCCCCTCGCAAGTCCATAACCATCAGAAAATCGACTTGGAATAAAATAAGATGCATCAGCACCTACAGAATCAAGATAAAGCTTCAGCACAGACACAGACGTAACACCGTCAACATCATAGTCACCGTAAATTACTATTTTTTCTTTTTTCTTTACCGCTTCAGCAATTCTTTCTACGGCCTTGTCCATGTCGGCCATAATAAACGGATCATAAAATGACTCCGTTCTCTTTTCAAGAAAATCGCTTGCAGCATCTTTTGTGTCAAATCCCCTGTTAATTACTATCTGTGTAAAAATCTCGCTATACCCTATATCCGCAGCAAGAGACGAGACTCTTTCTCTGCATCCCGCGAAATCATCACACTTAAGCGTCCAGTTTCTTTTAATACCGGGCGCATTAATCTTCCCCATTGTAAATATATCTCCATTTTTATTTATTACTTAACAATATCCGTATTATCCTTACAAACCGAAACAATACGAATCATTTTCTTATTTGCTGTAGACCTGTCCAAAGTAAAATGAATCACTAAAAAAGTAAGAATAATTACAGCAACGGATGCAAGTGCCAATACAGCAGTAATGTCAATAAATAATGACACAACGAAATAGCAAATCAAACCTATAAGTATCGGAAGAATAAATACTACTGCAGAGTAAAAAAGGACGGTCCTTGAGGGAGTAGAAATATAAACTACATCTCCGGGATTTGCACCTACCTCATTCACTGCAGTAGCAGTCATCTTTCTTTTAAGATCAAATAGGGAGCAGGCTACACAGCCCTCTCCCTCTTTGAGTTTATGACATCCTTCGCAAGCTGTTACTCTTGCTACCTCTATTACAGCGCTGTCCCCCTTAGTTGACAACACGAGTGCCTTTTGTTTCATTATGCGTGATCCTTTTTTCCATATTTCAGTGACAACGCCGACGCTACCTTGAGTCCATCGATCGCGGCACTTGTTATTCCGCCGGCATATCCTGCGCCCTCGCCTGCGGGGTAAATATTATCGTATCCCAATGCAGAATAATCTTCATTTCTCAGTATTCTTACAGGAGCAGAAGTACGTGTCTCCGGGGCAGTAAGAATAGCATCTTCTCTATCATATCCTACAATTTTCTTGCCGAAATCAACAATTCCTTCTTTAAGACATTCAATAACGAAAGAAGGCAGAACCTTATCAAAACCGCAATATTTTACTTTCCCATCGCGGTAAGTGGGTGTTATATAAGCAGAACCTCTTCCTGTTACATTACCGCGAAGGAAATCACCTACTGTTTGTGCGGGTGCGGAATAATCACCGCCACCAACAGAAAACGCAGCTTTCTCTATCTTTCTCTGAAACGCGATAGCCTCTCTCGGTGTACCGCCGTAATCCTCTCTCGTAACTGAAACAGCGATAGCCGCATTGGCATTTCTGCCGTCACGACTGTAACAGCTCATACCGTTGGTAACTACCCCGTTTTCCTCTGATGCGGCAGCAACTACCTCACCACCCGGACACATGCAGAAAGTATATACTCCTCTGTCTGCGCATCTATGAGACAATGTATATTCTGCATGCGGTACTCCGGGAATACCCGCAAACCGACCGAACATCGCACTGTCAATATCAGACTGAAGATGCTCAATTCTGACTCCTACCGAAAAAGGCTTGGCTTCAACACTATATCCGTCATCGATCAGATATTCATACGTATCTCTTGCACTGTGTCCTACCGCAAGGACAATGGCACTACAACCGATCTTTCTTCCATCTGCAAGAGTTACACTCTTAGCAGAGGCAGCAGAAGTCTCGATAGAAACCATTTTTGAATTATATAAAACAGCTCCGCCCAGCTCCTCAATTCTGTGTGCGATATTTTTCACCACACCAAGAAGCTTATCTGTACCAATATGAGGTTTTGCAAGATATGCTATTTCCTCCGGGGCTCCAAATTCAATAAGTCGCTTGAGTACATATGAACAAAGCTCATCATTTATTCTGGTTACAAGCTTACCGTCTGAAAAGGTTCCGGCGCCGCCTGCGCCAAACTGGATATTTGACTCGGGGGATAATAATCCCTCAGTCTTAAACCGGCTGACAGCCTTTACTCTTTCTGCGACAGAACCTCCGCGCTCAACTACTATAGGTCGATAACCGGCCTCAGCCAAAACAAGAGCGGAAAACATACCTGCAGGCCCAAAACCCACAATTACCGGTGGGGATAAAGACTTATCGGCCGGGCATAACTTTGGTTCTGCGGGGATTGACACCGCGGTAATACAATGTTTCTTTAAAATACCGTCTGATAAACCATTTCCTGAATGATCAGCAAGAACAGATGCAACATATTTAACATCATTTCTTTTGCGTGCATCCACCGAAAGCTTTGAAATTCTGAAATCACAAAATTCTCTGCTTACACGAAGAAAGCTTTTTTTGGCTTCTTCAACTATTTCGTTGTGTGATAAAGTAACCGGCACTTTTACACCGGAAAGTAAAAATTGTCTCAAATTATTTGACCCTTAACTGTATTTTGTATGTACCGATCACTTGAATAGGATCGGCAACGTCATCAATAACGGTAACCACAGAAACAGGAACATAGTCTATATCACCGGGATTAAGAGTAACCGAACTCAAATCAGCAGTAACTATTACGTTTGTTGTGTTCAACATATTGAGATATTCCCGTCTTCCCTTGAAAAGAATCTCAAGATTTTCGGTAACGATCTCATAGTCAACACCTGCGGTATTTTTGAGATAGAAATCACTGATCACTATCTTGGTCGTTTCAGCATTCTTATGCTTTATCTCAATTGTTACGGTTTCAATCGAATCAACATTCTCGATTCCCTTGGGAAGATTTATCTTTTCACTTACCGTAATATCTGACGAAACATTCTTCTCATCTATGACAACTGTATATTGATTCATAGCGGCAAGAGCGTCAACATCACCCTTTACCCGAATAATCTCAGGGGTAATTTTTACGCTGACATTCGAACTATTATAAATACCGTTTTTGAACGACACAGAAATAGGAAGATCTTTGTAGGTATATACAGGCACGGTAACCTTCATTGAATCCTGTGGAATCTTTATAAACTGATTTGTTATCTTATTGCCGGAAGCATCGACCAACTGTATAATACCACTGGCAGTAACTGTTCCTGTAAGCTGTCCGAGATCACCTACAACCACCTCTGCACGGTCAATATTGGTAAGAACAGTTATAGGACCAGAAACACTGATTTCTGAAATTTCAGGCACAAGATTACCGAGAACATAATCGAGAGAAATATTGTAAGTGGTGAGTTTGGGAACAACGCTTACCATTATTGACGATGTCTTGTCAACAGCAACAGTAACATTATCCGGTGATACAGAAGTTACTGTTATTCCCTCAGGAACATCAACGTGGACATCAAGAGCATACTTTCCCGCATTACTTATCTCTGAAATATCCACATATGCAGAGATATCAGATTTTTCAAGATTGACAACATCCCTTTTAGTACCATGGACAGTTACATCTACCATATGACCCTGTCCACTGACAACAGACATACCTGTAGCATTCTCAAGCTCTGTTGCACCAACTATTGAAACAGTGACAGATTTAAATGTCATCTCATAATCAGGAGAATCGTTGGACATAACGTAGAGCCATATCAAGAAAGCACCAAGTAAACAGAGGCACTTAATTATTATATTACCGGCAGTATTCCTCTTTACCTCGGTTTGTACAGAAGTATTACCAACGGAGCTGACTGTTCTTCCGCTATTATCGTTTTTCACAGATTCACTCTCCTCTCCGTTATCTTTCATCGTTATCTTTTGATCCCGTCCTTACAGAATCCTTTTTACGAACTATCTTACCACGCATTTTACGAATATGGTTCTCATCAACCAAGAGCTTTTCAAGCTCAGCTTTAAGCATATTTAAGGTATACCCACGCTTAAGCTTTCCGTCAAGTGCCAAAGAAACAACCCCGTTTTCTTCGGAAACACAAATCACAGCAGCATCACTGTTCTCGCTCATACCTATCGCCGCTCTATGACGAGTACCCAAATCCTTGATTATCTCATCATTTGTAGAAAGCGGTAAAAAACAACCTGCGGCGTAGAGACGACCATCTCTTATTATCATTGCTCCATCGTGAAGAGGAGCTTTGTTGAAAAATATATTTCTTATCAAAAACGAACTAATGCTGGAGTCGATAACAGTACCAGATTTAATAACGTCTCCCAATTTAGTATTGCGTTCAATTACGATAAGAGCACCTGTCTTTTCTTCAGCCATTTCAAAAACAGCAGTACAAACCTCGCCGATATTGGAATTGATCTGAGTCAGATCACGCTGTTCACGTATGTTCTTAAGGTTTTTAAGAGGATCTCTACCAACCTCCTCAAGTACCGAACGAATCTCAGGCTGAAAAAGTATAATAAGCGCAAGGATTCCCACCTGCACAACATTTTTGAGCAAAAATTTTATCGCGTGCATTTCAAGAAGTTCCGACAGAACAAGCACAACAATAAATAAAATTATTCCGACAGCAAGCCTTCCCGCACGTCTGTCGTGAATAAACTTATATGCATAATACAGAATTACAGAAAGAAGCAATATATCAACAACATCAATAACTGTCATAGATAAAATCTGACGCCATATTGACATGAAAAATGATGCTGCATTAGCCAAAAAATCAGTCATTTCTCGGAAAGACCTCCTATCCGAATATTTTCCTGTATATATAATACCACATATTAAAGATGATTTCAAACTTTTTCTTAATATTTTAATATTTTTTACTTTTAAAATTGCATGTAGTGCAAAACCTTCCTTACAAGGCAAAAATATACATGTTATACAATTGTTTTTTCACATAAAAACAAATTATTTTATAAATTACTATTTTCTTTTTTGACGTTTTGTGATATAATTTAAAAATATAAAAGTTTAAAGGTTGAATAGAATGAATTTTTGTAATTTCCGCAAAAAAATAATTGCTGTCGTAGGTCACTACGGAAGCGGAAAAACCAATGTTGCCGTTAATCTTGCTCTCAAGCTGAGTGAGTCAGGCAACAAGGTGACGTTGATCGATCTCGATACCGTTAACCCCTATTTCAGAGCAGCAGATGCAAAAGAAAAGCTTTCTGCGGCCGGCATAGGAACCATTATTCCTGAGTTCGCTAACACCAACGTAGATCTCCCGTCTCTTCCGTCGGAGATTAACCGTGTTTTCGATACAGTATCAGACAAGTCCATGCCTGATGAATACTTTATTTTTGATGTAGGCGGTAGTGACGGAGCTGTAGCACTCGGCATGTACAACAAACAGATTCTTGCTTCCGGCGGATGTGAGATGATAGGCGTTATAAACATGTACCGTCCTCTGACCGATACACCGGAAACCGCAGCAGATGACCTTAGAGAAATTGAAGAATATTCGAGGCTCAAGGTAACATCTCTCGTAAACAATTCCTCTATCGGGGTTGAGACCACTACAGATACGGTTTTGAGATCCCTTGTTTACGCAAACAAAACGGCAGAGTTAATGGGGGTTCCTCTCCTGTTTACCTCATATATCGAATCACCTAATGTCGCGCTTTCTGATGATGAGACTTTTTTCAAAATGAAGAATGCCACAAAACAGATATTCTAGAATGGAGGATATACATATGAACAAGGTTACATTCAATGTAGACCGTTGTAAAGGTTGCGGTCTTTGCGTAACGGTTTGCCCTAAGAAGATCATCTCTCTTTCCAGCACAAACCTCAATCAGAAGGGTTATCACCCTGCTGAAATCACCGATATGTCTAAGTGCATCGCTTGTGCTATGTGTGCAACAATGTGCCCGGACACTGTTATCAAAGTCGAGAAAGAATAAGGAGTGATACAGTAATGTCAAACAAAGTATTGATGAAAGGTAACGAGGCTCTGGCCGAGGCTGCTATAAAGAGCGGTTGTATCCATTTCTTCGGATATCCCATAACTCCTCAGACAGAAGTTGCCGAGTATCTTGCAAAGCGCCTTCCTAAGGTAGGCGGTCTTTGCCTTCAGGCAGAATCTGAAATAGCTGCAATAAATATGGTTATGGGTGCCGCAGCTACCGGTACCCGTGTTATGACCTCATCATCTTCCCCCGGAATAAGCCTTAAGAGCGAAGGTATCAGTTACATAGCAGGTTGCGATCTTCCCTGCGTTATCGTAAACGTCCAGCGCGGCGGCCCCGGTCTCGGCGGTATTCAGCCCTCTCAGGCTGACTACAATCAGGCTACCAAGGCTAATGCACACGGAGACATGCATGTTATCGTACTTGCTCCTTCCTCCGTTCAGGAAATGGCAACTCTCGCAAGTGAAGCATTTGACCTTGCAGATATCTACCGTGTACCTGCAATGATTCTTGCAGACGGTGCTCTTGGTCAGATGATGGAGCCGGTTGACTTTGACGCGAAAGAGTCAAGAGAACTTCCCGAGAAGAACTGGGTAACCAACGGTCACGGTGGTAAGCGTAAGAAGAATATTGTTAACTCTCTCTTTATGGATCCCGCGGCTCTTGAAGCTTCGGTTATTGAGAGATTCCAGCGTTACGAGGTTATCAAAGAGAATGAGGTTAAATACGAGGAATATATGACCGAGGATGCCGATATCGTTCTCGTTGCATATGGTATCACTTCCCGTATCTGTAAGTCTGCTGTTATCGCTGCCCGTGCTGCAGGAATCAAGGTAGGTCTTCTCCGCCCCATCACCCTTTGGCCCTATCCCTCCAAAGCTCTCGGTAAGCTTGCTGATACTGCAAAGCATTTCCTTGTAGTTGAGCTTAATATGGGACAGATGGTTGATGACGTTAAGCTTGCTGTTGAGTGTCGCCGTCCCGTTTCCTTCTTCGGTAGAACCGGCGGTATGCTTCCCACCCCCGATGACGTTGTGGAAGAAATCAAGAAAATCGCAGGAGGTATTGCGTAATGGTAGTATTTGACAGACCTAAAGCACTTAGTGATGTACCGCTTCACTACTGCCCCGGCTGTACCCACGGTATAGTACACCGCCTTGTAGCAGAAGCAATAGATGACCTTGGTGTTGTTGATAAGACTGTAGGTATCGCGCCCGTTGGTTGCTCGGTATTTGCATATAATTATTTCGAATGCGATATGATCGAGGCTGCACACGGCAGAGCACCTGCTGTTGCTACCGGTGTTAAGCGTACCAACCCCGATACTGTTGTATTCACCTATCAGGGTGACGGTGACCTCGCTGCTATCGGTACTGCGGAAACTGTTCACGCCTGTGCACGCGGTGAGAACCTCACCATAATTTTCATAAACAACTGTATTTACGGTATGACCGGTGGTCAGATGGCTCCTACCTCTATGCCCGGTCAGGTTACCACCACCTCTCCCTACGGACGTGACAGAAAGATCCAGGGATCTCCGATCCGCGTTTGTGAAATGCTCTCTACTCTTGACGGTGTAGCATATGCAGAGCGAGTATCTGTAGATTGCCCCAAGAACGTTCTTCATGCAAAGAAGGCTATTAAAAAGGCATTCCAGAACCAGATTGATAAGAAAGGACTCTCCATTATTGAGGTTCTTTCCACTTGTCCTTCCAACTGGGGTAAATCTCCTATAGAGTCTCTTGAGTGGCTCAGAAACGAAATGATGCCCTACTATCCTCTTGGAGTATACAAGGATATAGATGCTAAGGAGGAAGATAAATAATGACTCATAACATTATAATATCCGGTTTCGGTGGACAGGGTATCCTCTTTGCCAGCAAGCAGCTTGCAAAGTCCGCAATGCACGAGGATCTTCATGTATCCTGGCTTCCCTCTTACGGCCCTGAAATGCGTGGCGGTGCATGTAACTGTTCTGTTATCATCTCTGATGAGGAGATCGGTTCTCCCCTTATTCCTCATCCCGATATACTTATTGTATTCAATCTTCCCAGCTTTGATAAGTTTGAGTCTCAAGTTTCTGCAGGCGGTCTTCTCATTGTCGACAGTACTCTTGTAAACAAGAAGAGTGAGCGTGATGACATCAATGTGTCATATATACCCGCAACCGGACTTGCTGCAGACAATAAGCTTGACGGTCTTGCAAACGTTATCGTTCTCGGTCATCTTCTGAAGAAGACCGGTATGTTCGATTATGACAGCTTCCTTTCCTTCATGGTTTCCAGTATTCCTCCTGCAAAGGCGGCTCTTATTGAAAAGAACACTCTCGCACTCAAGATAGGTTACGATTACGAGGGTTGATAGAATTAAACAAAAAACAGATGTGTAATTTGCTTTACACATCTGTTTTTTTATACTTTATTACGAATTCCGATTATCTACATTGACTTTTGTGTAAAAAAATTGTATACTAATGTGTATGGTTTTTTCTAAGACATAACCAATAAAACAAATTCGGTAATACAGAGAGCAGGAGTTTATTATGGGCAAAATAGGCTTTAACAATGAAAAATATATTCAGCTTCAGTCTGAAAAAATAGTTGAGCGTATTTCAAGCTTTGGCGGTAAGCTTTACCTTGAATTCGGTGGAAAGCTCTTTGACGATTTTCACGCCTCGAGAGTTCTGCCCGGTTTTTGCCCCGACAGTAAAATAAAGATGTTGCTTCATATGAAAGACCAGGCGGAAACTATTGTTGTTGTGTCCGCTCCGTCCATTGAGCAAAATAAAATGCGAGGCGATCTTGGTATTACCTATGATATGGATGCCCTCCGTCTTATCGATGCTTTTAATGAAGTTGGCATTTCTGTTGCAGGTGTAGTCATCACTCAGTACACAAAACAGCCTGCTGCAGATGCATTTATAAAGCGTCTTGAAAATCTCGGTATTCCCGCATACCGTCACTATCCCATAAGCGGTTATCCTTCAAATGTGAAAATGATCGTTAGTGACGAGGGATTTGGTAAAAACGATTATATTGAAACAAGTAAACCACTTGTTGTTATTACTGCACCCGGACCAGGTAGCGGAAAAATGGCAACCTGTCTTTCACAGCTTTACCATGATAATCAGAGAGGTGTCAAGGCAGGATATGCTAAGTTTGAGACCTTCCCTATCTGGAATCTCCCTCTCAAGCACCCTGTAAACATGGCATACGAGGCTGCAACACTTGATCTTAACGATGTAAATATGATAGATCCTTTCCACCTTGAGGCAACCGGAGTTACTACAGTAAATTACAATCGTGATATTGAGGTATATCCTGTACTCAAGGCTATATTTGAAAAAATATATGGTGAGTGTCCCTACAAATCACCTACAGAGATGGGTGTTAACATGGTGGGATATTGTATCGAGGATAACGATGTGGTATGTGATGCATCAAAAATGGAGATAGTACGTCGTTATTATGATGCCCTTTGTAACAAGCGCAATGGCATTTCGGGTTCTGAACAGATATATAAGGCAGAGCTTCTTATGAACCAGGTTGGTATTGATGCAGATTACCGTAAGGTCGTAAAACCTGCTCTTGAAAAGGCAGAAGAAAACGGTGCTCCCGCAGCTGCAATAGAGCTTCCTGACGGAAAAATTATTACAGGAAAAAACTCGCCTCTGCTCGGTGCATCAGCAGCTGCACTTCTTAATGCTTTGAAGTATCTCGGCGGAATTGACGATTCATATCTTCTTCTTCCTGTTGAGGTTATTTCCCCCATTCAAAAGCTTAAGACTGAGAATCTCGGCAACCATAATCCGAGACTCCATGCAGACGAAACCCTGATTGCCCTCGCAATATCCGCAACGACCGATCCAATGGCAAAGTTGGCTATGGAACAGCTTCCTAAGCTCAATGGATGCGAGGCTCACGTAAGTGTTATAGTAACAAGCGTAGATAAAAACGTATACCGCAAGTTAGGTATGAATCTCACCTGTGAACCGGTGTATGCAACTAAAAAATTATACCATAAATAAAAAACACAAATGGCGTACCTGTGGTAAAATGGGTACGCCATTTTTCTCAACCGCCACAACCATTGGTTGAAAAAACTCAAGAATCGGATGTTTGATTTTCCCTATACCGTATACTATAATATAGGTACGGAAGGCGCCTCCGAAACAAAGTAAAGGAGTAAACTTTATGAATCTCGGCAACAAGATACGTGAGCTGCGTAAATCAAACAATCTCACTCAGGAACAATTAGCCGCTTCGCTTAATATATCCGCTCAGGCTGTATCAAAATGGGAAATGGGAACATCTTACCCTGACATGACTATGATACCAACCATCGCGGCGCTTTTTAAGGTATCTCTTGACGTGCTTTTTGATTTTGACATAAAGAATATTGACAAAGAAATAGAAGATATTATAATGGAATACAAAAAGTATTTCTGGGATAATTTTGAAAAGGCTGAAGAGATTTTACTTGACGGACTTAAAATATATCCTGCTTCTGTACAGCTCAAAACCGAACTGTTTGAACTATACGCATATAATGCAGACAGAGGCGATGAGCTTATCAATAAAGCTTTTGAACTTGGGGGGCATATCATCAGTGTATCACAAGATATTTTCTGTACCTGTCGTACAAAATCAAACATAATCCATATTTACAAGTATCTTGAACGTGAAAAAGGAGAAGATCATTACGAGGATATCAAGAATATAATCGATACCCTACCATATATTTATCCCTACATGCTTCAGGATAAAATGCGACTTTCCGCAAGTCTGATAAAAGGTGAGGAAGGAATGCGGGAGGCAATGGATCTCAAAATAATCGAATGGCAAGAATTCTTCATTGCTTGTGACGGTGTGGGACACCGTTATTTTGAAATGGAAGATTATGAAAACGCGATGATTAGTTTCAAAGAGAGCGTGGACGTAATTGAAAGATTTATGTACCTCGACAAAAAAGGATATGATGCATATCCTATCGGTGGAACACACGCAAACCATGCAATTACTCTACTTGATATTGCGACATGTATGCTGCGTCTCGGTAAAAAAGACGGGATAGATGATCTGATCGAAAAATCCAAGAACATCTATTTTCATGCATACGATCATATTGAGCTCCGGGATTTTGACAAAACGATGAACAATATGCTGGAGTACTTTACAAAGCAATATAACGAAAAGAAGCTAAATGAATATAAAGAGCTTGACCTCAGAGATATAGAAAAATTTATTACTGAGAAAAACGCAGAGCTAAATAACAAATAAATATAAAAATCGCATAGAGTGACACTAATGTCATTCTATGCGATTTTGTTATCTCTGATTATGAGCATCAATCATCGACTCTCTCCGCAAGAGCAAAGCGGTACTTTCTGTAGAATTCCTCATATCTGCCATCATCAAGAGCATCTCTGATCTTCTGTGTAAGCTCGTTATAGAAATAGAGATTATGAAGAACAGCAAGACGCATGCCGAGCATTTCTTTAGCCTTGAGCAAGTGTCTTATATAACCGCGACTAAAATGACGGCAAGCGGGACAGTTGCAGTCAGGATCTATCGGACGCTCATCATAAATATATTTTTCGTTCATTATATTCATCTTACCGCGCCATGTAAAAAGATTTCCGTGTCTTGCGTTTCTGCTGGGCATAACACAGTCAAAAAAATCGACTCCGCGATATACCGCCTCTATTATATTGACAGGAGTTCCAACACCCATAAGATACCTTGGTTTATCAACAGGCATAAAAGGCTCCACTGCCTCAATAATACGGTACATATCCTCAGTTGCCTCACCTACAGCAAGACCTCCTATAGCAAAGCCGTCACAGTCGCGCTCAGCTATAGTCTTCATGTGCTCGATTCGGAGATCCTCGTAGGTACTTCCCTGATTTATTCCGAAAAGCATCTGGCTTTGATTGATAGTAGTCTCAAGTGAATTAAGTCTCTTCATCTCAGCCAGACATCTGTCAAGCCACCTGGTAGTTCTTGCGATCGAATCCTTAACGTAACCGTATTCTGCAGGATTTTCAACACATTCATCAAATGCCATTGCAATGGTGGAGGCAAGATTTGACTGTATCTGCATACTCTCCTCAGGCCCCATAAAAATACGACGACCGTCAATGTGAGACGCAAAAAGAACTCCTTCCTCAGTTATTTTTCTAAGTGAAGAAAGAGAAAACACCTGAAATCCACCGCTATCGGTAAGGATTGGTCTATCCCAATTTATAAATTTATGAAGTCCTCCGTGACGAGCAATTACCTCGTCACCGGGACGAACGTGAAGATGATAAGTATTTGAAAGTTCAACCTGACACTTTACCTCTCTGAGGTCGTAGGCTGATATACCACCCTTTACGGTACCGCAGGTACCAACGTTCATAAATACCGGGGTCTCGATAGTTCCGTGCTTGGTTTCAAAACGTCCTCTACGGGCTGCCCCTTCTTTTTTTATTAAAGTAAACAAGCGTTTATCTCCTTAAACTTATATTCTTGAAAACTGTCTGTCAAAATGGCTCTTGGTCATTTCAAGAGCAACCGGACGTCCATGTGGACAATACCTGATACGAGGATCGTTCATCACAACGTCACATATACGTTTTACCGTTTCGGCATCATCATGTCGGCCGCCCTTTACCGCCGCCTTACATGCAGCCTGATAAAGTGCTTTTTCATACAATTTTTCTGTATCTTCCTTAACAGAAAGTCCTGCTGAGAGACGTGCGGCAAGAGTTACTACCATGTCCGACACATCCGTGGTATCAATGTCAACAGGGATCTCAACGATCGAAACAACGTTATCGTCATGGAAATCAACCGTAAATCCGGTATTTTCAAATTCAGCTTGATACTCAGTCAGAGCGGCATATTCCTCGCTTGACAGTCTGATTTCAATCGGAACGAGAAGAAGTTGAGTAGATCTGTGAGCTTTCTTAGTATTATCTTTAAGTGACTCAAATATCATTCTCTCATGAGCAGCGTGCTTATCAATTACAACTATCTTACTTCCTACTTCGGCAACAATATAGCAATCAAATAACACACCTACAAAGCGATACGATTCAGGAGTATATACCTCCTCCGTCGCTGTATTTTGCTCTTCTACTGTACTTGTCTCATCTACCGTCTCTGTCTCAGGTACAGGAACAGATATTCCCGGGACACCGGCATGAGCATCGTCTTCTGTTTTAGGTAACTCATGCTTAGCGCAAGAATGCACTCGGACCGGTTCATCACCGGATACACTACCTGACCGAAATATACCCACGTTTGTATCAGGCTCCGGAGGGAGCGGGACTTCCTCGTTACTTGTCATCGGTTTTACAATTGTAGGAATTGTAGGCTTGACATCACCGTTCTTTGGCAATACAGTCTTACCGAAATTACTACTGCTAAAAATACCGGTATTTTCTATTGTTATTTGGGTATCTACTTTTTTCTCTTCTCTGTCTGCGGAAGACTTGATAGGAACAAATGCGTTAACTGATCTTACCTCACGCATTTCCTGTTCAGCCTTTAATTTAAGTTCAGCCGCAGGACGTTCAGCTATCCTTTCAAGAGAAGAACGAACTGCATAATATACTGTTTCAAATACTTCCTTTTCGTTTGCAAACTTCACCTCAAGCTTTGCAGGATGTACGTTAACATCAACACTTGATGGAACAACCTCAACAAAAAGGACACAGGATGGGAATTTTTCCGGTTGTATATATGAGGTAAACGCCTGCTCAAGAGCAGCACCTATAGTTTTACTCTTTATGTATCTGCCATTAATAAATACATTTTGAAAGTTTCTGTTAGCTCGAACGTTCTCCGGACGTCCGATATAACCGCTGATCTTTATCGCTCCACCGCTTGAGGATACCTCAAGCAAGCGAGTTGCAAAGTCGCGCCCCAGAACGGCATAAATTGTATTGAGAAGGATTCCGTCACCTGAGGTAGCAAACTTTATCGCACCGTCAGCAATAAATTTAATAGCGATTTTGGGATGTGAAAGTGCAATTTTTTCAACAACGGCGCTAACCGCCATAGTCTCAGTAGAATCCTTTTTCAGAAATTTTCTTCTGGCGGGAACTGTTGAAAAAAGATTCTCAACTATTACTGTAGTTCCGACAGAACAACCACACTCAGAAACTGCTATACCCTCACTTGACGAAGATATAAGCATATTTCCTACATCGCTATCCTTAGGACGTGAAAGTATACGCATATCAGAAACCGATGCTATTGCGGCAAGAGCTTCACCTCTGAACCCAAGAGTAAAGATCGCATCAAGATCCTTTGCAGTTTTTATCTTGCTGGTAGCATGTCTTTTGATAGCAATCGGCAGATCTTCAGCGGCCATACCACAACCGTTATCAGCAACACGAATAAAACTGACACCGCCATTTTTTATCTCGACGGTTATCATATCGGCACCGGAGTCAATTGAATTTTCAAGGAGCTCCTTAACTACAGATGCAGGTCTCTCGACCACTTCACCTGCGGCTATAAGATTGGCTATACTAAAATCAAGCACATTTATTTTTCCCATTATAGCGTATACCTCCTTTCCTTTACACAACGATTATATTCAAATTATTTGTTTTTTCAACTCGTATATGAGGTTCATAGCCTCAATGGGAGTCAGTGTATTTACATCTACACTTTTGAGCTGATTTATAATAGAATCATTTGAAATATCGGTGAGAGTCACTGCATCTAATTCTTCTTTTACAACACCGCCCTTTGAAACATTAACGTCCGGGACAGATCGCTCAATTACCGAAAGAATTTCCTTTGCACGTTTGATAACTTCATTCGGAACCCCTGCAAGCTTGGCCACTTCTATACCATAGCTATCGTCAGTAGATCCACGAATTATTTTACGAAGGAAAATGATGTCGTCTCCCTTTTTCTTTGCAGCAATATTATAATTCACCGCACCCTTAACATCAGACTCAAGCGAAACAAGCTCATGGTAATGGGTAGCAAATAAGGTTTTTGCACCTATCTTTTTACCGAGAGAATACTCTGCAACAGCACGAGCTATACTGAGTCCGTCATAAGTACTTGTACCGCGCCCTATCTCGTCGTAAATTATCAGACTTTTTGAGGTAGCGTTCTTGAGAATATGAGCAACCTCAGTCATTTCAAGCATAAAGGTTGATTGACCGGATGCCAGATCGTCAGATGCACCCACTCGTGTGAATATTTTATCCACAACTCCGATTCTTGCATCATCAGCAGGAACGAATGAACCAATCTGAGCCATTACGGTTATAAGAGCTACCTGACGCATATATGTTGACTTACCTGCCATGTTAGGACCGGTAATAAGCATCAAACGATTTGAAGCAGTATCAAGATAGGTATCATTGGGGACAAAGTATGAATCTCTGATATACTGTTCGACAACAGGATGTCTTCCCTCTCTTATGTCGATAACATCAGATCCATCGACCTCGGGACAAACATAACGGTTTCGTGAGGCCACAGTAGCCAAACTGAGATAACAGTCAAGCTTCGCAAGTACAGCTGCGGCAGTAAGAAGCCGCTTTGAATTTTCTGATAATTTGTCTCTTATGCCACAGAAAATGTCATATTCAAGAGAATACAGCTTATCCTTCGCACCAAGGATGGTAGCTTCCATATCCTTTAGTTCATCCGTTATATATCTCTCACCATTTGTAAGTGTCTGCTTACGTATATATCTCTCAGGGACAAGATCTATATTGGATCTTGAAACCTCGATATAATATCCGAATACCTTGTTGTAACCCACCTTAAGATTTTTAATACCGGTAAGTTCCTTTTCCTGCTGTTCGATGCGTGTGATCCAACTCTTTCCATCTTTCATAACACTCCTGAGATAATCAACGTCAGAATTGTATCCGTCCGCTATCATTCCGCCTTCTCTGATAAGGAAAGGAGGACTCTCATGTATCGACGCACCGATAAGGTCACGTAGGTCTACCATATCGTCAAGTTGCTCGCAGATCTCTGAGAGTTCACCGTTGCTCACACCGTTAAGAAGTTCTTTTACTGCAGGAATAACGGAAACAGTAGAGTATACCGAACGGAGATCCCTACCGTTTGCGGTACCGTAAATTATTTTAGTTGTAAGACGTTCAAGGTCAAGAACACCTGAGAGCAACTCAGACAACTCTTCTCTCATCATGAAGCTGTCAAACAACTCTGTTACAGCTCCCTGACGGCGAACTATCTGAGAAACATTAACCAAAGGATGCTCTATCCAGCTCCTAAGCATTCTCGCTCCCGGAGCAGTCTTAGTTTTATCAAGCACCCACAGGAGAGTACCCTTCTTCTCTTTTGTGCGCATAGTCTCGCACAGTTCTAGATTACGCCTTGTATTGATATCTATACCAAGGAACTGATTCGCAAAATATACATCAAGCTCTTTGATATAGGATACGTCTTTTTTCTGGGTCTCTGTTATATAACCGATAAGCGCACCCACCGCGAGAATCTCACCCGGATATATTGCTATATTCGGAAAGTGAGAATTACAGTAATTTTCGCATACTCTCGCCTCATACAAATACTCTGTACCGTCAGTCACTGATACACCCATACGATCCTTTAGAAATTCGTATAGGGGCATACACTTGTCGTATTCAAGATTGAGAATGACCTCGCTCGGCGAATAAGTTGAGATCTCATTCATAAGAGAAGAAAGCGCTTCGTCACCTGAAAAATGTGTACAGGATATTTTGGGGGTAGTTATATCGGAGAAAGCGACGGAGAAATCGGTACCGTTAATATAAACGGCACAAAGATAGTTGTTTTTGGCATCAACGAGAAGATCACTCTCGATAAGAGTTCCGGGAGTAATAACACGGACTACGTCACGCTTAACTATTCCCTTTGCTGTAGCAGGATCCTCTACCTGTTCACAGATAGCTACCTTGTACCCCTTCTCAATGAGCTTTCCCATATACTGCTCGTAAGAATGAAATGGAACACCGCACATAGGTGCCTTATTTCCCTCTCCGCAGTCACGGGCGGTAAGAGTTATCTCCAGCTCCTGAGATGCAAGAGTAGCATCCTCAAAAAACATCTCGTAAAAATCACCGAGACGGTAAAAGAGGATGTGATCTCTATATTTGTCTTTTATTTCAAAGTATTGTTGCATCATTGGAGTCATGACGAACCCTCCGTGTCAAATGTGATTAAAAGTTATCAGTGATGGTGGTGTCCGCAGTCGGAGTGACAACTGGAGCAATCATGAGTACAGGGACGCTCACCTGTGATCTGGAAGGTGATCTCACCGTTTACCTCATTCATAAACTTGTTTACCTCATCCTGAGTTGCATTGTAAGCAATGAAGATCTCATTGGTAATTATGCTGTTATAAAGTTCCTCGATGCGCTTATTGATAACGTCAATAAACTCTTTATCTTGGGTCTCCTTCTTATATTCTTCGCCCAGAGCAACTCTCTGAGTATTGTACTCGAGCATAAGAGACTGAATCTCCTTGTCGGTATCGAAAGCTACCTTAGCAGCCTCCATTTTCTTAATACGCTCATCCTCTTTGATTGCCTGGCCAAGTGCAATTGCAAGCTCCATTACTTTATTGTTCATTTTTCTTTTCCTTTACCTTTCATCAGAATACAGAGCGTAAGTATCCGCTCCTGTTATTTTTATTTCGGCAAATTCGCCGATTTTAATTTTTTCACTGTTTATATGAACAAGTTTGCCTCCGTCGGTTCTTCCTGTATAAAGGCCATTGCCTTTTTTGCTCATTCCGTCTACAAGTACCCTCAGGGTTCTTCCGACCCAAGCCTCATTTTTCTTTCTTGAGAGCTCATTTTGCAGATCAATAAGCCTGTCAAAACGCTCACTTTTAATGTTATCGGGAATCATATCCTCTCTTTTTGCGGCAGGTGTGCCTTCACGGGGAGAATATATGAAAGGATAGATCATATCAAATTCAGCCTTAGCTACAACATCAAGTGTCTTCTCGAAATCATCTTCACTTTCACCGGGGAAACCAACAATGATATCCGATGTTATAGCTATATCAGGCATTGCCGCCCTGAGCTTTTCTACCGTACTAAGATACTTTTTAGAATCATACTTACGGTTCATTTCCTTTAACACCTTGTCACTGCCGGACTGAAGAGGTAAATGAAAGTGCTTTGCTACTTTTTCATTTTCGGACATAACCGCAATAAGTCTGTCAGAGACATCCTTAGGATGGCTTGTCATAAATCTAAGAGTAAAGTCACCTTCTATTTTTGCAAGAGATTCAAGCAGACTCGGGAAATCACATTCACCGCCGGTATCGCTTCCGTAAGAGTTAACGTTCTGGCCGAGAAGAGTTATCTCCTTGTAGCCGTTCATTACAGCATTTTTTACTTCTTCTGCAATATCCTTGGGTGTTCTGCTTCTTTCACGGCCTCTCACGTAAGGCACAATACAGTAAGAACAAAAATTGTTACATCCGTACATTACGGAAACCCAAGCCTTGAAGCTGCTTTCACGTTTTATGGGAAGTCCCTCTACAACAGAGAAATCTTCATTTGCAGTAAAAATACGCTTGCTGCCCTTCATTCGATTTAAAATATACTCAGGGAGGCGGTCAAGTGCCGTAGTACCGAATACAATGTCAACATAAGGATAACTTTGTCTGAGAAGATCTGCACGCTCAGGTCGTGAGGTCATACAACCGCATATTGCTATTATAAGATCAGGGTTATTTGCTTTAAGGTGCTTATACTGACCTATAAGAGACAATGCTCTCTGTTCTGCATGCTCACGGATAGCACAGGTATTTACCACGATCAGATCCACACCGTCAGGTGAATCCGATACTACATACCCCATATCCTCAGCCATACCCTTTATCTTTTCACTGTCAGCTTCATTTTGCTGACATCCAAGTGTTAATACAAATGCTGCCGGTTGTTTTCCGCAGTTCTCTGTCTGCTTAATATTATATTCTTTTATACTGTTCACTGCCGCAAAATACGGCGTACTTATGCAGTTACTCAAAATCGATATACCTTTCACCGACGTTTTTATGTTTCTTATTATTATACACTATATTTCGACTTTCTGTCAAGAAAAGTCTTGCACAGTTACTTATCGTTATCAATAATCTGAATAGTACACTGTTTATTCTGCCGCTTTGTCACAAAAATATTGTTTATCCATATTCCCGCAACACCTATAACTGCCGTTGCGGCGAACACACACAGGGACAGAATTATATTTCCCTCTGCAAAATTCTCTCCAACATAAGTAGATGAAATTACCGATGGAATTCTTGAAAAAGTACAGATCACAAGAAATCTCAAGGTAGTTATGCCGGTACATGGAGCAAAATAAGTAAGCACATCTTTGGGAGTACCGGGAATAGCAAAAAGAATAAAAATAAACAGATCACGACTTGTAGGATCGCGAAGAAACTTGAATTTACTGTATTTTTCAGAGTTCAGCATTTTCTCTATGTATTTATATCCAAGCTTTTTTGCAACAAGAAATACCCCTGCAGATGCAACAAAAACACCAACAAGACATATTGCGAGTCCACCCCAAGTACCGTACATTACACCTGCAAGTATCTCGATCGGCTCACCGGGAATAACCGCGAATATGACCTGAAGTATCTGAATAGCCAGCATTATAAGAATCCCCCAAATTCCAAAGGAACCAAGGAATTCACTGAAAGCGGTTCTGTTATTCTCATCACTGAGCTTCAGTACATATGGAAAAAGCCATACCGTAAACCCTGCAAACAGAAGAACTATTGCAGCAACAGCAAGTATTTTAAGTATCTTCCCTTTTTTCATATCAATATCAGTTCTCAAAATTCTTTATAACGTAATCATCGGAAGTAAGAATAAAATTATCAGAAAGCCCTTCTGTGATATATATATCCTTATTTTCAGTTATAAATATTGCTTCAAAGTCGTATTTTTCACTAATATAAAGATCATATCCACCATCAAGGCCCAGTACAAACAAAGCGGTAGACAGCGCATCCGCCTCCATACCGTTCTTACTTATAACTGCAACACTTACAAGACCGTTATTTACAGGATAACCGTTTGACAGATCAAAAATGTGATGATATATCTCACCATCTATTTCTTTAAATCGCTCATAAGAGCCTGAAACAGATACGAATCCGCTGTCAATAGAGATATTACCCACAACATCTGTTTGAACAAATGGGTCTCGAATAGCTATAGTGAATTTTTCTCCCCCCGGCTTAAGTCCGAAAACAGAAACATTGCCACCAAATGAAACAAGTCCATAGCCTAACTCTGTAGCAGAAAGATATTCGATCACTTTTTCACAAGCATATCCCTTTCCGATACTACCCAGATCTATCTTGGTATTGATATCTGATTTGACTATCTTGTTTTCCTCTACCGTCAGCTTATCGTACCCGATATGAGAGAGGGCATCATTTATTTTTTCCTCGGTGGGAACCTCCGTTACCGCAGGATCGTTTATTGCCCACAGATCGATAAGAGTCGCAACAGTAGGATCATATGCTCCATCTGTTATCTCTGCAATTTCTATAGCTTTGCTTATAGTATCGTAAAATACAACATCCGGATAGTAGAGCGCGTCTGTATCGCCGTTAAGGGCACTGCATTCACTGTCGGAAACCGTTCTTGACAGAATGTCTTCTATATTCTTTATTATCTTTTCGCATTTCGCCGCCGCAGAATTCACATCAGCTGACGTGCCATAGAGCCGCAGGGTTATGACAGTATCCATGGCATATATATTCTTCTCCCTTAGTTTTTGCTGATCTGCGCAAGACGTAACACTTATCAACAATATTGAGAAAAAAAGAATAAATGAAACAATTTTTTTCATATTCAGATAATTTCCTTTACTTTTTTACCGCTTCTTCCAATGAGAGATATGGTAGTTTCGGATATAATTCCTGTTATCGCACCGCAGGGGACTGAAAAGATCAGAAGGATCGGCAGATACATAAATATGGTTATCTCATTCATTATAAGTGATGCCGCAAATATCTGACCAATATTATGAGCCGCCGCAGAAAGCACCGAAATTCCGATAAGTCCGATACTCCTTCTGTATAGCCGACCCAAAAGCAAAAGAACCAAGAACGACAGAATGCCGCCAAACAACGAAAAAATAAATGATGTAACACTTCCAAAGAGCAAGGATGATACAAATATTCTGACAAAAGATATCGAGGCGGCATAATATACACCAAGAGAAAAATAAGCAACGGCAACGAGGATATTTGCAAGTCCAAGCTTTAAGCCCGGCACACCGATAAGCTGTCCCAACGGGATAAAACTCTCAAGATATGAAAGTATCATTGCCGCCGCGGCAAAAATACCTGAATAAGCTATTCTGTGTGTCCGTGAGTGGATTTTAGCCGACGATAAAATCATTCTGCATATCCTCCCCACGAGAAACTATTTTTATCTTTATTTTTGCCGGCACACAAACCAATGTTTCCCTTGAATTTCTGATTTTTCCCATTGCAATGCAGTGACGGTTATTACATGTAGACTCAGACACAGATACGCTGCCGTCATTTACAGTAACCACAAGTTTATGTCCGTTTGAGGATACGACATCATAAACACAATCACGTCTAATATCGTATTCTGCCACTATTTTACTACCGCCTTCAACAACAATTACACGGACTCCACTTCCATTTGAGACTAAAAAAAACAAAAACCAGACAAAAAAAGACAACAGAAGAACACCGGCGACGGAAATTACGTCGCCGATATAAAGCCCAGTCTTTTTTTGTCCGGTTCTCTTTGTACTCATATCAGGTATTACGGTCGGTCTGCTTAAACTTTTTAAGATTACCTATCTTCTGAGCACGAGCATCAAGCTCAGCAATAACATCATCAAGAGGTACTCCGCACTCTACCATCATAACAACAAGATGATATGCAAGATCGGAAATCTCACCGACAAGTAACTCTTTATCACCGTTCTTTGCGGCAATGATCGTCTCAGCGGCCTCTTCACCGACTTTTTTGAGTATCTTATCTATTCCCGCATCAAAAAGATATGCAGTATATGAGCCCTCCTGGGGCTCAGCTTTTCTTGATACTGCAACCTCATAAAGAGATTTAAGGGGACTTTTTTCCATTTTTACTCCTCCGTTATATTTCTGTAAAAACAACTTCTGTTTCCTGTATGGCAAGCGGCACCTATCTGATCAACCTTAATGAGCAAAGTGTCCTCGTCACAATCGTAATAAATATTCTTGACTAACTGAAAATGTCCGGATGTCTCACCTTTATTCCAAAGCTTCTGCCTTGATCGACTGTAAAACCAGGTTTTTCCACTCTCCAGTGTCAAACGAAGAGATTCCTCATTCATATATCCGAGCATAAGTACATCGCCATTCTCATTATCCTGAATTATAGCGGGAATAAGCTCGCTTTTCTTAAAAAAAATCGAAAGATCTTTCATATTAACACCGCCGTTAGATTCTCACATTTATATTTTCTTGTCTGAGATATTCCTTAAGATCAGGAATTTCAAGCTCACGGTAGTGAAACAGTGTAGCCGCAAGAGCCGCAGATGCTTCACTCTTCGTAAAGATATCTTTGAAATGTTCTTTACTTCCTCCGCCGCCCGACGCAATAACCGGAATATTTAAGAGTGATGCAACCTTTGATGTTATCTCTATATCAAATCCGCTCTTTGTGCCGTCTGTATCCATAGAGGTAAGAAGTATTTCTCCTGCACCAAGCTCCTCTGCCTCGCAGGCCCACTCGATCACGTCAATACCGGTATCGATACGCCCACCGTTGATATATACGGAAAAACCTCCGTCACCGCGTCTCTTTGCATCAATAGCGAGAACAACGCACTGACTGCCAAATTTATCTGCCGCCTCGGAAATAAGATACTTATTCTTTACCGCCGCAGAGTTCACACTTACCTTGTCTGCTCCTGCTCTGAGTATTTTCTTAAAATCATCGATGGTTCTTATTCCTCCACCGACAGTGAGGGGCATAAATACCTCACGCGAAGTTCTTTCAACAACGTCGACTATAGTGTCTCTATTTTCATGGGATGCGGTAATATCAAGAAATACAAGTTCATCAGCACCTTTTGTGTTATAAAGCTTTGCTATCTCGATAGGATCTCCCGCATCTCTCAAATTTACAAAATTTGTTCCTTTTACTACCCTTCCGTCTTTTACGTCAAGGCAAGGAATGATTCTCTTGGTTATCATTTTTGTTTTCCTTTGGATTTATTCTGCGGCAACTCGTATAGCCTCTTTAAGATCAAGAGTACCGCTGTATATGGATTTTCCGCAGATAGCGGCGTATACCCCCATCTTGGTAAGTCTTTCAATGTGAGCTATATCTCTTATACCGCCACTGGCAGTTATCTTTACATTAACGGTTTCTTTAAGAATTCCAAGCTGTTCGAAATTAGGCTCTGTAAGAGTACCGTCCTTATCAATATCAGTAAAAATAATGTTATCAACTCCGATATCTTCCATTACCTTAGCAAAATCGGTGTATTTTACTTCAGAACTGTTAGTCCAGCCGTCAACACATACAAAGCCATTCTTTGCATCAATTCCGACAGCAATCTTGTTTCCGTATTTTTTTACCGCCGCGCGAACAAAATCAGGATCACGAAGTGCTGAAGTACCAAGGATTATGCGGCTGATACCGCCATCTATATATCTGTCAACAGTATCCATATTACGAATACCGCCACCTATCTCAACCGGAACATTTACAGTTTTTGCTATCTTTGAAATAAGATCAAGATTCTCAGGCTCGCCCGATTTTGCTCCGTTAAGATCTACTGTATGGATCATCTCTGCTCCGTTTGATTCAAAGTTGAGAGCAGTTTTTACTGCGTCCTCAGCAACTCTCGATGCGCTTCCGTACTCACCCTTTACAAGTCGGACACACTGACCGCCGAGAATATCTATTGCAGGTAAAATAAGCATTTTTATAACCTTTCTGCGTTATATAATCTCAGCAAAAGCTGATATCATACGTAAGCCTGTTTTTTCACTTTTTTCGGGGTGGAACTGGGTACCGAATACATTGCCGCGTCCAACTGCAGCGCATACCTCTTCGCCATAATCACTTACCGCGATTATATCATCTCTGCTGTCCGGCAATGCCTTGAAGGAATGAACGAAATAAACAAAAGGAACATCGGACTGTCCTTTCATAATAGGAGAGTCTGGATTTAATATCTCAAGGGAATTCCAACCCATATGAGGAATCTTATACTCTCTGCTCTTTTCACAAGCAGTGAGCTTAATGACCTTACCCGGAATAAGTCCGAGACCCTTACACTCACGCACCTCGCTACTGCTGTCAAAAAGCAACTGCATACCGAGACATATACCAAGTAAAGGCTTTTCCTTTACATATTCCTTGATAAACAAATCAAGACCTGTGCTTTCAAGACAAGTCATAGCATCCGGAAATGCACCAACTCCGGGAAGAATGAGTCCATCAGCCTCACTTAGTTTATCTGCATCACCTGAACAAAATGCATTTATTCCGAGAAACTTACAAGCATTAAGAACACTGTGAAGATTTCCCATTCCGTAATCTATTATTCCTATAGTTTTCATTAAAGGCTCCCTTTTGCTGAAAGAATTGCTCCGCCGGTCTCAGCAAGAGACGCAGATATTGCTCTTGCCACTGCTTTAAATATTGCCTCGATCTTATGATGATCGTTAGCACCGTACATGAGATTTACATGAAGAGTAGCACCCATATTAAATGCAAGAGCACGGAAGAATTCGACTGTAAGCTGTGTATCGTATTCTCCAACAAGAGGTGATGTAAAATCAGCATTGAACACAAGGAACGGTCTGCCGCAGAAATCAATAACAGCAAGAGCAAGACTCTCATCCATAGGAACATAAGACTGACCAAATCTCGCAATTCCCTTTTTGTCTCCGGCTATCTCAGCAAGTACCTTTCCGAGCACTATGCCTACATCTTCAACAGTGTGATGAGAATCCACAAAAAGATCACCCGTCATGTCAAGTTCCATCTCAAAACCACCGTGAACACAGAAGGAATTGAGCATGTGGTCGAAAAATCCGATACCTGTGCTTCCCTTCAGTGAACCGGCCTTGCTTTCGGTTCTGAGTGTCATTTTTATTTGTGTTTCCTTAGTATTTCTTTCAATAAATGCTTCTCTCATTTATATTCTCCTTAAACACATCGTTAACGAACACTGAACACAGAGGCAAATGCCTCTTCAAGCAGATCAAGTACACGATCTGTTTCCTCAGAATATGAAGCTGCTATTCTGAGAAATTCACCCATAAGGCGAATTTTCACAGATCTCTCAATGAGATACGAGTATATGGCCTTGCTCTTATCACCGATGTGCGCCAAAACAAAATTAGTATCACTGGGATAAACCTTAAAAGAATATTTTTCTGCAAGCTCACGAAGCTTTGTCTCTACCTTGATACGTTCTGCTATCATGACTGCAGTATTGTTCTTTATTTCGTCAACATGACCGAGAACAGCTGTCGCAACAGCTTGTGTGGCGGAGTTAACGTTATATGGGCTCTTTACCTTTTTTATCGCTGTTATAAGCTCACGGTTACCAATCGCAAAACCGCACCGCATAGCAGCAAGTCCGTAAGCTTTTGACAGAGTCTTAAGTACGATAAGATTTTCTCTCCCACTGTATTCGGAAAGGACGGAAGCATCCTTGGTACAAAACTCCATGTAGGCCTCGTCTACGACCACAAGAGTATCAACCGAATCTATAAACTTATCTATCGTCTCTTTGTCATAAGCTCGACCGGTAGGGTTACAGGGATTAGAGAAAATAACCAGTTTTATCCCCTCTTCAGCTACAACACGGCTTATATCATCAAAATCAACAGAAAAATCACTATGCTTTTCATATCTGACTACATCTGCTCCGCTGATCTTAGCATAGAACTCATACATAGAAAAGTCAGGAAGCACAACAAGCACCTTATCCCCCGGGGAAAGGAATGTAGCTGTTATAACAGAGATCAGCTCGTCTGAACCGTTGCCGGCAACGACACAATCAGATTCAATGCCGTAGATTTTGGCATATGCTTCTTTAAGCAGAGATGCCTCCGAATCGGGATAGCGGTTAAATGCAACACCGGAAAATGCCTTCTCCATATCCTTTTTCATTTTCTCTGACGGAAGAAAAGGACTTTCATTTGCATCAACGCGGATATCATATTTCCCATTGTCGGGGATGTATTCATCAAGTTTTGCAACTTTTTCGGGTATATACTTATTCATCTTTAAACCTTATTCTGACTGAATTTGCATGTGCACCAAGCCCCTCCGACTCAGCAAAACGGATAACATCATCTTTTACTGACATAAGGGCATCTCTCGAATAACAAAGGAACTGAGACTTCTTAACGAACGTATCAACTGACAGGGGAGATGCAAATCTTGCCGTACCGTTAGTGGGAAGAACGTGGTTAGGACCTGCAAAATAATCACCGAGAGGCTCGGGAGTATACTCACCAAGGAATACAGATCCGGCATTTTTAACGCTTTCAAGAACATCAAGGGGATCAGCTACCGCAAGTTCAAGATGCTCGGGAGCAACCTCATTTGAAAATTCAATACATCCCGCTACAGAATCAAGAAGCACTGCCGATCCGTAATTATCAACAGAAGCACCTGCTATCTCGGTACGAGGAAGCAGAGCAAGCTGCTTCTCAAGTTCAATCTGAACGTTATCGATAAGCTCCTTGCTGTCGGTAACAAGAATGGATGCTGCCATTTTATCGTGCTCAGCCTGAGACAGAAGATCTGCCGCAACGAATGCGGGGTCTGCTGTACTGTCCGCAACGATGAGTATCTCACTTGGGCCGGCGATCATATCTATATCCACCGCGCCGAACACCAATTTTTTCGCCATAGCGACAAAAATATTTCCTGGGCCAACTATCTTATCAACTCTCGGAATGCTCTCTGTACCGTAAGCAAGGGCCGCTACAGCCTGCGCTCCACCAACTGTAAGTATTTTATCAACGCCGGCTACCTTTGCCGCGTATATTACGGCAGGATTTATTCCTCCTGCCTTGGGGGGAGTAACCATTACGATTTCTCCGACACCGGCTGTTCTTGCAGGAATAGCATTCATAAGAACTGATGAAGGATATGCAGCAGTTCCACCGGGAACATATATACCAACTCTCTTAAGAGGGATTATACGTTCTCCCATGAGCTTTCCGTCACTGCTTATACTATTACCCTGTCTCTTCTGCATTGCGGAAAATGCCGCAATATTCTCCGCGGAACGCTCTATAGTCTTTCTAAGCTCGTCCGGTACAAGAGCAATATACTTTTCCTGCTCCTCACGGGAGAGATAAAAATCATCGGGTTTTACACCGTCAAATTTTTCTGTGTAGCGTTTTACTGCCTCATCGCCGTTCTTACGGACGTCATCAAGAATAGCAGAAACACTGTTCATTATTTCGGGAGATATATTCTCTGCGCGGTCTCGAAGCTTCATAAGAAGCTCGGTGGCATTCTCCTTCGTATATACTTTAAGCATTTTATTTTCTCACTTTTCTATCTGCGCGGAAACTCTGTCAATAAACTCATTGATCTCTTCGCGCTTAAGTTTGATGGATGCAACGTTAACTATAAGTCTTGCGGAAACATTGGCTATATCTTCATATACCTCAAGTCCGTTTTCCTTAAGTGTAGAACCGGTCTCAACTATATCAACTATAGCATCGGCAAGTCCGAGAAGGGGTGCAAGTTCTACGGACCCCTCTATCTTAACAACTTCAACGTCAATTCCTCTGCTGTTAAAATAATTCTTTGTTACGGTGGGATATTTACTTGCAATAACCTTGTGTGAATAACCGTCGTAAAAATTCTTTCCCTTCAGTCCCGCAAGAGCAAAGCGGCACTTACCGAAGCCCAGATCAAGAAGCTCGTAAAATGTCTTTCCGTGCTCCATGATTGTATCTTTACCGACTATACCGATATCACAAACACCGTGCTCTATATATGTAATTACATCAGCAGACTTTGAGAGCACGACCTCAATATTATCACCAATGGAAAGGAGAAGCTTTCTTCCTTTGTTTCTGACGTCAGAACAATCATATCCGGCTTTCTCAAGTATGCTAAGCGTTTTTTCTTCAATTCGTCCTTTTGTTAAAGCGATACGTATCATTTCAAATCCTCGCTTTCACATTTGTCACCGTCTATAATTAACATAGTATCAATTCCTCTGTTCAAAGCATTAATGCGTGTCTCGTTTACAGTATCAAAGCAGGAAAGCTCTACAGAATAGCCGTCATCTTCAAGCTCTGTACGCTTAACATAAGCCTTTGCTATATACTCGCTTTCGCAGAAAATAACAGCAGTCTTCTCTTTCTTTTCCCCTGCTCTGTAACCGCTCTTGTAAAGGGTATCAGACACAGCATCCACGTTAATTGCAAATCCTACGGAAGGAACATCAAAACCAAAGTTTCCGACAAGGTTATCGTAACGTCCGCCACTGAGAACAGGCTCACCCGCACCCTCGATAAATCCGCGGAAGACGATTCCGGTATAGTAATCAAGCTTGTGAACTATACCAAGGTCAATGAGAACTCTGTCGCCGTATCCTGCTTCTTCAAGGAGTGCATACGTTCTCTTTACCTTCTCAAGTGCTCCGAGAGCACCTGTATTGTTTCCTGCAATCTTGGCAGCACGGTCAAACACCTCTTTACCGCCGAAAAGAAGAGGAATCTGCATTATACGCTCGATACCCGCGGTATCACCGATAAAACCGAGAGAAACGGCATTCTTGCTATCAACATAATCACGTACGATCGCCTTTTCCTCGTCTGTCATGTCAAGCTCAGAAATAAGAGCATTATAGAACTCAACGTGACCGATCTCTATTTTGAAATCGGCGCCGAGAGCCTCAAGCGCTTTAATTGCGGTAGTAATACATATCATATCACTCTTGATACCGTCAAGGCCTATAAGCTCAACACCGCTCTGCATTATCTCATTTCTCTTTCCGGAATAACCGAGATTAATACGGTATACGTTCTGGCTATAGGAAAGCTTAATAGGTAACGGCATATCCTTAAGCTTGGTTGCCGCAACTCTCGCAATAGGTGTAGTACAGTCAGGACGAAGCACAAGAAGTCTTCCTGCGTTATCGGTAAGCTTATACATATTCTCCTGAGGAAGAGGCTGACCTGTAAAATTAAAGGCATCGTAATATTCAAGGGTAGGTGTGGTCACCTTGGCAAAGCCTTCCTTTTCGTATACCGACTCAAGCTTTTGAGCAATTTCACTCTCAAGCACTACCTCGTCGTATATCATATCTCTCATTCCGTCCGGAATATTTATCTTTAATTTGTACATTTCAAAAAACTCCTCAGTTTTGCTTTATTGCTTTAATATATTAACACATTAAAGTAACTTTGTCAATATCAATATCCACTAAATCAGAACAAGGTAAGCTGATTTGTTTCTGACAAACCGTCAAGAACACCGTTTGCGGCAAGAATCTCCATTACACTCTTTGTTACCTTTGAACGTTGCTGGAGCTCCTCGCGAGAAATGATTTCTCCTTCCTCTCTTACTGCCACAAGGCTCCTTGCTGCGTTCTCGCCAATTCCGCTAAGTGCGGAAAATGGCATACGAATCGCTCCGTTTTCCGGCAAGAAAGCAAATGAATCAGATTTGTAAAGATCAACAGGCAGAAACTTTATACCCCTTGCAAGAGCCTCTTCAACAAGCTGAAGAGTAGCAAACATTGCATTTTCCTTCTGTGAGGCTTCCATACCCTTTGCCTTTATTTCCTCAAGCTTGGCACGAACCACCTTTTTACCTCCGGATGCTATCTCTGCATCAAATTCTCCGGGAGCTGCAGTAAAGAATCCCGCATAGAACTCAAGAGGCATATGAACCTTATACCAAGCTATTCTTATAGCACTCATAACGTATGCTGCTGCGTGAGCCTTGGGGAACATGTAACGGATCTTCTGAAGAGAATCAATGTACCAATCGGGAACATTATGCTCCTTCATTGCCGCCATCATATCGTCAGGAATGGGCTTACCCTTTTTATTTTTTCTGACCATCTCCATTATCTTGAATGACATACTGTTATCAAGACCGTAGTTGATAAGGTCAAGCATTATACCGTCACGTGTACCGATAACGTGTCCAAGGTCACAAATACCCTGGTCAATAAGATCCTTTGCGTTACCAAGCCAAACACCCTCTCCGTGGGTAAGACCGGACACCTGAAGAAGATCGGCAAAGTCCTTGGGTCTTGAAGCAATAAGAACGGGCTTAACAAAGCTTGTACCAAGCTCAGGGATACCGAGAGTACCTGTTTCACTGTCAAAGAGGTCAGATGGCTTGATTCCAAGGGCCTCTGTTCCGGTGAACAGCTTATACACATCGGGATCGTTCATTTTAACGTCCATTACACTTGTATTTGTGAATCGTTCGATAGCCTTGTACTTGGTGGGCACATCGTGGCCAAGCTCGTCAAGCTTCAGTATCGTATCATGAAGATAGCTAAACGCGAAATGTGTTGTAATAGTATCTGAATTAGGGTCGTCTGCCGGGTGCTGGATAGGTGTAAAATCGTAAATATCGTATTCCTTCGGTATAACGATGATACCTCCGGGATGCTGACCGGTAGTACGCTTTACACCAACACAACGGGAAATTATACGGCTGATCTCTGCCTTGCCCAGTGATATCTCCTTACTCTCAATATACTTGTTTACAAAACCATAAGCAGTCTTATCCGCGAGAGTACCGAGAGTTCCCGCTCTGAACACGTTCTCTTTTCCGAAAAGATCACCGGTATATTTATGTACCCTTGCCTGAACCTCACCTGAAAAGTTAAGGTCTATATCGGGAGATTTATCGCCGTAGAATCCAAGGAAAGTCTCAAAGGGGATGTCATGTCCGTCGGAATACATTATCTCTCCGCATACCGGACAGTTTTTATCAGGGTAATCAAAGCCGGATCCATATCCGCCCTCATTTGAGAAATCGCTGTATTTACATTTTCTGCAAACGTAATGGGGAGGCAGAGGATTAACCTCAGATATACCGCCGGCAAAAGCAACGTATGAAGAACCGACCGATCCTCGAGAACCAACAAGATACCCCTGCTCTTCACTATATTTAACAAGCTTTCTCGCGATCATATAAAGAACCGCAAAACCGTTCTTTATAATCGAAGTAAGCTCTCTGTCAAGTCTATTCTTAACAATATCCGGAAGGGGTGAACCGTAAAGCTCCTCGGAGAACTTATAACATTCTCTCTCAAGATCCTCTTCCGCGCCTTCAATGCTGGGTGTATATGCCCCCTTGGGGATGGGACGTACCTCGCCCACCATATCTGCGATCATATTGGGATTGGTAATAACAACATCCCGTGCCTTTTCCTCGCCGAGATATGAAAATTCCTCAAGCATCTCATCGGTAGTACGCATATAAAGACCGACATCCCTATCCGCATCCTTGAATTTCATACCGGCAAGAAGTATCTTACGGTAGAGCTCGTCCTCTTTATTCATAAAGTGGGCATCACATGTGGCAACAACAGGCTTACCGGCTTTCTCACCCAGTTCTACGATACGTCGGTTAAAGTCACGAAGCTGCTCATCGTTTGCCGCTTTTCCCTCCGCAATAAGGAAACGGTTATTACAGATAGGCTGTATTTCAAGATAATCGTAAAAGGACGCTATCTCGAGCAGAGATTGCTCCGGCTTATTTTCAAGCATAGCGGAAAACAATTCTCCCGCCTCACAGGCAGAACCGATTATGAGTCCCTCTCTATGCTCCTCAAGAATGGTACGAGGTATTCTCGGTACCTTTTTGTAATAATCAAGATAACTTGCGGAAATAAGCTTATAAAGATTTTTAAGACCTACGAGATCCTTTACAAGAATAATCTGGTGATATGTTTTAAGCTTAAGAGGATCGGAATTTTCACTCATAGCTTCAAGCATCTGCGGAATATTACCAACACCCTCAAGTTTAAGCTTTTCGGTCATACATACGAAAATCTTGCCGAGAATAGCGGCATCATCACAAGCTCTGTGGTGGTGGAAATCGCCCAATCCAAAATACTGGGCAAGATTATCAAGCTTATGCCGCTTAAGATCCGTATTAAGATATCTTGACAATGCAACGGTATCAAGATAAGGATTTTCAAAGGGAATTCCAAGATTATCAGCCGCATATCTGATAAAGCTGATATCAAATGTAGCATTATGAGCAATAAGAAGACGGTCACCTGCAAACTCAAGGAATGCTCTCAATGCTTCCTCTATCTTCGGTGCGCCTTTTACCATCTCATCGGTAATAGAGGTAAGTTTTGTTATCTCCTCGGGGATAGGACATTCCGGATCAACGAATGTATTAAACTCCTTAACCACTTCACCGCCGGACAAAAGCACCGCACCAATCTCGGTTATCTTACAGTTCATAGGTGAAAGTCCTGTAGTCTCTATATCAAAGACAATAAATTCACCGTCAAACTCAGCATCGCATTCACCGTATATTGCACGTGAGGTATCATCTACAAAATAAGCTTCCATTCCGTAGATAACCTTCATTCCGAGTGCCTCAGATGCCTCCATAGCCTCAGGAAAAGCTTGTACGTTTCCGTGGTCTGTTATAGCTACTGCCTTATGGCCCCACGCATGCGCGGTCTTTACTATTTCCTTCGGAGAAATAATAGCATCCATTGTTGACATGTTGGTGTGAAGATGGAGCTCGACTCTCTTGTCCTCGGCATTGTCTTTTCTCTTCAGTTTTTTTACTTTAACAGCGGCCTTGGGCATAAATACGAGCTCGCCGTCAAATTTATCAAGACGCGCATTACCGCTTACAACAACAATATCTCCCTTGGCTATACTCTCGGTAAAGCCCTTGACCTTTTCCTGCTCGGCACGCTTAGATTCCTCCATATCCTCATTCTGCTCATAGGATACCTTCATATATATCGAAGAATCACCGTCGTATATTCCGATCGTAACATTTACTCTTTCACCACCACGGAATTCCTTAGTGGTAATTTCAAATATCTCACCTATTATAAGAGTACGCTTTCCCGATGTAAGATCACGTATCTTGGTTACACCGGTAAGTGAGAAATCCTCACCGTAGAACAGTTCAGGAGAAGAAAGGTCATAGGTAACCGCACCTATCTCAAGTCTATCGTTTTCAATGATTGCGGCCTTATCATCAGTCTCAATCAAAGATGCAACCCTGCGATAAACCGGCTTATCCGGTTCATTCTCAGGGGTAGGCGGTGCTGCAGCGGTAATTTTTCTTGCTTCATTTGCCGCCTTAACACCTGCAATAAAGTCATTCTGTTCCTTTGCAAACAGTTCTCTTCTCTCTTTTTCTCTCTCCTCATAATCATCGGAGCGAGTCACTTTAACGTTATATCTTTTAGAAAATTCAGAAAAAATTATATTAGAAATTACGTCAGCTGTACCGCCATTGTTGATAAGTTCAATACCACCGTCACCAAAAGGAATTGTAATGGTTATCAGTGAATCCTCGATACGGTAATCATACTGACCGAAAAATCCGTTTGCAACTACACCGACGCGACAAGCCTCGGTAAGTATCTGCGGCATATAGTCTGCTGTAAAAAGCTCTGCCGGATAATGGGGTAAAATTTTAGTAGCATTGATGCCGTATGCCTCACGTATACCGCTCTCTAGCTCGTAAAGCTCACCTTTAGGGATTATGTGCTGAAAATCAGCCTCTATCTCAAGGATTCTGCGATCATTATCTGCACGAAGGCGTACCCCCGACGCCTCTGCCAGAATTTTTTTCTGGGAAGGAGTCGGAGAATACTTTTTCAGCATATCAAGAAGTGATCTGTTACTGTTTTCTCCGCTCATAATTTTTTATTCTCCGTCTGCGGTCATTTCCTTTATTTCACCAATAAGAGTATCTATTACCGCATCTTCTTTTATTTTTCTTATTATTTCTCCGTGTTTGAAAAGCAATGCTTCGCCACTGCCACCGGCTATTCCAATATCCGCTTCTTTTGCCTCACCGGGGCCGTTTACTGCACAACCCATAATTGCAACCTTAATCGTTTTGTCGTATATACCTGCCTCTTTTGCGGCAATTTCAAACTTTTCAGCAAGACCGATGAGATCTATTTTGGTTCTTCCGCAGGTGGGACAAGAAACAACAGTCATACCGGATTTTTCAAGAACTCCGCATGCCTTAAGGATATCCTTAGCGGCATATATCTCTTCAACCGGGTCAGCGGTGAGAGATACCCTAACTGTATCTCCTATACCGTCACAGAGGAGTGAACCTATTCCAATAGCACTCTTAAGAGTACCGTCCCCTTTTCGCCCTGCCTCTGTTACACCTATATGAAGTGGATATTCAGTATCTTTCGCAAGTATTCTGTTTGCTCCGATCATCTCTTTTACAGACGATGACTTGATTGATATAACTATATCTTCGAAAGCATGCTTCCTGAGAAGCTCCGCATGGTACAGTGCACTCTCAGCCAAAGCTTCTGCCGTGGGGGACCCGTATTTACCAAGAATCTCCTTTTCAAGAGAACCACCGTTAACGCCGATACGGATAGGCACACCTGCCGCCGATGCTGCAAGTGCTACCTCTCTGACCTTTTCATCTCCACCAATATTACCTGGGTTTATTCTGACCTTATCAACGCCAGCGGAAATAGCCGCAAGTGCTACTTTATAGTCAAAATGAATATCAGCAACAATAGGAATTTTCACACCGGATGCCTTGATTTTCTTTATTGTGTCGGCAGATTCAACATCCGGAACTGTTATACGGACTATATCACACCCGACAGCCTCAAGACTTTTTATCTGTCCTATAGTTGCCACGCTGTCTTTGGTATCGGTATTAGTCATAGACTGTACGCTGACAGGACTGTCACCGCCGATATATATTCCGCCAACCAATACCTTACGGCTTATTCTTCTGTTATGATTATATGCATCCTGTTTCATCAGTAACGTCCTCTGTTAAAAAATCAATGAGAAAATATCCTTTACAGACACAAGCAACATTATGAGTAAAAGCACGCAAAGTCCCGCGAAATGAACAAAAGACTCATACTTTGGATTTATTGGCTTTCCCCTCAGGAATTCGATCAAAAAGAAGAAAAGTCTTCCTCCATCAAGTGCGGGAACAGGCAGAAGATTAAACACTCCCAGATTCATTGTTATAACTATAAACAAAAACAAAACTCTGTCAAAGCCTATTGATGCAGCCTGCGTTATTGCCGAAGTAATCCCAACGGGACCCGACATATTTTCAACACCAAATCTACCGGTTATAAGACCTATGAGCGAATCCCATACCATTTTTATAGCAGATACAGATCTATGGAAGGTATGTCCGAGCACAACCGGAAGAGTTTTTTTCGCCGGTTCAACTCCAAAGTCTGCCAAACCTAACTTTACTCCTTCCTGCTCTTCCACGCGGAAAACGACATCCTCGAGAACGATCTCGTTTCCATCTCGTACAACGGTAATATCAAGTGGTTCATAACCGTTATACAGTATTTCGTAACTGAGTTCATCAACTGAGTAAACTTTAGTATCATTTATCTTTACAATAGTATCACCTACGTTAAGTCCATGATCACAACTAACTGCATCTTCAACGAAGAAACTTATTTTGGTAGAACCAAGATCATCATAAGCAAGCACAAGACCGAACATTAGAATAAAGCCGAGAGCAATATTCATCATAGCTCCGGCAGAAACAATAATAAATCGCTGCCACACCGGCTTAGCTCTGAACGCACCGGGATCTTGTTCTCCGGTTTGCTCCGGAGGATCATCCTCACCCATATTCACGTAGCCACCGATAGGAAACAGACGCAGAGTATAAAGAATCCCACTCTTCTTTGATCTTCTCTGAAAGAGCTTCGGTCCCATTCCTATAGAAAATTCTATTACATTTACTCGAAAAATTCTGGCAAATATAAAATGTCCGAACTCATGTATAGTTATAAGAAAACCAAACATGAGTATAGCAATTAAGATATACAAAAATTGCATTAAGAGTTTCCTCCCACAAGCTTGTTTGAATATTCTCTTGCCCACTCGTCAGTCGCAAGATAGTCGTCTAAGCTCGCATGGTCAATTTTGGGAGAGTCGTTTACTGTACGTGCGATCATCTCCGGAATATAGTTAAACGATATTTTACCATCAAGAAAAGCCTTAACCGCTATCTCATCAGCCGCATTAAGCGCCGCCGCTGAAACTCCGCCTCGTCTGAAAGCATCCTTAGCAAGAGCAAGGCAGGGGAATGTATCAGTATCCGGTATACCAAACGAGAGTGATGATAGCTTTGTAAAATCAAGAGGCTCTATACAGCCGTCATTTCTTTCGGGGTAAGTAACTGCATATTGTATACACAAACGCATATCCGGTACGGCAAGCTGAGCAATAATAGCGTTATCAATGTATTCTACCATCGAATGAATTATGCTTTCCCTCTGTACCACAACATCTATTTTATCAAGAGGCACACCGAAGAGCCATGCCGCCTCAATAACCTCAAAACCCTTATTCATAAGGGTGGCACTGTCAATAGTTATTCTTGCACCCATATTCCAAGTAGGATGCAACAACGCTTCTGCAGGTGTAACAGCCTCAAGTTCTTCCTTCTTTTTGCCGTAATATCTTCCCCCAGAAGCCGTAAGAATTATTCTCTTTATCGTATTTTTAGGTTCAGAACCTATACACTGAAAAATAGCACTGTGTTCACTGTCAACAGGGATTATCTCAACATTATTTTTTTCAGCAAGAGCAGTAACTACCTCTCCTGCGATAACGAGGGATTCTTTATTGGCAAGAGCCAATCGTTTTTTTGTTTTAAGTGCCTCAACAGTAGGAATAAGTCCCGCTTTTCCGGTTATGGAGTTAAGTATAATATCCGAGCTACTCTCGTTTATCATTTCACCTATCGCTCCGTCACCTGCCAAAAATTTCACATTAAGATCAGCACATCTTATTCTCATATCTTTGAGAGAATCGTCATCCTTAAGCGCACAGAACTTGGGACGGTGCTTGCGTATCTGTTCTTCAAGAAGCGAAATATTACTGTATCCGGATATTCCCTCAACCTGAATCCCATCGCGCTCAGCAACATCAAGTGCCTGACTGCCAACCGATCCGGTAGAACCGAGAATAACCATTTTGGATCTATCCATTTCACTCATATAAGAGTACCTCCAACATTAACCGAACAAAGTAAAAAACTCAGGGAAAGAGCAAAATATCAACATTACGGGTGCGATAGCAATAGATGAATCAAATCTGTCGAGGAATCCACCGTGACCGGGAAGAATTTTTCCAAAATCCTTTATACCAAACTGACGTTTAACAAGAGATGCTATAAGGTCACCAAACTGGGATATAACCGACAGTATTATACCTGCTAAAGCAAGTACTATGTAATTAGGTGTAGTATCGAATATCCGTCCGATACAGAGTCCATAAATAACAAAACTCAGTGAACAGAATACAACACCGCCAATTGCACCTTCAACTGTTTTCTTGGGACTTACTTCAACAATAAGTTTATGCCGTCCAAAAAGACGACCGGTAAAGTATGCAAATATGTCGGTCACACAAGATGCCACAAATACCATAAGGTAAAGATAAGCTCCCATGTCAAGACATCTTATAAGAACAACAGAGGTAAACCCAACCATTACATACACAACTGCAGCAAAGTTAAAGCAACTGTCCACAATTTTCTGTTTACCTCTTTTAAGCACAGTAGCCGAAAGGATGAAGAGGAAAAACAAGTAAAAAACAACCAGTGCCAAAAGTATAAACTGCTTTTTATCCTTGATGAACCATCCCCCGATAGGCAAAACAGCAGAAATAAGTGCTGCTGGTATAGAGAACCACAAGTCATGACTACATCCGGTACATTTCATCATTTCAATAACACTTACAAAGGCTATAATAGAAATAGCAACAGGTAATATCACCGTATGAGAAAATATGATGATAGGCAAAACAGCAATCAGCATTACTATAGCTGTAATAATTCTGGTTATCATTTTTTGTCCTCCGGAACTTCTTTGATTCGTCCATAACGACGATCTCTGCCGTAAAAAGCTAAAACAATGTTGTCGATATCGTCTGTAGAAAGATCAGGCCAAAGAGTCTCTGTAAAATAAAATTCAGCATATGATGCCTGCCATAGCAGAAAATTAGACAGACGCTGTTCCCCACCCGTTCTGACTATGATATCCGGATCAGGAGAAAGTGCAGTGTAAAGATGACGACTTACATCATCTGCGGTAATATTTTCGTTGCCTTCACGGATAAGCTCACGACAAGCCTTTACTATCTCGTCACGTGCTCCGTAGTTAACTGCAAAATTAAGAGTAAGCGATTTTGATCCGGATACCTTTTCAAGATTCAGCATCTTCTCTCTTAACCTATCGTCAAATATTCCCTTATCGCCAATAAAAATATATCTGACATTATTCTTATCAAGATCACGAAGTGCCTCATCAAGATAATCTGAAAGAAGCTTCATTATCGCTTTGACTTCTCTCTCCGGACGTTTCCAATTCTCAGTAGAAAAGGCATATATGGTAACATATTTTATACCAATATCACCGCAATAAAGAGCTATTTTTTTGAAAGTCTTTGCTCCTGCTGCGTGTCCGTATTCTCGCGGCAGACCCTTTTTTTGAGCCCATCGTCCGTTTCCGTCCATAATGAAAGCAATATGTTTAAGCCTATCATCTACGGTAACTACTGTCTCTTTTTCTTTTTTCTTAAAAAACATAGACAACTCCGAATCAAAATATTATAAAGGCAAAGCCTTTTCCCGTAAAAAGCGGGAAAAGGCTCTGATATTTGCTGTAAAAAAGATATATATGGGATAACACACCCTTATATAGCCATTATCTCCTTGTCCTTCTGAGCGGTCAGAGCATCTACCTCTTTTATGTACTTATCGGTAAGATCCTGAACAGTCTTTTCTGATGCCTTCTGCTCATCCTCGGTCATCTCGCCATTCTTCTTAAGATCCTTACATTTATCATTTGCATCACGACGAATGTTACGGATAGCAACCTTAGCTTCCTCACCCATTTTAGAAACCTGCTTCTGTACCTCTTTACGGCGCTCCTCAGTAAGCTGGGGGAAAACAAGACGAAGAGCCTTACCGTCATTTGCGGGGGTAATTCCGAGATCAGATGCAAGGATAGCCTTCTCTATGTTCTTGAGAGAAGTAGCATCCCATGGAGAAATAACAATAGTACGAGCATCAGTTGTTTTTACCTCTGCCATCTGGTTTATAGCGGTAGGCATACCGTAATAATCTACCATAATCTTGGAAAGTACGGAAGGGTTTGCACGACCTACTCTGATAGTATCAAGATTTTCACCGTAAGCAGAGATAGCCTTTTTCATTTTGTCTTCATAGAACTTGGAATCGAGTTTCATTATTTTATTCCTCCTTTATTTACAATAGTTCCTATTTCTTCTCCCATAACCGCTCTGTATATGTTCTCCGGATTATCGAGACCAAACACGAGGATCGGGATATTGTTATCCATACTGAATGATGTTGCGGTACTATCCATTGCAGCAAGACCGCGGCTTAAAATATCCATGTAATCAATAGAATCAAGTTTTGTAGCAGCAGGATCCTTCTTAGGATCTGCTGTATAAACACCGTCAATATTCTTAGCAAGAAGTACTATGTCAGCATTTATCTCCGCTGCACGAAGCACTGCCGCGGTATCGGTAGATATGAAGGGGATGCCAAGTCCGCAACCAAAAATAATTACCCTGTTCTTTTCGAGGTGGGATACCGCCTTATTTCTAATATAAGGCTCCGCAAACTCATGCATGTCTATAGCAGTCATTACACGTGTCTCAATGCCTTCATGCTGAAACACATCCTGAAGAGCAAGAGCATTTATCGTAGTTGCAAGCATACCCATGTGGTCTGCTCTGGTACGATCCATATTCTTACCGTGTCGTCCACGCCAAATGTTACCTGCACCGACAATTATACCTATCTGAACACCCTCTGCAAGGCACTTCTTAATAACGTCTGCAACGCTGACTATAAAATCAAAGTCAAGAACACCGCCGTCCTTATCAGAAAGAGCCTCACCGGAAAGTTTTAGTAATACGCGTTTATATTTAGGTGATTTTGTTTCGCTCATATCTATCCTCCGCGCTTTTATTTTATATTAACCTAAAAATAATTATACTATATATATTTTACTCTATCTTTTAATTTTTGTAAACAAGATTTTAATAAAAAAACAGATAACTCGTGATTTTTTCACGAGTTATCTGAAAAAAATTAAATTATTACTTATTGATAAGCTTTGCGATCTCGTCACCAAGGTTCTCATCGCGCTTCTGAAGGCCTTCGCCTTTCTCGAAACGGGTGAAACCGGTAACCTTGATAGCACCACCAAACTCCTTAGCGGTAGCTTCAACATACTTACCAACGGTAAGAGAATCATCCTTAACATAAGCCTGCTCGATGAGACAGTTGCTCTCATAGAACTTACCGATTCTACCGGTTACCATCTTCTCAACTATATTGTCGGGCTTGTTTGCGTTCTTAGGATCATTCTTGATCTGGCTGATAAGGATACTCTTCTCTTCTTCAATAACAGAAGCGGGAACGGAATCCTTGTCAAGATATGCAACAGGGAATGCTGCAACCTGAAGAGCAATGTTCTTAGCAAAATCAGCAAAACCAGCATTGTTCTTAGCTGCATCGTCTGCCTCAAACTTGATAACAACACCGATGCTGCCCTTACCGTGAATGTAGGTGCTGAGAGTGCCCTTAATGATCTCGAAACGACGGATATTCATGTTCTCACCGATGGTGAAGATCATATCCTTGATCTTACCGTCAACGGTGAAATCAGTATCAAGATAGTTCATCGCAAGAAGAGCGTCAACATCAGCAGGCTCTTCCTTAATGATGGTGGTAAGAAGACCCTTAACAAACTCCTGGAAGCTTGCATTCTTAGCAACGAAGTCGGTCTCGGAGTTAACCTCGATAATAGCAGCCTTACCGGATGCCTCATCATACATAATATCAACAATACCCTCGGAAGCGATACGGTCTGCCTTCTTTGCGGAAACTGCAAGACCTCTCTCACGAAGTACCTTTACTGCTTCATCAAAATTACCGTCGGTCTCAACAAGTGCCTTCTTGCACTCCATCATACCGCAACCGGTCTTTGCTCTGAGCTCTGCAACCTGCTTTGCGCTTATAGCCATTTTGATATTCTCCTTTTATATTTAATTTATCTTAAAATACGATCTGACAAAAATTACTCAGCGTCTGCAGCCTCAACAGCCTCAGCCTCTTCAGAAGCCTCTGCATCATCTGCAAGCTGCTCACCCTGCTTACCCTCGATTACTGCATCTGCAAGTACGGAAGAGATAAGCTTAATAGCGCGGATAGCATCATCATTACCGGGGATAATGTAGTCAGCATCGTCGGGATCACAGTTAGTATCAACGATAGCGATTACGGGAATACCAAGCTTCTTAGCCTCAGCAACTGCATTCTTCTCCTTGCGAGGATCAACTATAAAGATAGCGGAAGGAAGCTCAGTCATGGTCTTGATACCGCCAAGGTTACGCTCAAGATCCATTCTCTCCTTCTGAAGACCAGCAACTTCCTTCTTGGTAAGAAGGTCGAAAGTTCCATCCTCAGCCATCTTCTCAAGGTTGGTAAGACGGTTGATGCTCTTCTTGATGGTCTTGAAGTTGGTCATCATACCACCGAGCCAACGAACATTTACATAGTACATACCGCAACGCTCTGCCTCATCCTTGATAGCATCGGCAGCCTGCTTCTTAGTACCTACGAAAAGAATAGTACCGTTCTGAGCTGCGATGTCACGTACAAACATGTAAGCTTCCTCGAACTTCTTAACGGTCTTCTGAAGGTCGATTATATAGATACCATTTCTTTCGGTAAATATATACTCAGCCATTTTGGGGTTCCAACGTCTTGTGTGGTGTCCGAAATGTACACCTGCTTCAAGAAGCTGCTTAATAGAAATAACAGACATTTTAATGTCCTCCTTCGGTTATTCCACCACAGTATTTTTTAACGCGGTAAGCCGCAAGCGACACCTTCGCGCACAGACACTGTGTGTGTTATTTACTGCGCCTATTTCTGTCAGCGCAAGTGAAATGTATTTTACCATTTATTTCTCAATTTTTCAATACTTATTCGCATGTTAATAAAAAATTTACAATTGTTTTTTTACATATTTCTAAAACAAGGAATATTCTGCTAACACAAGGAGGGATAAAATGCGTCCGCGTTATAGTTTTTCATCTAAATACAAAAAGAGGATATTACTTTTCAGGTTAATCCTTGTTTTTACTGTGCTTGCTTTTCTTGTACTTTGTCTTTCCTGTGTTACCAATCAAAGGTTAACACCGCTGATTCACAAAGTAGCCGAAGCAAAAGCAAAGGAGACTGCTCTGAAAGTAATAAACGAAAGTATTTACCGTCGACTTTCCGAGGGAGAAACTACATATGACTCTTTATCGGAAATAAAATATGACAGTAACGGCAAAGTCTCTCTTATTAAGAGCAAAATTTCTCAAATTAATGAAGAGAGGTCAAAAATTTCTCTGTATATTTTATCCACCTATAAAGACACAGATATGGTAACCAATATCCCTGCAGGTACGATAAGCGGAATCGACATACTATCCGGAATGGGTCCGAATATTTCTGTTAAGCTCTCCTCTGCTCCTGCAATAAGCACTGATGTGTATAATGAATTTATTGATGCCGGAATAAATCAGACTCTCCATCGCATAATGCTGAAAATCAGTATCGATACCACTGTAATGGTACCATCATCTACTTTTACCGTAAACACAACTTCGTCCGTATGTATTGCAGAAACCATTATTGTCGGAGATATACCTGATGCGTACACGGAAATACACCGTGGGCAAGAAAACATTACAGAAAGTGACATCGACGACATCTACGATTTTGGCGCAACTCTTGATAATTAAAGACAAAAAACACATAATATCTTCAATTGCTATTGATATCAAAAAAAAATTGTGGTAAAATGTATTTACCAGACTTTTGCCCGGAGGTTAATATGGGAGAGGATAATAAGAAACTGTTTAGGAAGTCTTTTCGTGGATTCAAGAAAAAAGACGTGTATTCTTATATTGAAAAGATAAATAGTCAGTTTGCCGAGGATCTTGAAAAAGAAAAGGGCAACACCGCAAAGAAAGAGGAGAAAAACGCTGCTCTCAAAGAAGAACTCTCCATCGTTAAGGCAGAACTTGAAGTATCCGCCGAAAGGCTCCGTATCACCAAAGAAGATCTTGTTAAAATAAGCAATGAGAAATCTGATGCAAATCTTAAGCTGGCAGATGCTGATAAAAAGGTTTCCGAGATTTCCGAGAAGCTTAAAAGCGCAAGCAAAGAGATTGAAGATCTCAGGACACGTCTAACTGAGGCAGAAAAAGAATCTGTACTTAAGGACAGTAGACTCGCTGAACTCGAAAATAAAGCCGATAAAACTGATCCTATTGAAGCATATGATGAGGCTGCTAAAATTATCAAGAATGCAAAAATAGATGCATCCGTGATAATTGCAAAAGCAGAACGGGAAGCGGGTTTCATTGCCATTCGTTCAGAAAAGCAGAGGCAGATAATATCAAATATAATCGAGGAAGAACTTAAGGCAATCGTAAATGAATATATCGACGATTATTCAAGCCGTACAAATGATATTTTCTCAGAGCTTTCTGTAGAGTACAAAAAGCTTTATATCAAAAACGCAGAGACACACGAACAGCTTGTTCGTTCTCGCATTTCCCTTGCTGAAAAAGCTAAAGACAGAATACTTAAGACAATAGAATCTATATCCTTTGACGACGAAAACAGTATAGGTAAATAACCGTCGGTAAAGGCGTATTACGCTGATGTCCGGCTTGCCACTATGTAAGCCGGACACTTTAATTATCTACGGTTTCGCAAAACGGAAAGGAAAACGATGAATCTCGGAGAAAAAATAAAAAAAGCCCGTCTCGAAGCCAAAATGACTCAGGCTCAGCTTGCGGGTGACAAGATCACAAGAAACATGCTCAGCCAAATCGAAAACGGAAAAGCAACCCCAAGTGTTTCAACGGTAAACTACATAAGCGAACGTCTCGGACTCCCGGGCGGTTATCTTCTCAGCGAAAGTGAAGATGATGCGATCTATAAGAAATCGCTATATATAGATCTAATAAAATCTGTATACAGAAAAGAAAATTTCGATGTGTGTTATTCACTGTGCCGCGAGAATTATTCTGATACCGATGATGAGTTACTCCTTATGTTTTCTGAGTCAGCTCTCAATCTCGGAATACATAATTACCGTGACGGACGTCTGGACATTGCTTACGCTTACTTCAGCGAAGCGGTAAAGTATGCCGAAAAAAGTTGTTATGATACCAGCAACACTCTTTTTACCGCAGCTATTTATTTTGAACTTATCAAAGACGCAGGATATTCGGGAAACAATAGCATCACACCCAATAAGATAATTTCTGAGTCGTCCGGGTTTCAGGTACTCCTGTACCATTCTATCACCGAGCTGATAGACTCCGGTAAGCAACCACAGGCAGTCTCTATAATAGACAGCGGATTACTGTCTGATATGTTATTCTCGCTTCATATAAACGCAAAGCTTGATATCGTTAAAAACGATTATCGTTCTGCCCTCAACCAACTTACTACAATACTCAGTGAGTTTGATCTTACGGAAATCGACTCAGTAATGCTTTTTAAGATATATTCAGACCTTGAAGTGTGCTGTAAAGAACTGGAAGAATACCAGAATGCCTATGTATACTCCGAACAAAAAAACGCGATTTTACAAAAAATCAAGCTTCCACGCCGTGACGGACGATCATCAAGCAGGAGAGATAAATGAAAAAATCGATATTAACATTTATACTTGTACTTTTTGTCGTACTTACCTCCGGATGTACCGAGCTTGCAAAAGTGCCTTCCCCACCCCAAGGTACTCCGTTTGAAACAGAAGCGATTCCGGCTGATACCTTAAACGAGTCTGATTATGCTGACCTTTTCATTGAAGAGGACAGAAAAAACAACCGTATAAGCTTTCTCTGTGCCGGCGATAACGTCATACACCCTGCCCTCTATATAGAAGCTAAGCGCAGAGCTGATGAAAGCACTCGAACATATAACTTTCTTCCTATGTACAGTGACGTTGCGGAGCTGATCGCCTCTTACGACATAACTTTTATTAATCAGGAGACCCTTATGGCGGGTGACGAAAAATACGGCTTGTCAGGTTACCCTCACTTCAATTCTCCTCAGGATCTTGCATATGACCTGCAGGATCTCGGATTTGACATAGTAAACATTGCAAACAACCATATGGTCGACAAAGGCGAATCAGGGCTCAGAGATACTCTTGACTTTTACGATACCCTTGATTTTCTTATGATTGGCGGTTATAGAAATAACGAGGATTATAATGCCGTAAGGATATATGAGGAAGACGGTGTAAAAATTGCCATGCTGTCATACACGTACGGAACAAATGGCCTGAAACTACCGTCATCCTCCGATCTCGTGATTCCATATCTCAACGAAGACACGGTAGAGAGACAGATCAAAGATGCCCGTGAGAAAGCAGATCTCGTTTTTGTATCAGTTCACTGGGGGGAAGAAAATTACACAACACCATTCCCTGACCAGAAGAAATATGCAAAAATAATGACCGATGCAGGCGCAGACGTTATTATCGGTCACCACCCCCACGTTATTCAACCCATCGAATGGATGACCGGTAAAGACGGTAATACGACTCTGTGTATCTATTCTCTTGGCAATCTGGTCTCAGAAATGGCAAAAAGTATAAATATGGTCGGAGGCTTTGTTACCTTTGATATCGTTGTTGAAAACGGAGGCGCCCCTTTTATTGACAACGTAAAGTTTATTCCCACAATATTCCACTATGGAATGAATTACTTCTCTACACATTTATACTTTATGGAAGATTATAACGAGGAGCTTGCCTCCAAACACGGAACAAGGATATACGGAAGCACGTCAGATCACACGTACACATACAAGAACTTTAAAGCGCTTGTAAAAGAGATCATTGATGACGAGTTTCTGCCGGATTATCTTAAGTCAGAAAGTTAAAAAATGAAAAAAGACAGAATATGTTGTTTTACAGGTCACAGAATAATATCTGAAAAGGATTCTCCACGGATTCGTCCTTTGCTTGCTCTGATTCTTGAAGAGCTCTATAACAGAGGGTTCAGAGAATTTAGAAACGGCGGTGCTCTTGGCTTTGACACAGCCGCCGCACTTGAATGCGTAAGACTTAAGGAACGGTACCCTGATGTAAAATTCCTACTGTTTCTCCCTTGCAGAGAACAATGCAACAAATGGAAAGCCAAAGATATCAGGATTTATAAAGAATTTCTTGCAAAAGCTGACAGTGTTAGTTATGTCTGTGATTTCTACAATGAATACTGCATGCAAACACGTAATATGAAACTGGTAAATGACGCTGACATATGTGTTTGTTACAAGCATCCGGGGGTAGGTGGAGGTACCGCATTTACAGTCAAATATGCTCTTGAAAACGACGTGGAAATAATTAATTTGACAGATATACTGCCATAAAAATCTTCAGATATCAAAAAAATCACCGCCGCGAGAGAACTTCATTGTCTCTCGCGGCGGTAGTTTTTTTTGCGTTTAATTCAAACCAAAGAAAATCTATTCTTCTCTACAAACATTCCTTTTCCCGAATCTCTTTTTTAGCAGATATTCTTTTTATTTCCTTCTGTACCTGGATAATGAGTATTACACCTATAACAGATGTCAGCAAAGCGGTTCCAAACGAATTAAACCATATACCGACAAGTCCCCATGACCATAGTACAGCAAGAACGATAACAGGGGAAACAAGCGCAAATGAAATTGACAATATTGTTGCGTAAAACGGCTTTTCGATTGCGCTGAGAAAACTCTGTGTAGCCACAACAATCCATCTGAAAAGCATACCAAGGCAAAAAATTTTCATTGCATCTGCAGAAAGATCCAGGAGAGCTGTATTACCTGCCTCAACAAACACAGAAACCACAGGCCGAGAAAAAACAAACATCACCACAGCAAAGATTACACCTACGGTAAATGTTCCGATATAGTTGCAGATTGCTATTTTACGTACCCTTCCGTAATCTCCGGCTCCCCAATTAAATCCGATAGCAGGCGACAAAGAATCACTCATTCCGTAAAGCAGAGAAAAGCCCATATCAGCGGAATAAAGAAGTACCGCATATGCGGCAACAGCAGTTATTCCGCCGCCATATCCCAAAACCTTTGTTCCCAGTGTCATAAGGGACAAATTTATCAGAATAGAGGTAACTCGCCCGGCAATATTGTTAAGAAAAACAGGCAATCCGCATGTAAATACCTTCTGTATCAACCTAAAACTAAATTGCGGACGGGTAAATTTCAGAAGTGCTCTTCCCCGCAGAAACGGTATCATCGCCAAAACCGAGCAACAACACATAGCAAGACATGCTGCAAGTGCGGAACCGACTACATCCATTTCAAAAACAAAAAGGAACAGCAGCAAAAGAACCAGTGTCATTACGTTACAAAATATATTTATAAACATGCTTGTCTTAACGTACCCACTGATGCGCAGATAGTTATCCATAGCAAAAAACACTGTGCTGAGAGGGCTGCACAAAGCATAAGTTTGAATATACCTTGATGCAGTATCAAGAATCTGTCCCTCTGCCCCCATTAAAGAAGCCAGCGGTCTTGCAGCAAACATCATCACCGTCCCCGTTATCACCGATACAATAAAGATCATAACGATAGCGCAGGAAAAAATATTGTTGGCAGTCTTTTCATCTTTTCTGCCAAGTGCAACAGATATAGGTACAGACGACCCTACCGCAACCAGGTCCGACAATGAAAAATTAATAAAAATCATAGGAAAAGCAATATTGACCGCTGTAAGTGCGGCCTCGCCAAGCTTTTGCCCTATAAATATTCCCTCTATGATACTGTATATCGACATAGCGAACATACTGATCATACCGGGCATAGCCACAATGAAGAATAACTTCCACGGCTTCATAGTGGCAAACATTATTTTAGAATCAGCTTTCATTTATCAAATCTTATTCCACAGTATTTACAAGATCGTTTATGTCTTTTCTTTTTTTAGGACGAAGCTTGTCATCCGCTTTGGCATAACCGAGGGTAATGACCAGACGTACAGTACCTTTGACACCGCAAATTTTTCGGATAGGCTCATCGTCAATCCATCCGAGTATACAGCTGCCGAGTCCTTGAGCAGTTGCCTCAGCAGTAATATATGCCGCAAGTATCCCAATATCTATAGATCTGTAATCGTTACTTTTCAGTTTGGCACCGAGAGCGGCGGTAGCTACGTACGGAGCCTCTGAAATGACCAACATTACAGGTGCATCATACGCGAACTTATTCAGCCCCATTCCCTGCACCGCCTCGGCTACCTTTTTAGCACTTTCACCCATGCAGAGAGTTACCCTGTACGGCTGTCCGTTACACGCAGAGGGAGACAGCAGAGCAGTTTTAAGTATTCGTTTTATTTTTTCATTTTCCACAACCTTGGTGGGATCATAACTTCTACAAGATTGACGGTTTTCTGCAATTTCTGTAAAATTCACTTTTCTTTCTCTTTTCTATATTACAAGATTTATGCACATATTTATATCACAAACTTTATCCCTATTGTAACAAAAATGAAGAATTATTTCAACATAAACCCTTATTGTCATACCATTTTATATCCATGGTATTATGGCCTGTAATTTAAAATTATTTCTGAAATACCCTGCCTGTAGACGTTGCCGTTGAGTACATCCCCATCGGGAGAAAAGGATAGGCACTTCACATCAAGCGGATCCTCTACGTAAGGATTTTCAGGCTGACTGTCAGAAAAATAATCACTGAGATATTTCTTTGCATTTCCCTCCAGAAATATAACATTACCCTCTCCTATCGGTATATTCAAATCACTGAAGCTGTGAAGTATCTCACGGGTTTTCTTATTATACCGATTATTATCATCGCGGCTCACCAGCCATGCAGGTTGAAGGCTGATATGGATTCCCCTCTCCTTTACTTTATCCGCAAATACTCTGACAGCATCAAGAGGAATTGTCTCCTGATGGAAGGCATCCACAGATAAAAGAATATCATTGACTCCGCAATCATGAAGTTCATCCGCAACATTTGTGATTTTTTGAATATCTTTTGTAAAATACCCGTTTGTGATAAGCTGTCGCCTCGGCACCTTCATATCACGTGCGGCAGTATGAATTTTATATACTGCCTCAGGGTACATCAGCGGTTCTCCGCCAAACGTCATTACCGTCTGTATATCATATTTTTTCGCAACAAAGCGGATAGCATAAGACATAATATCCGGATCGATCTGACGGCCCAAGTTTGTATAATCCCCCTGAGAACAATGCTTACATCTGCCGGTACAAGCATAGGTGATAATAAATTCCATTTTATTTAAATTTTTAAGATATCCGTTCATACAACTTTACCTGCACATTTTCATATCAAAAGAACCACAATAATTTGTTTCTTTGCTGACATTATATCACAAAGAAATCGGTATTTCAATCTACTGCGATTCATATAAAGCATAAAGGTCTTTACCGCTATTTTAACGGTAAAGACCTTTATTGACATTTACAAAATCAAAATCCGATTTCCCCAAGCCACTCTGCAAGCAGATAAGACCAACGCTTTACTCCGGGACGGTCAAGTCCAAACCCAAGTCCGTGATCACCATATGGGAATATATGTAATTCATATGGAATCTTCTTTTCTCTTAGAGCTGTTGCCATAGCTATACTGTTTGCAACGTTGACACAGTCATCTTCCGCAGTATGCCACAAAAACACGGGAGGACAATCGTCGCGAACACTGTTTTCGCCGGAAAGACGCGTAACCAGCTCCTTGTCATTGTTATAAGTTTCCTCACCAAGAAGATTTATCGCACATCCTACATGCCCAAAATCCTTCTCAAGAGAACATACCGCATAACAAAGCACACCGGCATCGGGACGACAGCTTACTCGGTCTATCTCATCACCGTCATCTCTGCCGTAGTCATAGTGTTCAATTGCCATTACAGAGAGATGTCCACCTGCAGAAAAGCCGAGAACACCTATTTTATCAGAAATAACACCGAACTTTTCTGCATTGTATCTGACAAAACGAATGGCTCTCTGTACATCGTAAAGTTCAATGGGATAACGGTAAGGTCTTAATCTGTATTTGAGCATAAATGCATTTATACCGTGACTGTTTAAAAACTCGCAAACCTGCTTTCCCTCGTGATCCTCGGCTCTGTGGGTGTATCCACCGCCGGGACATACTATTACAGCAGAATGCTCTTTTCCATCCTCAATAATATAGGCATCAACCGAAGGTTCTGCCTGACCGATAGATGGATCAAATCCGGGAGCTCCGTTTTCCCAAAGTAAATAATTTTTCATAACTCTCCTCCTGTTTTTCCTTTACGGAATCGATGGAAGTCCACCCTTTTTGAGGGTACTCATACCTGCATTTTTTGCCGCAAAGGATGTAAATTCACTTATCTCCTTTATTGAAAGATCTTCTAGCGCTTTTCCCGAAGATATAAATTTATGTATAAAGCTACCGAAGAAAATATCACCCGCACCGGTCGTATCTACCGGAACAACATCAGCAGACTGAACGTGTCCTCTTCCACCGGAGGTAGCAAAATATGCCCCGTTTTCAGCATCTGTTATAAGAACCAATGCTATCCCGAGATCAAGAAAGAATCTTTCGGCATCCTCGATTTTTTCCTTTCCGGAAAGCATCCCTGCTTCTTCTCTCGATACCTTAAGTATATCTGTGTAGCCAATATATTTCATTATTTTCTCGATTGCCGCACCTTCACTCTGCCAAAGAGCGGGACGGTAATTAGGATCACATGTGATGATACAGCCTGATTCTCTTGCAGTTTTGAGCGCATACGCGGTTGCTTCCTCGCTGCATGCAGAGGTAAGAGAAAGTGAACCGAAGTGAAATATCTCAGAGTCCTTTATTAGACAAGCATCAACGTCATCCTTTGAAAGGAAGGTATCGGCATTAAAATCACGGTAAAAGCTGAAAGATCTGTCACATTTGTCATCAAGAGAAACGAAAGCAAGTGTTGTATTGTGAACACTATCGGTGATAAGATTACTGTCATCTATTCCCGCCTCTTTAACAACATTGCGAAGATGGGCACCGAACATATCATCTCCCACCTTACCGATAAAGGCTGCACGTCCGCCGTATTTAGCAACAGTTGCAAGGAAAGTAACAGGAGCACCTCCCGCCTTACTGACAAACATCTTGTCTCCTGCATCATCTATACCCATGGGAGCCATATCTATAAGTATCTCTCCAAGCGCGGTTACGTTATATTTTTTCAATTATATCACCCTTTTATCTTACTTTGAAAACACCTTTTTTGCATTCTCAAAAGTAGTCTTTGCACCCTTAACAATATGATCAAAATCAGCTCCGGAAGATATCATATTGATACCCATGTCAAAGTATGTACGCATAAGCTCCTCATCATTTGGGGTCATAGATATGCCTATGGTCTTGTTATACTTGTTCATTACCTCAATAGTTCTCTTGACAAGCTTAAGATTATTTTCACCAAGGCAATTTCCAAGCTCGCCGATAGAACCAGAAAGATCCATAAGACCGAATATGTAACCGTCAATATAAGGATTATTCTTAACGATGTTTTCAAGATCGTCAACTGCGGATTCCTGCTCTATCTGAATAAATCTGCAAGTCTTTGCATAACCGTTTTTAATATATTCCGGATCGTCGTCAAGACCGTATCTCACTGCTCTCTTAGGACCGTAACCACGATTACCAAGCGGGGGATATAGCGTATACTTGATCATTTCTTCAGCATCTGCCGCATTCTTGATCATAGGAAAGATGATACCGTCAACACCCATCTCCATAACCTTTTTTGTATAGGTAAAATCATGTTGAGGAACTCTTACGATAGTCGCGGTACCGGCAGCCTTAGCGCAGTTGATCATACTGTAAAGCTGCTCAAAGGAAATATATGCATGTTCAAGATCTATCCATATAAAATCAAACCCTATATAACCCATCATTTCAGCTATGCTTGGATCAGTCATGGTTATGTGTGTACCGCAGATATTCTGTTTTGCAAGAACCTTTTCGCGAAGAGTCATTTTCTTTTTCCTCCGTTTGCCGTCTTGAAACGACCTATTTTCATTACGTCAAGTATATCATAATGAAAATAAAATAACAATAATTAAGAATAAAAATGTCTGTAATTTTATTAAACGGTATTTACAATTTTCAATACCTGAAGTAAAATGTATGGTAGTATAAAATCATTCTTCATACAAAAGGATAATATGACCAGATGAAGTATACCGTCGATAAAAATAAAAACGAGTCCTCATACATACAGCTGTACCGACAAATGAAAAACGATATTGTTAAAGGTAATTACAGATACGGAGCACGTTTACCGTCAAAACGTCTTATCTCTGAAGAAACAGGTGTAAGCGTCATTACAGTTGAGCATGCATACGCCATATTATGTGACGAGGGATATGCCGAGGCAAAACCGCGGCGCGGTTATTTTGCCGCTTACAGAGAAAAGGATTTTTTATCAGTAGGTGGCATTGGTTCATATAGAAAGATAAAAACAAGCACACACCTTAACACTGAAAACACCTTTCCCTTCTCCGTTCTTGCAAAAACAATGAGGAGGATCATAAGCGATCAAAGAGAAAACATAATGGTCAAGTCCCCTAACAAAGGCTGTAATGAGCTAAGAGAGGCCATCAGCATGTATCTTGCACGTTCAAACGGTATGACGGTCACTCCGGACCAGATAATAATAGGCTCCGGTGCTGAATATCTTTATACATTGACAGTACAGCTTTTGGGACGTAAAAATATATTTGGAACGGAAGATCCCTGCTACGACAAGATCAATCGTGTGTATGAATCCTGTGGAGTGCAGTGCCGTCGGCTGAGAATGGGCAGAGACGGAATAATAACAGATGATCTGAAAAACACTGATGCTACCATTCTTCACGTTACACCGTTTAACAGCTTTCCCAGTAATGTAACTGCAACAGCTTCAAAGAAAAAAGAATATTTGTTATGGGCAAAAGAAAGACAAGGATATATCGTAGAAGACAATTTCGACTCTGAATTAACCGTGTCAAGTAAGGCGGAAGATACACTTTTTTCACTTGATTCCAACGGACATGTCATTTACGTAAACACCTTTTCAAAGACACTGGCACCCTCTATGCGTGTAGGATATATGGTATTACCACAGAAACTGCTACCCATTTTTGATGAGAAAATAGGCTTTTTCTCATGTACCGTTCCTGTGTTCGAACAATATACTCTTGCAGAACTGATAAATAGCGGCGACTTCGAGAGGCATATCAACAGAGTCCGTAGAGAAAGACGAAAGCTGAAAATCAAAAGCGACAGTTAATCTGGTTATATAAAACTATTTTATTTTGGATATTTACACATTACCAATACCGTGATATTATTTAGAAAAATAAGTTACTTATAGGAGTATATATGTCATACGGAAGAGTGCTCACAATACAAGATATTTCCTGCTTCGGTCAGTGTTCTCTGACTGTTGCTCTCCCTATTCTTTCTGCCTGCGGACATGAGACCTGCGTTCTCCCCTCTGCAGTCCTCTCAACACACACCGGCGGTTTCACAGGTTTTACTTTCAGAGATCTCACCGAGGATATGCCCTCCATCAAGGATCACTGGATCAAAGAAAAAATTTCTTTTGATGCTATTTATACAGGATATCTCGGCAGCACACGTCAGATAGACTATGTAAAGGATATTTTTGCTGCTTTTGATAAAGAAGGATGCCTCAAGGTAGTCGATCCCGCTATGGCAGATAACGGAAAGCTGTACTACGGATTTGACGATAAATTTGTTGCAGAGATGAAAACACTCTGCGGTAAAGCGGATTATCTTGTTCCCAATATTACAGAGTCCTGCTTCCTCACAGATACCGAGTTTAAGACAGAATACGATGAAGCGTACATAAAGGAACTTCTCGTAAAACTTGCCGCACTCGGATGCAAGAACGTTATTCTCACAGGCGTTTCTTATGCCCCCGGTACTACCGGTGCAGTAGTATATGAAAACGGTGAGTACTATTACTACAAGCATGACAAGATAGCAAACGGTTGCCACGGTACAGGTGATATTTACGCATCCGCTTTCGTCGGCTCACTCCTTCACGGTAAAACTGCTTACGACAGCGCAAAGATCGCCGCTGATTACGTTCTTGCCTGCATCAACGAGACAATTAAGGACGAGACTCATTGGTACGGTGCAAAATTTGAGCCTGTCCTCGGTAAGCTTATCGAGTCTCTTAAGCAATAAATCGAAAACTTTTAAAAATATCGTAAATATTTTTAAATATTATAATACTTTAGCCGGTTATCGAAAGGTAGCCGGCTTTTTGTGTTGATTATAAACCAATGGTTGACAGAAGCTTTTCATATACCGATTGACAGTAAACAGAGAATGTGATACACTATAAATGCAATTAAATTATAAATACTTTAAGCTTATCTAAAGGAGGCGATTATTATGAAAATCACTTATATTTATCGGATGTCATACCTATCGCCTGCGATATGCTGAACGCAAGGTTTATATAGTTTTTGATGCACATCCGGTGACGGGTGTGTTTTTGTTTGTCTGAAATATCTTTCTTTGGCAAACGTATACCTTTATGTACCCGTAGGGGTGCTTTTTGTTTTTCGTGGAAAGCCCTCGATTATGAGTCAAACGGAAAATTCAGCAAAACCGAAAGGAGAATTTTTTATTATGACTTCTATTAGCACACTTTTGAAAAATAAAATAGGAGATGCCTATGAAAAGATTAAAAAGTAAGATATTATCTATGGAGCCTAACACAACCACTTACAAGGCGATATATGAAGGTAGTATGACTATAGTTGATCCTGCACATCCTTCAGTAAAACCGTATACAGATTACAGTCCAACCTATTACAACGATAACGTTGGATTTGAAATAACCACGACACACAAGTTAGCGCAAGATAAGCCAACAGTAGTGATCAGTATTCCTTGTGAAGCACTTGGAATCGATATTCCCGACAAATCTACCGAGAGCGCAGAAGCGGATTTTTGCCTTCGTGCTTTCAAAAAATATATCGATGAGCTAAACGCAGAATTATATAATCGAAGTCGTCCCGATAACGAAAACGGCAAGTATTATTTGTGTGTACCCGGCGGAGAAATAATAAAAAGGAACGCGGTATATTTTGCGCTGTGTCCGCAGAAAGACTATACAAACGGTTCGGGATCAACGGTGTATCTTTTGAACGATGATAAACCTCGTCCGCCACTGATGTGCCTATGTATCAGAATCCAAGTTCAGTTTCCCCTAAAAAAACTTCGCAAAACCCTTCAAATGATGTGCCGCGATCTTCCTGATGCGGTTGATCGCTTCATTTTGAATTTCGATATCGATAGACTGAAGAAAGCAACCGAACTTGCAAAAAAGCAATCCTCCATCCGCGCGTGGCTAAAGAACAGCAACTATTGTGCTTTTGTTGCCAACGGAAGTATTCTTCCGCGCGCAAAAGGAACAGACTTACCAATGCTTGATGCAATTCCGTTTAGGTCTACACCCGATGACGAGATTGAAATTTTTGGTGTACGCGGTATGGGGATAAAAAAGGGTGTTACCGTTATTACGGGCGGTGGCTATTCAGGAAAATCCACTCTGCTTGACACCATATCCGCAGGAATCTATGACCACGTACTTGGTGACGGACGCGAGCTTTGCATAACAGACGAAAGTGCCGTTACAATTTCTGCAGAGGACGGAAGAAGTGTAAAACACGTCAATATTTCACCGTTTATAAAGTGGTTACCGGGTGGTAACACAAGCGATTTCTCAACCGATCACGCATCGGGATCGACCTCACAAGCAGCAAATATTATGGAAGCGGTTGATTCAGGTACAAGGTTGTTACTCATTGACGAAGACAGGAGTGCCACTAACTTTATGATTCGTGACCGCATGATGAAGGAGTTGATAGAAAAAGAACCGATCACCCCATTTACCGACCGAGCCAACGAGCTTCACAAAACTCGTGATGTTTCTACTATTCTCGTTATCGGTGGTAGCGGTGAGTATCTTTCGGTTGCCGACAAAATCTATATGATGGAGGATTATCTTATTCACGACGTAACAGAAAAATCCAAAAACATCTGTAATTCATATAACATGACCGCAGAACTGCCCACACCTGCAAACTGGGAACAGATCAGGACCCTTTACTCTGACCGTTTTTCTTCTTATCCCGAAGGAAGCGGTACAGAAAAACTTGAAGTTTCTGATATGGGTTTTGTCATAATCGGTGATGAAAAGATAGATGTACGCGGACTTCACGATATTGTTTCTTTCCACCAACTTGATACTCTTGGTTTTATGTTACGCTATTTGGAAATATCCAACAACGACAGAAAGATCGACATTGAAAAGAAGATCAATGATTTGTATGCACGGATATACGAGGAAGGAATTGACTTCCTCTATTCTTCCTTCTTTACGACCTGTGAGAGATTTCTCGACCTCCCTCGCAAGCAGGAGTTGACAGCACTTATCAACCGTATGCGAAAAATAAACATGGTAAAGGGTGATGAAATAAAATAATGACAAAAATCTATTACATAACCATCGCTGATAAAATAAAAGTATATCGAAGCAAACACAATGTAACCCAACGAAGCTTTGCTAAGTTACTCGGCGTTTCAGCGCAAGCAATACACAAGTGGGAAAAACAACTGTGTTATCCGGACATTACTCTCCTACCGCATCTTGCCAAAATATTAGAGTGTAATGTAAATGATTTCTTTAATGAATACCAAATGATAAAAACTAATAAGGAGCTATAACGCATTTTCGTTAAGTATAATTTATAAATCAATACACAATATCAGTCACACAAAATCAGACTTGCAATTCAAAAATATTGTCTTTAAAAACAATAAACGTCCTGCAAAAGCAGGGCGTTTATCGTTTATTACGAATCGTTTTAATGCAATATATCCATCGGGTGATACATCTTGTTTAGGAAAACACCGTTTCTATTACCTTATCACAGTTATACGGAGAATATCGCCAATAGTCGATGTGGTTAACTGCTTCTGTATCAACAAAATACTTTGCTTCAAATGGGATCTTCTCCCCTTTGTAGGAATCTATAAGCACAAGCTTGATCTTCATTTTCTCCGGAATGATACTCTTTATGTAAGCGGCCGTTATCTGACCCACCGCTATGTCATCTCTCAGTTCCGCAAGACCCGCAAGATTTGGTGCTATCTCAACAAAAACTCCGTAACTTTCAACGCTTCTCACCACACCCGAGACAGTCTGACCTACTTTAAATCTTGACGCATTTTCTTCCCACGTGCCGAGAAGCTCTCTATGTGTAACGTATATTCTTCCGCTGTCGCGATCGATACTCTTTATTATGACCGGTATACGCATCCCTACATACAATCTGTCTCTCGGGTGCGATATTCTGGAAACAGAAATACAATCTATAGAAAGGAGAGAGGTTATACCACATCCGATATCAACAAATGCACCAAACTGTTCAAGATGCGTTACCTTTGCTTCTATTATATCTCCGGGCATGAGTCCCATCAGATACCTCTCCATGCATTCCTTCTGTGCGGCACGGCGAGAAAGTATTGGATAGCTTTTACCTGATTGATCTTTTTCAAAACCGATAACCTTAAACGCAACCGCACGCCCTACGCGGGTTATAACCGCTATATCCTTAACAGTCTCCCCCATAGGTATATAAGCTACCTCTTCACGTGGCATAATACCGTATCTGCCACCGAGATTAACAGACAGATTCATTCCCGGTTCACATAAAGTGGCTATACCCTCAAGTATTTTCCCCTCATTCATGGCTGAGCTAAGTCCCCCCATGGATGAAAGATAAAACTTGTTTTCGGGTGAAGAAAGGGTACTTCCCTCAGGTCTATATATATTTCCTTCCATTTCTTTGCCTCCAATAATTTTATTTACAGTTAAAATATATGGTGAAAGCCAAGGATAAATTCCGTTTTTTTATACAAAAAAAGAAACAAATGGAAGACAGTTTCTTGACATAGTTACCGCGATGTTGTTTTATCACATCAAACACAACACTTAACTAAACAACACTGATATACCAAGTATGCTTTAATATTGTCTTCTAAAATTCATTTACGGGGTGCGACAATGAAACGGTTAAGAAGTGTTTTTTTTCACAACAATCATTATTCTTATAATGGTCGTTCTATCCGGATGTTCTTTGGATTCTATAAAAGAAGTAGATTCTTTTTCTGACCTTTTATCAAAAAGCTATACCGTAACATTTAATGCAAATGGCGGTGAACTTATCTCCGGTTCACTTGAACAGACTGCAAAAAAGGGTGAATCGGCTATCGCTCCGGAGTTCACCGCTGATATGATGGTTTTCACCGGTTGGGACAAAGATTTTTCTGATGTTAGAAGTGATATAAAAGTTACCGCTTTGTGGGAGAGAAAAGTTCTCTCGGGTCAGGAAATTTCTGACTATTCCGATTCAAGAGTCGCAACAGTATATGTATATGACGGTGCAAACAAAGTTAATTGTTCCGGATCCGGATTCTTTATTGATTCTAATGGTACATTTGTAACAAATTACCACGTTATTGAATATGCGGAATCCATCACAATTGAAATGTCTGATGGTGCAACCTATAATGTTTCAAAGGTAATAAAGTTCAGCGACATGTATGATTTAGCTGTACATCATTTTTATAGAATTTTTTAAACAAAAACTGACTCCGAAAATTCATCGGAGTCAGTTTTTTTGTATAACGAATACAATGAACAGCGGTATTCGTTATACAGAAAAAAGGGCTGAATCAAAAGCGAAATAAATAGCTTTTGACTCAGCCCTTTTATAAAACAATATTATTAAATAACTATCCCTTTACAGCATCATTAGTCGCTGATATAAGGAAGAAGCGCAACGTGGCGGGCACGCTTGATAGCGACAGTCAGCTGACGCTGATGCTTAGCGCAGGTACCGGAAATTCTTCTGGGAAGAATCTTAGCACGCTCGCTGATATACTTTCTGAGTCTTGCAGAATCCTTGTAATCGATGTAATCAACCTTGTCCGCACAGAAAGCACAAACTTTCTTTCTCTTACGGGGATTGTTACGGAACTGACGCTGTTCAGTAGTACGTTCTCTATCCATTTTTATTATCCTCCTATGATATTTAGTGTCCGTTCTCTATCAGAACGGAAGATCATCGTCACCGGTGATCTCCTCAAACCTTGGTGCAGATGCATCGGTGTTTGAGAATGTCGGTGTGCCATAACTCTCAGGTGCATACTGCATCTGAGGTTGTCCTGCCGAATAGGCCCCACTGTCCGACTTACTGTCAACAAAGCGAACTTCTTCAACAACTACCTCTGTGACATATCTCTTTGTATTATTCTGATCAGTCCAGTTTCTGGTCTGGATAGAACCGATAATACAGATGGAATTACCCTTTTTGAAATATCTGCAAATAAACTCAGCATGCTGACGCCACGCTACTGTGCTAATAAAATCTGCAGTAGGCTGTCCTGATTCTGCCGATTTAGAGGTATAGTTTCGGTTTACAGCTACTGTAAAAGTAACTACAGGGGTACCGCTCTGTGTCTGCTTGAGTTCGGGGTCTGCGGTCAGACGACCGACGAGAATTACTTTGTTAAGATTAAGACTTGACATTCGGATCTCCCCCTTACACTAAGCAATTACTCTTCGGTTACTGCTTCTGCAGGAGCCTCTTCAGCCTCTGCTACGGGAGCTGCCGCTGCCTTTTTTGCTGCCGCGATAGCCTTCTCGTCAAGTCTGATAACCATGGAGCGCATGATACCATCGGTAATTCCGAATATACGCTCAAGCTCTGCGGGGAAGTCACCTTCGCACTTGTGGTTTACAAGTACATAGTAACCCTCAGGCTTGTCGTTGATAGGGTATGCAAGTCTACGCTTGCCCCACTCATCGACCTTCTCAATCTCGCCATTAGCAGCGATAAGAGAAGTAAACTTGTCGATAAGAGCACGAACTGCCTCTTCGCCAAGATCACTGTCAACGATAAACAGTGTTTCATAGGAGTTTTTGATCTTTTCCATTTTAGTTTACACCTCCCTATGGACATTAGACTGTCGGCATAGAAAAATTTACCGACAGCAAGGAGCCGGATGATACAATTTCATTCCGGACAGTTCAGTATTATAACATGTATTTTTCTGTTTGTCAAGTAGTACACGTTAAAAACCACTTTTTTACTCAATATATTATTTATATTGTCAAATTTTTTCGTTTAACGTACTCGATAATATTGAATGATCTTCTAATTTACGACTTTTATTGACTTATTGTCTTATTTGTAGTATAATATAGAATGAAATAAATGTGTTTTCATTTTAAGATCTCTTTTGGAGAATTTATATATGTCAAACAAAAAAATCTTACAGGGAATTTCCCTTCTGTTGTCTCTTATTCTCATCACAAGTATCTTCCCCATTGATGTTAACGGGCAAACAACTGACACAGGGATTGTAACAGATACAGCCACCGAATCAACAAAGAATTCAATTATTGCGTACTTCGGTATAGTTAGTTCTAATTCATACATACGTATTGAACCATCAGCGAAAACCGGTAAAAATATTATGGGTGTTGATGGTAACCCCATAACACTTTCCAAGGGGTTTGTGGTTCCGATACTCGGTCAAGTTCCAAGTCAAGATACAAGTTACCCCAACGATTGGTATAAGATACGTTACGTATATATGAATACCGGAGTTGAATACGAGTGTTACATTTACAGCGACAATGTTATCAAACGTCCGGCAGCTATATACTCGTTATCTGATAATGAATTCGAAAACTCCATCTCTCTTTTCCCCGAAAGCTACAAGCCATACCTCAGGGCTCTGCACGCATTATATCCAAACTGGAGATTTGAGGCAAGAGTATCAACTATTGACTTCACCCAGTTTGTAAAAACACAGGCAGAGGTAAAACAAGGAAACAAAGGTGAAACTACTTCTCAGTCTTCTATCCACAAAACCAGAGAAAACGAAAGTTGGCGAAAGAGTAGTTCCCTCGTTGACGGTAAATCGTGGTATCATGCGGCGGACGATGTTGTTGCATATTATTCCGACCCACGTAATTTTTTGAACGAAGTTGATATATTCCAGTTCGAATCTCTTGCTTACAGTAAAACCGGACATACGATCGAGGGTGTGCAAAAGATTCTCAACGGTACATTTATGGAAAGCCAAAAAATAACAGACCTTAACGGTAATTCTATAAGCTATGCAGAAGCTTACATGATCGCTGCAGAGCAATCAAAAGTCAGTCCGTACAGTCTTGCCATAAGTACCATTCTTGAAAACGGAAAGACCGGAACAATGCTGACAAACGGTTCACGTGGGTATTATAACTACTTTGGTATAGGTTCGGTTCCCGGCGGCAGTCCACAGGAAAACGGACTTGCCTTTGCTCAAACAGGTGGAAGTTGGAGCCAAGAGATGAAAAATCAGTGTCTCATCCCTTGGAATACCCCCTATAAAGCAATTGTCGGCGGTGCCTTGTTTATGGGTAAGAGCTATATAAGTATCGGACAGAATACTGCGTATTTTAAAAAGTTTGATATTTTCTCTCTTGAGGACGGTACTGCTATACACCAATATATGCAGGATATCGAATATCCGGTCAAGGAGGCACTTCAGGCTTATAAAAATTACAGTGCTCTCGGTATACTTGCATATTCAAGAACCTTTATAATTCCGGTATATCAGAACATGCCCGAGATTCCAACCGCCCTTCCCGGAACAACAGCACTGTCTCTGGTTGCAGATGCGGGAAAAGACATGATTCTCAGTTCATCCTATAAAATGACAGGGGATTACATTTCAGGAATACAGCCCGGTATTTCCCTCGAAGCATTTAAAACCGGATTTATTCTCGGTCAGGGTGTTACCATGACTGTAAATGGAGATAAGGTGGGTACAGGCACCACGGTAGTGTTCACCAAAGAAGGACTTACAAAAACATATACAGTAGTTATCAGAGGCGACATAAACGGTGACTCAAAAGTAGACGTATCCGATCTACTGATGATACGTAATCAGATACTTGATACCACTACACTTACCCCCAGCCAAATGATTGCTGCGAATATCGACGGTCAGGGTGGAATTGAAATTGTAGACCTATTAAATCTTAGAAATGGAATCATCGGTACATACACTATTACACAGGAGAACATAAAGTAAATGAAAAAAACGCTAAAAATACTGACCTGCGTATTGCTTACAGTTGCTTTATCTATCCCTCTGACCATTATGGTTTCGGCAGCATCGGCAAAGGCATCAATTACGTTATCTGCCTCAAATGTATATACAGACAAACAGGTAAAGGTTACCGTTACCTATAAAGCAGATGCCAATATCGGTGCTTGGGATTTTACTCTTAACTACGACCCATCTCTGCTTCAGTACGTTTCCGGAGCAGACAAGCATACTGCAGGTAGTTGCCGAATTATAAATGTAAACATGGGTACAGACAAGAGCAAGTCTGTTGCTTTTACTGTTGTTTTCAATACTCTTGCGGTGGGTAATGTTGAATTTACTACGTCCACCAATGGTATTGTTGGAGAAGACTCCGCAAAAATCACAGCCACTGAGGCCTCCGCAATCCTTAAGATAACCAAGGAACCGGTGTACGTCCCCTCCGGTGTAAACACACTTTCCGATCTTTCTTTTGAAGAAGGAAAGATTTCTCCCGTTTTCGCCGCAGGCACAAATGAATACACACTCACAGTAGACTATCCCATAAAAAATCTGACAGTAAACGCTCCGGCTACACACAAACTAGCAACTGTATCGGTCAGCGGAGACAAGGAACTGGCGGTTGGTGAAAACACCGTTACCGTAACTGTAAAAGCCGAAAACGGAAAGAAAAACACCTACACAATAAAAGTAACGAGAAACGAATCACCATATACTGCAGAAAAGGTAACCCTTGACGGTATTGAATACACATTCCCCATTGATGAAAGTCTAATTGCGATCCCTGACGGTTTTGCTATTTCTAAGGCATCATTTAACGGAAAAGATGTTCTTGCATATGAAAACATGACAGGGTCGCTTTGCATAGTTGCTCTTGAAAAGCCATTCATTGAAGGTGATGAAACCGAAGAAAAATATGTTTGGTTCGTATATCACAAGGATAAGTCGACATTTGAGCCCTACATATCTTATTCTCCCGGTGCAATGAACTATGTAATTCTCACTCCTCCTGAGGGATTTACTCCTCCGGAAGGATATTTTGAGGAACATATGAATATAGGCAACAAAAATATAATCGCCTATAAAAACAGTCTGTTTGATGAAAGATTCTCCCTTATCTATGCGTCCCCGGTAAACGGTACATCCGGAATATACGTTTACGATTCTCTTGATAATACAATGCAGTTCTATATGACCTACGACGGTCAACCAACGAAGAAAACCGTAGATGATCTGAATGCAAAAATGGAAAGCATTATCGCTGAAAAAAACGGCGTTATTGACGGGATCACAGAAGAAAGAGATGCTCTCGCAGAGGACAAGGAATTGTACGGAATTATAATCCTTTCTTGCTTTGGTGCAATTCTTTTACTCATAATAATTCTGATTATTGTTGCCGTAAGAAAAGGTAAGAAAAATAAGAAAAACACCGCCGAAGATTTCGACAAAGAGGAAAGCGAAACACAGCTCAATGAGATATTCACCGAACAGTCCCCTGTATTTGTAGCCCCTGCACATAAGCCGGTGGTAACTGCAAATTCAAATAAGGAAAAAATATCACAGTACGACGAAGAATCTCTTAACGTTACTTCAAATCGAATCAAAAAGCTTACTGAAGAACTCATCCGTGAACCTATCCCCGCCCCTGTTACTAAACCGGCTCCGGATAAAAAGGTATCTATCCCTACCTCGACTCCGCCCAAGAGAAGAAGACCTACAAGAGCGATCCTTCCCGAGGACATAACTAAACATTCAAGATGAAAAACAAAAAAAGAAGGCTGCGATCAGCCTTCTTTTTTTAGTTTTTACCATTATTATTTTTAATTGACATATACTTAGATGCAATAGCCGAAAGAGTTTTTGAACGTCCGAAGCTATAACCGGAAATAGCCGCAAAAGCCGTTGCAGAAAACATACCGAACAGCATTATTGCAACCCACCACGGAAACCCACTGTCATACTCTCTTTTATCATCTGTTATGTCATCTTCACTACCTATATATTCAGTAGTAAGTACAGTAGTATCGTGTATTACCTCAGTTACAGTATTTTCTGTTGTTTCACTTACAACAGTTGTATCATCTGCCACTACTGTTGTATCTGTTTTCTCAAGTTTGGGAATTGTCCTTGTTTCGGTCTCTCCACAATCAGAACAACTGCGGCTTTCACTTCCCTCTTTGGATTCTGTTGCCGCGGTTACTGTGTTCCACTTGCTAAACTTGTGACCTGTTGCATTAATAACACGTTCTTCCGATGCATCACAGGAAGAACAATATCTTTCTTCTTTTCCCTTATCCGTGCATGTAGGTGGAATCGTTTCTTTATATTCACCAAAAGAATGATCGTGTCCTGTTACCGTTATTTTAGTAGTTACGCTTGTTCTGTTAGGACTATATGATCCCTCGTAAACAGCATTCACTATGCAAAAGTATTTAATGGTACCAACTCTGTCGGTATTAACCACCAGCGTATCGGTATTTGCGTTTACAACCTTATTAAAAACACCGGTTTCCGGATCCTCTGCATACCACTGATATACGAGAGAACATTCATCTGATGAAGAAACACACTTGTACGTAATAGAAAGTTCTTCACCTTTTATTACTTCATATCTTTCTTCAATGTCAATTTCCACATCCGGACGATCAACAGACACGGGATTAATCACGTTCAATGTAACAACATCACTTTTGATCAGATTTGACGAATCTTCATACATATAGTACACCATACAATAGTAATGATATTCGCCGGGATAGAGAGTCTCCGGGGTATAATCACCGTTTTCTGTAGGTGATGTCACCGGGGTACCGTTTTCTCCATCTTCATCCGAACTGTACCATACGTACAGAACATTGCTGTCAGATACCTCTACCGCCTCACAAGAAAGTGTGACATTATCACCTATATCTGCAGTCATACTATCAGACAGATACGTTATCTGACCATCCCCCGCCGCTGACACAAAAAGTGAAAAAGTTACGGCAGCAGCAAGAACTGTTATTAAAAAAGATATTCTTCTACACATTGAACATAAATCTCCAAAAAGGAATAGAATACGTTAATATTATCACATCATGTTCCCATTGTCAACTTAAACACTATTATACATTAAAATTTATCTTAAAAATTTATGAGTACAAATAATTTAATACTCAAAAAAAGATCCGGTAACCGATCATATATCGGATCACCTGATCTTTTTTTATAATTATATATAACTACAATCAGTTATTCGACTCTTTGAGTCGATTTCTTGCATTCTCAACGTGCTTTACAATAAGACTTTCTGCAAGATCGGCATTACGTTCAGCAATAGCATTATATATACTCATATGTTCATCAAGGGCATTCTTGGCGCGGCTATGATTAGATACAGATGCACGGCGGAACTTAATAACTTTTTTATGAAGATCTGTAAGTGCATCTCTGAGAGTAACACTCTTTGACATTGAGTATATCTTCTTATGAAAATCACTGTCAGCATTTTTGATATTATCCGCCTCTTCCTTATGAGTATAGAACTCCTGTAAGCTGAGAATATCGCGAAGTTCCTTTATATCTTCTTCAGATGCATTCTCTACTGCACTTCTTGCAGCAAGACCTTCTATGCGCACACGCATCTCGTATATCATATCGATGTCTTCCTTAGAGATACCGACAACTACGATACCCTTGCTTGACATCTCAATTATATGCTCCTGCTCAAGTCTGCGGAGTGCTTCTCTGATGGGCGTACGGCTTACGCCAAGATTTTCTGAAAGCTTACTTTCTGTAAGTATCTCGCCTCTTGAATATTCTCCGATAAGAATATCCTTCTCAAGCTTTTCAAATATCTGATCTGCAATTGAAATATTTCTGTGTTCCATATCTGCTGTACCTCTTTAGAGACGACGGAATCTACCGTCGGAAAATTCTTCAAGCTTGGTTTCAAGCTCATTGTTTGAAAGAGATGCTACTCTGCCGTCCGCATACTCGGCATCGATCCACTCTTTCATCTTGATAACAACAGGGTCGCGCTTATCTACTGCCTCTTCGGGAGAAAGCTCATAGTTTTCATTTATCCAGTAAGCAATTCCTGCAAGACCTGATGTCTTACTTACCATTACCGATGCGGGTCTATCAAGGATCTTCTTTGTGTCAAAAATATTGTATATCTCCTCATCCTTAAGAAGACCGTCAGCGTGGATACCTGCTCTGGTTTTATTGAAATTCTTTCCGACAAAGGGAGTCATATCAGGAATCTTATAACCCATCTCATGCTTAAAGTACTCAGCTATCTCAGTGATCGCCCTGGGATCCATACCGTCAAGAGAACCACGAAGAGATGCGTACTCAAACACCATAGCTTCAAGCGGTACATTACCTGTACGTTCACCTATACCGAGAAGCGAACAGTTAACAGCACTTGCACCGTAAAGCCAAGCAGTAGAAGCATTAACAACTGCCTTATAGAAATCATTATGACCGTGCCACTCAAGCATTTCGCTCTTAACGTCAGAATAATGCTGGAGACCGTATATAATACCCGGTACACTTCGAGGAAGCGCTACACCGGTATAAGGCACACCGTAACCCATAGTGTCACAAGCACGTATCTTTACGGGAATACCTGCCTCGCGTGACATCTTCATAAGCTCGTTAACAAAAGGAACAACGAAACCGTAGAAATCAGCTCTGGTGATATCTTCAAGATGACATCTGGGGAGAACGCCGGCCTCAAAGGCAAGGCGTACAGTTTCAAGGTAGTGCTCCATACACTGCTTTCTTGTCATCTTCATCTTTTTGAAAATATGATAGTCACTACAGGAGACAAGAATACCTGTTTCCTTTATACCAAGGTCACGAACAAGCTTAAAGTCCTCCTTGCTTGCACGTATCCAAGTAGTGATCTCAGGAAAACGGAGACCCAGTTCCTGACATCTTTCAACAGCTTCCCTATCCTTTTTACTGTATATAAAAAACTCTGTCTGTCTGATTATACCGTAAGGGCCGCCAAGCTTTGACATAAGCTTATAAAGATTAACAATCTGATCTACCGTATAAGGGTCTACCGACTGCTGACCGTCTCTGAAAGAAGTATCGGTTATCCAGATGTCCTCAGGCATATTCATTGGTACGCGGCGATGGTTAAAGGCTACCTTGGGTACAGTATCATAACTATATATCTCTCTGTACAGATTAGGATCCGCTACGTCCTGAAGACTGTATTTATAATTCTTCTGTTCAAGAAGATTTGACTTTGACGAAATCTCAAGCATAATTGTATTCCTCCATGGGATGTGCACTTGCATTTGTGTGTTTCTGTGTTAATGTATACAATTATACTTGTGTGAATGAATTTGTCAATACATAAATACATTTTTTTACCTTTTACACAAATAAAAGACCACTATTCCCTTTTCTCTACTCTGAATACACGAAGAATTCCGTTCTCAACAGTAAACCCAATATCAAAAGAATCAAAAGAAAGTCCATATTTCTTGTCCGGTGAATTATCGTACCCAGGTCTCGGATCTCCCGAAAGTAGTTCTATTAAGGCATCCTGCTTATCTTCCGAAACCTTTTGAAGAAGCTCCTTCGGAAAATTCACTTCAATACTATATTCCTTAGTATAGGCAGTATACCCCTCTGATGCCTCAGGATGACAATCTGCCACAGGGATATAGGGTTTAATATCAAATATAGGCGTACCGTCAAGTATATCTATTCCCGAAACAATAATAACAGGACCATCGGGACAGTCATAATCTATACTGTCAAGCTTTACACAGGAAAGTCCCAGATTATTAGGACGGTAAGGTGCTCTCGAGGCAAAAACACCCACTCTTTTATTCCCACCCAACCGCGGAGGACGCACCGTAGGCCTCCAGCCTCCGTCTACCGCTTCTGAAAAAAGCCATATTAGCCAAAGATGAGAGAAACTCTCCATTTCCCTGAGTGCTTCCGGATATCTGAACTCGGGTGTGAAAACAATTCTGCCTACAAGTCCCTTAACCAGTCCGCTTTGTCGCGGTATTCCAAATTTTTCTTTGAAATCTGTGTATATATGCGCTATCGGTTTAATCTCCATATTTACATTTTCCTTATTGTTTTTTCTAATTATACTATTCGTAATATGTTTTTTCAAGATATATCGATTTTACTTTTCGGTAGCGTACACATTTAGCTTTTGTAGTATATTACCAAACAAATATTTATTTGATAACAACGCAAAAGAAATACCTTACCTTTTGAAATAATTATTGATTTTACACGATACGTATGGTATAATAAAAAAAATTTGTTTCTATCATCATTTTTACACTGTTTGATATGACAAACCAACAATTTCGGCAGATACCTCTGTCAGAATGGAGATAATAAATTTATGGTTAACGTTGCAATACTGGGCTTCGGAAAAATCGGAAGCGGTACTTTTGAGTTTCTAGAAAATAATGCAGAAATTATCGAGAAAAAGACAGGCGAGAAGTTCTGTGTCAAGCACATACTTGACATCAGAGATTTCAGCGGAACTCCCTATGCGGATAAAGTTACAAACGACATAGATAAAATCATCTCTGATCCTGAGGTCTCTATCGTTGCTGAGATGATGGGTGGTTCTCATCCTGCGTATGAGTACACTATGAAGGCACTCTCTGCCGGAAAGCACGTTGTTTCCTCTAACAAAGAGGTTGTTGCAAACTTTGGTGACGAGCTTCTTCGTGTTGCTGAGGAAAACGGTGTAAGATATCTCTTTGAGGCAAGTGTCGGCGGCGGCATCCCGATAATCCGTCCTATGACAAATGATCTCTCCGGAAATGACATAACCGAGATCAACGGTATTCTCAATGGTACCACTAACTATATACTCACTCAGATGTTTGACTACAAGAAGTCCTTTGAGGATGCTCTTGCGGAGGCTCAGGCAAAGGGATATGCAGAGCTTGATCCTACCGATGACGTTATGGGTAAAGATGCTTGCAGAAAAATATCTATTCTCAGTGCTCTTGCATACGGTATATCCATTCATCCTGATAATGTTTATACCGAGGGTATAACTAAAATAACCGCAGACAATGTTCGTCATGCCGCAATGATGGGTGCATCAATCAAACTTATCGGTCACGCTGAGAAAAATGAGGACGGTTCCGTATTCCTTATGGTTTCTCCTCTTATTATAAACGGTTCTTCCCCTCTCGCTCATGTAAGTGATGTGTTTAATGGTATTATGGTACACGCTGAGCCTCTCGGTGATGTATTCTTCTATGGCCGCGGTGCCGGTAAAGAGCCCACTGCAAGTGCTGTAGTTGCAGATATTATCGATATCGTAGTTCACGACGGTGAGAACCTTAAGTCTACCCGTTGGGAAAAAGCTCCTGCTGATAAAATTGCACCTATTGCAAACTTCAATGTAAGTGCTTATCTCTATCTTGACGGTGTATGTTGTGAGAAGGCTGTCTGTGACATTTTCGGTGACATTACAGTTATTGAGATTGCAGACGGAAAAGCTGCTATTGTTACCGCAAAGATGCCTGAGGCAGAACTTGACAAAAAAATCGAAAATGCAAAAGCAGCAGGTATTACAACTATTTCAAAGATCAGAGTTCTCGGCTAATCTACTTTCGCCGGTGTGCGGTTCGCACACCGGCTTTTTTATCCGAAAAATACAGTTCGGTTTCACTAAATACTGTTTTTCTAAGCATTAATATGACGGTCACATTGATTACTGTCATTACCCCTACAGAAAGGTCTGTAAGTTGCCAAATTTCTTCTGTAGGAGATACTGCACCATAGAAGATCATTACAAAAAATAATACGGTATATATTCCGACGAATACATTTTTCCTCGAAATAAACCCAAGACTCTCAATGCCGTAATAATACTGACAAAGAACGGTAGCATAAGCAAACACAAAAACACAGGCCGTCATAACATAACCCGCAGTTTCCCCCATAGCACTTTCGTATGATAAAAGTGTATAAGTCATCCCGTCGTTTACAAAACGTTGAATATTATCGCGGTAAATGAGCACACAAACAGCTGTCATTGAACACAAAACTATCGTATCCGCAAACACCTCAAATATTCCCCAGAATCCCTGCTGAGACGGGGTCTTAACATTTGCCCTTGCGTGTGCCGTTGGTGCTGTTCCGCACCCCGCCTCATTTGATATTATTCCGCGACTGATCCCGTACCTCATTCCACGAGCAAGCGTACTGCCAAGCATTCCACCTCCGACGCCGCGGAAACTAAACGCCTCAGAGATTATATCCTCAAGTACCCTAGGGACCTCTTCCATATTTATCAATATAACATAGAGAGACATTATCATGTACACCACACTCACCATGGGGATAAGTACCATGGTAAGGGATGAAAATCTGTCCTTGCCAATAAGTATTGCTATGGTCACAAGAATAATAAGTATCAATGCTACAGACCGAGAAGAAAGTCCAAGAGTATTTTCCACTGCATCAGATACCGCACCTGTTTGTATGGCAGTGCCGGTGGTCAGACTGTTTATTATGCAAAACAAAGAAAACACTCCGCCAAGAATAACCGGTAATCTACCGCCAATCCCCTTTTCCGAAAGTCCCTGCCGTATGTAATAAGCCGCGCCACCATAGTATCCTACCACACCTTTACTGACACGAACACATCGGAATCTCACCCCAAGCAATATCTCAGAGTATTTCAGTGCCATAGATATAAATGCCCCTACCCACATCCAGAATACTGCACCTGCACCGCCTAAAAGAATTGCAGAAGATACGCCTACTATATTTCCTACACCAAGTGTACCGGCGAGAGCAAGTGTAACACTTTTAAAGGATGATTCTCCGGTGTCTTTACTTCCGCTAAGCATTCCTTTTATCACTTTTATGGGATGAAAGAAGTAAAAAGCTCTCAGTTTTATCATAAAGTACATTCCGCCAAGCAACACAGAAAGTACGAGTGTCGGAGATATAACAGTTCTGTTAAATATTTCAAGAACGGAAGAAATAACTATCACTCCAAAGACCTTTTTATACAAATTCTATTCTCGGAAAATATCTTTTAGCACACAGTAAAAACATTTGAAAAACAACCTAGCTATACGAGATTAATTGCCTTAAAACAATTGTTAATTAAATGTTAATTATCCAAAAAATACTTGATTTTTAATGTCATTGATAATACAATATACTTGTATTTAGCACTCGATATGTTTGAGTGCTAAACAGATAAAGTAAACAAGCCGTTTCGGCATTACATTAAAGGAGGAATAGTTACTATGACTATTAAACCGCTTGCAGACCGCGTTGTCGTTAAATCGGTTGAAGCAGAAGAGACCACCAAGACCGGTATTATACTTCCCGGTTCCGCACAGGAGAAGCCCCAGGTTGCTGAGGTTGTTGCTGTTGGCCCCGGCGGACTCGTTGACGGTAAGGAAGTTTTTATGACCGTTAAGGTTGGCGATAAGGTAATCACCAGCAAGTACTCCGGTACTGAAGTTAAGTGCGACGGTACTGAGTATACTATAGTTAAGCAGAGCGATATTCTCGCTATCGTTGAGTAATCTCGACACATCACTTTTTGGAGGTAAATAATAATGGCAAAGGATATTATCTACGGCATTGAAGCAAGAAATGCTCTTCTTCGCGGAGTTGACAAGCTTGCTGATACTGTTAAAATAACTCTCGGCCCTAAGGGTCGTAACGTTGTACTTGACAAGAAGTACGGTGCTCCCCTCATCACCAATGATGGTGTAACCATCGCAAAGGACGTTGAGCTTGAGGACGGCGCAGAGAACATGGGCGCACAGCTCGTCAAAGAGGTTGCTACCAAGACCAACGACGCAGCAGGTGACGGTACCACCACCGCTACCCTTCTTGCTCAGGCATTCATCCGCGAGGGTATGAAGAACGTTACTGCAGGTGCTAACCCCATGGTTATCCGCAAGGGTATCTCTAAGGCAGTTGACAAGGCGGTTGCTTCTCTTACCGCTATTTCCCAGAAGGTAAACGGTTCCGCTGACATCGCTCGTGTTGGTACCATTTCCGCAGGTGACGAGGTTATCGGTAATCTCATCGCTGATGCTATGGAGAAGGTTACTGCTGACGGTGTTATCACTGTTGAGGAGTCCAAGTCCGCTGAGACTTACTGTGAGGTTGTTGAGGGTATGCAGTTTGACCGCGGTTACCTCTCTCCTTACATGGCAACCGATACCGATAAGATGGAAGCTGTTATCGATGACGCATTCATTCTTATCACCGACAAGAAGATTTCTAACATTCAGGATATTCTTCCCCTCCTTGAGCAGATCGTTCAGGCTGGTAAGAAGCTCCTTATAATCGCTGAGGACGTTGAGGGTGAGGCTCTCACTACTCTCGTACTCAACAAGCTTCGCGGTACTTTCGTTTGCGTTGCAGTTAAGGCTCCCGGCTTTGGCGACAGAAGAAAGGAAATGCTCCGCGACATCGCTATCCTTACCGGTGGTGAAGTAATCACCGACGAGCTTGGTCTTGACCTCAAGGAAGCAACTGTTGCTCAGCTCGGATGCGCAAGACAGATTAAGGTTACCAAGGAAAACACTATCATTGTTGGCGGCGCAGGTTCCTCCGACGAGATCAAGGCAAGAATCGCTCAGATCAAGTCCGGTATTGAGACCACTACCTCTGACTTTGACCGTGAGAAGCTTCAGGAGCGTCTTGCAAAGCTCTCCGGCGGTGTTGCAGTTATCAAGGTTGGTGCTGCTACCGAGACCGAAATGAAGGAAAAGAAGCTCCGTATCGAGGATGCTCTCAACGCTACTCGCGCTGCAGTTGAGGAAGGCATCGTTCCCGGCGGCGGAACCGCATATATCAATGTTATCGATGACGTTGCTGCTCTTATTGACACCGTTGAGGGTGACGAGAAGACCGGTGTAAGAATCGTTGTTAAGGCACTTGAAGCTCCCCTTTGGCAGATTGCTACCAACGCAGGCTTCGAGGGTGCTGTAGTTGTTGATAAGGTTAAGAACAGCGGTAAGAAGGGCTACGGCTTTGATGCTTATAATGAGGAGTACGTTGATATGGTTAAGGCCGGTATCATCGATCCTACCAAGGTTACCCGTTCTGCTCTTCAGAACGCATCCTCTGTTGCATCTACCGTTCTCACTACCGAGGCTCTTATCGTAAGCCAGCCCGAGGAGGCTCCCGCAGCTATGCCCGGCGCAGGCGGCGGAATGGGTGGAATGTATTAATTAACACACAAAAAGGGGCAGGTTTTACCTGCTCCTTTTTTCATAGCACTGTTTTATAATATTAAACATACACGGAGAATCTTTATGGACAGAGGAAGACTTATATTTACTCTCTCTCCAAAAGAGGGTAATTTACGAAACAGCGAAGGAGATATGATTCGTTTAAAAGACGGCTCTATTCTCATGGTTTACGGAAGATATCACGGTGATTCCGCAACCGACCTTGCACCGTGCGATTTAGTATCAATTATATCAAAAGATGATGGGGAAACATGGAGTGAACCGCGTCCGCTTCTTAACGCTGCCAATTTCGGTGTAGTCAATATAATAAGTGTATCTCTTACACGGTTAGATGACGGCGGTATAGGCATATTCTTCAACTGTCCCTTCCCCGGGAAAGGTTGGAGACGACATAAATATTTTGGACGTTCTTATGACGAGGGAGAGACCTTTGGAGATTTCGTCGAGTGTTCTTCCGAATTATTCGATTGCCGTTCAGGAATAAACAACTCAAGAATGGTCAGATTATCCTCAGGCAGATTAATTTATGCCCATTCTATCCACGCCGGCTGTGAGAAAATTCAGGAAGAAGGAAAACGAACCGTATCCCCCACTTCACACACCTGCGGAAATTTTATTTTTTCAGACGATGACGGATACACCTGGAGAACATCCGAAGACACTGTATACATGCCTTTTACCCAAACTATTCCCGGACTTCAGGAGGGTGAACTTATCGAAATAAAGCCTAACGTGCTCAAATGCTTTTTCCGCACAGATAAATGTTATCAATATCAGACAATCTCTCTTGATGGAGGAGAACACTGGTCTTTGCCGCACCCGAGTTGTTTCACAACAGTCGTATCACCTATTACGATAAGAAAAAATCCGTATTCCGGAAAAATCTACGCCTTTTGGAATCCGGTACCCCCATATAACGGTAAAGAAAAGATTCCCGGACACTCCGGCAGATCTCCCCTTGCCATTGCTGAAATGGATGACAACGTGTCAAGAATATTGAAAATGGAGTACGTGCATTCTGACTTAAGTAAAGCTTATTGCTACGTCGCCCCACTGTTTCTCAGTGAAAAAGAGGTTGTTATTGCTTACAGTAGTGGAGATGCAAGTCTTGGCGAAAAATCCATGCAGCGCCTTGCCGTTTCCAAAGTAGATCTTGATTTTTAGGAGAAGGCATATGAAATATATTATAAATAATAGTCACAACATATCTGCGGTACATGGGACTACCATTCAAAACGGTTCTTTCCTCTCTCTTTTGAACGGAGATTTACTGTTTGCATACATAGAAAAAAAGCAAGAAGGTTCAAACATAATAACTGTAACCACAAGTGACTGGGGTGAAACTTGGTCCGCTCCGTATCCACTTTATCATTCGGACAAACAGCTTGATGGCCTTTCGATTTTACGTATGCAAAATGGAGATATCGGTCTGTTTTTCACAGAAGAAGTAACACCCGAATGGAGTTATATCACCGTAATGCTTCGTTCAAACGATGATGGAAAAAGCATTTATTCCCGAACAGAAGATTGTTCTTACGACCTTTATAACGGTAATTTTATTTTACAAAATGATAGCGTTATAATAACCGAAAACAAAAAGATTATTATCCCTATGACTTACCGTATAGGTGCTTATAAGGATAGCGGCTGTGCAAAACCTGACATACGTGAGTTTGTTATTTTCTCATGTTCCTCAGATGATGGGGCAACCTGGGTTTCGTCACCTGACGATCTTTATCCCACTTTTTCTTCCACTCGCGCAGGACTTCGTCATGCTGAAGTAATCGAGATTCAACCCGATGTATTAAAGGCATCCTTTGCCACCGACATGATGTGTCAATACTATTCCCTCTCCACCGATAATGGTGAATTCTGGACTCCGGCAGAGGTTTCCCGTTTCTCGTCAGCCTGCTCCCCTATAAAAACACTCAAAAGCACAAGTGGAGACTTTTATGCTGTCTGGAATCCTATTCCAAATTATCTCGGCCGTACTAACACTGAAGGAAACATGGGACTGTCCCCTATTTCTATATCTTCGCTATCCTGTGATTCACTTCGCCCCGATCAACCTACTGTAATAGATGAATCAGAGGATATTCCTCTTCATACCCCAGCGGGAATCTTTCTGTCCGATAAAGAACTGCTCATTTCTTATAGCGCAGGAGATGATATAAGGATAAAGAAAATCATTATTGACAAAGAGTAGTAACCACAAATATACAAGCAGTAAAGCGGAGACTTGCTTTGGGCAAGTCTCCGCTTTACTTATTTCTTTATTCTCTTTTCTTTATATGTGCCAATGATAAATCTCGGAAGTGCCATCATTCTTCCGATACGGCTGGGTTGACAAAGAAGCCGATAGAACCATTCAAGGCCGAGCTTAATAAATATCTTAGGTGCTCTTTTTATCGTTCCTGCATAAACGTCGAGGGATCCACCAAGAGCAAGACACAATCTTACAGAAGTGAGTCTGTCCTTGTTTGCTGCGATCCACTTTTCCTGTGCAGGAACACCGAAACAAACAAAAAGTATCTTTGCACCGCTTGCATTTATATCCTCAATGACCTTATTATTTTCTTCACCGTTCTTATCAAAATACCCATCGTGAGTACCACAGAAAACAGCATCGGGATATTTAACCGAAAGCTTTTCTACAGCAGCTTCGGCAACTCCGGGCTTACCACCAAGAAAATATATTCCTGCGCTGTGCTCGCCTGAAGTACGTATAAGTTCCTCGCCGAATTCAACACCTGCAACCTTTTCTTTAAGAGGAGTACCCAGTATCTTTGATGCTTTTATAACACCGCTTCCGTCAGGAAGGATCAAAGCTGCAGAATTAATAAGCTCATAATTCTCATTGTTTTCGACACACATCTGAACGATCTCAGCATTAGGCGTAAAGACCGCACCAACCGAAAAATCACTTTCTACGTATTCCCAAGCATAGGCTACTGCCTCGCTTTTGATAACATTATCAAAGAGTACACCACGAACGTTTATCTTTTCATTATGGATCATTTACTTAGTCACCTATGAACAGACTTATATAGTTCCGTCGTCATCACTTTCAAGACCATCGCTGCCAAGATGATGCTTTTTAAGAGATATATTGTGAGCCTCTATCTGCTTATCTGCTTTATTCTTAATACCAAATAATCTACCGATACGAATATTTTTTGCACCGAAAATATAAGCAGCAGTACATACTACAAGAGCAGGTATAATGATGATAAAATACATAGCAGGATTACCGGGCATAATCAAAAGGATAAAACCAAGATACATTCCCTCAAGAATAATTGCGGCAAAGCCGGCAACAGAATGAAGAGAACTTGCCCATTCGTACCCAAACGCACCTTCTACACGTCCGAAGATAAATCCTATAAGAATCAAAATGGCAATAATAAGATTCGGGATATTTGCAACAAATGAAATCCAGAACCCCTTTAATTTAGAGAACTTTTCCCTTCCGGAATCTATACGGATCTTGTCCTTTGCACCTACCTCCCAAACCACGTTATAAATGAGAGTGAGATAGAAAACGACAGCGAATATAGCGGCACCGAGAAGACCGGCACCTTTTGATATTACCTCAATTGCGGAAGTGATTGTAAAACCGAATATCATCATTGCGATCTGATTGATCATCAGCTTGACAATAACACCTATATTTTCCTTAAAGAATTTTTTCATCAGAGTTCTCCCTAAACAATTATTCTTATGATATTCTATATTAAAGAAAAATGAAAATCAATAGTTTACTCCCAAAATTTACACTTTATCCACTAATGATACAAAATATTATGTATAATATGAGATAGATTCTATTTACGGTGGAGGTGAAATCATGGCATCTGTCAAGGTAGATATCAGCGAATTTCCGCAACTCGTCAGAGAATATTCTCAGTACAAAAGTGTCATAGCAGGAAGTGCAGAAAAAACTGTAAACGAATATCTTCTTGATCTCCGTACCTTTTTCCGTTATCTCACTGCAAAAAAAGATGGACTCGGTTTCGACGATGAGACTCTTGAATCTATCGATATATCTATCGTTACATCGGATTTCATTTTAGGTGTCACCACCGAAGACATTTTCGATTTTCTCTATTATACCGACACAGTAAGAGATAACAAATGGAGCGCAAAGTCCAGAAAGTTATCAGCCATAAAAGGTTTTTATAAATACCTTGTCCAAAAGAAACGTATACTCGAAACAAATCCCGCCGCAAATATCGAATCCCCTAAGAGAAAGCAGCAACTTCCAAAGGTACTGTCTCTCGATGAAAGCATTTCCCTTCTCGATGCAGTAAAGAATGACGAAGAATCAAAAACAAGAGAACGTGACTATGCTATAATTACACTATTCCTCAACTGCGGAATGCGACTGTCAGAATTGTGCGGTATAAGTATCTACGATATAGACAGTGAACTCAGATCCCTGCGAGTTATCGGTAAAGGTTCAAAAGAAAGAATCGTTTATCTTAACTCTGCGTGTAAATCCGCCCTTACCGACTACCTTAAAGTAAGATTAAATGAACCGTACAGAAGTGCAAAGACACAAGTACTTTTTCTCAGTCAAAGGATGCAAGGGATAAGCAACAAAACTGTACAACATATAGTCTACAAATATCTTGCCGCCGCAGGGCTTGAATACAAACGCTATTCTGTACACAAGCTCAGACATACTGCGGCAACACTCATGTACCAAAGCGGTAATGTTGACGTTCGTGTGCTCAAGGATATTCTCGGTCATGAACAACTAAACACTACACAAATATATACTCATGTAAGTGATGCTCATATGGAAAGTGCTATGGAGCAGAATCCACTGTCCTCAGTTACCCCACCTAAAAAACAACTAAAATAAAAGAGCCGCCCCGGGGGACGGCTGAAAAAGACCTTACTTCTTCTCGTTTGAGTTCTTATTGTCTTTTTCCTGCTTGTTCTGGTTCTGGTTCTTATTTTCCTGCTTGTTCTGATTCTGCTGATCCTGTCTGTTCTGCTGCTTGTTGTCTTCCATGATTTTAAACTCCTTTTTTCTTAAAAGACTTCGCACAGATTTATGTGCATAATAATTATGCGCATTGAAAACGGAAAATATACAAATTTTTTTATATCTACAGATCGCGAGATAATTTATTATGGATAAAATATACCCTCTTAAGCTCACCCCTGTGCTTAAAGATGCAATTTGGGGTGGATATAAGCTTGCCGATAAATACGGTGCCGCAACACCCGGAACACAGATAGCAGAAAACTGGTGCCTCACTGTAAGAGATGATGGTATGTCAGTAATCGAAAACGGCCCTTATGCCGGACTGTCTCTTGGTGAATACTTAAAAGGATTAGGTAGATATACCGATACTCCGTTTCCTATTCTGATAAAATTTATAGATGCAAAAACCGATCTTTCGGTACAGGTACACCCCGATGACGATTTTGCACGGATACATGAAAACGATTCCGGAAAGACCGAAATGTGGTACATCACCGAAGCCGATGAGGGTGCACAGATCGTATACGGACTTAAAGAAAACGCCGATAAAAACGATCTTCTTTCAGATGACGGAAACACCATCCGTGGTGCACTTAATTATATAGACGTTAAAGCGGGAGATGTATACTACATTCCATCAGGACTGGTACATGCATTGTGCGGTGGTATAACTATTGCCGAGATACAGCAAAGTTCTGATCTTACCTACAGACTATACGATTACGGACGTATCGGTAAGGACGGTAAACCACGAGAGCTTCATACTGAAAAAGCTATTGAGTGTATCAAAAATTTTTCAGACGACGATATAACTGCACTAAGATATAAAAACAACATGGGTAAAGACATCTCGGTAATAGCAAGCTCAGAGTACTTTACAGTAAAGAAGCTCTCCCTTTCAGCACAGGGTATTACTCTTAATACATCCGGTAAGGATTGTTCACTTGTGGCGGTTGATGGAGAGGGTGAAATAATATCAGGTGTAAACAGTTACAAAATAAAAAAAGGAGAAAGCTACTTTCTCCCACTTGAAATAGGTGAATATTCTGTAAGAGCAGATAAAATGGTCAATATTATTTTGTCTTATTCCAACCATTAAACTTAAATTCAGAGAGAAGGACATCAGAAATGCACAAAAATCATCGGGAACGAGTAAAAAACAGATTTCTCAAAGAAGGGCTCGACAGCTTTGCTGATCACGAGGTACTTGAGTTTCTGTTATTCTTTGCAATACCGCAAAAGGATACAAATCCTCTGGCACATACCCTTCTTGACCATTTCGGATCACTATCTGCGGTGTTTGATGCTGATATAGCTGAATTAACAAATGTTCCCGGTATAGGATTACATTGCGCTACCCTTATTAAATCAATTCCCTCTCTTGCACGACGATACATATCCGACGGTAATAGCGACAGTGATATTTATGATACTATCGCAAAAGTCGCGGATTTTCTCATTAAAAAGTATATCGGTTCTACAGTCGAAACAGTATATCTTATACTTCTTGATAACAAGTACCGTATGATCGACTGTGTAAAGGTACACGAGGGTTCAATAAATTCCGCACTGATATCCACAAGAAAGCTGGCGGAAATAGCTCTGTTTAAGCGTGCATCAATGGTAGTCCTTGCACACAATCATCCAAACGGTACTCCCATTCCCTCAAGTGACGATCTCTACACCACACAATCGGTTGCAGATGCTTTCTCTGCACTTGAGATCACAATGCTTGATCACATCCTTGTAGCAGGTGATAAATATACGACACTGCTAAATGCATCACAGAGTGTTTTCCGATCACCTGTAGACAGACGAAAGTTCTTTGCATCACCAAATGATAAAAACGAAGAAGAATAAAAAATAAAAAACCCGTATGGGTTTTTTATTTTTTATTTATTTATTGTTTTGAAAATACTGTTTGATAGCTTCAAATGAACGGTCGCTGATACTGTGTTCCATTTTACAAGCATCCTCAACCGCCGTTTCCTCATCTACACCCATACGCATAAGGAGTGTTTTCAAAAGATCGTGTCTGGCATATATCTTCTCTGCCACCTCACGGCCGATATCGGTGAGTTTAAGATTACCAGATGGTTCAACCTCAACATAACCGCCATTTTTAAGTAATCCTATGGCACGACTGACACTGGGCTTTGAATAATTCATATGTTCTGCAACATCAAGAGAACGCACTGTTGCCTTATTCTTTGAAAGAACATATATTGTTTCAAGATACATTTCACCTGATTCCTGAAGATGCATATCTCCCACCCCTCACATTTATACAAACACACAAGTAATGGATAATCATATTTACATTACAGTATAATAATAACACATTATTATTTTTTTTGCAAGTTTTCTTTTTCGCGGAGTAAATAAAACAATATTTCACAAAAACCCCATTTCTCTTTGGTAAAAATAGATAAATTGAAAAAAATCCCAAAAAACTATTTACAATCAAGATTTTCTGTGTTATAATACCATCAGTTAGTCAAGGCTAACTTGTTTTTATGACTTGTGGTTAGTATGTGCTAATTGGTATATTTCTGTATGGGAGCTGAGTATATATTATGAACCTTAAAGAGGCTGAAGCAGGTAAAGAATATATAATCGATATGATCGATACCGATGACGAGGAGCTCAATGCATTTCTCTTCTCTCTCGGCTGCTATAGCGGAGAGCCCATTACTGTTGTATCCCATCTCAGCAACAGTTGTGTCGTGTCTATCAAGGATGGACGCTACAACATTGACCATCAGCTTGCAGAGGCTATAATCGTAGTCTAAAAAAACACATTGTCTAAAAAGTAATTGAATACGATTACTTTTTTTACCCATCGGTTAGCCAACGCTAACTGAATTAAAAAGTATTTTACAAATCTACTGTCAAAATAAATCTATCACACATACATTCGGAGGACAAAACCATGAGAATCGCTCTTGCGGGTAACCCCAACAGCGGAAAAACAACAATGTATAACGCCCTCACCGGCTCAAATGAGAAAGTGGGTAACTGGGCGGGCGTTACCGTTGACAAAAAAGAACATCCTATAAAGAAGAGCCTTTACTCCGGTAAAGAAGAGCTTATCGCGGTAGACCTTCCCGGTGCGTATTCAATGTCTCCATTCACTTCTGAAGAAAGCGTTACAAGTGAATACGTCAAAAACGAAGCCCCCGATGCGATAATCAATATTGTGGATGCTACCAACCTCAGCAGAAGTCTTTTCTTCACCACACAGCTTCTTGAGCTTGGTATTCCCGTAGTAATTGCTCTCAACAAGGCGGACATTAATAAGAAAAAGGAAACTAAAATTGACTCTGAGCTTCTCAGCAAAAAGCTTGGCTGTCCGGTAATTGATACCGTTTCCACCTCCTCCGATGGACTTAGCGATGTTGTTAAAGCTGCTGTCGAATCACTTGGTAAACACCAGACAGCTCCATACTTGCAGACCGATATCGATCTTACCGATAAGAAAGCTGTTGAGCAGGAGGACAGAAAGCGCTTTGCTTTTGTAAACGGACTTGTAAAAGAGGTAGAGAACAGAAAGGTACGCACAAGAGAAAGAAACTTCCAGGACAAGATCGACACAGTTCTTACCAATAAGTGGCTCGGTATTCCGATATTTGCCGTTGTTATGTTCCTCGTATTCCAGATCTCCCAGGCATGGCTCGGTGCATGGATCGCCGAGGGTTACGTATTCAATGAGGGTGCTGAAAACGAATTTGCCATCCCGGGACTTGTAACTCTTATTGATGCTTTCAAGGAATGGGTTGCAGGCGCTTTTGAGGGAGGAAATGAATTTCTCGTTGCTCTCCTTTCTGAAGGCATCATCGGCGGTGTAAGTGCCGTTGTAGGCTTCCTTCCCCTTGTAATGGTAATGTACTTCCTTATCGCTCTTCTTGAAGATTGCGGATACATGGCAAGAGTTTCTGTTGTTCTTGATCCTATTTTCAAGAAGGTAGGTCTTTCCGGCAAATCGGTAATTCCTTTCGTGGTTGGAACCGGTTGTGCTGTTCCCGGTGTTATGGCTTGCCGTACTATCCGTGACGAGCGTGAAAGAAGAGCTACAGCAATGCTCGCGCCTTTCATGCCATGCGGTGCAAAGCTTCCGGTAATCGGTCTTTTCGCTGGTTCGTTTTTTGGTGAAGCTTCTTGGGTAGGTACTCTTATGTACTTTGCAGGTATCATCATTATTCTCATTGGTGCACTCATAGTAAAAAAGATCACCAGCTACAAAAATAAAAGATCTTTCTTTATTATAGAGCTTCCTGAGTACAAGCGTCCCTCTCTTTGGACCGCCTGCAAGTCAATGTTCAGCCGCGGTTGGGCTTACATAGTAAAAGCCGGTACCATTATCCTTCTCTGCAATGCTATAGTATTCATTATGCAGTCCTTCAACTGGAACTTTACTTTTGTTGAAGAAGGCGCGGAAAACACCTCTATTCTTGCATCTATCGCGGCTCCCATTGCAGTTTTTCTCATTCCCATCGGAATCAGTGCGTGGCAGATGGCTGCAGCTGCGATTACCGGATTTATAGCTAAGGAAAACGTTGTCGGTACACTTGCGGTCTGTTACGGTATCTCCAATCTTATCGACACAGAGGCTCTCGAAATGGTGGAGGGTGCAGGTACAGGTGTGGCGGAGACCTTCGGCATTACCGCTGTAGCCGCTCTTGCTTATCTTATGTTCAATCTCTTCTCTCCCCCCTGCTTTGCCGCTATCGGTGCAATGAACTCTGAAATGAAGAGCGCTAAATGGCTTTGGAGCGGAATTGCTCTCCAGCTTGGTGTCGGTTATACAGTTGCTTATACGGTATATACAATCGGTACTCTTATTACCGCTCCCGAAACTCTCACTGTCGTTCCCGCAGTGTGCGGTCTCATAGCTATTCTGACAATGATAGGTATCGTAATCGGCCTCTGTATTAACGCAGATAAAAAAGCAAAAGCAGTAAAACAATAAGGAAATTTAAAGGAAAATCAATGATTGAAAATATTATTCTTGTAACAGTAACCGTTCTGATAATAGGTCTTGCCGTTCTCTATATATACAAGGCAAAAAAAAGCGGGAGAAAATGTATCGGGTGTCCCGACGGATGCTCTTGCTCCTCCAAAGATAACGGATGTTTATGCTGTTCACGCCAGAAAGATAATTAAACCAAACATCAACCATACATAGATTTCTCCCTCAAAAAAAGGACCGCCGATCGAAAAACGGCGGTTCTTTTTTCATCTTTTTTATCGCGAGTAAAATCAAGTATGGTGTTTACTTTAATATTTTTTTGTGATACAATACACAATGAAGTATTATTTCTTAAATCACGTAAAGGAGGATACCTATGGACAAGTTTGAACTGCATTCCGATTATAAACCTACGGGCGACCAGCCCCAGGCTATTGAAAAGCTTACAGAAGGTATTCTCTGCGGAGCTAGGGGACAGACTCTGCTTGGTGTAACCGGAAGCGGAAAAACGTTTACTATGGCAAATATTATTGCAAACGTTAACCGCCCCACTCTTGTTTTTGCTCACAATAAAACTCTCGCAGCACAGCTTTGCAGTGAATTCAGAGCTTTTTTTCCGAACAATGCGGTGGAATATTTTGTCTCCTACTACGATTACTATCAGCCGGAGGCATATATTCCCGGAAAGGATATGTATATCGAAAAGGATGCACTCATCAACGATGAAATTGACAGACTTCGCCACAGTGCTACATCTGCTCTTTTTGAAAGAAGAGACGTTATAATCGTAGCCAGTGTATCGTGCATCTACAGCTTGGGTGATCCGATAGAATACAAAAATCTTGTTCTCGGTATACGCCCCGGAATGACTATGGAAAGAGACGAATTTATTGAAAAATTGGTCTCTATTAACTACGAGCGCAATGATATAAACTTTATACGTGATAAATTCAGAGTAAGAGGCGACACTGTAGATCTTCTCCCTGCCTCGTCCGGTGAAAAAGCGATCAGAATTGAGTTTTTCGGTGACGAGATAGACAGGATCTCCGAGATTCACACAGTGACAGGTGAGGTTCTCCGTACTCTCAAATACTATTCCATATATCCGGCGACCCACTATGCCGTTTCCGATGATAAAAGAGAAAAGGCTCTTGCTGAGATAGAAGCGGAAATGCGTGAGCGAATAGCGTTCTATAAAGAAAATGACAGACACCTTGAAGCAGAGAGAATTGAGCAAAGAACAAAATACGACCTTGAAATGCTTCGTGAGATCGGATTTTGTTCCGGTGTTGAAAATTATTCGAGAGTGTTATCGGGGCGTGCACCCGGGTCCACCCCCTACACTCTTCTCGACTACTTTCCCTCAGACTATCTAATATTTGTGGACGAGGCGCACGTTTCTCTTCCACAGATAAGAGGAATGAGCGGAGGAGACAGAGCAAGAAAAGAGAATCTTGTTGAATACGGTTTCCGTCTTCCCTCTGCTTTTGATAACCGTCCGCTGTACTTTAACGAATTTGAAGAAAAGGTCAATCAGGTCATATACGTAAGTGCTACCCCGGGAGACTATGAAAAGGAACATTCCACGCAAATTGTAGAGCAGATAATACGTCCTACCGGACTTGTTGATCCCGAAATATCTGTCAGACCTATTGAAGGACAGGTAGACGATCTGATCTCAGAGATAAAGGGATGTGTTTCGAGAAAAGAAAGAGTTCTTGTAACCACTCTCACAAAGAAAATGGCAGAAGAACTCACTGACTATCTTGAAGGAAATTCTATCAAGGTTAAATATATTCATCACAACGTCGAATCCATGGAAAGAATGGAGATAATACGCGATCTTCGTCTTGGTGTTTTCGATGTCCTTGTAGGCATAAACCTGCTCAGAGAGGGACTTGACATACCCGAAGTTTCCCTTGTTGCCATTCTCGATGCAGACAAGGAAGGTATACTCCGTTCTGAAACCGCACTGATACAGACTGTTGGCCGTGCGGCAAGAAACGAAAAAGGCAGAGTAATAATGTATGCTGACGTTATTACCAAATCAATAAAAAAAGCAATAGACGAAACAGAGCGACGCCGTAAGATACAAATGGACTACAACAGAGAAAACGGTATCACGCCCAAATCAGTTGTAAAGGAAGTACGCGAGCTCATCGATATTGCAGCAACAAATGACAAAAGCAGCAAAAAGAAAGGTAAAAAGCTTTCTGCTGCCGAGCGTGATAAAGAGATCGAAAATCTTACCCGTGAAATGCGTGCCGCCGCTTCTGCTCTTGAATTTGAAAAAGCGGCATTCCTACGTGATATGATAAACGAACTCAAGGCACAAAAATAATTTTCCTGAGAGGAAGTAAAATGTCAAAAAATCTCACCGTGCGAGGAGCACGGGTAAATAATCTTAAAAACATAGATATTACTATACCGCGCGATAAACTCATAGTATTCACCGGACCTTCAGGCTCCGGAAAATCATCACTTGCCTTTGACACTATTTACGCTGAGGGTCACAGAAGATTTGTTGAATCACTATCATCATATGCAAGGCAGTTTCTTGGACAGCTTGATAAACCTGATATAGATGTAATTGAAGGTCTTTCCCCCGCTATATCAATCGATCAGAAAACCACATCAAAAAACCCTCGTTCAACAGTTGGAACCGTTACCGAGATATATGACTATCTCAGATTGCTATATGCGAGGGTCGGTATTCCCCATTGTCCGGTATGCGGTAAAGAAATAAGACAGCAATCAACAGACGTTATAATCGACCGTATATCCGAGCTCCCCGACGGAGCAAGATTTCTCGTTCTCGCCCCCGTGGTTCGCGGCAAAAAGGGTATGCACGAGAAAGTTTTTGCAGATGCCAAGAAAAGTGGGTATTCAAGGGTCAGAGCTGATGGAATACAGTACGAGCTTGATGACACCATTGAACTCGAGAAAAACAAAAAACACGATATAGATATTATAGTTGACCGTCTCGTAATGCGAGAGGATATAAAGAGCCGACTTACCGACTCAGTTGAAACCGCTCTCAATCTTGCTGACGGTCACGTAAGTATAGTGACTGTTCCAAGAGGGGATGAAGACGAACAAACAATGGAATTTTCGCAAAGTTATGCCTGCGAGGAGCATGGTATCAGCTTTGGTGAACTTGAACCCAGAATGTTCTCCTTCAACAATCCATTTGGTGCCTGCCCGGAATGTCTCGGTATAGGTGTAAAAAGAAGAATCTCACCTGCTAAAATAATTCCCAACAAAGCACTTTCCCTCTCCGAAGGAGCTATCGCGGTAAACGGATTCAAAACTATCATTCCAGAAAGTTGGAACGGTCCGCTTCTCATGGAGGTTGTCAGCCGAATGGGGCATTCCCTTGACACCCCACTTAACGAATATTCAAAGGATGATCTGAATGCCCTCCTCTACGGTACCGGTAACGAGCTATATACCGTTGACAGATTTTTCGGAGGCGAGGTACACCATCAAACTGTACGGTATGAGGGACTTGTAAATATTATCGAACAGCGTCTCACTCAATATGGAAATGATTATTACGAAATGTTCGTTGAGGAAGTGCCCTGTCCTAAATGTAAAGGAAGACGTCTTTCGGATACTACCCTGGCGGTAACTGTAGGTGGCATAAACATAGATGAATTCTGTTCAAAATCTGTTTCTGAAGCACATAAATTTACCGAGGAATTAGTTCTCACAGAGACAGAAAAAATAATTGCCAAGGAAATACTCAAAGAAATAAAGTCACGACTCAATTTTCTCTGCAGTGTAGGACTTGACTACCTCACCTTATCAAGAAGAGCGGGAACGCTTTCCGGTGGAGAAGCGCAGAGAATACGTCTTGCTACACAGATCGGATCTTCCCTTGTAGGTGTGCTTTATATCCTTGACGAGCCAAGTATAGGTCTTCATCAGAGAGATAACAGCAAGCTAATCAACACCCTGAAGTCTCTTCGTGATCTCGGCAACAGTGTTATCGTTGTTGAACATGATGAGGAAACCATGGAAGCAGCTGACTATATCGTAGATATAGGTCCGGGTGCCGGCATCCACGGTGGTCAGATAGTTGCAGCAGGTACACCCGAAGAGCTGAAAAAAGATCCTGCATCAATAACAGGTGCATATCTGTCCGGCAGAATGAAGATAGAGGTTCCAAAGGAAAGAAGAAAAGGTAACGGTAAATATCTGAAGATATTAGGAGCTGCCGAAAACAACCTGAAGAACATTAATGTATCATTCCCTCTCGGTACTCTTACCTGTGTGACCGGTGTTTCCGGCTCGGGAAAATCTTCTCTTGTAAATTCTATACTTCATCAGGTGCTGGCAGACGAGCTGAACGGCGCAATCACCTATCCCGGTAAATACAAAAAAATCGAGGGAATTGAGTACCTTGATAAAATAATTGCCATTGACCAGAGTCCTATAGGCAGAACACCTCGCTCCAATCCCGCTACCTACACCGGCCTTTTCGGTGAAATACGTGAGTTATTTGCCAAGACCCCTGATGCAAAGGCAAGAGGATACAAGGCAGGACGCTTCTCCTTTAACGTAAGGGGAGGTAGATGTGAAGCTTGCGAGGGTGACGGAGTAAAACGTATCGAAATGCACTTTCTTCCCGATGTATACGTAAACTGTGATGTATGTAACGGAAAAAGGTACAACAGAGAGACGCTTGAGGTCCGTTACAGAGGAAAGAATATATATGAAGTCCTTGAAATGACAGTAGAAGAAGGTGTATCTTTCTTCGATGGTCTTCCCTCGATCAAAAATAAACTTCAAACAATGCTTGATGTTGGTCTCGGATATATCAAGATAGGTCAGTCATCAACTACCCTTTCCGGAGGAGAGGCTCAAAGAGTAAAGCTTGCAACAGAACTTGCCAAGAGAAGCACAGGTAAAACAATATACCTTCTTGACGAGCCTTCAACAGGTCTTCACAGTGACGACGTACGAAAGCTGATCTCTATGCTTCAGCGTTTGGTTGACAACGGAAATACCGTTATTGTCATTGAGCACAACCTTGATATTATTAAAACTGCAGACCACATTATAGACCTTGGACCTGAGGGTGGAGACAAGGGTGGACAGCTTGTTGCCGTCGGAACTCCCGAAGAAGTAGCCGCTTGTGATGGGTCGTACACCGGCATGTATCTGAAGAAATTATTAAACAAATAAAATAAAATAAAACAGTAAAAGGAGCACAAAAATGAAAATCGAAAATATAACCGTATCAGATTGGCGTGATTATGAACGTCATGACTTTTCATTCAACAGTCACGACGGACTCATCGTTCTCCCCAAAACACCTGCAGAAGGAAATCCTTGGGTATGGAGAGCAGAGTTCTTCTCTGCATTTGATACCGTTGATATGGATCTTCTTTCAAAGGGTTGGGCAATCGCATACTATTCTGTAAGCGATATGTACGGTGCCCCCGGTGCAATAGCACTTATGAAGCCCTTTAAGGATGCTCTTGTTGAAAAATATTCCCTTTCCGCTAAGTGTGCAATGTTTGGTTTCAGCCGCGGTGGTCTCTATACCGTTAATTATACTGCCGAGTACCCGGAGGATATTGCTGTAATATATCTCGATGCTCCCGTATGTGATATCAGAAGCTGGCCCGGTAACTTTGGAAAAGGTGGCGGAGATGATTTCTGTTGGAAAGAATGTAAAGAACACTACGGTATCACCGATGAGAGTGCTAAAACATTTAGCGGCAATCCCCTTGATAAGATTGAAAAGCTTGTTGCAGATAAGATTCCTTGCGTTCTTGTTGCAGGCCTCATTGACCGTCTTGTTCCCTACTGTGAGAACGGTGAGCTCTTTGTTAAGAAATACGAGGAACTCGGCGGCACAATAAAAACTATCCTTAAGCCTGACTGCGATCACCACCCCCACAGCCTTGATGATCCCACCCCTATTTCCGAATTCATTATCGTTCACAAATAATTAACATTTTCCACGTCAAAAGATATTGACTTTTAGGCCGTAAAATGGTAAATTCTATGTAGGTTAGCACTTAACATCAAAGAGTGCTAAAACAGAGTTTCCTTTTACGGCCTCGCTTTATTTTTCGGGAGGTGATGATACGTTGAAACCATCGGATAATGACCTCAGTGCCAGAAAGAAACTTATACTGAAAGCTATTGTTGATGCTCATATTGACGAGGGTGAACCTGTTGGATCAAAATACCTCACCCAATTCAAGCAGTTAGCCTACTCCTCTGCTACTATTCGTAATGAGATGGCTGAGCTTGAGGCAATGGGATACCTCGAACACCCTTATACCTCGTCCGGCAGAGTGCCATCCAACTTAGGATACCGTTTCTATGTTGATGCTCTTCTTCAGCAATACAGTATGACAGCCCAAGAGATATTTGAGTTAAATCAGCTTATGCATGCAAAAATGCTTGAGCTCGATAAGCTCATTGACAGAGCAACAAAGCTTGCATCCTCTATGACAAATTATACAGGTCTGTCTATCAAGCCGCGTCCTGCCAGTTGTACGGTAAATAGATTTGAAGCTATCCCTGTTGATTCATCAAGTCTTGTTCTCGTAATGCTCACCGGTGTCAGCACAGTAAAGACAAAATACGTTAAGCTTGACAGCGAGTTTCAAAAGGAAGAAATGATCAAGCTCGGTACGGTACTTACTGAGTGTATAGCAGGTCTTACCGCAGACGAGATAACACTCCCCAAGATAATGGAGATAGAAAGACAAATGGGTGTATCCTACCGGATAGTCTCCCCTGCTATAAAATGTGTCTACGATGCGCTCAGCGAGTCAGACAGCGGTGACGTAAAGGTAGAGGGTGCAGATCTTCTGCTCCAGTACCCCGAGTACTCCGACATATCCCGTCTCAAAGGAATGCTTAATTTGTTTGAGCAAAAGGATCAGTTACTGCAGCTTGTTGCAGATGCAGATGACAGCAAGGTAAATGTGTTCATCGGTTCAGAAAACAGTGTTAATACCATGAACGATTCTACGCTTGTGTTCAAGACAATAAAGGAGGGTGGCCGTGTAGTAGGTGCCATCGGTATTATCGGTCCGAGGCGAATGAACTACTCACGAGTTATTTCTACCGTTAATCAGCTTTCAGCGGCAATATCAGAAACGGTAAACGGAAATGCCGCTCTTGAAGAAGGCAATAACAGTGATAATAATTAAACAAGGAGTTCCAAATGTCAGAAGAAATCAAAGAAACTGTGCTTGAGGATGCAGCTGAAGAAACAGCAACCGACAAGAAAAAGGAATGCTCTTCGGGCAAGAAAGCAGATAAAGACAGCAAGAAAATAAAGAAAGAGCTGGAAGAGACTGCTAAAGCACTTTCTGAAAAGGAAGCGGCTTACGAAGAGCTGAATGATAAATATATGAGAGTTCTTGCCGAGTACGACAACTTCCGCAGAAGAACCCAGAAGGAACGCGAAGGAATATATTCCGATGCGTATTCCGATGCTATCTCAAACATTCTCCCCATATACGACAATATGGAAAGAGCTGTACAGTTTGCAGACGGAGATAAAGTATCCGAAGGTGTTGTTCTTATAATGAAGGGTTTCGCTGATTCACTTGAGAAAATGGGTATCACTGAGATCCCCGCTCTCGGAGAGCAGTTTGATCCCGAAGTACACAATGCAGTAATGCATGTAGAAGACGAGTCGTACGGAGAGAACGAGGTCATTGAAGTATTACAGAAGGGTTACCGCAGAGGCGATAAGATAATTCGTTTTGCAATGGTAAAAGTAGCAAACTAATAAATCCAATCAAAAAAATTATATTTTGATATTATTTTAGGAGGAACAATTAAAATGGGAAAAATAGTAGGTATAGATCTTGGAACAACTAACTCTTGCGTAGCAGTTTACGAGGGCGGCGAGCCCACCGTTATCACCAACCCCGAGGGTGCCAGAACCACTCCCTCTGTCGTTTCTTTCTCTAAGGACGGAGAGCGCCGCGTTGGTCAGGTTGCTAAGAGACAGAGTATCACCAACCCCGACAGAACCATTAGCAGTATCAAGCGCGAGATGGGTTCTGACTACAAAGTTGCTATCGATGACAAGAAATATACTCCTCAGGAGATCTCCGCAATGATACTTCAGAAGCTGAAGGCTGATGCAGAAGCATATCTTGGCACTCAGGTTACTCAGGCTGTTATCACTGTTCCTGCATACTTCACCGATGCACAGCGTCAGGCTACTAAGGATGCAGGTAAGATCGCAGGTCTCGAGGTAATGAGAATTATCAACGAGCCTACCGCTGCTGCTCTTGCTTACGGTATGGATAAGGATGACGACCAGAAGGTAATGGTATTCGACCTTGGTGGCGGTACCTTCGACGTGTCTGTTCTCGAAATCTCTGATGGTGTATTTGAGGTTCTTGCAACCGCAGGTAACAATAAGCTCGGCGGTGACGATTTTGACGAGAGAGTTATCAACTGGATCGCAGAAGAATTCAAGAAAGAGAATGGCATTGATCTCCGTCAGGATAAGATGGCGCTTCAGAGACTCAAGGAAGCAGCCGAGAAAGCAAAGATCGAGCTTTCCGGCGTAACCACCACCAATATCAATCTTCCCTTCATTACCGCAGATGCTTCCGGACCCAAGCATTTTGACGGCACTCTTACAAAGGCTAAGTTTGACGAGATCACCGCTGATCTTGTAGAAGCTACAATCGTTCCTACAAAGCGTGCACTTTCCGATGCAGGTCTTTCTCCCTCACAGATAGATAAAGTTCTTCTTGTTGGTGGTTCTACCAGAATCCCTGCTGTACAGGAAGCAGTTAAGAAGTTTATTGGCAAGGAGCCCTTCAAGGGTATCAACCCCGATGAGTGTGTAGCTGTCGGTGCTGCTATTCAGGCAGGCGTTCTCGGCGGTGAGGTCAAGGATCTTCTTCTCCTTGATGTTACTCCTCTTTCTCTCGGTATTGAAACTCTCGGTGGTGTATTCAACAGAATCATTGATCGTAACACCACAATCCCCGTAAAGAAGAGTCAGGTATATTCCACCGCTGCCGACGGTCAGACATCCGTTGAGATTCACGTTCTTCAGGGTGAGCGTGAAATGGCTGCAGGCAACACCACTCTCGGCCGCTTCGTTCTTGACGGTATTCCTGCCGCTCCCCGTGGAATTCCTCAGATCGAGGTAACCTTTGACATTGACGCTAACGGTATCGTTAATGTAACCGCAACCGATAAGGGCACCGGCAAGGAACAGCATATCACTATCACTTCTTCTACCAACATGAGTCAGGAAGACATTGATAAGGCTGTTAAGGACGCAGAGAAGTTTGCAGACGAAGACAAGAAGATCAAGGAAGCTGTAGAGGTAAAGAACCATGCAGATACTCTTATCTTCCAGTCCGAGAAGGCACTCAGCGAGCTTGGCGACAAGGTAACCGATGCTGATAAGGCTCCTATAAACGCAGCTATTGAGAAGCTCCGCGAGACTATCAAAGGCGGAGATACTGAAGCTATTAAGGCTGATACCGAGGCTCTTGAAAAGGCATTCTACGCTATTTCTGAGAAGCTCTATCAGCAGGCTGGCCCTCAGGGTGCTGACGGTACTGCTAATCCCGGCGCAGGTGCACAGGGCGGCGACGGTACCTTCTACAACGCTGAGTACGAAGACAAGACCGGCGAAAACTAATAACTACACCTATTCCGCAGGGATATTCGATTGCTTGAAAGCAGTCGAATATTCCCTGCTTTTCGGGTTTTATCATTACTTTATTTAAATCAGTAAAAAGGATCACAGCATAACTATGGCAGAAGAAAAACGCGATTATTACGAGGTACTCGGTGTTGCTAAGGGTGCCTCTGACGATGAAATAAAAAAGGCGTACCGCTCCCTTGCCAAGAAATATCATCCCGATATGCATCCCGGTGATAAAGAGGCAGAAGCAAAGTTTAAGGAAGCCAACGAGGCCTATGCCGTTCTCTCTGACAGCGAAAAACGTTCCCAGTACGATCAGTTCGGTCATGCGGCATTCGATCCCTCCCGCGGCGGAACCGGATTTGACTTTGGTGGCGGCTTTGGCGGTTTTGATTTCGGCGATATTTTTTCAAGCTTTTTCGGCGGTTCATCTTCCTCGTCAGGAAGACGAAACGGACCGATCCCCGGAGAGGATATATACGCATCGGTAACCGTTTCATTTGAAGAAGCTGCATTCGGATGCAAGAAAGATATTTCATTTGGCCGTGTAGGAAAATGTACAGAATGTTCAGGCAGCGGTGCCAAGAAAGGAACATCTCCCGAGACTTGTTCTACTTGTCATGGTACCGGTAAGGTATCCACTGCTCAAAGAACACCTTTCGGAGTATTTCAGTCTTCTCAGCCCTGTTCTGCTTGTCGCGGAACCGGTAAGATAATTAAAGAACCCTGTTCAAACTGTCGCGGTACTGGATATATAAAGACAACAAAAAAACTCAGTGTCTCTATTCCTGCCGGAATCGATGACGGTCAGCGTATCGCACTGCGCGGAGAGGGTCATGACGGCAAAAACGGAGGATATCCCGGAGATCTGATCATAGAAGTATCTGTACGTCCCCATGCTTATTTCGAGAGAGACGGATACAACATCTACTGTGATGTCCCGATAACCTTTACCGAAGCAGCTCTCGGTGCTGAAATCGAAATTCCCACACTTGAGGGTAAACAGAAGTATAATATTCCTGAAGGAACTCAGCCCGGTACAAGATTCACTCTCAAAGAAAAAGGTATTCCCTTTGTCAACTCCAAAAAGCGCGGTGATCTTATCTTCACAGTAAATGTCGAGGTACCGAAATCGCTTAGCGGAAAGCAGAAAGAACTTCTGAAGAACTTTGCCGACAGCTGCGGAGAAAACAACTATCAGAAACATACAAGCTTTTTTAAACGTCTATTTAAGGATTTCAAATAATGGAAAATAATATTTGGATACAGATAAAAGTTACCTGCGAGCTCAAATACCGTGACACTGTATGTAATATCATGAGTGTGGTCGATCCGGGTCTTATGATAGAAGATTACAGTGACATAGAAACCGGGCTCAACACCGTATACGGTGAACTAATCGATGAGACTATATTAAATGCTGACAAGAATATCGTATCGGTATCAATATATATTTCCGGTGACAGACCTCTCGGAGAAAATATTTCTTTCCTCAAAGAGCGTTTTGCCGCAAACAATGTTGAAGCAAGTATTGAAACACTTGGACTCAACGAGAATGAGTGGGCAAGTTCTTGGAAACAGTACTACAAGCCTATAAATATAGGTGAACGAATAGTAGTCTGCCCTCCATGGGAAAAATGTGAGCTTCCAAAAAACGGTATTCTGGTTGAGATGGATCCCGGAATGGCTTTTGGTACAGGTTCACATGAAACCACAAGACTTGTAATGCGTCTTCTTGAAAAGCATCTTCACGGAGGGGAGCATCTGCTCGACATCGGTACAGGCAGCGGCATACTTGCCATCTGTGCATCAAAGCTTGGTGCACAGAGATGTTCGTCTTACGATATCGACCCTGTTGCAGTAAGAGTGGCAAAAGATAATATTGCATCAAACAGAGTTACCAACGTTTCCTGTGATGTTTCCGATCTTCTCTCAAATGTAACCCTTGAATACGGTAAATACAATTTTGTAACTGCAAATATTGTCTCGGAGATAATAATAAGAATGGCGCCCGATCTTCCAAAGTATATTGACGACAATGCAATTCTTATCGTATCCGGAATAGTTGACAGCAAACAAGAAATTACTGTTACTGCGCTTGAAGAAGTAGGATTTGTTCCCTTTGATGAGCTCCACGAAAATGAGTGGTGTGCAGTAGCTTTACAGTACAAAAAGCCGTAATATCTATCATAAAACGCGGTGCCATAATAGGCACCGCGTTTTTTATGCTGTTTTATGTATGATTTGTCTATACTCATTCAAGTTTCCTTTGTAATTTCACAAATAATTAACAAAATAGGCAAAAAAAGATTTGACAAAATACCAAAAACATAGTATAATAAGTACAAATAATGCTTATTTTTTTTGTGAAATGTGGCAATAAAACCGATTGTTCTTTCGGAGATGTGTTATGCCAAGATTTTTTGTTGAAAACAGTGTACCCTCAAATGGGCAAATAATAATAACCGGTGATGATGCGCACCACATATCCTACTCCCTCAGAATGGCAGTAGGTGACAGCGTTACCGTTTGTGATATGGCGCGTAATGAGTATGAGTGTATAATAACCGCCTTTTTACCGGAAGCGGTAGCACTGGAAATTCTCACTGAGAAGAAGAGTCAAAACGAACCTCCTCATTTTATCACGCTTTATCAAGCAATGCCAAAGGGTGATAAATTTGACACAATAATACAAAAAGCGGTAGAGACAGGTGCTTCATGTATCATACCGTTTTTTAGCGAAAGATGCGTAGTTAAAGCAAAAGACTCTACCGCTGATAAGAAGCAAACTCGCCGTAATAAGATTTCTCTTGAGGCAGCCAAGCAATGCGGACGAGCTGCTATGGTTCCGGTACGTGAACCGCTTGATTTTTCTTCCGCTATAAGAGAAGCTTCACATGCTTCTCTCCCCTTGTTCTGTTACGAAGGTGACGGTGCACTCCCTCTTAAGCAGCTTATCCGTTCGCGAGAAGCAGATATCACAGATATATCAATAGTGATCGGTTCTGAGGGTGGTTTTTCCCAAAAAGAAGCAGAATTTGCCCGTGAGTGCGGTATGCTTACAGTAAACTTGGGTAGAAGAATACTCAGATGTGAAACAGCATCCGGGTTTGTTCTCTCAGCCCTTGCGTATGAATTTGAGTTATAATAATCTGAAAATAAATTAAGTTTAAAATGTGAAAGGAGCATCACAGCAAATGGCTAACAGATTGTTTCAAGGTATAATTCATCAGATGAAGGACGCGGTAGATCGCGTTATCGGCGTTATTGACGATACAGGAGTTATTATCGCCTGTAGTGAACTTGTCAAGATTGGGGAATCCCGTCAGGGCATCAAAGATGAACTTAGTTATACCTCTGAGTCTGTAACTTCTGACGGTTATACATACCGTTCCATTGATGACAGTACCAAATCCGAATACATTGTTTTTGTTGAAGGTGAGGACAAGACCGCATTCCGTACCGCTGCACTTCTTGCGGTTTCTCTCTCAAACATAAAAAACCTTTACGACGAGAAATATGATAAGAGCTCCTTCATTAAAAATATAATTCTCGACAATATTCTCCCCAGCGATATCTTTGTCAAGAGCAAAGAGCTTCGCTTCAGCGCTGACGAGATACGTATAGTTATGCTTATTAAGTTCCATGCCAAGACCGAAACGCTTCCTTTCGAGATGGTACAGAGCATGTTCCCCGACAAGACCAAGGATTATGTTATCAGCGTAAATGAGACTGATATTGCTCTTGTTAAGGAGCTTAAAGCCGGTTTTGATATGCGTGAAGTTGAAAAAACCGCAAAGACTATTGCAGATACTATCAACGCAGAGTTCTTTACCAAGGTTTCCATCGGTATCGGTACTCCTGTTGAAAACATCAAGGATCTTGCACGTTCCTACAAGGAGGCTCAGGTCGCACTTGAGGTAGGCAAGGTATTTGATACTGTAAAGAACATAATTACATACGAGAATCTTGGTATTGGACGTCTTATTTACCAGCTCCCCACTACACTTTGTGAGATGTTTCTTCAGGAAGTATTCAAGAAGGGATCTCTCGAATCTCTTGACAGAGAAACCCTTATGACCATCCAGTGTTTCTTTGAGAACAACCTTAACGTGTCCGAAACATCACGTAAGCTGTTCGTTCACCGTAACACTCTTGTATACCGACTTGAGAAAATCCGTAAGCTCACCGGTCTTGATCTTCGTGAGTTTGAGCACGCGATCACCTTTAAGGTCGCTCTTATGGTTAAGAAGTATCTGGTATCAAAACCTGTAAAATTTTAACATTAAAGTAGGCTGTCTCCATTGTTTTTGTATTTACATCAAATGTAAATCATAAATATTCATGGGGACAGTCGCCTTGTTGCAATAACCGTACACAAAAAAACATTATTACTGCGAAAGGAAAAAAGCGCGAAGTTATGATCGACTTCAAAAACGTGAAAAAGGTTTACAGTAACGGCGTAATAGCTTTGGGCGGCGTGGATTTCCATGTTAACGACGGTGAATTCGTATTCATTGTCGGTCATTCCGGTGCCGGAAAAAGTACACTTATGAAGCTTCTTCTCCGCGAGGAGATCGTTACATCCGGTCAAGTTTTTGTAAACAATCACGATCTTACAAAAATGAAGAACTACCGCGTTCCCAAATACAGACGGGAGCTTGGTGTAGTATTTCAGGATTTCCGTCTTCTCCCCAATAAAACAGTATATGAAAACGTTGCATTTGCGATGAGAGCGGTAGGTACACCGGCTAAGAAGATAAGAAAGCGTGTTCCTGCTATTCTCAGCACAGTCAACCTCTACGATAAATTCGATTGTTTCCCAAGTGAACTCTCCGGCGGTGAGAAACAGCGCGTTGCTCTTGCACGTGCACTTGCAAACAACCCCAAGATCATCATTGCTGACGAGCCTACCGGTAACATAGACCCCAAAATGAGTATGGAAATCATGAATCTGCTTATAAAGATCAACCGTCTTGACAAAACCGTTATAGTGGTTACACACGATCAAAAATTGGTAGATTATTTCCAAAAAAGAGTCATTACCCTCAATGACGGTAAAATCGTTGATGATCACGTTGGAGGTATGTTCGAATGAAAAGAAGATACAGCCTTACATACCTGATCGGCGAGAGTTTCAAAAGCTTGTGGCGAAACGGAGTAATGTCTATTGCATCGGTAACAGTTCTTATGAGTTGTCTTATCGTTATCGGTGGATTCGCTCTTATTATATTAAATATAAACAAAAATGTTGATCGTCTCGGTTTGATGAACGAGATGGTTGCTTTTGCTGATTATGATCTTACCGATGAAGAAATTGCATCTATAAAGGATCAGATAGACAAGCTTGAAAACATCAATTCTGTGGATCATATCACAAAAGATGAGGCACTTGAAGAATTGAAGGCAAACGCAGGCGAGTTCGGTGATGTTTATGCTGAGCTTGAAGGCGAGGAAAATCCTCTTCCGGACACTTTCCACATCACCTACAACGACAACTCAAAGGCCTCCACTCTTTACTACCAACTTATACAGATAGACGGTATATACAAGGTCAACAACAGACTTAACGTTGCCAATACCATCGATAGTATCAAGAACGGTATCTCCATTGTTGGAGTTTGGTTCCTTGCAATACTGTTCGTTGTAAGTGTATTTGTAATAGTAAACACCATCAAGCTTGCGGTCTTTGCTCGCAGAAACGAGATAGAGATCATGAGATATATCGGTGCATCAAGCTGGTTTATTACCATTCCATTTATCTTTGAAGGAATTATAATCGGTCTGCTTTCCGGTGGTATTGCATATTTTATTGTATATCTAATATACAGATATATTGAAAACAATGCCGCTTCCAACATCCAGATGTTATCAATACTTCCCTTCACCGAAGTAAACATGCTGTTGCTTGCAGGCTTTGTCATCATTGGTATTCTGACAGGTATAATCGGAAGCTGTACGTCCCTTAGAAAGTATCTTAAGGCATAAGGGATCTGCCAAGAAAAAACACTGAAAGGATATAACATGTGTAAATCAATTATCGTAAGAATAACATCGATAGTACTTACGTTTGTTACTGTATCAACTTTATTTCTCGTCCTTCCCTCCTCTGCTCCCGTTGAGGCAGCGTCATACAACAACGCAACCATACAGTCGTATGAGGCTGCTATTGAAAAGCTCAAGCAGCAGATGAAGGAGACGCAGAAAAAGCTTGACAGTATCAGTGCAGATCAGAAAGCTGCAGATGAAGAAGCCGCTATAATCGATGAAAAAATAGAGCTTACTGCTCAGAAAATAGAGCAAACAAATCTTCTTATTTCCGAGCTCAAAACACAGATAGAAGCTAAGACTCTCGAGATTGCAGAAAAGGAAGCTGATATTGCCGAACAATATCAGCGCTTTAAAAATCGTGTCCGCGTTGCATACGAAGAGGGTAATGTTTCATATCTTGAAATGATATTTGGTTCTCAGGATCTAACAGATTTTCTTCTTCGTTTTGAGTACATAAATTCTATGATCGAATACGATAATAGACTTATGAAAGATTATCAGGCGCAGAAAGCGGAATATGAGTTCCAGCAGCAGCAACTTTTGGAGGCTAAAGTACTCCAGGACAAATATTCGGCTGAGCTTGACGCAGAGAAGTTATCTCTTGAGAAAGCCCACGCAGAAGTTGATAAAATCAGAGCAGATCTGAGAGCAGAATATGCTGATTGGTACTCCGAATATAAAAAGCAAAAAGATGAAGAAGAAAAAAAGAGCGAAGAGCTTGAAAAGTACATTCAGGAGCTTATGAGCAAGGATAATGTGTATATAGGCGGCGAGTTTATCTGGCCTCTTCCCACAAATTATTCTCGCATTTCTTCTAAATTCGGTTATAGATGGATATTTGGATACTGGGATAACCATCAGGCAATAGATATTCCGTGTGCTCTTAATACTAACGTATACGCTTCCAATGGCGGTAAAGTTATTGTAGCAGAGTTTCACAAAAGTTACGGTCATTACGTTGTAATTGACCATGGCGGAGGAAAATCTACTCTCTATGCACACAATAACTCTCTTGTGGTCAAAGCAGGAGACTACGTTTCCCAGGGACAGGTCATTGCCAAAGCCGGTACCACGGGTACTTCCACCGGTGTCCACGTTCACTTCGAGTACCGTGTAAACGGCGTACGCTATGATCCTTTGCTTATCGTAGCCCAGCCGTAACTAAATATTTGTCTCTGATTTTTTCAAGGCAGAGAAAGGTTTATTATGTCAAAAAAGATCTCCCTTCCAATATTTATTTTCACAGCGATTGCCATTTGCCTTGTTACTTTTATGACAACCTATGTACTGATCACCGACAGAGCTGATGTTCCTGCAGTTGATACATCAAGCGATACTGAAAGTCAGTATAACGAGGATCTTCAGAAAATAATTGACAAACTGGCGATCATAGATGAAAAGTACAGAGAAAATTACATTGGCGATCTTGATTACGATAGAATCCTCGATTACGTTATGTACGGATATACTTCCGGAACCGGGGATAGATACTCCTCATACATGAACGAAGAAAGCTATTCTTCATATATGGAGACCGCTGTTGGAAATATGGTAGGAATCGGTATTCACGTTATATACGACACAATAAACGGATATATCGAGATAGTAAACATTATAGAAAACTCCCCTGCCTTAGAATCAGACCTGCAGATAGGTGATCTGATATACGAGGTAGAAGGACAGAATGTCCTCGAGGTAGGATATGATCTCGCAATAGATCTTATGCTTGGTGAGGAAGGTACAAATGCCAACTTCAAGGTGTACAGACCTAAAGCAGACAGTAACGAAATGGAGTCGATCCCCTTCTCTGTAACAAGGAAGAAAATAACCACTCAGGATGTGTTCAGTCACGTTTATGAGGGTGACAAATCAATCGGAATAATCCGTATAGACAGCTTTAACGGCAAAGCTGCAGAGCAGTTTATGACCACTGTTACAAATTTCCATAACAGCGGTGTAAATAAGCTTGTCATTGACCTGCGAAATAACCCCGGCGGTGATCTTAACGTTATCTGTTCCGTTCTTGATTTTCTGCTTCCATATGGTCCCATTATCAGAGTGATCAACAGTGACGGTTCTGAAGAGGGCGTAATTTATTCCGATGAAAATTATTTTGAGATTCCGATTGCCGTCCTGACCAACGGAAACACCGCTTCTGCGGCCGAGTTGTTTTCTGCAGCTCTCAAGGATTATGCAGCTAAAGGACTTCTCAAGAATATAACTCTCGTAGGAACCACTACCTACGGTAAAGGAACTATGCAGAGCATCCTGAATCTTAAGGATGGTACCGGACTTAAGCTGTCAACCAGCAAGTACAATCCTCCCTTCTCCGATAATTATGACGGAATCGGCGTTGTACCCGATGTTGTGGTAGAGCTTGATGAAAGCCTCCGCGGCGTCAGCATATACAAAATAAGTGATGAGGATGACAACCAGCTTATGGCAGCCATCAAGGCTCTCACAGAATAATTAAGTAATATATTGAATCCATAAGGAGATATACTAAAATGGCTAAAGAAATGCTTTATACCGAAGAAGGCTATAAGAGCCTCGTTGACGAGCTTGACTATCTTAAAACAACCCGCCGCCCCGAAGTAAAAGAGCAGCTTGCTATCGCACGTTCTTACGGTGACCTTTCCGAGAACAGTGAATACGATGAAGCAAAGAACGAGCAGGCAAAAGTTGAGGCTCGTATCGCTGAGCTTGAGGAGCTTATTATTCATGCTAAAGTTATTAAGGATACTGACGTTGCATCCGACACAGTTAACCTTGGTTCTGTTGTAAAGGTTAAAAATCTTAAACTCGGTGTTGAAAAGCAGTACCATATCGTAGGTTCAAACCAGACAGATGCACTCAACGGTAAGATTTCTGACCAGTCACCCATCGGTGCAGCTCTTATCGGTGCAAAGAAAGGTGACACTGTTACCGTTCACTCCCCTGCAGGAGAAATGGCACTTGAGATACTCAGCGTTGAAAGAGCTTAACATCACAGTAATAACAGCGAAAGGATTATATTAAAATGAGCGAGGAAGTTCGTAACAATCAGCCGGCTAATGCCGAGCCTAATCTCAATGAGTTACTTAAAATAAGACGCGAAAAGCTCGCAGAGCTTCAGAGTGCAGATAAAGACCCCTTTAAGATAACCAAGTATGATGTTACTCACCATTCTCTTGAGGTTAAAGATAATTTTGAGTCCCTTGAGGGTAAGGTAGTTTCCGTTGCCGGACGTATGATGTCCAAGAGAATCATGGGTAAAGCATCATTCTGTAACGTTCAGGACCTTGAGGGTACAATTCAGGCTTACGTTGCACGTGATACCCTTGGTGAAGATGCTTACAAAGATTTCAAAAAGATGGATATAGGTGATATAGTTGGTATCACAGGTGAGGTATTCAGAACCAAGACCGGTGAGATCAGTATTCATGCTGCAACCGTTACCCTGCTTACCAAGAGCCTTCAGATCCTTCCTGAGAAATACCACGGTCTTACTAATATCGATATGCGTTACCGTCAGCGTTATACTGACCTTATAATGAATCCCGATGTCAAAAAGACCTTTATTACCCGCTCACGTATAATCACCTCTATCAGACGTTATCTTGACAGTCTCGGCTTTATGGAGGTTGAGACCCCTATGCTTGTTTCTAATGCAGGCGGTGCGGCCGCAAGACCCTTCGAGACCCATTTTAATGCTCTTGACGAAGATCTTAAGCTCCGTATATCTCTTGAGCTTTACCTTAAGAGACTTATTGTCGGCGGTCTTGAAAGAGTATACGAGATCGGTCGTGTATTCCGTAACGAGGGACTTGATACCCGTCATAACCCCGAGTTTACTCTTATGGAGCTGTATCAGGCTTATACCGATTACCACGGTATGATGGATCTTACCGAGAATATGTTCCGTCACGTAGCCAAAGAAGTTCTCGGCACAACCACTATCGTATACAACGGTATTGAGATGGATCTCGGCAAGCCCTTTGAGCGTATCACTATGGTTGATGCCGTTAAGAAGTATGCAGGCGTTGATTTTAACGATATCCACACTGACGAAGATGCTAAGGCAATCGCGAAGGAGCATCACGTTGAATTTGAGGATCGTCATAAGAAGGGTGATATTCTCGCTCTCTTCTTTGAGGAATTTGCAGAAAAGCACCTTATTCAGCCCACCTTCGTTATGGATCATCCCATCGAAATTTCTCCCCTCACCAAGAAGAAACCCAATGATCCCGCGTACGTTGAGCGTTTTGAGATGTTCATGAACGGTTGGGAGATGTGTAATGCTTATTCCGAGCTTAACGATCCTATCGACCAGAGAGAGAGATTCAAGGCTCAGGAAGAGCTTCTTGCACAGGGTGATGAGGAAGCTAACCGCACAGATGAGGACTTCATGAATGCACTTGAGATCGGTATGCCCCCCACGGGCGGTATCGGATACGGTATCGACCGTCTCTGCATGCTCTTCACCGACTCTGCCGCAATCAGAGACGTTCTTCTCTTCCCCACTATGAAATCTCTTGATTAAGAAAATGCCGTAAAATAGCGGTATTACAGGGTTTTTGAAACTCTATAAAAACCGATTTACGACACATTTACGACAAATGAAAAAAATGAAGACACCCTATGACCGTAAAAAGTCATAGGGTGTTTTTTTGCATATTCTTATCAAACAGACCGACAAATTGGAATTTATCGTTTTGAAATTCGGCCCTTAATATTTCTAAAAGACTTAAAGGAAGCCAAGAAAGTCGCGATTGCCATAAGAAAATATAATTGCAGTGCAATAGGCTGGAATGCAGCATTAACTGCTTTATATAGATGGAATCGGGTTTCTAAGTCGCTTTTATCCAAAAATCCAGCAATAAACATACAACAGAACAGCGATATGGGCATAATTGCGGTTAGCAAATAATCAAAAGTTCTGTGGGTGGTAGAGAAAAAGCCCATGGCCAAAGAAAAAAGCAAAAGCAAAGTACCAAGAATGTAAGGGGACATTTGTAGTAGCTTTGCATTGTTAAGCAACTCGCAGAGTAGCAACAATAGCGGAACGGCTACAAAAGGTATTACATAATACAATTTCTTTTTCATAGAGATACCTCCTTCGTCAAATTCAAGTTTGGTTAACTGGCGCTTACAGCGCCCAAGGCTCCCTTGTGTAAAGGGAGGCTTTGGTGCGGTGCAAATCCGTTAGACAAATTCAAGTTTATCAAATCGATTGCATTATACCATAAATTATTCAAAATTTCAATATTCCCGCAATCTTTATGAGTTGTAACGATTCTTATAGAATCTTTATGACTCTTTTTCTTTTATATAAGACTCTTATTAATCATTATGATCCAAGATATCTTGGGTTGTTTTGTTATGTTCTTTTTTACTTAATATTATTGACATCGCCTTATATTTAGTATAAAATAATTAAGTACTTAATTATTTCTTAATTGAAAGGCAATGTAATGAAGAAAAGACAGACATTAATGCGTGCCGTAGGAAGGTCGCGCCGGGCGTGGGACAACTACGTTAAAGCAGTAACGCAGGCAGAGGGAATTCCGGATTCCTACAGAACTGTTTTGATGTTCTTGCTAAGACATCCGGGTTCCGGTCAACGGGATATTGCAGAATTTGCGAACATTACGACTTCGGCGGTAAATCAAGCGGTAAAAAGCATGATTGAGGAAAAACACCTAATCAAAGAGACAGACACTGCCGATAAACGTAATTCCAAGCTATACCTGACCGATAAAGGCACAGCAGTTGCATCAAAAGTTTTCGATAAGTTGGATGCGGCAGATGATGCTATTACAGCACGGATAGGTGCCGAAAAAGAGGCAGAGCTCATGGCGCTTTTGGATGAGCTTACCGAATATATACGAAGGGATCTGACACAATGCTAAAATACATAAAAAAATATTGGATACTTTGTTTGCTTGCGCCGCTGTTTATGGTTGGAGAGGTAGCTATGGATCTTATTCAACCGGATATGATGGCAGACATCGTAGATAAAGGTGTTTTACTTAGTAACTTTTCTTTAATAGTAACCGTAGGTATACGCATGATACTCACGGTAATCATAGGCGGTATTTTCGGTATTCTGTGCGGAGTATTTGCAAATTTAGCCGCACAGGGTTTTGGAAATGACCTTCGCAAAGATCTTTTTAGCAAGATCATGAATCTTTCTTTTGAGCAGACCGATAAAATATCCACCGGGTCTCTGGTAACACGGCTTACCAACGATGTAACACAGGTACAAAACATGGTTATGATGCTTGTCCGTGGATTTGTTCGTAATACCGTTATGTTCGCCGGCGGTATTTTTATGTTATACAGGCAATCTCCAAAATTTGCATTGATAGCGGCCTGCGGTCTCCCACTTGTGGCAATAATCGTAACCTTCTTTCTGAAGAAAACCGCACCTTTATTTGCCGTTGTACAAAGGAAGCTGGACGGTATCAATCACATTATGCAGGAAACGGTAGCAGGCGCTCGAGTAGTAAAAGCATACGTAAAGGAAGAATATGAGCTTGGTCGCTTTGATAATGCCAACGATGAGCTTTGTACAGAAAACCTGAGAGTACAGACCCTGCTTGCATTTATGAGCCCCTGTATGAACATTGTACTCAATCTGTGCGTTGTGGCTGTTATTATAGTCGGTGGATACACTGTTAAGACAGGCGGTTCCATCACCCCCGGAAACACGATGGCAGCTATCACCTATCTGGCACAGATACTCCACGGTATTATGTTTATGGCAAATATTTTTCAAACCTTCAGCCGCGCCAAGGCCTCTGCCGACCGAATTAATGAAGTACTGCATTGTCCCGATATTATAACAGACGGTAAAATGAAAGACAAAACGGAACAGAATGGCTCGGTAGAATTCCGTAACGTCAGTTTTGCCTACCCGGGAAGTGAGGATCACAAAATTCTTGAAAACATCTCGTTTAGCGTTCATCAAGGTGAGACATTGGCAATTATCGGAGCAACCGGTAGCGGCAAAAGTTCTCTTGTACATTTGATCCCACGATTTTACGATGTTACCGACGGTGAAGTTTTGGTTGACGGTATTAATGTCAAGGACTATACTTTAGAGTCACTGAGAGAAAAGATCGCAATCGTTTTACAAAAAGCAGAATTATACTCTCGCAGTATTGAAGAAAACATTCGTTGGTCTAAAAAGGATGCAGAACCCGAAGAAATAAAAAAGGCTGCTCAGATCGCACGCGCAGACGATTTTATATGCAGTAAAAGTTACGGCTACTATACTCCCGTAACAGAAAGAGGCAATTCCCTGTCCGGTGGTCAGAAGCAGCGTATCTCTATTGCAAGAGCTATACTTAAAGAGCACGAGATACTTATCATGGATGATTCCACAAGTGCCCTTGATCTGAAGACAGAGGCTGATCTTTATCAGTCGCTTGGCGAAGAGCATCCGAACGTTACAAAGATCATCATTGCACAGCGAATATCCTCTATTCGAAGAGCCGATCGTATTTTAGTCCTTGATAACGGAACGGTATCCGCTATAGGAACTCATGCAGAGCTTTTGGAACAGTCTGAGATCTACAGAGATATTTATAATTCTCAGTTAAAGGAAGGGGGTAACACAAAATGAGCAATATAAAAACACCTCCAAAAGGGTTTGAGAACCGTCCCGAGCCCAAAGATAACGTCTATAAGACAGATCCCGCCAAGCAAAATGCTCCTTCCGGGGTGAATTTCCGCGGAAGACCCGGCGGTGGACCGGGACGCAATATGGGACAAACGGTAGAACACGCGGAAAACGCAGGCGTTACTCTTAAAAGGCTACTGAAGTATTTCAAAAAGACGAAAAAGCTGTTAGTACCACTGCTTATATCTGTCGTTTTCGTAACGCTTGCAGGTCTGCTTGCCCCTGCCCTGCAGGGTAAAGCGATAGACACTATCAAGGATAGAGATTGGGATACTCTTACCACCTGCGTGATATTCCTTCTGGCAGTATATCTTTTCAATATTCTGTTCACACTGTCGCAGTCACTGCTAGCCGCAAGGCTCAGTCAAAGCATCGTTAAACAGATGCGTCATGACCTGTTCAAGAAAATAGACCATCTTTCAATAAAATATCTGGATACCCATTCAAACGGCGACGTTATGAGCCGAATGACTAACGACGTAGAAAATGTTTCGAATACCATTTCTCAAAGTTTAGGATCACTTGTATCGGGAGTACTTACCATCATCGGTACCGTAGTCATAATGTTCATCTACTGTTGGCAGCTTACCCTGATTACAATGGTAACTGTGCTTCTTACCTTGTTCGTAACAAAGAAAATGTCAAAGGTCATGCGAAAGGTATATCGCAAACGTTCAGCCGTACTTGGTCAGCTGAACGGACACTCAGAAGAAATGATCACCGGATATAAATCTATTGTTGCATACAACAAGCAAGATGACGTGATCGAGGAATTTTCAAAAACATCCGACGAGCTCCGCAAAGTTAGTATAAAAGCAGAAATACTTGGCGGATCTATGGGTCCCATTATGAACTGTATATCCAACATCAGCTTCGTGATAGTTGCAGCATTCGGCGGATATTTTGCATATGCGGGACTGATCACCATAGGTACCGTATCGGCATTTATCATTTATGCTAAGCAGTTTACACGTCCTATCAACGAGATCGCCCAGCTTTACGGAACAATTCAAACTGCCGTAGCCGGTGCGGAACGAGTATTTGCACTTCTTGATGAACCAAATGAGGATAACAGCGGAACGGAAAAGCCCGAAACAATAACCGGCAGAATATCATTCCGAAACGTTGATTTCTCTTACATTCCCGGTAAACAGGTGCTTTACGACTTTGATCTCGATGTGGAGCCCGGACAAAAGATAGCTCTGGTAGGTGCTACCGGAAGCGGAAAGACTACTGTTGTCAATCTGCTGATGCGTTTCTACCCGGTTGACAAGGGGGAAATCATGGTTGACGGGGTAAACATTCTGGATATTGACCGTGATTATCTGAGAAAAAATATTGCTATTGTGCTCCAGGATACTGTTTTATTCTCAAATACCATTGAAAAGAACATTAAATATGCTAATCTCGATGCTACAGACACCGAAATGGTAAATGCTGCTAAAACGAGCCATATACATCGTTACATTGAAGGTTTGCCAAATAAATACGACACAGTCCTCAAACAGGCAGGAGCCGGACTTTCTCACGGCCAACGTCAGTTAATGGCTATTGCAAGAGCTATCCTTGCTGATCCAAAGATACTGATCTTAGACGAAGCTACATCTTCGGTAGACACCAGAACAGAAAAAAATATTCAAGATGCTATGGTCAAGCTGATGAAAAATCGCACGAGCCTGATTATTGCACACCGCCTCTCTACTATTCAGGATGCAGACAAAATAGTTGTTATGGATCAAGGTCGAGTTGTTGAGACAGGTAACCATGAGCAGTTACTTAAAAAGCAAGGAAAATACTACGAGCTTTATATGACCCAGTTTGCCGGAAACAAAACATGATACCACAGATAATCATCTATTTTACACAAATTCAGGAGATACCGCTATGATCAACACAGAAAGGACAAAGGAACTTCGAATAAAACGGGCTAATACCGATTGGTGGCTTCACGAAAAAGCAATGGTTGCCGATAACGGGAAAACATACATAACCTACTGCACAGATATGGGTGAAATCCACATAAAGGAGCTGGATGCAAAGTGCAGTAAGGTTCCAAGCCGCGACTACAGACTTTCAAAGCTTAATTATTCATATTCCGACGAGCATAATACCGCTTCCCTGTGCGTGATGAACAGCGGTAAGATATTTGTCGGTTATACCGGTCACTATGTGCACGCCCTCAAATATAGGGTTACCGAGAAGCCGTATGATATTTTCTCATTTGGCGAGGAAACACTTATACAATTTGACGGTACGGTTACCTATGTTCAGGTCTTTGAAAATACAGTTAAACATGAACTTTGGCTTTTTACCAGAGTAAATTATGTAAACTGGCAATTCTGTTATTCCAGGGACGAGGGCAAAACCTGGTCAAAGCCGAGGAATTTTCTTCATTCTGATGACGGTGGACTTTTCTATATCGATATAAGGAAACAACATATCATCACAGAAAAAGGTGTTGACGAACAATGGCTTTTTGCCTTGTACGGTCATCCGAGAATTTCAAAGGACCATACTATCCGAAGCGGAATATTTAATTCAAACGGCATACTTACCAGATGTGACGGTACACTTACTGAGCTTAATCTGTATGATGAAACAGAGGAAACAATAGACCTTGAGAATCTTGATATAGTATACGAATCTCCCGAGGGGACTACCGTCAGACTGCTCGACGTATCCCCTACTCTGCCTTTGCGTGTTGCTTTTGCTCCCTTTATTCTTGATAAAGAGGATGCCCCCTCTCCCGAGCACGCTTATTACTGCTCAGCCAGCTTCAGAGACGGAAAATGGAACGTTTCGGAGCCTATATGCACCGCAGGGGAATTTCTCACAAATGACGTACTTGACGGCTCACAGACTTATCTTGGCGGTATGGCATATTATTATGGTGTGGGAGACGCCGGACTTTTTCCGCTGTTTCACAAGCCAACCTTCACCGACCGTATTTTTATCACCCGCTTTGACGGTAAAAACAGAGTTGTTGAAAGTTATCTTTCGCAAAACTACGGTAAAAGCTATGAGCTTGAACAGGTTATTCGCAGAGTTGAGGAAAAAGACGTAAAAACATGGCGTCCTATTGTCCCCGTTTATGCTCAGGACAATATGCCCGTATACTGGCATGAGGGAGTATACAATTGTCATACAGGCGGTTGGCATTGCGATGCGGTTATGCTTGTAGAGTATGATGATTGACAAAACTATCTTTTCACGATCAGATAAAATTTGATAATAATCGCATATACCGAATATAACAGAGTAATCCCAACCACCGTATCACGCTTACCGTAACAGTGGTTGGGATTATCATTACTGTTTTATCTTTTTAAGTTGCATTTTATCTGCTTTTGTGTTATAATCGTATGGTATTTTCAGGAGTATTTGTACGACATAACGTAAGCAAAAATCATATCTGATACGGTACTTCTCCGATACAAAATCCGACATCTTAAAAATTAGTTTTACGGAGACAAAAACATGTTCTGGTGGATCGTTGCCGCCGCCGCGGCATATTTTGTAAAAGGTCTTTGCGGGTTTGCAAATACCTTGGTATTTACATCAATACTGAGTTTTACAAGTGATAACGTAAACATCACTCCGACAGAAATATTTCTGTCCTACCCAACTAATTTTATTGTTCTGTTCAAGGAACGTAAGAATATCAAGCTTAAAGTTTTTCTTCCTCTGTCTGCCCTTGTATTGCTTGGCTGTATTCCTGGTATATTCTTTTTGAAGAATGCAAACTCAGGTATTGTAAAGGTGCTGTTCGGCCTTATAATTATCTATATCGGTCTTGAAATGCTGTTCAGGGACATACGTGAGGCACGAACAAAAAAGAAGTCAAAGGCATCAAAATTCACTCTTCTGACTATCGGTCTTGTGTCAGGTATACTTTGCGGAATATACGGTATCGGTGCACTTCTCGGAGCATATATCGGCAGAGTTACAAATAATATTCATGAATTCAAAGCAAACATCTGTGCAGTTTTCTTCGTCGAAGGTACTTTCAGAATAATAGTATATGCCTTCTCCGGTATATTCACTATTGAATCACTAAAGATCGGACTTATGCTTGTTCCCGTAATGTTGATATTTCTGTTCCTCGGACTTTGGAGCGGAAAGTTTATTAACGAAAAAATAGCAAAAAAAATCGTAATTATTATGCTTGTTCTGTCCGGTGTAGCACTTATAATTAACAGCCGTGACAGTATTTATGAACTATATAACAACGTTATGTCATATATTAAAGCTTAAAATATAAAAATAATACCGCCGATTCGGCGGTATTATTTTTATGCGTAAAATTATTCTTTGTTAGGTATTAAAATACTTACATTCTTATCTGAGAAAGCAGTGTTACCACCCTCAAGTGTAATCTTAACAGTATTCTCACCGTCAATCAACCCATCGGAAAGATCAACCGCGATCGGAAGGCTGGAAGTATACACATCACTCTTGCTCCATCTATCCCAGAAATAAATCTCCTTGCCATTAAGAATTACTCTGGGAGAAGCACTGATTTTGCTTAAAAGAAGACATGAAGGTTCTCCGGGATTTTCAAAGGTAAATTCAACTTCATCTGTACAATCATCCGGAACAGTGAAAGTAGCTGCTTTATTCCATCTTGCTACTTCATCAACAAGAGATGCATTCTTTATGATCATTTCCTCGTTTTTAACAGAGAATGCTCTGAAAGCATCCCAACGCTCCTTATATTCAGGAGACTCTTCCAATACTACGCCTTCGTTTTCGAACATTTTGAGATTATCAACTCTGTAATGACGAATAAGTCCACCCTTACAATACGACTCGGAATTTGTTATTCTGAGACCGTCTACAGACTGAGCAGCTATAGCAGGACGCTCATCAGTAAGAGCTGTCTCAAACACACAGTTATTGAGTCTGACTCTTGCAGCATTTCTTATATACATACAAGAACAAGGATAAGGCTCCCACTGGAAAACAAGATCAGGGTAAGTACCGTAATCGATAAGCTCCTCGTTCTCAGCAGACGAACCGTCATCAGCTAAACCACCACCGGGAGCAACAACATGCAGGTTACTGATCATAATATCTTCGATATATGCATCAGGCAAACCGTTGATAACGATCATATTTTCAAACCAATCTTTTCTCAGATCCTTTGTCATATGAGCGATAACATTGCTGATAAGAACACGCTTGAATACGCCGGGAGCAGGTCTGCTTCCCTTACTGTGGCTACTCATGCGGCAAGAGTTTGAAGTGAAGAAGAAAGGACGAAGAACATGTACCATGTTAAGATTGGAGAAGGTAAGATCCTCCATTCGATAAGTGTCACAAAGCTGTACCTTAACACCGTCACTACAGTCATTAAATACACAGTTGGAAATAGAGATATTGAGCATATCTCCGCAGGTCTCGGGACCGATACGTACACCTGCCCAGTTGGAGGACAGCACACAGTTAGTAATAGTAAAGTTCTCACAGGGAGAATCCGGGAAATGTGTCTTGAGACCGATAGCATCGTCCCAAGCTCTGATATTACAGTTGGATATAGTAACATTCTTTGAACCGGAGAAATCTATACCATCACCGTTATCACAGTTCTCGGAATTGATTGTAAGGCTGTCAAACGTTGCATTAACGGTATGGCAACAGTATATAGTGAAAAATCCGGTATTGATAAGAGAAACACCTCTGAGAGTAATGTTCTCACAATCATTAAGAACAACAAGACACGGACGGCCATGCTCTGCGGTGTAACCAATATCCTGACGGCGAAGATTAATAGTACCATGACCGAGAATTCCGGTATTTACAAGACCGGAAGCAAGTACCATGGCAGCACATCTTATTCTTTTTGTATCACCTACAAAATCGGTTGCAGCCATACTACCAAGTATTGTCGCACCAACTTCAAGATAGAGATAAACATTACTCTTCAGCTTTATAGTTCCGCTGACGTATTCTCCGGGAGGTACGATAGCATATCCTCCGCCTGCTTCAGCAACTTTATTTATTGTTTCATTAATTGCATCGGTACACATTGTAACGCCGTCTGCTACAGCGCCACATTCGGTAATGTACATATTCATATCAAATTCTCTCTTTCTTTTTTGTCTGAGATTAAGTATCGTCTGTCGTGTTTTTTACTCTGCTACGTCAGTGTAAATCTTAACGGCAGTCCTTCTTCTCTGTCCGAACTCTCCGTCCTTCAACTCAATAACTATCTTGTTCTCGCCTACATTGACGTAATTTGAAATATCAACACCGACATTTACAACCTCACGGTAGTCCTCACACTCCGTGCCTCTTCTCCAGAAGTAAGCCTCTTTTCCGTTAACGCTGACTGTAATTGTGCCCTCCGCATAGAAGGAAAGATATGCACCGCCACCCTTGTGGTCGTAATCAATCTCAAGTCTGTCGCGGGCGTCGTTAGCCAAATCGGTCGTTGTAGAAAGCACAACTGTTTTATTTCTAATAGAATCTATGATCTTTGTGTTTTCTATCAGCATTTCTTCTTCTCTGAGTGACATATCTCTGAAATCATCCCATCTCTTAGCCATCTCGGGAGAAAGAGTGGTGATCTCTCCGTCACAGTTATACATGCGGAGACCGTTCACTTTATAATGTCTGAGTAAGCCGCCGTCTACAAAAGACTCGACTCCGGACATTACCA
>JAFYMF010000058.1 GCA_017556745.1 Clostridia bacterium
ACATTGGGCATATAATCAGTTCAAATACAGATGCTCTCTGCAAAGCATACTGCGCTTTTACGCTTCATTCTTGCCTTGCGACGTAAAGACCGATAATCAACTCCTTTACGAGCTGATTCCCGAATTTGAAAAGCTTTGTATCTTAAAGCGCAGTGCGGATGGAGAGATCAAGCTCGATATTCCGGCGTTGCCCTTTACCGAAGTGACAAAGCATTGGAATCCCGTTTGTGAAGCGATCAAGAAAGAGCTTTTCGAGCTGCTTGCCGATGATCTTCGCAAGCTTTGGGCAAAGACCAAGAACCGCGTTCCCAAGCACGTGGACGAAGCGGAATATTTTGTACATGCAGGAGCAATGGGTGCGTATGTAAAAGCACAGCTTCTCGCAATCGTGAACAAGGAGCTGTTGCCTTACCCTGTGGTCGTTGGTAAAACACCGCTGATCTACATTTCTTACCGAAAGAAGGATATGTAAATGGAATTTTGGTATGCACTGATAGGCATTGCTGCCGTTATTGCCTTCTTCCCGTATATCCGTTGCTTTTTCAAGCGACTGAAATGCGCTGGCAAAATCAAAAGGCTGTGCCAAGGCAAAGGCTATAAAATTCACGCAACACATCCGTTATGGTTTCTTGGAAGCAAGCACGCAAAGAAATGTGATCTTTACATAGAAACCGCAAACGAAGTATTTGCAATCAAGCTGTTTGGAATGCCAAGACGGTTATCGATATTGGTTTTGAAGGAAAACGGAGAATACTTTATCCGCAGTTTTATAGCTTTGATTTCGTATGGCGGAGGTATTCGTCTTCCCATCAATGGTAAGCCGAAGCCGATGCCTGTTTATGATTTTCGATACAAGTATAAGAATGAATGGGAAATTAAAACCCCAAGGCACGTGCTGTTAGTGAATCCCGTTTCGATGGAATTTCGCCGTCAACCGCAGCACGGCAGCGAGGTCATCGTAGGTGCGGGTGATATTGTAAATGGTATGGAGATCGATTTCTTGCCTCGACTTTTAGGAGATTTGGAGAGTGCTTTATGATAACTGCACCGCGATTGATACATAAATGCAACACAACTGTATTGCCGAAAACACTCTTTTCCGATCTGCAGCTTGATAAAATTTTGAGCGCACAAACGATCGCTGTGCTACAAAGTCTTTGTGATCAAAATGAGATCGTACGGCGCAACGAATTGTTTACGGTTCTTGATGATGAAGAAAATCTTTTGCGAACGGAAGAACTGCTTTCCACATTGCTCACAACTGAGAGAACTTTGCTTTTGTTGAACGATGCCAAGATTCCGCTTGATAGGTATTACCGTCAAGTGGAAATGCTCGAAGCATATATCGCATCTTGTGAGGATCTTGCTTTTATGAGGGGGCTCGGAGCATTGTTTGCGGAGGTGGCAGATTATTTTTCCTCGGCGGATAAGGTCAGTATCCTTACCCGTATGAGAGAATCGGAACAAAAGATAAAAAGCTTGCTTCACGAAATGAGTGCAGGTTTTTTGTCCTTTGCTGATAAGAATTGGCTCACTCCCGATTACAATGCCGTGAGCGAAATTGACAACATTTCCGCTTGCGCTGAAAAACTTGGATTCACTGTCCAAAAAAAGAAAAAGCTGAATGTAAAAATCAATCCGTTGTTCTCGGATGCAATTTGTCGATTATATGCCGATAAAATTGCACAGATCGAAGCGGAGATTGCCAAATATGCCGACATTGATTTTTACGAACCTACAACATATATTTCCGAAATCAAGTTCTTTTTGGAGATACACGGCTTGATACAAAAGGCGAAAAAAGTCGGTATACCTCACACTAATGCCAAGATAGCAAAAGAACCGTGCTATACTGTAAAAGAACTGTATGACATTTCACTCTTGGCAAAAAATTGCGAAAATATCATTCCCAACGATGCCTATTTTTCTGCGAAAGAACCCTTTTACTTTGTCCTTGGCGCAAACGGTGGTGGAAAGACTACCTACCTTCGTGCTGTCGGTATCAATTTAATACTATTTCTTGCCGGATGTCCTGTGTTTGCAAAACAAGCGGAAATATATCCGTTTGATATTGTGCTGTCGCATTTTCCGAAGGATGAGCGGTTTGACAATACGGGCAGACTCGATGAGGAGCGCAGACGAACGGAAGAAATGCTGAAAGTGGCACAGGGCAAGGTTGCCTTTTTGCTTTTCAATGAAACCTTCAGCGGCACCGACGATAAGCGTGGCTTCGAATTGCTCAAGGATGCGGCTACCCAAATAGATAACCGCCACCATTTTGGAGTATATGTTACCCATTTCCACGAGGTAATGTCCCTTGACTATCCGGTGCTTTCGGCAGAGGTAGATCCAACGGACGAGAACAAGCGCACATTCCGAATTGTACATTCAAAAGGAAGTGCGTCATCTTATGCCACCGACATCCTGAAAAAATACGGTCTTGACAAAAATTCTTTAGAGGCAAGGAGGTACGGAAATGGCAATTAGTATTTTGTTTCTAAATGAACGTACATCCAAAACCGAGCCGATCTCCGAAAGAATTTTGTATCATCTATCGCTTGACCGTTCCTTTGCGCATATTTGTGTTGACGTCAAAAAGCGGAATCGCTTCCTATCCGTGATATCAGATCTGACCGATGACAAAAATGAGATTCTGTATCGTCAAGAGGTACTCAAGGATTTTGAAAACAATCCCGATTTGCTTGATCAAATCATATCACTCTCGACACGCTTTGAAGAATTAAGAGTATCACAGAAGGATGCAGGCAAGGAAGAATATCGCTTGAATGCCACGGGAACGGCATCTTCTGCGGCATCTAAAAACATTCTCGGCGCGCAGGCACTTTGCCTCAAACGCGCGTTACTTTTTGTAAAAGCATACGGTGAGCTGTTGGCAAAATTTGATTTGAAATCGGATGGATTGATAAACCTTTTCGATGCCTGCCGGGAGCTATATGAAAATCCCGAGTTTTCAAAACTGATTACTTTCTGTTCCAAGTATGAGAATTTCAGCGCAAGCGGATATTGGGACTACAAGTTCACCTTGAATGACGAAGGGCGTATTGAGGAATATGCTTTGATCGATCACAGATATATTCACGTGACCGATCCCGATATAAAAAAGAAGGGCTTTTCACTTTTTAAGAAAGCGGAAGAAGCAAGTTATCCCTGCGCTCGTGTAAATCCCTCAAAAGACGGACTTTTCGAGAGCCTTGCTATCGCGTCCTTTTCGGATTTGACAAAACTATTCAGTAGCACATCCGAGCAGATTTTCTCGCGATTTGGCGCTATCGGACATGAGCTTGTTTTTTATGATGTAGCACTCAAATATATCAATGCGCTGACCGCAAAGAACATTCCATTCTGCTATCCAACATTTTCAACGAATAACAGTATCACTGTCAAGAACCTATACGACCTGTATTTGGTAATGTCAAAGCCCAATCCTTCGGACGTGATTCCCAATGATTTCATCCTCGGAGAAAGCAACGGTGGTTTGTTGGTGTTTGGCAACAATGGTAGCGGTAAAACCGTTTATTTGCGCTCTATTGGAACGATGCAGGTTCTCGCCCAAGCTGGGTTGCCAATCCCAGGTGAAAGCGCGGAGATCTCACTATTTTCGCAACTTGCAACGCAATTTTCCGAATCGGAGAAGGAATTCTGCGAGGGTAATGATGCAGGACGCTTTGAGCAAGAGGTGCGCGAGCTCGCAGCCATGGTGGATACCTTGAAGGAAAACGCACTTGTATTCCTCAACGAAACATTCCAAAGCACCGCTTATGCGGAAGGCGCTGAAGGTCTGTACCACCTGCTAAAACATTTTTCTGCTCTCAATATTAGATGGATATTGGTGTCGCATCTAAGGCAGATAGAAGCAATGTTTGAAAACGATGAAGCAACTGTTTTGCATACGAGAGAGGGATATAATATTAGTTAACAGCAAAGCCGCCGAGAGTAACCGTTTGGTCGCTCTCGGCGGTGTTTTGCCTTAATGATAAATTATCTCGTTCAGCACGAGTTCTTCTGCGTCGTGTTTGGCGTTGTTCATTTCTTGTACCCAGCGGAGCGGGTCTGCGGCTTTGAGTTCTTCGGTGATGCCGCGCTCTTTTACCAACCAGGAGAGGGTGAGGTCGATCTGCTGTTTTGCCTCCTGCTCGGTTTCATAGAGGTGCTGATTGAGCGTGCACGAGGTGAGAAGCGTGGTGTAGGTGCCGCGGCGGTGCTTTTTGAGATAGTTGAGGCGCATTCTGCCGTACTTGCCGATTGGGGAGTTGGTCTGCTCGGGGAGAGCCAAGTCGGGATAAATAACGCCGTTTCTTTCTGTGTAAGTAAGTTCCATAATTCATCCTCCGTAATTAATATTTTTTACATAGCCATTCTACCATATTTGTCATTAAAAGACGAATGTGCGGAATGGCTTTTTTACGTGGACGTTACGGTTCAATTACCAAATACTTTTTCCGTCGCCGAGAAGTATATTTCGAATATTGTCAGTTATTTCGGATTCGTCAAGTCCTTTTTGAATTAAAGGTTGAATTACCTCGCGGCTTTCTCTTGTATGAGGAAGTTCGGAAGCGAGTGCATTTGCCTTTTCTGTTTTTCCAGCTTTCAGATATAAAAAACAAAGTGCAGCGCGCATTGTTGCTTTTTGCTTCTCATTGATAGACAATGGTAAACCGCGTTCCATTAACTCAATTGCTTCCTCTGATTTGTTCTGTAAAGCCAATACTCCTGCAAGACCCAAAATCATTCCGGGTTTGTTTGGATATATCAGTAATGCATCTCTATACACTTTCTCTGCGGAAACGTAATCACCGTCACGTTGAAACTCAGAAGCTTTTTTGTGAATGTTGAAGCGTGTTTCTTGCGCTCGTATCGTATCCATACCTATAAGTAGATCTATACTTGTTTCAAATATGTTTGCCAAGGCGGGCAGAAAAGTTATATCGGGATAACATTCACCGCGCTCCCATTTTGAAATACTTTGAGGAGTTAGACCCAAATATCCTGCAACATCCTCTTGTGTAAGATTTTTCATAATGCGATATTTTTTTAGATTTTCTGATAAATAAAACATCATTATCTCCTTTGCTTACTTTTGATTAGCTTCGAAGCACTATTGTTATACCATAGATGCTATTTCGTTTCAATGGCGCATTAGTTGTTATTGATTCAACCTTGCATACCTTATCGCAGTTTTCGACAAAGTTGGCGGAGAAAAAATATTTTTTAGGCTCAGGACAAATTTCGCGTTTTCGTGTCGGATATAGAGTGAGGAGGAGAATTGAAAATCACTTGGTTGTTTTGACCAAGTGATTTTCATCGGGCGAAATTCGCCCCTTGATGTGGTCTGGTTGAAAATCAACCGCACCACTTTAGCAAAAGAAAGTGGCATGGGTCAAAATGACCCATACCACTCCGTGTGGACAAAATGTCCACACGGTAAAATGAATACTGCTCCCACAATCGAGAACAAAGAGGCCCGGCGCGAGGCGAGGATTATTCAAAGCATTCGGCGTATTTGGACTTCTTGCGAATTTCTTCAACAATATTTTTCTGAAATGTTCGTAATTGCTTTCCCCAAAAATCGTCTCCAAATGGAGCGAGGTCTCCTTTGTCTATCTTCGGCAAAGCGGAGATCAATGGGGCGGAATATTGATATTCCCCTTCATTATAGATGCGATTATACTCTTTGCAATGATCAAATCCTTTATCGAAATAATTGAGAACCTTTTCCATACTGCCATCGTTGTCCAATTCATAGTGAGCCAAAGTCAAATACAAATGACCGATATCCCAGTGCCACTTTCCGCATCTGCCGTCAATAAAGACCGTTTCGTAAAGTTTTATAACCGACAATAGAATTTGTCTTCCGTATTCAGAAGATGATACCGCAGGTCTCATGGCTACTGATTCGGAAATGGCAAATCTCAGATTCGAAAGAAGAGCCATAATTCTTTCACTTTGATATCTTGCTTTTTCTTCTCCGACGGTCGCCATAGGCAACAATAGTTCCTTGCAAATAATGATAGTGTTTTGATCGTTGGCGAGAGCTTTCGCCTTTTCATATTCTCCCATTCGGCAATAAAGTGGCGTTATTTGACAAATGGCTATCTCGCGATCCTCTGAAGACGGATTTAATTTCAACAGTTTTTCGTAAACACGTATGGATTCTTGCCAGAAAACGTTTTTGGCGTTAGAATCACTATCGTATTCTATGATCCCCGTGGAATCGGCAGGACGTCCTTTGCCGCCGTATTTATTCAAACCCCACATATGAAGGGCTTGAGCGAGTTTCAATAAAATTTTGGGCTCGTTTGGGAATTCCTCTGAAGCTGCACGAAGCATATTGATACATTCTTCAACATCATCCGACAAGCTTCCTTGATACATTGTAAATCCTTGTTTAGTGAGTATCTTGGTAGCATTGTCAAGAATAATTTTGATTTTTTCTTCTCGTTCGTCGTGATATCCAAACAGTTCATCAATGGATACATGGAAGTAATTTGCTATAGCCGGAATCATCTCCATGTCGGGATAACTACCGCTTGACTCCCAGCGTGACACAGCCTGCGCAGTTACGCCGAGAGCTTCTGCAAGATTATCTTGTGTTCGCCCATCACGTCTTCGCAGTTCTCTAATTTTAGTACCTAAGTTAAGTTGCATAAAAGCTCCTCCCCAAAACAGTTATCACCGGTGTGATTATATTATAGCATATATTTGTGAAAAAACAATTATCAAATAGTTGTTTACGACTCAACCAATGTTTGATTTTGAAAATACATAAATTTAGCATAGAAAGGAGTGATCTAATGGACACCAGTTAAGAGAAGCGGCGGACGATGTCCGATACTTTAACGAGCATAGCATTCGTGCTAACGCCCGAATGCGTCGAGTTTGCTTCGACGGCTAAACACCGTCGTTTTGCCAAGGCAAAAACAGCAAACGTCGCAGCCAAGCAACCTTGAGAGGTTGCTTTTTCTTTAGGGACGTATCCCTAATACCCACTACAAAAGAAAGGACAAACAAATGAGCAAAACAGAAAGAATGGCCGAGCGCGTCACGGTCAAAATGGACGCGAACTTGAAAGCCAAGCTTCAGCGCGAAGCCGAGCGGTGCGGCGGAGACATGTCGGCATATATCCGTTCCTTGATTGAGAATCGACTATCGCAGGCGGCAGGGACTTGCCTCACCCTGGTCCCTCACCCTTGGTCCGGGACTGCAAGAGGCCGCAGTGATTGATATATCATACGACCAATAGAAAAGGCAGGCTAACGCCTGCCTTTTCTATTGGTCGGAGTGACAAGATTCGAACTTGCGACCTCTTGGTCCCGAACCAAGCGCACTACCAAACTGTGCCACACCCCGTATTATTGTTACCAAAGAATTATACCAAATAGTAGTCATTTTGTCAAGGGTTTTGATGAATTTACTGTGTATCACACGCTTCACTTGAATAAACAAAAAAGCCTATACGGAATTATATCCGTACAGGCTTTTTATTTTACCTCAAAACACAATGCTGTGACTTAAGTTTATATCAGCATTATATCTCGTTTTCCTGTGCTTTTCGCTTGAGTTCATTAAGAAGTCTCGGGTAAAGCTGACAGGACATACCGCCGTCAAGGACAAGCTCGGTACCGGTAATATTCTTTGACATATCGGTAGCAAAAAACCATACCGCATTTGCAATATCCTCAAAATCTGAAATATCACCAATGGGGGTAAGCGAACCGTTAACTATCTGCTTGTTCCCCATAGCATGCCAACGTTCAGTCTTTATAGTACCGGGAAGAACTGCATTACAGCGGATACCGAAGGGGCCGAGATCCACGGCAAGTGCCCGAACAAGAGCATTTATGCCGCCCTTAGACGCACTGTAAGCCGCTCTGCCGGGAATAGCACGGTAAGAGGTATTGGAGCTGATGAAGACTACCGATCCCTTCCCTTCACGGCGCATTCGGATAGCGGCCTGACGAACTATCATAAAGTTCCACACAAGATTGGTTTCAAACACCTTGCCGAAATCCTCTATATCAACTGTCCAGAAATCCTGTCCCGCGGCAGGATCTTTAGGGTCAAACCCCATATTTGCGGCATTGAGAACAACGCACTCAACGAATCGGTCGGTCTTATCAATATCGTTAAATATATCTATAACCTGCTGTTCGTTTCTTATGTCGCACTCATATCCTTTTGAAAAAACACCGTAAGTTTTTGAAAGTGTCTCAGCAGAGCGCTCTGCCGCTTCTCCGTTTCGGCTGGTGATAAACACATCAACACCGTTTTTCGCAAAATGCTCAGCGATACCGTAACCGGTACCTGACTGCGCCCCTGTTATAAAAACAGCTTTTTTCACTCGGCATCTCTCCTTATCTCATAATATTCGGTATTATCTCGACCGGTATTATGATTTTCAACGATAAGTACCTTGGAATGCTTTTCAAGCAAAATATTGTGATATGCTCCTGCCTTGACGTTGTAAATCTTACCTATCTGAAGATCTACCTTTCTAAGCTCCTTACCCAAAACAAGAGTGGCCTTACCGTGGAGAAGTACGAATACCTCATCCGTCTGAGTGTGTTTTTCAATATGTGTATACTTGTTTTTATCAAATTTTTCACAGTAATTGGCGATAGCGACTCTCCATCCAGCATAATGCATTGTAGGCTCGTAACCCTCGCTCGTATGAGAAAATATCTCAAGCTCTTCATCAAAGTGTTCAATCATGATTATTGTTCCTCCGGTTTAAAAATAAAATTCTGTTTTTGCAGGACGAATATCTGTCAGTGCTCCGGTATAGTGACGGAGATTATGAGGTACATATGGATGCTCGAGACATGCTTCCTCGTTTATCTCTATACCGAGACCGGGTTTATCGGGTATGGTAATATATCCGTCTTTATATTCAAGACGTTCGTCTGTTACATCCTTACGCCACTCGACGTCGCTGTACATTATCTCAAGGATAGAGAAATTGGGACAGCATGCCGCAAGCTGAAGGGTTGCCGCATTTGCCACGGGACCCGAGGGATTATGAGGTGCAAAGGGTATGTAATAGGACTCTGCCACAGCGGCGATCTTCTTCAGCTCCATTATACCGCCGGCGTGTGAAACGTCAGGCTGAATATAATCAGCCGCACGCATCTCAAAGAGATCCTTATAAGACTTGAGTGTATATAGTCTCTCTCCCGCGGAGATAGCCACAGGGGACTTATCTCTTACCGCCTTAAGAGCATCAAGATTATCGGGGGGAGTAGGCTCCTCAAAGAACATAGGACTGAACTGCTCAAGCTCCTTTGCTATTTTAATACCGGTAGGTACATTAAAACGTCCGTGACCCTCAATAAGAAGATCAACTTCGCTTCCAACAGCCTCACGTACCGCAGCAATACACTCAAGCGCAGTATTAAGATCTTTATTTGACAGTTCAAGATAGGATTTTCCAAAGGGATCCCACTTCATGGCAGTAACACCGCGCTGAACCGCAATCTTTGCCTTTTCTCCAAACTCCTTTGGTGTCTTTGCACCTGCAAACCAACCGTTTACATATATACGTACTTTGTCGTTAACACGTCCGCCAAGAAGCTGATAGACAGGAACACCGAGATGTTTTCCGAGAATATCCCAAAGTGCCATCTCTACAGCTGAAAGTGCGGACATAAGTACAGCGCCGCCGCGCCAGTATGCATCTCTGTATATATCGTGGAAATGCTTTTCGATATCAAGTGGGTTCTTACCTATAAGATACTCGCGGATATGCTCTACTGCACCTACAAGTGCTTTTTCTTTGTATTCGAGGGTCGCTTCTCCAACTCCGTCTATACCCTCATCAGTGTAAACCTTTACAAATACCCAGTTAGTACGGAAACAGTCTACGGTAAATGTTTTTACGTCAGTTACTTTCATTGTTTTTCCTTTCTCGCCGAGCAGAATTTATCGCCCCGCCTATTTCGAATTATAAAATTATCTCTTCGTATATTTTAGGTATCACCTTACCACTGCAGTCAAAATCGTCTGCGGACAAACTGTCGAACATTCCTGTATGTATAGGAACAGTATATTTTGCTCCAACCCGCTTTGCAAATTTTGCCCCATCGGTCATATTCATATTGTTCCCCACACCATTTACAGGCAGAAAAAGAGCGTATATATCAGTCATTTCGGTGACAATGAGATCACCGAATATCTCTTCGTTATAAAGAGTGTCTCCGGTTATATAATACCGTTTGCCGTCCACATCACCGATAACAACTCCTATAGGGGTTGGATCACTGTGCTCCGCCTTTACCGCAGTAAAAGTGACATCATTCTCTGTCCACGTTGTAAGACGGTTAAACAAAACGTAATTGTTACTTCCACCAATCTTCCTTACCTCGTCCCATACCGAGCGAGGTGCAAGAACGGTAACATTACTGTCTCTATCGATAAAACGGGAAACAGTCTCGGGATCATAATGATCAAGATGATTGTGGGTAAAGATCATTATGTCGGGTTTAATATCAAACATTCTTTCATTAACTGCAACTCTGCGGCAGTATAAGGAATTCACCTTAGCTACACTGTCAGACAAATACGGATCTATCATTACTGTAAGTCCGTTTGTCTCAAATAAAAGACCTGCCTGACCTAAAAAGGTTATCTTCATATTATCTCTCCCCGGTAACTGTGTTTACACCACATATTATATCATAAAATTTGTCAAACGCTATACATATAGCAGAAAAATATCAGAATAAAAAAAGAGGTCTCTTTTGCGTTGCCTTTGACAAAATTTTGTTGTCTTTAATTAAGTCAGTAGTTGTCAAGAAAAGTAGACGGACTACAGGTCCGTATCATTTTCGATCTGGCTCGGGAATACGTTTACGCCGCGAATGATGAGCATATCGTCTGTTCTGCCCATCGGCTTCGCCATCTTTACGAGCGTTCTACCGCTCTGTTTTTCTTTTTTTGTCAGTTTTTATTCGGAATGGAAGATGAAACAATAAAAATACGAGAACACCGAAATGTTCTCGTATTTTCTTAACCTTCGCATTGCTCGTAATTTCTTAATTCTCGAAAACTGTCCTTAAGAGAACTGAGCATTGTGAGACTTCTTTTTTATTCATATTAGAAATTGTCGTTAAACCACTCGTTGAGACGGCCGGCAAAGTTAGACTCGTCAGATGCGTTGGTAACGGAGTTGTAAGTACTTACATTACCGATCTTATCCTGGAATCTAAGAATATCAGTTACAATGTTGAAGGGGTTATCCTCGTTACTGGTGGACATAAGATCCTCATATGTAGCGGAATTAAGAATGCCCCAAACCTCATCATAAAGAGCATCATTGGGAACAAAGAGGGCTCTGTCCTTATCTTTGAAGCTGTAACCAAGAAGTGCGTAAGTAGTGGACTCGAGGTTCTGCTGCTTACCGTATTCCCATGCATCCTTGGACATACCCTCTTCAGGATATGCAACGAATGCGTTACCGGTATGAAGAATGTTCATGGAATAGTCATCGTTAAGACGAACTACTTCACCGGAAGCATTAAGTCTGTAGTGAAGACCCTCTACACCGTACTGAAGAAGATTTCTTACAGTAGAATCGGTGTTGATGAGAGTTATTATCTCCATTGCACGAGAAACTTCCTTATTGGTGTTATGACCGTTTACGCAGAACATACCGGCATATATATCCTCGTTGAGCGCAACGGGAGCCTGGAGAACGGTTACGTAATACTTCTCTTCGTATGCGATCTTATCCTGAAGAGAACCCTTTACAACAGCTGCAGCAAACTTATCGTCATTTGCAGGATCCTCAGAGAAGTAACTCTTCTCATCAAAGAGCTTCATAAGCTTGAAGTAGGTCTGGAAATTGTTACTCTGGAACATTACGATAGGCATGGTTGTCTTACCGAAAATGTTGGAAGAGTTGATATCAGCACCGTAGAAAGACTTCTCACTACCCCACTGAAGGAAGTTGGGGGCATCTACTCTCTCAAGGAAAGGAGTATAATCAGGCTCGGAAACAGCCATATCCTCAATAAAGTCTACTGCATCGGTAATATACTTATAATTGCTGGTATCATAATAGTACTTATCAGCGAGCTCCTTATTAATGAGGAGCATGGTGTATTCACCAATGGTGTGGTTGTTAAGAACTGCAACGGAAGAACCGCCGAGCTTTGCAGCCTCAATGAATGTGGGATGTATAAAGTCAGCAAGCTTCTTACTGGTAGAACCAAGATCATCGTCAAGCATTGCGAGTCTCTCGTCATTGTTGAATTCGGTAAGAGCATCGATACCACTGAGGAAGAAAATGTCTATCTGATTCTCCTCAAGTTCGGGATAAAGAGTCTCGGTAAAGCCAAGCTCGTTCATAACGGTAACGTCACCGGTTACTTCAGGCTCTGTCTCAAGAGGAGGAAGTGTTTCGCCTCTCTTCTTCGCCTCTTTCTCTGCCTTCTTTCTTGACTCCTTAGCAGACTCAGCCGCTGCAGCAGCCTCCTCCTGAGCATCAAATCTCTCAGTCAGCTTCTCAAGGTACTCATCCTCGGTAACAGCATCAAGAACGATCTTAGTCTTGTACTTGGAACCGAAAATGCTGTTAAGTGCATCCTGAACAGCAGAAACAGCTTCTGCTGTGGTAGAATCGCCGGTAGGGATCATAAAGTGAAGAGTAGTTGCAAGACGCTCTTCCTCTTCATCGAAACCTACATCACTACTATTACAGCCTGCCATCAGCAGTGAAGAAGCTACCATCAGCATACCGAGCAGCAGACAAATTATCCTTTTTTTCATTTTGAGAATCCTCCTCCGAAATAAGTGAAATACATGATAAAGGAACGTTATAATACAGAATATATTGTACACCATTATAGGTAATATGTCAAGAAACATTTTTACGTCTTGACACCAAAAAATGTTAACTTAACAGTCCCACAAGAGCACTTTAGACAACTAATACTCTGTTTTTTCTACATTTTACACAACAACTTTGGTACAGTTAACCAACATTATACTGTTTTTTTTGTTTATCAATAACACAAAGATTAGTCAAGATAATCCTTAAGTCTTTTTGATCTGCTTGGATGACGAAGCTTTCTGAGGGCCTTCGCCTCTATCTGTCTGATACGTTCACGGGTAATATTGAATTCCTGTCCCACTTCTTCAAGTGTACGAGGTCTGCCATCTTCAAGACCGAAACGCAATTTTAACACCTGCTCTTCCCTTTCGGTCAAGGTGTGAAGAACTTCCGCAAGTTGTTCTTTGAGCATGGTGTATGATGCTGCATCTGCAGGTGCCGGAGTGTCATCATCGGGAATAAAGTCACCAAGGTGGCTATCATCCTCTTCGCCGATAGGAGTCTCAAGAGACACGGGATCAAGAGCGATCTTCATTATCTCCCTTACCTTATCAATACTCATTCCCATCTTTTCTGCAAGTTCGACATCAGTTGCTTCTCTACCGTATTCTTGAAGAAGCTGACGTTGATATCTTGAAACTCTGTGGATAGTTTCAACCATATGAACAGGAATACGAATTGTTCTCGCCTGGTCGGCAATAGCACGAGTAATTGCCTGTCTTATCCACCATGTAGCGTATGTTGAGAATTTATAACCCTTCTTGAAATCAAACTTCTCAACCGCTTTCATAAGACCCAGGTTACCCTCCTGGATAAGATCAAGGAAGAACATACCCTTACCAACATATCTCTTGGCGATACTTACTACCAGACGGAGGTTCGCTTCAACAAGCTGATTCTTTGCAACCTCGTCCCCCTGTTCCATTTTCTCTGCAAGATCCGACTCGACTTCTGCAGAAAGAAGCGGCACCTTACCGATCTCACGAAGATACATTCTTACCGGGTCATCTATTGAAAGACCTTCCTGAATAAGTGCTTTCTCCATGTTTTCCGCACTTGCCAGCTGTTCGACCTCTTTCTCGATGTTCTTCATTTCTTCGCTGATGTCTGACACATATCCGGAGATTTCTACTCCATTATTTTCAAGTGTCTCGTATATTTTCTCAAGCTGGTCTATATCATAGTCTGAATCTCCAAGAGCCTCCATTATTTCATCACTTGAAACAGATCCCTTGGATTTTGCTTTTTCAATCAACTCACTGATGCTAATTTTCTTTTCGGAACTCATTATCTTCTATACTCCTTAAGCATTTTTGATCTACTGGGATGACGGAGCTTTCTAAGTGCCTTTGCTTCTATTTGTCTTATGCGTTCACGGGTAATATTAAACTCCTGACCGACCTCCTCAAGGGTACGCGGTCTGCCGTCGTCAAGCCCGAAGCGGAGCTTGAGCACCTGTTCTTCTCTGAGAGTAAGGGTGTGAAGCACTTCTATCAGTTGCTCTCTGAGCATTTCGGAAAACACCTCATCCTCGGGCGAGGGAGAATCATCATCGGGAATAAAGTCACCAAGGTGGCTATCATCCTCTTCGCCTATAGGGGTTTCAAGAGACACGGGATCGAGAGCGATCTTCATTATTTCTCTTACCTTATCAACACTCATCCCCATCTTTTCAGCAATCTCAACATCAGTCGCCTCTCTGCCGTACTCCTGAAGAAGCTGACGCTGATATCTGGAAACTCTGTGAATAGTCTCAACCATATGAACAGGTATACGGATCGTTCTTGCCTGGTCGGCTATAGCGCGGGTAATAGCCTGTCTTATCCACCAGGTAGCGTATGTAGAGAATTTATAGCCTTTTTTAAAGTCGAATTTATCAACCGCCTTCATAAGACCAAGATTACCCTCCTGAATGAGATCAAGGAAGAACATACCCTTACCGACATATCTCTTGGCAATGCTTACTACCAGACGAAGGTTTGATTCAACAAGACGGTTCTTGGCAACTTCATCACCTTCAGCCATCTTCTCGGCAAGTTCTGACTCAACATCTGCCGAGAGAAGCGGGACTTTACCGATCTCACGGAGATACATCCTTACCGGGTCATCTATAGCAAGTCCCTCTTGAGTCAGTGCTTTTTCCATATCTTCAGCACTTTCAAGAGTCTCCACATCCTTTTCAACGTCACTGATATTTATGTTCTCGTCAGAAACGTATCCGGCAATTTCGATACCGTTGCTTTCAAGTGTCTCATAGACCTTTTCCATCTGGTCCATATCATAATCAACATCCTCAAAAGCTTCCATTATCTCTTCTAGTGAAAGAGAGCCTTTTGACTTACCTTTCTCTATAAGGTCAGCGATTTCAGTTTTCTTTTTCTTATCTTTTTCCATAAATATATCCTTTCGCCGGAGATATCTCTCACGGTTATTTATCATTTTTCTTTTTGTTGATCAGAGTCATGAGATCGTCATACGTGACCTCGTCTGTGCTTGTATTTACCGCACTTTCATTTTTCAGAACCTTTACAGCATCAAGTAAAACCGTCCTGTCATTCACCGTAAGCTGTTGGCGTGATACACTCATTTTTGTGATCCGTCCCATTTCGTCTACGTTAAATCTATCACCATAGACCGATAGGTCAAATGCTCCGGTAGAATCAGTTCCCTCCACAAGCGCGGAGAAAACGCGCTTTCCAAATTCTGTAACGAAATTATCCTCTGTAAGTTCAAGACCGCCATCCGCAAGGAACTTTCTGTGCTCTTCAAAGCAAAGAAGCAACCCGAGCACCGTCTCCTCGGCTCTCGCCGCGTGTACATTCTTTATAAAATCCGGATTTACTCTGTCGCCGTACCCGGTTCCGGAAAGGTATGCATTTCTCGTTTCGTCTTTCTTTCTTTCTCTTGTCCTGCGCGAGACCTGGCGGCGGACATCTGCCCGTATGCTTTCCCGCGAAAGTGAAAGAACCTCTGCGATCCTTCCTATATATACTTCCCTCTCGGCCTCTGAAAATGCCTCTGCGGCAATCTTACACAACTCCTCACTTGCCTTTATCTTTTCGTCGGGCAAGGTTATATCGTGAGAAGCAAGTACCGAATCTATTTTAAAATCAAACCGTCCTCTGCTGCCTGACAAAAGATCCTTAAACTTTGCCGCACCGAACTTTTTAATATATTCGTCCGGATCCTTGGCTCCGTTCATCTTCAGTACCTTAACGTCGCATCCTGCCTCAGTAAGAAGCTTGATAGCCTTATCCGCCGCTCTCTGTCCTGCCCCGTCACTATCGTATGATATTATGACCTTCCTCGTATATTTAGAGATAATGCGCGCCTGCTCAGAGGTTATCGCCGTTCCGAGAGTGGCAACTGCCGAAGAAAATCCGGCCGCGTGCAGAGCAATAACGTCCATATATCCCTCGCAAAGGATAATGTGCTCTGTCGCATTGTTCTTTGCGTAGTTAAGCGCAAACAGATTTCGGCTCTTTTTAAAAGCAGGAGTATCGGAGGAGTTAAGATACTTCGGTGTAGAGTCATCCATGACTCTGCCGCCGAAGGCAATAACATTTCCCGCAACATCTATAATGGGGAACATAACTCTTCCCCTGAAATAGTCGTAAAGTCTTCCGTTTTTCTTGCTCTTGCCGCACATAAAACCGCTGAGCAGCTCCTCCTCTGTATATCCCTTTCCTCTGAGATGATCGGTAAGAGCACCAAAGCTGTCAGGAGCATATCCCAGGCCAAAGTGTTTAATAACAGAGTCACTGAGCTGACGGTTGTTTCTGAGGTAATCAAGACCTGTTTTTCCATTCTCTGAATATAGCTGTGCATGGAAAAATCTGGCCGCGTCTCTGTTCATATCGATTATTCTCGATCTTGACGGACCGCGAGAGACAGGTTCGTTATCCCGAGGAATCTCGATACCCGCACGCTTTGCAAGAAACTCTACCGCATCAGGATATTCAAGATTCTCCGCTCTCATTATAAAGGTTATTACGTCACCACCTGCTCCGCAGCCGAAACAGTAAAAATTCTGTGACGAAGTAAAAACAGTAAAAGAAGGGGTTTTCTCAGAATGGAACGGGCAGAGGCCGTTCATATTGGAACCTGCTCTTTTAAGAGTCACATAGGAGGATATAACATCCTCGATATTTGAACGAAACTTTATCTCCTCAATTATCTTATGATCTATCACACTCTGCCCTCCTCTCTAAAAAATTATTTACCCCGCCAGATAACGGGAATATATAGCTCGTGATATTTTTCGATGGCGAATCGGTCTGTCATTGCAGATATAAAGTCACACACACACCGCTCAACTGATTCCTTTTCTGTGTTTTTCAGATATGGGTCGGGCATCTCTCCGGGGTTCTTAACATAGTACTCAAATAGTCTCATAAGAACATCCTTTGCTTTGCTCTCCTCTGCCTGAGTAACGGGATTGTGATAAACCGTCTCAAAGAGGAATTCTCTCAGCTGCATTGTGGCGATATATATATCAGGCTCCATACCTATCTCATTTTTATCTGTGCTGTATTTAATAACAGAGGTAACCATACGGTTGATCCTCTCACTGTGCTCGCGTCCGAGTATATCGATAAGCTCATGTGGAATATAATCAAGAGTGATTATTCCCGCACGGCACGCATCGTCAATATCGTGATTGATATAAGCTATTCTGTCAGCAAACTTAACAATGACGCCCTCAAGAGTACTTGCCATAGAGTTACCGGTATGGTTTACTATACCGTCACGCACCTCGTATGTAAGGTTGAGACCCTCTCCGTTCTTCTCAAGACACTCAACAACCCTCAGGCTTTGCTTGTAGTGAGTAAAATCAGGAGAGAAACACTGCTGCATTATTGCTTCTCCCGCGTGGCCGAATGGAGTATGTCCAAGATCGTGACCAAGTGCGGCCGCCTCTGTAAGATCCTCGTTAAGTCTCAGTGCTCTTGCGATAATGCGCGCTATCTGAGTCACCTCAAGAGTATGTGTCATACGGGTACGGTAACTTTCGTCAGCAGGTGACAAAAACACCTGAGTCTTGTTCATAAGCCGTCTGAACGCACTTGAATGTATTATCTTGTCACGGTCACGCTGAAACTCGGTTCGGTTAGGGCATTTTGTATATGGGTACTCTCTTCCTCTGGTATTTGCAGTGAGAAAGGCAAATGGGGAAAGTACGCTTTTTTCTCTTTCAACGAAAACATCGCAAATGTTACTCGTACAAAGTCACTCCGTTCCTGATACAAATTGTTTTCAATTTTCATGTTAAAACCTGACACTGTATATAATATACGCAGAAAAAAGTGAATTTCCTTTTTTTAAACTGAAAATTTTTATATTTTTTAATAAAAAACCGCGTATTTGCCATAAAAAAGCCCAAACACGCGGTAATTTTATATTTTTGCAAAAATCACTGATTCTCTATATAGCGTTTTGCCTGAGTTGAGAACAGAGTATGATACTTTCCGCCGAGAGCCATAAGCTCGTTATGAGTACCCTCCTCTACCAGCTCTCCTCCCTCAAGAACGAGTATCTTTGAGGCAGTGGTTGCGCTGGAAAGACGGTGAGAAACGAAGATAGTGGTCTTGTCACGGCTCAGTTCGTTAAACTGGTTGAATATCTCCTGCTCCGCCATAGGATCAAGAGCCGCAGTAGGCTCATCAAGTATTACTATATCGGAGTCACCGTAGCAGGCTCTTGCAATAGCAAGCTTCTGCCACTGACCGCCGGAAAGCTCAATTCCGTTTTCCTCAAACAGACGCATAAGAGGTGTATCAAATTTTTCGGGAAGATTTTCAATATAGGCGGTAGCATCACTCTGTTTTGCCGCCGCACGTATATCCTCTTCAACTATTCCCTTTGAAAGCTGACCGAATGCAATATTCTCTTTTACTGTAAATGCATATTTTCCGAAATCCTGGAAGATGATACCGTAAAGTTTGTATAGCTCTGCAACATCATATTCTCTTATGTCTCTGCCGTCAAGGAGAATAACACCCTCAGTGGGGTCATACAGACGGGTAAGCAATTTGATAAGTGTTGTTTTACCTGCACCGTTAAGACCTACAAGTACACAGGTATCCCCGGGATCGAGCTTAAAGCTGACGTTTTTGGTTACGAATCTTTCGGTACCGGGGTATTTGAAGCTTACATTTCTAAACTCAATCGTATGTCCGCCGCGTGTCGGAGATACAGGCTCACTTATCGAAGGTACTACGGTAGTCTTCTCTCTCATAAACGCTATGAGGTTTTCAATAAACAAAGATCCCTCGTAGATGGTAGCTGTAGTGGTGATAAAGGTAGAAACACCTGTTGAAATGGAGTTAAGAGCACCGGTATAGAGGGTATAATCTCCCATTTGAAGCTTACCCTCAAATGTCATCCGTGCAATGTAAAGGAATATAAGACAGTTGGCAACAGAAGAGATAGCAGTGAGAGCAATATGCCAGAAGGTCTCGCCGAATATAAGTTTTTTCAGTCCCTTAAAGTAGTTCGCGTGAACTGTCTTAAACTTGTCTATAAAGAAATCCGCAAGACCAAATATTTTTACTTCTTTCGCTACATCCTTGTTTACTACAAGTCCCGAATAATAATCCATCTCGCGGCGGCGCTTGGAGTTACGGCGGGCGTATGATGCGTTCTTTTTCTTATAGAGAAAGTTAATTGCGGCACTGGGAATAGAGATAATAATTATAACCGCAGGTGCCCACGCACTTATAGCGGAGATTATGATGATAAAGCTGACGATGCTGATAATGGTACTGAACATACTGAATGTAGCCGCCAGACTGTTCAAGGGACGGTGACCCGCCTCTTTATTCGCATTTTCAAGGTTCGAATAAAACTCGGGCATATCGAAGTTTTTAAGATCAAGGGTCTTTGCCTTGTTTATGATCTTGGTCTTAATGTGCATTACCACAAGTTCGTTTGAAACACGGTTTATCGCAGTATTAATATTTTTGACGATACTGCTGAATATTATGTATCCGAACTGAAGAGCAAGGAGTCCTGCAACAGCGGAGAACGACTCTGTCTCTCCTGTTATTCCGCCAACCAACGCATTTATCAACTCAGCCGAAATAAAGGCTGACAATATCGGCATAACACCGTTGAATACGCACATGAACACCATTGCGAAAAGGATAAGCGGATTGGTCTCCCACACAAGCATAACTACATAAAACAGTCTGTAGAAAAAACCACCCATGAGGTTAAGAATAAACTTAGGCCATTTTCTGGGATCCTTAGGAAATGCTATCTTTTCGGTAGGGTCGGGATGCATTGCTGAGTTGACATTTTCTTGCTTTTCTCTTTTTTTAGCCATACGAGACTCCTTTTTTCACCGTTTCACATCATATTAATACATATTATACACCATTTTCCTTTCTGCTTCAATGTACAATCTGTAAGAAAATAACTTCTGACCACCTATATTGCTATAAACAAATTTATGAAACGACAATAAAAACCCGAAATAATCAGTATCTTTCATGTTAATTTTCAAGTTAAAATCAATATAATTACTATGAACATATTTTATGTATAGTAAAAACACCCCAGCGAGCAAGGTCATTTCGACCTTGTTTCGTGGGGCGTTTTTATCTGCTGAATAGTTAATTTTCTTTTAAAAAAGCTTTTACTGCAGTTTCTTATTTGTCACTCTCTTGTCCCGCGTGGAGGCGGCGGCGGAAAATTACCGTTTCCCGGTCCTTTATGTCCTTGAGGAAATCCGCCTTTCGGAGGAGGTGTAGCGCCTCTAAACGGCATTCCCGGAACATCTCTTCCCGGAAATGGCGGTCTTTCTGCATCGGTACCGTCATCGGGAGCTACACTATCCTTATCAATGGCATTTTCGATATATCTGTTTGCCTGAGTTGAGAAGAGAGTATAGTATTTTCCTCCAAGAGTCATAAGCTCTGTGTGAGTACCCTCCTCCACCAGCATTCCATCCTCAACCACAAGGATCTTGGATGCTATGGTAGCACTGGAAAGACGGTGGGAAACAAAGATGGTAGTCTTGTCTTTACTCAGAGAATTGAACTGTTCAAATATTGCCTGTTCTGCCATAGGATCAAGAGAAGCGGTGGGCTCGTCAAGTATAAGTATATCCGACTCACCGTAGAATGCTCTTGCAATAGACAGCTTCTGCCACTGACCGATGGAAAGCTCAATACCGTTTTCCTCAAATATTCGCATAAGAGGGGTATCGTACTTATCGGGAAGCTTTGATATAAAGGTTGCCGCATCACTCTGATCCGCCGCATATTCGACTCGTTCATCGGTTATGTCTTCAGTTATGTCTCCGAAGGAAATATTTTCCTTTACATCAAAGGCATACTTTCCGAAATCCTGGAAGATGATACCGAATATATCGTACAATGCCTTGACGTCGTATTCCTTTATGTCCCTACCGTCAAGGAGGATAGTACCCTCTGTTGGGTCGTAAAGACGGGTAAGTAGCTTGATAAGTGTAGTTTTACCCGCGCCGTTTAGTCCTACGAGAACACAGGTTTCACCGGGACGAAGGGTAAAATTCATATTTTTAATAACAAATCGCTCGGTGCCGGGATATCTGAAGCTGACATCTCTGAATTCAATAGTATGGCTGACGCCTCTTTCGGGTTTGACAGGCTCCTCGACTGAAGGAACTATAGTGATCTTTTCCTTCATAAACATAATAAGGTTTTCGATAAACAGTGCACCCTCGTAGATTGTGGCGGTGGTGGAAATAAACGATGAAATACCCGAGGATACCGAATTCAGTGCGCCTGTGTAAAGAGAATAGTCACCTACCTCAAGCTGACCGTCGTATACCTTAAGAGCGATGTAAAGGAAGAGCGTACAGTTCACGATACTCGTCACCATGGTCAGCAATATGTGCCATGCATTCTCTGCGATAATCAGCTTTTTAAGTCCTTTAAAATACCGCAGAAAAGTATCCTGGAACTTGTTTATAAAGAAATCGGCAAGGCCGAATATTCTCACCTCTTTTGCCGCCTCTTTATCGGTGACAAGGTTTGAATAATATGCCATCTGTCTGCGTTCCTTTGAATGGAATCGCATATATTTTACATTCTTTTTTCTGAAGACAAAGTTGACCACTGCCGAAGGAATAGCAAGAATAGCTATGATAACAGGTGCCCACGCGTTGACCGCGACCAGAATAACAATAAAGCTGACCATGCTGATAACAGTACTGACTATACTAAAGGTAGAACTGAGTATCTGCATGGGTCGGTGTCCTGCTTCTCTGGATGCATTTTCAAGCTTAGCATAAAATTCAGGCATGTCAAAATTCTTAATATCAAGAGTTTTTGCCTTGTTTGATATTTTAAGCTTGATATGGTTTACCACCATTTCGTTTGCCATACGGGTAATGGCACTGCTGATATTTCTTACAAGACTTGTACCGATTATGTAGCCAAACTGTAATACGAGAATATTGACGACAGGCCAATGACTGCTAAGCTCACCCTTTACTGCCGCAACCAGCGTATTCAGAAGTTCAGCGGATATAAACGCAGAAACGATGGGCATAACACCGTCAAAGATGGCCATGAACATCATCAGGAACAATATCCACGGCTTAGTTTCCCAAACAAGTCCGAAAACGTAGAACAGTCTGAAGAAAAATCCGCCTATAAGTTCTCTCAGATATTTCGGCCATTCCGATAACTTTTTCGGTGGTTTTTTCTTAAGTGATTCGTCCGGCCCAAAGCCTCGCGGCGGGCCAAATCCCCTGGGTCCCATAAATTATTCCTCGCATTCTTAATATACTACATAATAATTATACACCCTTAAAAAATCCATATCAATTGACGAAAATGTAAAAAAAAGATTTTTCGCGAAATTAAATGTTGCTTTATGACAAAATATAAGGTATCATTATAGTACGATATGACCAAACAATTTATAAACTATGGAGATAAAAAAATGAACAAAGTATTTTCCCGCGCTGATATTCTTCTTCCCGATTTTGAAAATGTAAATGGCGAAAAGTGGGCAGTTATCGCCTGTGACCAGTTCACCTCAGAGCCCAAATATTGGAACGCAGTAAAGGAGCAGGTAGGAGATGCACCGTCTACACTGAAGATGGTTCTCCCCGAGATCTACCTTGCAGAAAGCGGAAAGGATGTTATCGACCGCATCAACAAGGATATGAAGGCGATCGCAGATACTCTCACCCTTCATTCTGACAGTATGATTTACCTTGAGAGAGTTCAGTCTGACGGAAAGATTCGCCGCGGTATCATCGGTAAGATAGATCTTGAATGTTACGACTACTCCGTTGGTTCTACCTCTGCGGTAAGAGCTACCGAGGGTACCGTTCTTGAAAGAATCCCCCCCAGAGTTGCAGTCAGACGTGATGCTGAAGTAGAACTTCCCCACGTTATGATCCTTATTGACGATGAGGAGAACAATCTCTTCGGAAAGATAATGAACGATGCCGACAAATATACTACCGCATACGACTTTGACCTTATGCTGGGAAGCGGCCACGTAAACGGAAAATTCATTGATGCCGAGGGTATGGACCATGTTGAGAATACTCTCCTTGACCTCGCACGTCCCGAAGTATTTGAAAAGAAATATTCCCTCAGCGGATACAGTCCCCTTACCTTTGCGGTAGGTGACGGCAACCATTCTCTCGCATCCGCAAAAGCGGCTTATGCCGAGGTTAAGGAAAAGCTGGGTGATGCCGCACTTGAGCACCCTGCAAGATACGCTCTTTGCGAGATAGTAAATCTCCACGACTCCGCTCTTGAGTTTGAGCCTATATACCGAGTAATGTTCGGCGTTAAGCCCGAGGTAATAGTAGCCGAACTGAAGGCTTATGCTGAGAAATCTGCCTCATCAAAGGACAGCACCGACATCCGTGAGACAGTTGAGTGTGTTTACGGTGACACTCGCAAAACCGTCATTTTTGAACGTTCTCCTCACCGCCTTACTGTGGGCAGTCTTCAGCTCTTCATTGACGAATATCTCAAAGATCATCCCGAGGCATCCGTTGACTATATTCACGGAGTCGACTCTACCCTTGAGCTTTCCCGCGAGGAAAATGCTATCGGCTTCCTCTTTGACGGAATGAGAAAGGATGAGCTCTTTGCATCCGTTATCTGCGAGGGTGCTCTCCCCAGAAAAACATTCTCTATGGGTGAAGCAAAGGACAAGAGATTTTACCTCGAGTGCCGTAAGATAAAATAAAAACACATAAAAAGGAGTAGCAATATGATATTCCGCAAATTCAAGGACCTTGATATTTCTGCCCTCGGTATGGGCTGTATGAGATTTCCTACCCACGGCGAGGATAATCAGGTGGATATGGAAAAGACAGCAGAAATGATCGACCTGGCTATGAAGTCAGGGATCAACTATTACGACACCGCATGGGGTTACCACGGCGGTGAATCCGAGAAGGTAATGGGAGAGCTTCTCTCTAAATATCCACGCGACAGCTATTATCTTGCCACCAAGTTCCCCGGATATACCACCGATAACATCAAGCCCGGCAAACCTGCGGAGATATTTCCACGTCAGCTTGAAAAATGCAAGGTAGACTATTTCGATTTTTATCTTTTCCATAACGTTTCAGAGTACAACATAGATGCATATATGGATCCCCAAAACGGTATACTCGATTATCTTCTCGCACGTAAAGCAGAGGGAAAGATCCGTCATCTGGGCTTTTCCACCCACGGTAATCTCGATACCATGCGCCGTTTCCTTGAGGGGTACGGTGAGCACATGGAGTTCTGTCAAATACAGTTTAACTGGCTCGACCTGACACTTCAGAACGGAAAGGAAAAGCTTGAGCTTCTGCGCGAGTACAATATGCCCGTTATCGTAATGGAGCCTGTACGCGGCGGCAGACTTGTCAGCCTTACCGATGAATATGCAGAGAGATTAAAGACCGCCGCCCCCGACAGGACCGCGGCTGAGTGGGCCTTCAGATTCCTTCACGGATATGAGGATATTTTCGTTACCCTCTCCGGAATGTCGAATATGGATCAACTCAAGGAAAACATCGCCACCTATGAAAAGGAATCTCCCCTTTCTGAGGACGACCTTGCTGTTCTTTCGGGAATTGCCAAAGACATGATGGCACTGAAGACCTTTACCTGCACCGGATGTAAGTACTGTCTTGACTATTGTCCTCAAAAGCTTAACATTCCCGATCTTATCAAGATATACAACAAGCATCTGTTCAGAGGCGGTAATACCATTTCCGCAGATATGATGGCAGATATCGAGGAGGATAAACGTCCCAATTCCTGCATCGCCTGCGGTGGTTGCGAATCGGTATGTCCTCAGGGTATCAAGATATCCGAGGTAATGGCAAGCTTCTCAGCAAAACTTAAATAATTATTTGTAAAGATTGATAGAAAAAATGAAAAAACTGACTAAAGCATTTTTGTGTTTCGGTCTCATTGCCACGCTTCTGCTTGGCGGATGCAGCGGAGACAGTGATAACGGAAACGACACTACTCTTTCTCAAAATACAGAACCCGTAGATACTCCCGAGGTTACCCCCGCAGATCACGATATCTCAGTATCTGAGGTGGAGAGTATTCTCGCCGCAAACGGTCTCAGCACCAACCAGAGAAGATGGACCACCGAAGCCTGTGCTTATCACGGCGGACACCAGATAAGGGTATGCCACACCGAAAGAGGTACCTATGCCGCATTTGCCCGCGATTACGGTGACGGTGACGGAATACAGAAGTTCTACGTTGCGAAGATCGACAATGAGAAAAAGGTATCAATTCTCTACTACGGCGGTTTTAAAGCAGATGACGGCAGTATAACGGTAAACGTTTTTCAGGACGAGAACGGCGACATCCTGGTAACGGCAACATCATCTGAGGTTCTCTCTGTTTTGGCTTTTGACAGTGAAACCGATGAAATGACCAAATATGAGACAAAACCGAATTTTTCCACCGACGTTATACCCGGATACGGTCAGACTATGTTCGACATAGATTCACGGAAAATATATCTTTTTGCCGCGGCAGGTTCTTGGTCAAGTTCAGCCAAATTAGGTGATTTTCTTCTTGAGTGGTTTGTTTTCGACCTTGAGACCATGGGGTGGTCCGAGAGTAGTACTTACGTTTGGCTCAAGGATATAGGAAGACACTGCTATATGTATCCCATTCCCGACGGTAACGGCGGTGCGTACCTTTGTGCGGTAAGAGATGAAAAGATCGCCTACGTTGCAGACCGACTTACAAACGTCGCCGGTGACACTTACGTATGGGACCGTCTGGATCTGTTCCATATTCCCGATCTTACCACGGGAGAAAATATCACCTGGACAACAGTACAGTTTGAAGATGATTCAAAGGGATATGATGGAATTTGGTCCACTGCTTCCTGTAATCAATACGGTGACGTTTTCGTTGATTCAGACGGTTATATGCATATAATCTACAGATTTGACCTTGTAGATTATGCGGGAACTCACACCGATTTTGACAGTAATACTCAATACCGACACGCAGTATATAGCGGAACCGAATGTATACTCAATGAAGAGATCGGAATCGAAACCGAAAGCTCGGGATATTACAGATTTGTTGTAAGAGAGAACCGTGACGGAAAGCTCCATCTGATCATGACGAAATTATGGAGCCCGAACGTTGAACTTCAAATATACAGTGCAGATGACGAGATAGGCAAGACCTGGAAGCTTGAAAAATCTGTTACCGTGGAAGAAAACGTCAGAGCAGATTCTCTTTCGGTAAGTGCTGTGCAGTATGGCTCAACCGATGACGGTACTTTCAGCTGTTTCTTCTACGGTGCCGCAAACGGAAGCTCTTACAGAAGCGGATTTACCTTTAACGTTTCTCTTGATGACTACAGTGTTACAGAGCTTGTTGATATCCTTGCCGACAGCGATTCCAAGATAGATGACGTAAGATATGACAAAAAAATCCCGTCATCTGACCATCAGACACAGATGGTACGTACCGAAAACGGAATCTATGCGGCATTCGTATATAACTACGACCACAGAGACGAGGCCGAGTATTACCACATAGTAAAGATAGACAACGATAACAAGGTTACCGTGCTTCATTCCGACAGCTATGGTTCTGCTCAGAACAAGTACTTAACTGTAAGCACGGACGATAACGGTACCGTCTTCGTATGCCCTCCCTCGGGTATGTATATCTACCTTATTGATACTAAAACCGATGAGGTCACCCGACATGAGCTAACCAACATGCTGTCCAAGAACTTGTTCCCCCGTCAGATGAATATCATCTCCACTGTCGACGGAACAAAATACTGTGTATCTGTCCTTGAGAATACGGCACTTAACGTTTCAAGCAACGTAATCGACGAAGAAAGCCTGACGGTCAAATTCAAAAACATAATAAAATACGATAATGACCGCGATCTTATCGGCGTATATAACAGCACTTACGTTTTAGGCGACGGCAAGAACGGTGCGTATATTATAGGAACGAGGACGGTAAACAGAGATGAGCTTGACGGAAAGCTTGTTTACGACAGCTATGTATCGGAAATAAACGATTCTATCTTAATGTCCTACATTCCGAATCTGTCCGAGGGTGGCGAGATCCGCTGTATAGACGTTCATACCCCCTACGAAGATGAAGGAGACCGCGGTATCTGGTCATCTGTAAAGGTAAAGGACGTATACCTTTCATCAGACGGAAAGCTGAATGTTCTTTACTCCGATCATCACGTTGATTACGGTAAAGCCCATATTTCTGCCAAAACGGGTATCGTTCCTGGTACTCTGAAGCATTACCTCGCAGTTTATGACGGCACCGAGCTTGTTTCAAAGGAAGAGATCGACATCGACGGGCTTACAGAACTTTCATCGGTAAGAATAGCGGAGACAAGTGACGGTACTATGTACCTCATCACCTGTAACCTGCATAGCGGTGAAGGAGAAAACGCGAAAGTTTCAGTATACTATAAGACCGAAAACGAATGGATATCTGCTATAGATAAAGAACTCGGTGACTTTTCGGCAGATGGCTTTATAATTAACAATTCCGAGACCGGCGACAGTATTGACTGTCTGGTATATGCATCAAATAAAGACGTATACTACGTAAATATCCTTTTTACAGCAAAATAATAAGCTAACTGATGCAAATGGGGTTCAGTGTCTTTAGGCACTGAACCCCGGCTGTTTTTGTTTGATTTAATCTTTTTTGTCAAAGGCGATACTCATATAATATACATCATTGTTTGAAGCATATACAAGGCAATCGACAACATTATCATTTACATCTGTTACAAAAAGTCCCTCTGCCGCAAACTCGCCGAGTACTTTCTCCGCTGCAACGTTCCAACCATCATCGGTCTCAAAGTAAACCGAAATTTTAGCCTCTTCACCCTCAGGATAAAGGCCGAACGATATCAACTTATAAGAGCTCTGAAGATTGCAGATGATGAGATATACCGTACCGTCAGAGGTCTCGGCAATTCTGACGGATGAATCTTTGGTGAGACCGTCGAGTGAAAGCTCTTTGCGAGAGACAAGTTCACCATTCTCATATATCGCAAGATAATACTTAAGGGTATTTTTTTCAAGTTCATCGTTCTCACGTCTGTCACTGTCATCGTAATCAAAGTGACAGTCGGAGTAAAGAATGTTCAGTTTTCCGTCTTTGTCAAGATAAACGTCCTTGACATCAACCGAGGACCAAATGCCATCAGTACCCTCGTCCTCATAGGGCAGATGTACGTCAATACACTGCACCTCGGTACCGTCAGCAAGATCAGGAAGATAGAATAACATAACCGAATCGACGATCTTATCGGTATGTCCGTTATATTCAAGCTTTCCTTCAAGATCCTCCGAATCCACGACTCTTGTACCTACCATATACACACCACTCTTGCCGTCATTAAGTGTATATATACTTTCATAACAACCGATAAGCTCTCGGTCATTTACATATTGCAGGGCATTTTTTACTTTCACAGTAAATTTCTCGGGATCGATAATATTACTTGAAATATTCATCGAGCCGTCAAACAGAACTGATACCTGATATTTATTACCGGTCAGAGGATTGATAATGATATTGGTTTGGCGCGGGATAAGATTTTTGGTTACAATTGGAGTCATGTCAATGAGAGTAACCTCATCTGTATCAGTATCTACAGTATAGACAGTACGTCCGGTGGAAGGACAAACGTATATTGTACCGTCATCGCCTGCTGTCATGGTAAGATACTTATCCTGCTCAGACTCATAACTGTCAGTATGAAGAAGGGTGGATTTCCCTTCCCCATCTACCTTAACTATACAGAACTGTTCAACACCGTTACCTTGATCGTAATTGTAAACGAAAGCGGCGTAAATGCCGTTATTTGTGCTGATGATCTGTGTCTGATCATCAGATGAAGGAACACGCTCGTCATGACGCCAGTCAACCATTAGATCGAACCCGTCAAGAACGTATACCGGATCGGTAACACTGTAATCATCGAGATCTATGCTAAATGTGTGCGGTGTGGTATATCCGTTATAAATATTATATTCTTTTCCGTACGTACGGTAGTAAAATCCGCTAACGGTATTATCCTGAAGCGATCCATCACGGGTAGAGCTCAAAGATAAAGATGGAATGGTAACACCGTCAAAGGTATGTGTTTTTTGATATTCCCAAACCTTGCCCAGCTCGTCCCCAGCGCGATAAAACTCAAGTGACGCAGAATCCCCTTGGATCCTCGCAACGATCAAATGGAGCCGGCCATCTGTACTCTGTCTTATCATCGGTTTGTTATACATATACTTTTCGTTATTGATGTCAAGCTTCTCGTGATAGATACACTCAGTACCCTTATATATAGCGTGACGGTACTGAAGCTGATTGTCATACTCACTATGTTCACCGGAGTAATCCATCAGCAAATATCTATAGGTTATATGCATATATCCGTTGGAGTCTATGAATACGTCACCGTAATTGTTATGGTCTATGTGTGACCATATGCCCTCAAGACCCATTGAATCATCTTCATCTTGTACAACTACGTACTCTGAATTCTCTCCGTTAGAAAGATTGGGAATGTAGAAAAGGCCGAGACGGTCCCACAGATATGACTCACCGCTAAGAGAAAATCTCCCCTCAGCATAAATGGAATACTCGTTTCTTATAGCGACAATATATGCACCGCCATTACCGTCTGGAAACGGATAGAGATATCCGTGACGTCCGATATCCTCCGTGCGAAGAATCACAGATTCCTCCGACCACTCGCGGGTATCAAGGTCAAATGAATACCACTCGATTATCGAATCTCCTACAGTTTTCTTATCCGTACCTGAGCCGGAGATAAGAAAAGGATAAACCTTGCGGTTCTCAAAATCAAACATGGTCTGGTTATAACCAAGTTTGCTTTCAGACTTAAAGGTAGGCGTCATCTCATATTTTGTTATCGCATCGGTATCTTTGTCGAATATGTAAAGTCCGTGAAAGCTCTCGGATATTGCAGTAACTACTATATTACCGGTAATGTCCTGTCCCACGTTGATAGTTATCTCTGCATCGTCATAAGGGAATTCACCGTAATAAAGCAAAGATACCCGTTCCTCGTTATCAATCTTTGCAACGTAGAATTTCTGCATTCCGTCTGCATCCCCGAAATCCTTTGCGAACGCAGTATACGTACCTCTTTCGGTATGGCAAACTCTCGTCTGCATACCACCGTGGTATGAAAGAGCGTAAAACCAGCTGTTAATATTAGTCTTCAGCCCGTTTTCTGCCAACATACTGTCAATATCATTAATTGTTATATTGTGCGCTGCAGAATTTATTACAGGGATATCAGAGGATACAGTGGTATCCGTCGTCCCGGTCGTCTCCTCTCTCCCATCAGTAATATTACCGCAACCCGATAAAATCATAATACTTGCAAGAAGTCCTGCAAAAAATGACATGGTAAACTTCTTCATTTTACTTTCTCCAACAATAATTAGTTGATAATGCGATACATTATTGTAATAAAAATCAGAGGAATTGTCAAGTAATAAACCGACCGTGCCAAAATGATTTGTCACAGTTCTAAAAAACACACGTCATAGACTTTTAGATCTTGTTTCCAATCTCCTCTCTCAGCTCGTCAATTATCCTTTTTTCAAGACGCGAAATGTATGATTGAGATATCCCCAGAGCATCTGCAACCTCCTTTTGTGTCAGCTCCTTTTTCTCTCCGATACCGTACCGCATCTCAATTATTCTTCTGTCTCTCTCAGGCAGTTTACCGAGGGCGGCATGGATAGTCTTTCTGTCCTCATCCGTTTCAAGGTCTGCATAAACCAAGTCCTCGTCCGAGCCGAGAATATCCGAAAGAAGCAATTCATTTCCGTCCCAATCTATACTGAGTGGATCATCAAATGACATCTCACACCGTGAATTACTGCTCTTTCTGATATACATCAGTATTTCATTTTCAATACACCGTGACGCGTATGTAGCCAGCTTTATGTTTTTATCACTTTTGAATGTATTTATTGCCTTAATAAGTCCGATAGTACCTATGGATATCAGATCCTCGAGGCCAACACCTGTATTCTCAAACTTCTTGGCAATATATACCACAAGCCGCAAATTATGCTCGATAAATATACTTCTTACCGATTCGTCTGTTTCGATAAGCCCAAGTAATCTTATCTCTTCATCAAGGGACAAGGGCGGCGGCAGAGTCTCGGGGCCGTTTATGTAGTTTATATCGTTTTTTCCACGGCCGCAGCACAGCTTTTCTATTACTCCGAGCCAAAGCCTGTATATCTTTTTTATAAGTTCCATTTTTATCCCTCCGAATATCTAAACAAGAATAGATGACGGCAAAATTGCCGCCGCACCGTCGTACTCTCTTTCACTTGTAGAGTCGATGGCTATCACTCCGTCAACCTCTTTTTTCTTTCCTTTGATCTTCACCTCTATTTTGTCCGGTCGGTAACTGAGTAGTACACCTCTGCCGGTCACGGTAGTGATCGGCACTATCCGAGTCCTCTTCAGTGTTCCCATGGACAATCCCTCAAGACTAAGACGTCCGGACAACATAGCCTCTCTCAAATCTGTCGGGATAATATCTCTCATGTCATCGCCGCGAACCACAATAACCGGACTGCCGGATATAGGTTCGACAGCAGTATTACCGCTGTCAGATATTCCGATAACCGTCATCTGCTTTTCCCCCACAGTAACTGTCAGCTCCGCTGTCCTGCTCCGTCCCGAAACAGAGAATACCCTACCGAAAAGAAAAGTCAATACAACCGAGACACCTGAGACCAAAATAAACACCGTCCCCGAAAGAGCAGAATCGGTCTCACCCACGGGTGTAGTAACATTACCGAGAGCCGTTATAACGGCTGTCATAATCCCCGATATAGCCGCCCCCGACACGAAAAAGCAGAACATAGCGAGAAACGCGGAAAATACAGTCCTTGCGCCAAAGGTAACAAGGCATATCACAGCACATACTATAGCACTGATAACAGTCCCCCACACACGACCACCGCCGATAAAAAGAGAAAGAACACCGTAGACACCACCTATAGTACCGCCCAAAGCCAATCTCAATGTAGTTAAACGCAGGTGAAGTATCTTCCCTGTTATGTACAGAGCTACTATATCCATGGAAAAATTAATGAGAAAGAGAATGTCTCCGTATACAATTTCTATAATTCCACCCCTCTCCTTGCCGCCTTATACGGTCTGTAATCAGTATTATACAACTCCTGTTATTTGAAAATTGTCAAAACCTATAAAAACAGGCATTATTTCCATTCAATATTTTCTGTTAAAAATAATTAATAAAAAGCAAAAAAACTCTTGATTTTATTCGATATATATGTTATACTTAAATGAATTTATCGAGATTAACAGAAATTTTGACTATGAGGTGTTAAAAATGAAAACTGGAATACATCCCGAATATAACGAAGTTACAATCAAGTGCGCATGTGGCGCAACTTATGAGACCAGATCCACTAAGAGCGGCGATATCCACGTAGAAATCTGCTCTAAGTGCCACCCCTTCTTCACCGGTAAGCAGAAGCTTGTTGACGTTGGCGGTCGTGTTGACAGATTCAAGAAGCGTCTTGAGAAGGTTGCAAAATAATTCCTGATAAAGCACATTTATATCTGTGATTATTTAGGGGCGGGTTTGCTTTGGATTTGACCAAAGCACCTCGCCCTTTTGGTGTTTTCCTTGTGATGAAAGAGAGGATCAAAATGTCAGAGAAAGAAAAAAATCAATCTACCGTCCCTACTGCGGCAGTGGGTATCATTACCCCAGATATGTCCGTGGACGAATGTGAACGTTCACTTGAGGAACTTATCCGTCTTATTGATACGGCAGGCGGAGAGACGGTAGTTACACTTGTTCAGTCACGTGACAGATTCGATGCAAAAACCTGTATCGGTAGCGGTAAGCTAAATGAACTGAAGGATCTTTGTGAGAATAACGGTGTGTCTCTGGTAGTTTTTGACGTTGAGCTCTCCCCCTCACAGATAAGAAATATAGAGGATGCTCTCGGCGGCGAGGTATCTGTCCTTGACCGCAGTATGCTCATCCTTGATATTTTTGCGGGACGTGCAGTCACTTCTGACGGTAAACTGCAGGTCGAGCTTGCACAGCTTAAATACACCGCCCCCAGACTTATGGGTAAGGGTAAGGATCTTTCCCGTCTTGGCGGCGGTATCGGTACACGAGGTCCCGGTGAAAGCAAGCTTGAGACAGACCGCCGTCACCTTAAAAGACGTGTCGAATCACTTGAGCATGCTCTCTCCGACCTTGAGAGGACTCGCCGCACCATAAGGCAGGCACGTATCCGCTCGGGTATTCCCACTGCGGCTATTGTCGGTTACACTAACGCAGGTAAATCAACCCTGCTTAACCGTATGACCGATGCAGGAATACTTGCTGAGGACAAGCTTTTTGCCACCCTTGACCCTACAACAAGAAAGTTTACCCTCCCATCGGGTATTGATATTCTTCTCACCGACACAGTCGGATTCATACGCCGTCTACCCCACCATTTGGTAAAGGCATTCCGTTCTACTCTTGACGAGGCAGTGTATGCCGATATACTTCTTATCGTTATCGATGCCTCTGACAGCGAATGGAGATCCGAGCTTGAGGTCACCGAGAGTATACTTCACGATCTTGGAGCTGAGGACAAGCCCACTCTCTATATATTCAACAAATGTGACAGCAATCCGCAGTTCTTCATCGATCCCCTGCCCTCCCTTGACGGCCGCAGGATAATCTGTCTTTCCGCACTGACAGGACAGGGACTTGATGACCTTGCCGCAACCATCGAGGAAATGCTCTCTGACGGCAAGAAGAACGTCACCTTCGTTATTCCAAATTCAGATCAAGGTGTGATAAACCGCATTTATAAGAATGCAACAGTAAACGATATTGAGTACGGAGATGAAGCAGTTACCGTAAAGGCCACTGCCGATGCCGCCATTATCGGTGCACTGTCCCGTTATATCAAAGAATAACGGTATCACATAAAATAATATTGGAGAGCTTATTTTGATATGGCTGAGAAGGAATTTTATATAACGGTCAGCTGTGAGGCCGAGGCAGAGTTTGAAGAGAAAAGATCACGCTTTATCGGCACTGCCGCCCACGTAAAAAATGAGGAAGAGGCCAAGGAGTTTACCGACAGAATAGCAAAAAAATACAAGGATGCCACCCACAACGTATACGCATACTACCTTGCAGGCGGTGCTCACGCAAAATATTCCGATGACGGCGAGCCGCAAGGTACTGCGGGTATGCCTGTCCTTGAGATAATAAAAAAATCCGGTGGGGACGATATCGCCGTGGTGGTAACCCGATACTTCGGCGGCGTAAAGCTCGGTGCAGGCGGTCTTGTACGTGCTTATGCAGAGGCCGCAAAAATGGCAATTGATGCCGCAGGGATAGTTACCTTCCGTCTTTATACCGAGTTCACGGTAACTGTATCATACACCGACCACAGACTGTTTGAGTCACGCTTTTCCTCGAAGGGGGTTAAGGTCGACGGGTGCGAATTTTCTTCTGACGTTACCATGAAATGTGCGGTGCTCAAAAGCGAGTACGATTCCCTTGTCTCACTCATAAATGAATTGTCATCCGGAAAAATATCCCCCACTGTTATCGGTCAGAGATACGATTTTGAATAAATATAAAAATAATAGCATATTTTATCGCATTTCCATGCTAATTTCTTGACAAATCAAGATTTTTACAATATAATATATTGTTGTATTATCGTCATTTTCATCATTATTATATAAAGGAGATTTTACCGGTGCAGCTTAAAGTAGTAAAATTTGGCGGCAGCTCTCTTGCAGATGCCGAACACTTCAAAATGGTAAAAGAAATAGTCACTGCGGAAGAGGGACGCAGATACGTTATTCCTTCCGCACCCGGCAAGCGTTTTGCTGAGGATACCAAGGTTACCGATATGCTCTATAAATGCTACGAGCTTGCAAAAAAAGGCGAGAACATAGAGTCATATTTTAACCTTATCAAGGAGCGTTACAACCTTATTATCGACGGTCTCGGTCTTGACTTTGACCTTTCCGATGAGTTCGTTAAGATAAAGAACGCTTTCATCCATCATGCAGGTAAGGACTATATTGCCAGCCGCGGCGAGTATCTCTCCGGTCTTGTTCTTGCAAACTATCTCGGCTTTGACTTTATTGATGCATCCGATGTTATCTACTTTACCGATAACGGTTCATTTGATGCGGATCGCACCAATGAGCTTCTCGGTGAGATTCTCAAAAATCATAAGTACGCCGTAATTCCCGGCTTCTACGGTTCTATGCCCAACGGTACTATTAAGACCTTCTCTCGCGGCGGTTCCGACATCACCGGCTCTATCGTTGCTCGTGCAGCAGAGGCTGATCTCTATGAGAACTGGACAGACGTTTCCGGCTTCATGATGGCTGACCCCAGAATCATCAAGGATCCTAAGCCCATTGACGTTGTTACATACAGAGAGCTCAGAGAGCTTTCTTACATGGGTGCGGGCGTTCTTCACGAGGATTCTATCTTCCCTGTCAGATTCGCAGGTATTCCGATAAACATAAAGAACACCAACGACCGTACTGCTCCCGGTACTATGATCGTTCCCGAGACCGACGTTTATGACACCGATCGTGTTATCACCGGTATTGCGGGTAAGAAGGGCTTCTCTGTTATCAGTATTGAGAAGGATATGATGAACGCTGAGGTAGGCTTCTGCCGTAAGGTTCTCGGTGTACTTGAGGAGCTTGGTATCTGCTTTGAGCATCTTCCCTCCGGTATCGATACCATGTGCGTTATCGTAAACTCTGCTGATATAGCTGAGTATCATGACAGACTCTTAAATAAGATCTGTGCCGCAGTTAATCCCGATACCATCTCCATTGAGGACGGTATGGCACTTGTAGCCGTTGTTGGACGTGCAATGGTCAAAAATCACGGTACTGCCGCTAAGGTATTCCGTGCGGTTGCAAAGGCTGACGTAAACATCAGAATGATCGACCAGGGTTCAAGTGAGTTCAATATAATTCTCGGTGTTAATGAAAGCGACTTCGAGACCACCCTCAACGCAATTTATAATGAGTTTGTAAAATAAAGGGACGGGGCTGCCACTTTATGGTGACAGCCCCGAATCATTTTATTTTCTTGTTCAGCACATTTTCTCGGCCATCTTTTCTCCGCCGAGAATGTGGAAGTGCAGATGCTTTACAGTCTGGCATGCATCCTCACCGCAGTTGGTTATAACGCGGTAACCGTTCTTAAGTCCCTCTGCCTTAGCAATAGAGGGGATAGCTTCAAATATCTTTGCAACATAGAAACTGTTATTAAATTTGACCATATCAGCAGACTCGATATGATCCTTGGGAACAACCAAGATATGTACCGGTGCCTGAGGATTTATATCACGGAAAGCAAAGCAATAATCGTTTTCATATACCTTCTGAGAGGGTATGTCACCGTTTATTATTTTACAAAAAAGGCAATCCGCATTAAGCATTATATTTTATCTCCTTTTGTTTTTTGTTTAGTATAACACATTAAGCGCACCATTTCAAGTATTTAACGAGGAAAAGAAAAGTGTACAGAATTTTTGATATTCACACCCACACCTATCCCGAAAAGATTGCAGACCGTGCGGTAGTCAATCTCGGTAACTTCTACAATTTCGTTCCCGAGGGAAAGGGTATATATTCCGAGCTTGCCGCCTTGGCTCCCCAAAACGGCGTTGAAGGTTTTCTGCTCTTCTCGGTTGCAACCAATGCACATCAGGTAGAAAAGGTCAATGATTCTATTGCCGCCCTTGCCGCACAGTCGGTAAATGAAGGCTTTAAGACAGTTGGCTTCGCCGGAATGCATCAGGATTACCCCGACTTTGAAAAGGAGCTTATCCGCTCGTGGGATATGGGACTGCGCGGTGTGAAGATACATCCCGACATTCAGGGGGTTGATATTGACGATCCCAAGCTTCTGCCTCTCTACAAGCTTATGGAGGGTAAAATGCCCCTTTACCTCCACATGGGTGATGACCGTCCTCAGTACCGTTTTTCTGAGGCGAAAAAGCTTGCCCGTGTCCTTGATATGTTCCCTGACCTTGAGGTAGTTGCGGCACACCTCTCAGGCTACAACTCCTGGGAGGACGGCATAAAGTATCTTGCGGGCAATCCCAACGTGTGGTATGATACCTCAAGTGCGGTATGGGCAATGACCCCCGAGTATGCAGGTGACGTTATCCACCGTCTTGGCACCGACAGAGTTATGTTTGGTACCGATTATCCTGTTATGCTTCCCCATCATGAAATAGAAAGGATTCTTGCAATCGACCTCACCGAAAAAGAGCGTGAGGATATATTCTATAACAACGCCGCAAGATTTCTTCACCTTGACGAAAAATAATATAGTCAGCACACATTATCCCGATGATTTTTTTCATCGGGATTTTTTTGTGAAAAGGTATTGACAAATCATTCTACATATTGTAGAATATAATCAATCTACATGATGTAGAATGGAGGTCAGGTATTATGAACGATTATCAGATGGGTGCGGTTGAGTCACGATTTGCCGACATTATTTGGACAAGCGAGCCCCTCTCCTCATCACAGCTTGCAAAGATGAGTGAGGAAGCGTTTAACTGGAAGAAATCCACCACCTATACGGTTTTAAAGCGTCTATGCGATAAAGGGATCTTCAAAAACGAAAAAGGAACAGTTACATCTGTCATTTCCCGTGACGAGTTTTATTCACTGCAAAGCGAGAATTTCGTAAAGGAGACCTTTGGAGGTTCCCTGCCCGCATTCCTCACAGCATTTACCAAGCGCAACTCTCTCACACAGGATGAGGCCGATGCCCTAAGACGTCTGGTCAAGGAGTTTGATGAAAAGGAGGATAAATAAATGTCAGAGTTGTTTATTTCCCTGTTCAATATGAGTATCACCGCGGTTTTGCCGATTCTCTTTATTATCATCTTCAGAGCGGTGTTCAAAAAGGTACCCAAAAGCATTATATGTATCCTTTGGTTACTTGCCGCGCTGAGACTTATTATTCCGGATTTCATTGAGAGTCCCGTCAGTATTATTCCAAGCACAGAAACAGTACCTCATAACATATTGGTTACCGAGGTACCGTCTATCTCAAGCGGACTTTCTTATCTGAACAGCGTGGTAAATCCCGTCATCGGAGAAGCGCTTGCCCCCACCCCCGAGAGTAGTGTAACCCCCATGCAGATAATCACTTCTGCCGCTTCTTTTATTTGGATAATAGGAACAGCTCTTATGATCGGTTACGCTGTAGTGAGCTATATAAATATCAGACGCAGAGTCAGAGAAAGCATTCGTGACGATGGTAATATATTCCTCTGCGACAGGATCTCATCCCCATTTATTCTCGGTATCTTCCGTCCGAGGATATATCTGCCGTCAGATATCGGTGGCAGTGACAGAGAATATGTGGTTGCCCACGAAAGGTGTCACTTGAAGCGTCTTGACCATCTTATCAAGCCGATAGCATTTCTTATTCTCTCGGTATATTGGTTTAACCCATTTGTATGGCTGTCTTATATCCTGCTCTCACGTGATATTGAATTTGCCTGCGATGAGGGTGTTATCCGCCGTATGGGAGGCGACTGCAAAAAGGGATATTCCGAGGCGCTTATCAACTGTTCCTCCCCTTCCCGACTTATCTCCGCCTGTCCTCTGGCATTTGGCGAGGTTGGAGTAAAGAGCCGTATCAGGCAGGTACTGAATTACAAAAAGCCCGCATTCTGGATAATTATTCTTGCCATCATCGCCGCCGCAGTACTGACGGCGTGTCTCTTGACTAACCCCAAAAAGGACGAATCTCCCGACATCCCGATCCTCGACATAGGGGATGATGAACAAGGTGATAAGAGTCCGCTTACCCTTGAAAAGCTGATAGAGCTGTCAAAGAAGGGGAAGGAGCTGACCTGGTCGGATTTTGATGGATATATAGGTTTTGACATAGGCTCGGGGCTTTTCATTATGAGATACGATATTGACGAGATGTTCTACGTGCTTGTTGGTGGCGGTTCGCCCTTAAGTGAGCCACCTCTGTATATCAGACTTTATGCAAACACCATGAACAGAGATTGTGTAGATATGACACAGGATGACGTTGAAGCGTTTATAAACAGCATCAAGGGTCAGACTCCCGTCCGCCGCATCTCACATAGATGGAGTGTATCCAGGGTAGGATATAACGACGCAACGTTTAACAGACTTTGTAATCTCTACGGCATACCCAAAAACGCAAACCTTAACAGCGTGAAATCCCTTCCCGTCATAAAAATAACGAGCGTCAATGATCTTAATAAGTTCATGGAAAATCTTGATGGGTATATGTACTTTGGCCGTGAAATAGGAGATGACCCCTCATTCCGTGAGGTTGCCGAAAAATTTGACGGGGAGTTCTTTCTGGAAAATACACTCATACTTATATATAACCCATCAGGTTCCTTTGATGCCCGCTACGTAATAGATGATGCAGTGGTATATGAGAACGATAAGCTTTTCTTCGGTATATCGGACGTTTACGATGGTCCAAATTCCTTTATGGAAGAGGGTTGGCTTTTGTCCGTCCCGGTCAAAAATGAGGATATAAAGGGAGTTACAACGATATCGGCCAGTGAAATTATACCGGCAAGTTATGATGAGATACTTTCGGGTGACATAAAGGCACAGTACGTATTCAGAAACACGCAAGACGTTATTAAGCCAAGTCTCGTTCTCTTTGATAATAATAAGTTCCGCTTCGCGTACTCGGGGCTTTCGAGCTACCTCGCAATCGGTAATTACGAGGAAAAGGACGGCAGATTTATCTTAAATACCTATGACGGTACCCACACATATGTGTTTAGAATAAACGATAACGGAATAACCTTCCTCGAAAGCGAGTCAAACGGCGGATATATGTTCGAGGTGAAGGAAGGCACCTTCTTTGAAAAGGTATTGGGAAAAGCCCCGCAGTAATAATATCATACTAAACGAACTAAACGGACGGTTGATTTTGTAGATCTAAACCGTCCGTTTACTTTTATGTGTCACCGCGTCGCAGCGGCGAAAAACAAAAGCCGAAAAGACAACCAAGGGATTATTGTAAAAAGAGTGCCGATGTGTTATCATAATTACAGAGTAAAGAACGATATCACTCCTACAAACCAAATACGGAGAAAAATAAAATGAAGAAAAACAAGGAATTCAAGGATCTGATAGCCGAGCTGAGAAAAGAAAAGGGACTCACACAGGAGGAGCTTGCAGGTAAGCTCCGTATAACACCCCAGGCGGTCTCAAAATGGGAGAGAGGTGGGGGACTGCCGGACGTTACTCTCTTCCCCGACCTTGCAAGAGTACTCGGCGTATCTATAGGAAAATTATTTGGAGAGGATCAGAATAATAGCAGCGAATCAACTGTCAAAAGCAGCTTGTTCGGTCTGCCGCTGGTGTATAATACACGAAATGTCGCCTGCTATTCCGACAAGGTACTCCTCTCAGCAAATGACCGCGAGGCAATATTTGATGACAGCAGCACAGTAAACTTCTCCTCACACACCATAACCAATCGCGGCCCGGGGGAAATACGTATCGCCAAGATAGAAACGGTTATAGAAAAGCGCTACGACCGTAGCTTTTCCGACACCTCACTCACAGAAGAATATTCCGGTTTCACCGGGATAGCCCTTGATGTCGCCTACCCTTCTTCCGTAAAGGTAATTCCCGAAGAAAACGGCTTTATCGGTGTTAAAGCAGTCGGAATTCCCGAGTTTATTGCGAGTATCGAGACATATCTGTCCGAGGAAGTTCTGTATATAAAGGTAGACTCTTCCTACGGTCACGACAACAAAAAGGAAAACAATTACCTGACTGTTTTCATTCCCGAGAATTGCCGCGGCAATCACATAAAGATTTTCGGCTTGTCAAGTGTAGAACTGCAAACTGACTATGATACCTCATTCCTCTCTGTCTCCGGAAGCGGAACGATAAATGCAAAAAACGTTCACGGTAACCTTTGCGCAACCATCAGCGGATCGGGAATAATAGGGGTTGGTGACGTTTCGGGCGAAGGTGAGTTGTCCGTTGCAGGCTCGGGTATTATCAATGCGGGAGAGCTGGGTGAAAGATTCGAAATAAGAATAGCAGGTTCGGGAGTAATAACTGCAAAAAAGGCCAAGAATGCATCCACAGAGATAGCCGGATCGGGAGATATAAAAATAGACGAGGTATCTGGGACACTGTTTTCCCAGATCGCAGGCTCGGGAGAAATACACTGCAGTAAGGGAGAGGTAGATAGGCTCACCGTGGCCATATACGGAAGCGGAGATTTTTACGGTAACGAGCTTACTGCAAAAGAGGCCGATATCCTGTCCGAAGGCTCAGGAAATATAGAACTGTACAGAATAACCGATTATTCTACCGAACACCTATCAGAGGATTCAGAGCTCAGAGTAAAAATAAGAGGTTAAACACAAAAAAGTCCGACAGAAATCTGTCGGACTTTTCTTATATTATTTCACCGAATTAAGAGTTCCTATAAACACGGGAATATTATTCTCACAGTCGATTATCATATAGAGGAACGGACGGTCAAGATAAACGTACTTTACCTCATCAACAAGATCAGCTCCTGTAGTATTGACCTCGATCATTGTAACCGCACCGGCTTTGGTACCTCTCTCATCTACAGAAATATAGGTCTTGTGAATGACCCTGTTTATAAATATATTTCCGTCAGAGGAGCTTCCTATTCCGGAAAAATCGGCCGCGGCGCCGTCAAAAGCATCCTTGATCCCCATATCCGCAAGTATGCTTGACATCTCGCACTGATACTCGCTCTCAAACTTAGGTATAGAGTTGTAGACTCTGACCGTCTGTACATTGCTCAGCATGTTAAGAAGCTTTTCTCCGCTGAGCGTATCGATATAATCGGAAAGAGACATACCTTCTTTCGGGAGTAAAGCCGCAAAAGCATATTTTCCACCCACGTAATACTTTATAAAGCCCTCTGCATTACCGTCGGTAATGTACTTGTTTTCAGAGCCGTGCATAAATTCCACGTTCTGCGTACCGCCTCCGTCAGGATAGAATTCACCATCTCTTACCTGATTCTCTTGATAAATGTCGCTCCACTCCGCATCAAAGGCAAGTGCATTGATAAGATACATTATTACGTTCGCCGGAATTCTGTCAAGAACGTTCTTGATCATTCCGTCAGTTTCCCTCTCCACCCAATTATTGATATCCTTGAGAGTAGAGTCATCAAAGGGTGTTTTATAAATATCCGCGCCGTAATTATCTGCGTTTTTCTGGAGAAAATCACCGCTTACGTTAAAATGATCGGCAACCCAAATAGAATTTGCAACATTTAACTTGTATTTCTCCCCCTCGGGAAGCGATCTGAGATATTCCGAGAGAAAACCGTTCAGTTCATCTCTGCTTACCCCCAGAGTGTTCTCCATTTCAGCGAGAGTGTTACCCTCGGCACCGTTTACCGCCATTGCAAGGGCAGAAAGTACAGACAGGGGAGATATAAGAGTATTCTTTCCGCTTTCCTCGGTATTTTGAAGCAAGCGAACAGAAAAATCAACAGCTTCTGACGATTTACCCTCATACTGGCCCTTGTTTCCCTGTGAGGGTATTATATCCTTCATCAGATCCTCTGCGGATATATTTCCGTTGCATCCCAACACAGAGGCAAGCAAAGCGTAAAGTATAACCGCAGAAACGGTCCTTTTTATAAAACGGGTTATTTTCATATCATTCTCCTTATTTTACCGAGTTCAGCGTTCCCATAAAGATTGGCATATTGTTCTCACAGTCGATTATCATATACAGAAAAGGTCTGTCAAGATAAACGTATTTTGTATTGTTAATATCCTCAGGGGCGGCACTGTCCTTCATTTCAACGACTGTTGCCGCGCCTGCTTGGGTTCCCTTCTCACCTACCGAGATATAAGTCTTGTGGATGACTCTGCTGATAAATATATTTCCGCCGGTAGAGCTTCCAAGTCCCGAGAAATCCGCGTTAAAGGGGTCAAAAGCATCTTTTATTCCCATAGCTCTGAGAGCATCCGACATCTCGGTACCGTATTCTACCTCAAACTTGGGAATAGAGGTATGAACAGTGGCATTTTTTGCATTAGTCAGGATATCAAGGAGCTTAGCTCCGCTGAGACTGTCTACGTAGTCGGAAAGCGCTGTCCCCTCTTGGGGAAGAATAGCGACAAAGGCATATTTTCCACCCACGTAATACTTTATAAAGCCCTCGGCGTCCCCGTCACAGAGATACTTGGACTCAACACCGTTCATAAATTCCACCTTCTGCGTACTACCGTCAGACAGATGAAACTCACCTTTCTTTACCTGATTCTTTTTGTAGGTAACTCTCCATTCGGCATCAAACGCAAGTGCATTTACCAAATACATTATAGCATCAGAGGGAATTTCGTCAAGTATATTTTTTATCATCCCATCGGTCTCCCTCTCTACCCAGCTATTAATATCATTCAGCGTAGACTTGTCAAAGGCGGTCTTGTAGATATCCGCACGGTAGGTGTCTGCATTTTTCTGCAGAAAATCACCGTTTACAGTAAACCTTTCATCATCGGTAAACCAAATTGAATTTGCCACGTTAAGCTTATATTTTTCTCCTTGCGGCAGATTATCAATGTACTCTGACAGTATGTCGTTGAGCATTTCTCTTTCCACGCCGATGGTGTCGGTCATCTCGCTGAGGGTATTCTCCTCTGCGCCGTTTACCGTCATGGCAAGCGCGGCAAGGACAGATAATGGAGAGATCAGAGTATTCTTTCCATCCTCACTGCTTGACTGAAGCAAACGGACGGCAAAATCGGCGGTATCGGTTATTCCCCCCTCGATCGGTCTTTTCTCAGAGGTCGCAGGGGTAACGTTTTTCATAAGATCCTCGGACGTGATCTCATGTGAACAACCGAATGTGGATACAACAAATATAAGTAATAATACAAAGGAAATAATTCTTTCTGCAAATCGTGTTGTTTTCATAAGTATTCTCCTTTATTATCGTTTTACAGTTCTCTTCTGCCGTTAATCTGCATCGGGTACTCTGTCAAGCACAACGGCATCAGCAACCAGTATAAAGTGGTCACCTCGCGTTGGCTCCGGATTACCCGCCACACCGTTAGTTACCACAGGAGGTATAAGAGTAGAATATTTAACGGTTATCTCACTTCCAACAGAGATCATAGACTCGGTGGGTTTATTATCAAGCTGTATTTTCTCTCCGTTTCCCTTTATTTCAATGGATACCGACTTACCGAAATTAACCTCGATATACATACCCTTTGACAGATTTTCACTGTCAAGTGTATCTGTCACACGTCCCATAAAACAACTTCCCTCCTCGTACCAGCCGGTCACCTCAAGCATAACCGCCAGCAGATCAAGCTTCTCGCCGCGTTCACCGTCGTCCCCCTTGCTTACGGTGTTAGTCAAGCCTGAATTTTTTCCGTCGGCATCCTCATCAGACCAGCTATTAAATCCGCCTGTGCTTGAATTGGTTAACCCATCAGTGCCGCTATCGCTACGGATAATTGCCACTGCGGTAAATGTCAATACCGTCACCAAAAAAACGGCTGCAACAGCAATAAGACCTTTAATAATTACTTTTTTCTTTTTTTCCTGTCTTACTTCTTCTGCTTCGGTTATTAATTCTTCATCGATATCGCCAATAGCATCGATTATATCTTCTTCTCTCACAGTAAAAATCCCTCCTTTTCAAGATATTCCCTGAGGCTGTTCCTCATATTAAAGAGGATCTTTTTTGCCTTGTTCTCGCTAATACCGCAGTTTTCAGCTGCCTCGGAAAGAGAATCGAAGAAATAATATCTCATAATAAAGAGAATTCTCTTCTCCTTTGGCTGTCTCTGTAAAAACTTGCTTATGGCACCTGAAAGCTCCTTTACCTCAGCCGCGACCTCTGCGTTCTCCCTTGCCTCAATACATTCAGACAGCTCGTCAAGGGAAACGGTATATTCCGACTCCCGTCTTTTGTCTCTCGTTTTGTATCGGTATCGGTCAATGGATATTCTGCGGGTTATCTTCCCAAGATATCCTGACAACCCTTTGGGTCTTGCGGGGGGAATAGACTCCCAGGCCGCAAAATAACTGTCGTTTACACACTCACGGCTATCCTCTCTGTCAGACAGCACATTCATTGCTATCTTAAAGAGATAGTTTTCATATTTGGCGGCTGTTTCCTCGATGGCTCTCTCGTCGCGCTCAAAGTAAAGCTCTATTATTTTCTCGTCCTGCACAGTTATCCCCCTTTCCGTTTTGTTAAAGGTACCTTTACCTATATACTCGTCAAAAATTTCTTTTGGTTCCGTTTTTTTCTAAAAAATATCGGCCGACAGAAAAAACTGTCGGCCGTACTACAGCTAATCGCAAATATACTCGGTTGCCTCAAAGCCGCCGTCATTCTGCAGAATAAAATATATTTCCCCAAATCCCTCATCATACCGGGGATACTCAAAAGCAGAGGATATTGCGGTAATAGCCTTATCGGGAACTCTTGACTTCCCCTCACGTCCTGCATTTCTTAACTTGCAGTCGGTAATATTTCCTCTGAAAAGGAAGCCGTATACCTCATATCCTGCCTCAAGAGCCCGCGGTATATACCGTTCCCTGTCACTGACCTTGGGATTGGTATTATCGACAACAAGGGAACTGCCTCTATCAAGACACTCGGTAAAGAGAATATTCTCTTTGTTGCGTGTGTGCAAAGTATCAAGATTAATATGAACGTGACTGTCTGAAAAATATTTGCGGTAAAAGGTGCTTTTGCCGCTTGCGGGTATACCCATTAGGATAACCGCCGTTTTTTCTCTTTCCTTGATGGAATTTATTACTGAGATCAGATCCATATTACTTTGTTTTGTGCATTTTTTCAATGCGGCTCTCGTCGGGAGTAACGTAGGCGGTGTAGTTGGTATTGTAAATAACGAACCCCGGCTTTGCACCGCCCGGCTTCTTAACGTTCTTTACACGTGTGTAGTCTACTGCAATATTCTGCCCGCCTCGACTCTTTGAGTTGTACGCGGCAATCTCTGCCGCCTCGGTAAATGTAAGCTCAGAGGGTTCATCACCGTCACAAAGAAGAATAACGTGAGAACCTGCCTCATTCTTCACGTGGAACCAGTAGTCCCCCTTTGCGGCTGTCTTGGTAGTGAGAATATCGTTCTGAACGTTATTCTTTCCGCAGAGCACCTTATATCCCTCAGTAGTAATATACTCAAGGGGAGCGTTCTGTATCTTCTTACGCTGAATATGATTTTTCATCTTTGAGGCAAAGCCGGAGGAGTAAAGCTCCGCTCTTATCTCAAGGAGATCGTTTTCACTTGACGCACGTGTGAGTGCATCAAAAACGGTATCAATATATTCAAGCTCCTTTTCAGCCGATTCTATCTGCTTTGAAAGCTCTACCTTCGCTACCTTCATCTTGGCATATTTCTTGTAGTAGCGCTGAGCATTCTGAGAAGGAGAAAGCTTTTCATCAAGCGTTATCTTTACCTCCCCGCAATCCTCTGAATAATAGTCGGTGAGGGTAACCTCCTTCATTCCACGCTTGAGTGCGTAAATACTTGAGGTGATGAGATCACCGAATTTTTTATATTTCTCCATATCATCGGTGGCATCAAGCTCCTCCAGCTGAAGGGCTATCTTTTTTCTCAGACGCGTATCAGCATTGGTAAGAAGTCTGAGAATATCGGAGGAGCGCTGTTTCATATGCTCAATGTGCTCTCGTCTTCCAAAGAACTCATCGGTCATAGAATAGAAATTACCGTATTCCCTTACAGTAGCCGACGTACCGTACTGCTTTATATCGGTAAAAGTATAGTCTATTGGCTTGCCTTCTTTTGATATTATCATCACCGGGGTAAATAAATCGGAATTAATATCGGAAATTATACGAGAAAATTCACTGTAAAGAACCTCGGGAGTTACTGTAGACACTGCACCGTCTGAATGACCTGTAGCACGATAAGCTATTTCACGGGCAATAAGGGAGGATATACCCATATATTTACTCATAATGAACTTATCAGCGGGCATATCGCTATCTGCAGATGAGAGGAATCGGTAAAACTCTTCCTCTGTTGCAGTACACGGATCTGCCTTTTTCTGTGCAGGAGGATTCTCATAGAAAAGGCCGGTGAGTATTGCTCGGCCGCTATTGTCGGTAAGGTCAACAGTCTTGAGTGCACCGAGGATCTTTCTTTCTCCATCAAGAAGAATAATATTACTGTAGGTACCCATTATCTCGATGACAAGATACTTTTTGCACTGATATCCCATTTCATCGTGACTATCAAAAATAAATTCGGCGGCTCTCTCAAAACCCTGCTGAATAACATTAAGAAAACGTGCACCGGACAGATGCTTACGCAAAAGCATACAAAACATAGGTGCTTTTTCAGGGTTCTCTTTAGATACCGCAGTAAGAGCAAATCTCGGGCTGTTTGATCCTGCACGTACCGAAAGACGGTAATTTTCTCTTTGGGTTCGGAGAAGAAGAACTATCTCCTCTTTTTCAGGCTGATATACTTTTTCAACTCTTGCATCAGATGCAAGAGTATTTATTTCATGAACGGATGCTCTGAACATCCCTGCGTCAAATGGCATTTTTTTATCTTCCTATAATTAATTTACATTAGTCAGCACAAGACCAAGCTTTTTTGCAATTTTAAGTGACTTTATATTTTCATCCCGCACAAGGTAATAAAAAGGGATATCGCGGTCAGATAGAAAAGAAGCAAGAGTGACAGCATTTTTATAGGCATACCCCCGACATCTATATTCGGGAGATGTCTCAAGTGTCATCTCGAATGCTCCGCAAACTCTGTCAGACGGGCACACCGCCGCCGCAGAAACTATCTTTCCCGACACAACCGTTACAGCAGCATAACCACCCTGTGATATTATATCGTTTACCCGAAGTAAAAGATAGGACGGTATATCCGTTTTATCCGTAAGTAAAATACTATCGGAAAACGAGGAAAAAGTACAACCTTGAGAATAAAAGTAAAGAATTTTATCACATCTCTCCGTTGTAACCCCCTCCTCTCACAAATATTGACCTAAAAATATAATTCACTTTGCAAAAAAGCCTGCAAAAAACTTGCAGGCTTCATAAATCTTATTTATAAGTGCGTTCACTCAAAACCGAATAAAAGATAGATAAGTAAAACAGAAACTCAAAGCAATGAACCAAATTGAATGAACTTAAATAATAAGTTC
>JAFYMF010000059.1 GCA_017556745.1 Clostridia bacterium
CAACGTAACCGTTATGGGTACCACCGAGGACGTTGGAGACAGAAAGTGGAACAACGGTGAGGTTATCAACACTCTCCGTAAGTACACCGACGAGGAAACTGCTTACGATGTTCACTACGATCTTCAGCAGAAGAGATAATTTAATATACATTCAGAATATACATTGAGAAAGGTTTCGGATACCGGAGCTACTCCCGTGAATTTTCGGTATGCCGTATTACAAAGATATGAAAAGACAGATTCGTACCCCCTATTTTGAAATAGGAACAAAGAACTATATCTACGGTGACAAGGTGCTTGAGTATGCTCTTGCCGCAGATGCTGCAGCAGAGAAGTATGATATTGACGTTTTGTTTATCACTCCTGCAGTTGAGATTCGCCGTATAGTTGAGAATACCAAGCATCTTATCGTTCTTGCTCCTTATATGGATACTCTTCGTCCCGGCCGCGGAATGGCTGATATTCTTCCTGAGGCTCTTAAGGCTGCGGGAGCTGAGGGTGTTGTTGTAAACCACTGTGAGAAGCCTATGTCGGTTCCTCAGATCAAGGCAACTATCGACCGTGCAAGAGAGCTTGATATGCTTGTGTTTGCTTGTGCAGATACTATTGCTGAGGCAAAGGCAATTGCTCAGCTTCATCCTGATATTCTTAATCCTGAGCCCTCCGAACTTATCGGCGGAACAGGTAACGGTGTAAGTGATATGAGCTTCGTTCTTGAATCTATCCGTGAGATCAAGTCTATCTACCCTGATATTCTTGTAGAGCAGGCTGCAGGTATCACAAACGGACAGCAGGTATACGATTTCATTATGGCAGGTTCCGAGGCAGCAGGTGCCGCATCCGGTATTATGAACGCAGCAGATCCTATCGCAATGATCGATGAGATGATCGCGGCAACCCGCCGTGCGGCAGACGATCTCAAAAAGAAGGAAGGACAGGAAAAGTAATGATCTACAAGGAAAAATTTAAGGTACAGTCGAACGACAAAATCTGTACTTTTCACAATGTAACCGCAGAAGCAAAAGAAGCTCTTAAAAAATCCGGAATTAAAAACGGTATTCTTGTGGTATATTCTCACCACACTACCTGCGGTGTTATTACTCAGGAGTGCGCGTTTGATATGTCTATGACCGGTCTTGAGACTCTTCAGCAGGACCTTATCGAGGCATTTGAAGTGTTCCTTCCTCAGCAGAGAAAAGAGGGCATGTACCTTCATCCCGGACCTAAGGCATTGAAGTTCGCTGAGGAGCATGACGAGGATGCAAGAGGATGCCACAACACCGATGCTCACCTTCGTTCTTCCATCATCGGCAGAAGCGAGACCATTGTTATTGATGATGGCGAGCTTGATCTCGGTGAGTTCGGATTTATCTATTTTATTGATTTTGATACTACCCGTGCACGTCAGCGTACTGTACAGCTGATGATAATCGGCGAATAATTTTAAACAGTTACGTATAATAAAACCGTACTGAAATTAACTACTTAAGGAGATAAACTATGAAAATCGGATTACTCCCTCTTTACATTAAACTGTACGACGATGTTGCTCCCGACGTACGCCCCAGACTTAATGAGTTCTATGAGAAGATCGCAGTTGAATTTGAAAATAGAGGAATTGAAGTCGTTCGTTCCGAGTTCTGCAGAATTGAGCCTGAATTCAAGGCAACTGTAAGCAAGTTTGAGAATGAGGGTGCAGAAGTTATCGTAACTCTTCATATGGCATACTCCCCTTCTCTTGAGGGCATTGAGGCTCTTTGTAATACCAATCTTCCTATCGTTGTTCTTGATACCACTGAGACTCTCGAGTTTACAAACGAGCAGAGCGAAGGTGAGATCATGTACAACCACGGTATCCATGGTGTTATGGATATGTGTAGCATGTTTACCCGCAAGGGTGTTCCTTATGCTATAGCAGCAGGTCATTGGCAGGAATCAGATGTTATTGACCGTGTTTGCGGTTATATCAGTGCTGCAGCGTCTGCTATGGCTCTTAAGGGTGCAAAGGTTGGTCTTATCGGTGAGTCTTTTGCCGGTATGGGTGACTTCCGTGTTGATTACAGAGAGCTTGCTGACCGTTTCGGCATCAAGGTAGTTATGTCTACCAACGCAGGGCTTCGTGCACTTTATAACGGTGTTACCGAAGCTGAGATCGAGGCAGAAAAGGCTGCTAACAAGGAAAACTATAATTTTGCAAATAATATTATCGAGGCAGAATATACCGAGTCCGTACGTTCCTGTCTTGCTACCCGTAAGTTTATCGCAGAGAACGATCTTACTGCATTCTCCGCTAACTTCCTCAAGATCGGTCCTAATGCTTCAGGTATTACTTCTATGCCTTTCCTTGAGGCATGTAAATCCATGCAGAACGGTATTGGATACGCAGGAGAGGGCGATGTTATGACTGCGGCATTTACCGGTGCACTTCTCAAGGGATATAAGAATACTTCTTTCGTTGAGATCTTCTGTCCTGACTGGAAGAACAATATTCTTTTGCTCAGCCACATGGGTGAGGTTAACTACAGTATTTCAGACGGTAAGCCTACTATCAGCCGTGCAGGTGAGAAGTATGCTGAGGAAGATGAGTATCCTTACGTAGGTTATACCAGAATGAAGGGCGGAAAGGGTGTTTATGTCAATATCAGTCGCGCAAGAGATGATTATCGTCTCGTAGTTGCTCCCGCTGAGATGGTTTCCTATGACCACGATAATTTCGAGGGCTCTATCAGAGGATGGATGAAGCCCGAAGGATATACTACCGCTGAATTCCTTGAAGAACTCAGCAGATGGGGTGCTACTCATCACAGTATCTTTGTTTACGGTGCTACTGCTGAAGAGCTTGAGTATTTCGGTAGCCTTCTTGATATTGAAACTGTAATTCTTTAATAAATCGTATAAAAGAGAGAACTACTATGGCTGAAAAATTCATTATCGGTCTCGATATAGGAACATCCTCAATCAAGGGTGTTATGATATCTACCGATGGAAAAGAACGTTACACGGGCAGGGTGCCTTTTGTGTACACTACACGTGACGACGGAAGTGTTGAGATCCCTGCGGATGAATACCTTACTGCCTGCTATAAACTTTTCCGCGAGTTTGGTAATAAGTTGCCTGACGGTGCTGAAATAATTGCACTTTCTGCCGCATCTGCAAGCGGTAATTTGCTTCTTCTTGACCGTAACGGCAATCCTGCAGGTCCTATCTTCAACTGGCAGGATCACAGAGTAACAGATGAGTTTACTCGTGTATTCGGTGACTTTGATCTTGATTCTTATTACCGTTCCACAGGTTGGGATTTTGATCTTAAGACATTTCCTTTGGCTATTCTCAGCTGGTATAAATGCCATTATCCCCAGATACTTGCCGATGCATCCAAGGTATGTATGAGTACAGAGTATCTCTGCTACAAGCTGACAGGTGAGTGGGGAATCGGTACCTCTGCAGGTACTCCTTTCTATCTGATTGATCAGGTTACCGGAGAGTATCATACCGAGATTCTGGATAAGTTTGGTGTGTCAATTGATAAGCTTCCTCCTGTAATGAAGACCGGTGCTATTCTCGGTACTATTACCGAGGCTGCAGCTGCAGAATGCGGACTTCCTGCGGGAATCCCCGTTATTGTCGGTACCTTTGACCATCCCAGCGCTGCACGTGGAGTAGGTATCTGCAAGGAAGGACAGCTTCTTCTTTCCTGCGGTACTTCATGGGTAGGATTCTATCCTATTAACGAGCGTGAAAAGGCTGTTTCCGCTCGAATGCTGGTAGATCCCTTCCTCTCCGAGCTTGGCGGTCCCTGGGCAGGTATGGTTTCACTTGCATCCCTTTCCGGACAGATAGAGTCATTTACCAAGACATATGTCGATAGCAGCGACACATGGTACCGTAAGCTCGTTGAATACTCTGCAGAAAGTGAGACCGGGGCAGGCGGACTTTCTATTAATCTCCTGGCTGATCCTGATGACAGTGAGATCAGAAAGTATGAAAAGAAGCATATAGCAAGAGCTATTATGGAAAATGTAATAAATATGCTTGCTGAGAGTATGTCACACATTACCGAGGCTGGAGTTGTATGTGACGAGGCGGTCATGGTTGGCGGCCCTTCAGAGAATCCCCTGTGGGCACAGCTTATAGCTGAAAAGACCGGTATGCGTGTTAGAGTTATGCATGGTTCATATGCAGGTGCTATCGGTGCGGCTGTACTTGCTGGTACTTCTATGGGTGTATATCATGATCAGCAAACGGCTTGTCAGTGTCTAATGGAGGTATAAGTATGTACAATCTTATAATAAATGATTATGATAGAGAGGTTTATGAGAAAGAGTTAAAGAGCTTTCTTCCCAAAGACTTCATTGATATTCATACTCATATATGGCTGAACACAATGACACCGGCCACTGACCATAACGGTGGTTCTGCTTGGACAGATCTTGTGGCGGATGAGATGTCGGGAGAACAGCTTATTGATTCCTTCAAGCGACTTTTCCCTGAGAATAATGTCACTCCTCTTGTGTTTGGCGGATGTACTCAGGTAGTTAAGGAATGTAATGATTACGTTTACGATAGTGCGAAGAAGCTTGGATTCCCTGTACTGACACGTACCGATTATGATATGGATCCCGATGTGCTTGCAAGAGAGGTTCATGCAAACCATTCACTTGGACTTAAACCGTATCTGACGTTCTGTCCTCGCTATATCCCTTCTTCTGAGATACGTATTTTTGATTTTCTCCCTCATGAGCATCTTGAGGCGGCAAATAAGCACGGTTGGATAGTTATGCTTCACGTTGCCAGAAATCAGAGACTTCGTGATGCTGTGAACATTGCTCAGCTCATGGAGATAGAGAAGCGTTATCCTAACGTTAAGGTGATCTGTGCACATATCGGACGTGCTTATTCAAAGCAGGATATTGGTGATGCGTTCGAAGTGCTGAAGAACACCAAAAATATGATGTTCGACTTTACGGCAAACATGTGTGACGATGCAATAGAAGCATGTATTAATGCGGTTGGTACCGACAGACTGATGTTTGGTTCCGATCTTCCTATTGCCATTATGAGAATGTATCGCATAACCGATGAGACCGGATGGTACAAGAATGTTGTGCCTCGTGGTCTTTACGGTGATGTTTCAGATGATGCTCACATGATGGAAAGTGATGAGAAGAATATTACTCTTATGATCTATGAGCAGATCCGTGCGTTTAAGCGTGTTGCAACAAAGCTTCATCTTACCGATACACAGATTGAAAATATAATGTATACCAATGCTAAAAATCTGCTTGAAGCTGCTGAAAAAGATATTTACGGCAGATAAGCAGAGATAGAGATTGATATCACAAATAAAAATGTCGGGTTACCCTTTCGTTAGGGTAACCCGACATTTTGTTATGTTAATTATGTGATTATAGTTATCAATAAATGTTTTTGTTTTGACGGTAACCGTACCATACGTTTTCAAAGAAAGCGTCATCATTAGGAATCGGACGTACATCACGTAATGAAAGTTCAAACCCGTTATCACCTAAAACGACTTCTTGAACCTTGCCGGTATCGGTTAAAGGTTCTGACATAGCGGTGAGTACTGCAGCCTGCATAACCAATACATCTCTGAGCTTGGGTTCGCGTGCCTCTTTAAGCTCTTCCAGTGTGATTTCAAGAGTAGATTTGATCTTGTCTATATCACGTACTGCCGCAGCGTTATCGCTCATTCGACGGCGTGCAGCTTTGATTTTCTCGTCTGTGTCCTCAAATTTTTCGTTTTCATACTCAGAAGCGATAGGGATAAATATATTTTCATCTATGAGCTCACCCGGGTGTTGTGAAATATACTGAGCCGCACGTAAACTACCTACCTGACCTGCATTCAGGGCCGAACCTCCGGGACGGGATATTCCGTGTGTACCAGCACATTCACCTACAGCGAAGAGACCTTTGATGCTTGTCTGCCACCACATATCAACCGCAATACCGCCGTTATTGTGCTGAGCGCAAAGAGCGATCTCAAGGTACTCGTTATACAGATCAACACCTTTATCTCTATACAGTTCTATAGCCGGAAGATTCATCTTAGCAAGACGCTCTATTGGGGTACCAAAGGTTGCACCGGCCTTGTTTAAGTAATCGAATGCTTCACCTGACAGATTTTCAAACACTATATCAAATGGATTCTTAGTAAAATCAAGATATACACGGCGCTTTTTCTCAACACATTCACGGTATACTAGCATATCGATCTGTGAGGAACCCTTTTCTGCTTTTTTAGGATCAAACGGCCACTGATATCCTTTCAGAAATACAAAAGAAAGTCCTTCATATCGATCATTGAAATAATCCCACAAGAAATCATGTTCTGTTCCGTCTTCATCAATAGATACAAAACGTGGAAGAACCTGCATGTAAGTACCGGAAACGTTCCAACGGGGCGAAACCGATGCAAGTCCGTACTGCCAGAACAAAAGATTCTGCATTTTAGCTCCTGCAAGAACAGCAAGTCCCGATGAACCGGTGTGACATACGGGATAAACACTGTCAGCGTAAATTCCTGCAGGGCCACCGGTTGCCATAATTAAATCTCTGCATCGGAAAGCAACGTATTCATCATCCTTTATGCAGAGAAGTCCGCAAACATTTCCTTCATTTTTGAGTATTTTTACTGCATAACAGTTATCGAAAATTTCTACACCAAGCTTTTCTGCTTGTTTCTCAAGAGCTTGCGTCATGAATTTAGAGGTAAGAGGTCCTGCACTGGTTGCTCTTGCGTATGGATCATGGTCTGTTTTATAACCTACATATTCTCCGTATCTGTTAACAGGGAAATCGACACCGAGCTCGCAAAGATTCATAAAACAACGGGCAGATAATGCCGCCTCGCACAGTGCGTTGTCACCGTCAACACATCCGCCGTCAAAGAGGTTTTTCGCCATCTTATATACGCTGTCAGGAGCATCACCGCCAAGTCCAAGCTTATAATACGTCTGCTTGTCGGAGCCGGTGTTTCTTGATGTACCGCAGTTTATTCCCTCTGTGACTATCGCGACGTTTTTACCGAAAGATTTAAGTCTGTTTGCGGCATTGAAGCCAGCGGCTCCGGTACCGATAACTATACAGTCATAAGTGTATATCTTCATTACAGTCTCCTTATATGGAATCCGCCGTCAACGTCAAGTGATTGTCCCGTTACGTAGGGCAGAGTACCGTTACAAAGTACCCAAACGGCATTCGCAATATCCTCGGGTTGTCCCCAACGCTTGATGGGAAGAAGTCCGTCCTCAATAAGAGCATCGTATTTTGCCTTTACCTTATCGGTCATACCGGTGGCAATGATACCGGGTCTTATTTCGTTTACTGTAATACCGTATGGAGCAAGCTTATCGGCAAAGAGAGTGGTTATCATTGTAACTCCTGCTTTGGAGATACAGTATTCTCCTCTTGAGGTAGAACTTGTATATCCCGACATTGAGGAAATATTTACAATGCTTCCGCTATTGTTCTTTATCATTTCCTTTGCAACCAGCTGAGTTAAGAAAAGAGTACCTTTGGTATTTATGTTCATTACAAAGTCGTATGACTCTTCTGTCATTTCAAGAATGTCTGCTCTTATTTTTGGTGCAACCCCCGCAACATTTACGAGAATATCGATCTTTCCGTATTTATCGATAGCAGTGGAAACATAGTTTTCTCTTGATTCTTTTTTGCTTAGATCGCCCTGAACAAAAGTAAATTCACCCTCAAGCTTCCTTGGCATTTCCGGTGTTACGTCCATACCTACTACAGCAATACCGTTTTTAAGTAAAAGTTCTGCGGTTGCAAAGCCTATACCGCCTGCAACACCTGTAACTAAAGCAACTTTCATTTTTTATTCCTCACACAAAGTTCGTTATATATTGGTGTATAAACATCATTATCTCTTATTACGCAACCGGGAGTACCACCGGGAGCTCTCATTATCTCAGTGCACTTTGAACAACAAATACATATTTTGTTTTTATCCATTCCACCGTTTTTCAAAATATCATTTGCAAAATCAGGATATGCAAAAATAGTTCTTCCAAAACCTGCAAAATCGAACATACCGTTTTCTATAAATGCCGAGGCAACATTTGGTGCCGCAACACCTAAGTATGAAAGAGCAGAGGAAATTATCTGCATATCAGGAACCTTCTTTTTCACCTTAGCGGTTCCGTCAAGTACCCGCTTTACCCCTTCAAGAGGATGCTCATCTATTTCGTATGCGCCCTTTGCAAAAGGACGGTTAACGTGTGGGTTAAAATACGGATTACCCATTGTAATGTTTATAAGACGCATTCCGTAATTATACAGTTCTTGTATAAGCCAAGCAGGTTCTATTTCATCAAATTCAAGACTTCCGTCGTCCTTGACACCGAATCCGTAGGGGTGAGGAAATCCGTCATATATATTGACACGCGTTGAAACAATAAAGTCACTCGAACAGCACTTAATTGCACCTTGAACACTTTCACGCAGCAGTTTTGTTCTGTTTTCAAGAGAGCCTCCGTATCTGCCATCGCGGTTATAAGCTGACAAAAGCTCGGAGTTAAGATATCTGTGACAGCATTTAATATCAACTCCGTCAAAACCGGCCTTTTCAGCAAGGACCGACCCGTTAACAAGAGCCTCTCCGACACGGTCAAGATATTCATCGGTAACAATTCTGTCTGTCGGGATAGGATTATCCTTTTCAAAAATAGGATTGTTGTATGCAATAAGTGGGGCGGGAACTCCTTCGGGCTTACTGTATCTTCCCGAATGGGTAGCCTGCATAACAACTATCGGCTCGTAACCGTTAGATTTTATTCCGATTTCTTTGATCTCTTCAACCTGTCGTTTGAAATTGTCAAGATTGCTATCATTTATATAAAGCTGGCGTGGATTTGCTCTTGCTTCCTCCATAACCGCTGTAGCTTCAAACCAGATAAGTCCTGCACCGCCATGGGAAACTCGCTCGTATCGTCTCTTGGTGAGTGTATCGGGACTGCCGTCTGCAGTGCCGTCGCATCCCTCCATTGCTTGACATACAAGACGGTTATGTATTTTTTTATTACCTATGGTTATAGGCGTATTCAGAATTGCTGTGCTGGAAGAAAATAAAACTTCAGTATTTAATTCTTTATTTTGCTCGTGAAATTCTTCGAAAGAACTGTATACTTTTCTTATCATACCGCTCACTCCTTTTGTTTTATTATATAACATCCACGGTATATATGCTATATTAATGTTGCTTAATATTATGTAAATCTTGCAAATTTTATAGTAAATGATATAATAGATAAAGAATGGTATCTGCATGTTACATATGTAGATATTTTTTGCAAAAAAGGAGAGATAACAGTGCAGAGTATGGTGCAGGAGGTTTATAGGTCAGCGGAAATTTTGCTGAAGAAACCTCATTTTCACGATTGTCATCAGATCATACTTATATCAAAAGGTGATGTGGAATTTTGCGTAAACGGTAATTATTTTACTGCAGGTGCAGGAAATATAGCTATATTCAGCCGTTATGAGAATCATTCTGTACGTGTTAAGTCTGAAGAATATGAACGGTATGTTTTGCATATTGATCCGACTGTCGTAAACCGTAAGAGTCCGGTCTATGCTCTTTTGACAGACCGTCCTGTAGGCTTTTTGAATATAATAGATACATCTTCTTCCACCGGAGATATTATTGATATTTTCGAGCATCTTATATATGAGCATAACAGTGTGGATAAGTTTACAGATGAGATGGAACAACTTCTTGTCAAACAGCTCTTGATCGTTATATACAGATGTACAAACCTGTATTTTGACGGCCTACAGGACGATATCGTTACAGATGTAAAGCGTCAATTTGAAAATAACTACAGTGAGCAGTATAGCCTTGAAAAATTGGCAAGACAGTATAATATAAGCGTGTCATCACTGTCACACAGGTTTCGTTCTGTAACGGGGACATCGGTAATGGAGTATCTTCAGTCATGCCGCATCGCTCATGCAAAGAGAATGTTTGCTGATGCTGACAGCAATATCGGTGAGATCGTGCAGAAATGCGGATTTTCCGACAGTAGCAATTTCAGCCGTACATTTAAAAAGCTTAACGGGATGTCACCTACGGATTTCCGAAAAAAATACAGAGCGGAATAAATTATATTTTATAAAGGTATGAAGCATATAATAAAACTTCATACATAAGACAAAAAAGATAAGCAGTAAGATGCTGCTTATCTTTTTTGCTTTATGCGTGATAATGATCGCTGTGTTCAGCGTCAGCTTTGGTTTTGTGTACTGTTCCGAATGGATGGTTGGGTGGACTATAAATAGAATATAATTTCAGAGGACAGTTACCAACATTAATGATGTTGTGCCAAGTCCCCGCAGGGACAATGATAGCATAATTTTCATCTACACATTTTCCTCTGTCAAGAGTGTGTTGGCAATTTCCCATAATGACCTCAGCACATCCTTTTTCAATTCGAATGAACTGGTCAACGTTCTCGTGAAATTCAAGTCCGATATCGCATCCGACGGGAATACTCATCACCGTCATCTGCATGTGACATCCGGTCCAAAGGGCTGTACGGAAATTTCGGTTGTTTTTAGTAGCTTGATCTATATTGAATATAATAGGCTCGCGACCGTAATCCTGAAGCTCGGGACCATGACAGCGACAGTTGTCTTTGTGCATACTGATACCTCCTTTTAGGTTCAGTATCAGTATATGCACCTTTAGTGACGTCGGTCAAACCGCAGAATAAGAGTTTAGTAAAGAGTTATGATGATATATTGATTTTGGTTATCTATCAGCACAAAAAATTAGTAGGTCAGAGTGTAATTATGTATTTCTTTAAGATCCTTGTATATAGAGTCAATGTCGTTTTTGTCAAACATTTCGGCTCGAACAAAACGGTATATCATAGAACGAATGCCCTGTACCGGTGAAGAAAGAATGTGGGAAGAAAAGTAGAGAGAAATGGAATTCTCCATGTCTATTGCCCAGAATGCTCCTGCGGCACCGCCCCAACCAAAGTCAAGATATCTATCATCCCCTTTGGGACATCTGACACCGAGACCGTAACCGTGAGTTTCCTTTGTCCAGTATGTGCGTTTTTGCTCTTCGCTGAGGCGGTCTGTTGTCATAAGACTTAATGTTTCGCTTGAAAGAAAAGCTCCGGTGCGCAGACCCTCAAGAAATTTCATGTAGTCATCAACAGTTGAGATTCCGCCCGCACCGCCTGATGCATATTCATCACCTAATTTATAGTTTACTATATGTTTTCCAACATTGACCGTTTTTCCGTCCTCAAAAGTGTACTGCTGTGCAATGCTTTCTATTTCTTCTTCCGGGAGAATAAAGGTAGAATCATTCATTCCAACTTTGTCAAAGATATTTTTCTTAACGAAACTCTCAAACTTTTCTCCGGATATAACCTCTACCAGTGCGGCAAGAACGTCATGACAAAGACTGTATTCCCATCTGTCACCCGGCTCAAACCACAGAGGATCTTTGGCAAGATAATCCATAGTAACAACCGTAGGACTTTTTCCATCGGTTTCTTTTCGACACTGTATAAGATTTTCAGAGACCGTAGAGTATGAAAACCCTGCTGTCATTTCAAACAGGTGTTTTATAAGTATAGGTTTGGTTGCTTTTTTTATTTCTCCGTCTGACAGAACAGTCATTTCACTGAACTGCGGAAGATAATCGGATAACTTGTCTTCAAGAGAAAAACAGCCTTTTTCCCAAAGCATAAGTGCCGCGGTGCAGGTAATGATTTTTGAACAGGAATAGATGTTATATCTTTCTTTACCGTTTATCTTTATCTTGTTTTCGAGATCACTGTACCCATTGAAGTAACGGAGAAGAGAAGTGCCGTTATGATATATGGCAAGGTCAAATCCGGGTACCCCGACATCCAAAAATGAATCACAGAATTTTTTCAGATTCTCAAACATAATTATTACCTCCGTGTCTTTATGGATTAATAATACCATAATTTTATTTGTGTGTACAGTAGAAAAATAGAATAAACAAAAAATCGACGGTAGATATTAAATACTACTGTCGATTTTTATGAATAATATTTTGGATTTTAAATTGTGATATTGTTTTGTTTTAATTAAGCACAGTTTGGGCAAGTGACATGCCCGCGATATGACCGAGATGTTCTAGGCCTTTTGCACTGTAGTGACCACTGACAAACGGATTCATATATTTAGGATTTCTGTACATTTCTTCCGCAATCTCAGTCAGCATGATAAAATCCTTGTCGTTTTGACATATCTCTTTTTGAGCTGAGATTATTTCGTCATCACGGCTGTCCCCTGTGAATCGTCCGACAAGAATAATACCGAATTTCTCTATTCCGATATCTCTGAAAAGCGCATTCTTGAGATTTCTTAACTTATCTTTGTAGTAGTCACGTGAATTAGCATAAATAGCATCGCTTTCACCCTGCAGCCATACAAATAATATTTTACCCACATTGCCTTTTTCTTTAGCTGCTTTTATCGCTACCAACGATTTTTTTGCCGTTAGGGTATAGAGACTGCTGTCGTTGTCCCACGTTGCTATATCAGCACTTCCTTTGGCTATGTGGACAGCGAGAACATCGTTACCTGTGATCTCACTATAGCACTTACAAAACTCGGGAACCATATTAGTATTGCCGTAGCAGGAGCTGCCGGTAAGATTTGTTGTAAGCCATAGGTCAAAGTCTGTGTCTGGCATAAGAGGGAATCCCCTTTCGTGGGAATAAGTAATGTCTTCTCCTACCGGATTTTTTAGAGGAACAATGGTGTTTTCTATAAACTTGTACTCATAACAATTTGGAACTTCAGATATGGTGGTGAGAGCTTCTGTTTGTCCTTGCATATTGCTTTGTCCGGAAAAAATAATAACGTCCATTTTTAACCTTGCTTTTTGATTTTTATATTGATTTAATTGCTTCTGAAAACGCAGGATACTGGTTCGGGAGAGGAAGCTTTGAGACATCAACTTCATCCGGAACAATAAGGTGAGTTACATCATTTGAAAACCTACAAGATGAAAAATCGCCGAAACACTCCCAGTTTTTAAATGTGATAAGACTGACAGACGCATTATTAAACTCAAACGGCATACCTCCGATTATGTCCTCATCGTTTATATCCATCATTGCGGGCATAAGAACGCCGCCACCGAATACAGATGATGTAACAAGCAATACGTTTGATTTGTCGGGAATATTATCTTTTAAAAACTTGATGACTCTGCGTGCACGCCGAAGAAAACCGTCAGGGGTTTTATCTTCATCGGTAAAGTCGGAAGGCACGGGACCACCTGTTCTTTGAGGAATAGGAGAAGGAATTATCTCCATCCCGGGGAAAATGTAGTTCAGAATATCAAGGGGGATACCTATTCTCGTTTCCTGATCGGTTTCGGTGAGATCGGGGATGATCTCAACAGTTTTACAATTTTTTTGGTAGGTGACTATACCGTATGCTGTTGCGAGATGTCTGTGACGAGGACCGGTGAAAATATAATCGAAGTCTATCTGAGAAAGTCTTTGCCCGAGTCGGTCTGCTTGCTTTCTTCCGAGAGCGGTGAGAGAAGGGTCGTTAGCCTCGTATAAAGCGACCTCCGGGAGAAAAGGGTGATTTTCCGGATCCTTAACATTTGAGCGTGACTGAGCGTGTCTTACTACGTATACGTTCATTTTTACTTTTCAACCGTCAACTTTCAGATACTTACAATACTCTTTTTTTATCATCTCTATATTCTCTGAGGAGATCGGTTCGACGTCCTTATAGAGATAATTAAGTCCCATTGCCTCATATTTTGAACTACCGAGGCGATGAAAGGAAAGAAGCTCCACTTTCTTTATCCCAAGGGAGCACAGTAATTTACCTATAGAATTTACCGACTCAGTGTCAGTATTAAAATCGGGAATGAGAGGAATACGAACCCGAACAGATTTGCCGTCGCGTATAAGACGGCTAAGATTATCTGTGACAATGGACAGATCCCCACCGATATTGCGGTATTTTTCGCAGTCGGCAGTTTTAATGTCATAAATATATTCGTCAACTATCGGATTCATTTTTTCAAATTCAGTGTAGGGTACAACCCCGGCGGTATCAACGATAACTGAGATACCTTCGCTTTTTATCAGCCTGCAAAGTTCTGCTGCTCCCTCTGTCTGAAGCATAACCTCTCCACCCGAGAGGGTTACTCCACCGCCGCTTGCATCGTAGAAATCCTTGTCTTCAAGAAGTTCGCTGAGTATTTCCGCAGGTTCTACTGCTTTACCGAGAATTTCCGTGCCCGGTTTATTCGGGTACGTCATAGAGCAGGGAGCGGATGTTAAGTTTTCGGGGTTATGACACCAAGGACAATGTAGATTGCAACCCTTGAAGAATACCGTTGTACGGATACCGTCCCCATCCCCTACTGAAAAATGTTGTATATTTGAGATGTTTATTTTCATTTTTATTCGTGTTGTGTACGATTAAGAATATCGAGCTGTACCTCGCGACCAAGGGTCACGTAGAAGGCCGAGAATCCGGATACACGAACCACAAGGTCTCTGTAGTCATCAGGATTATCCATTGCCTTTTTTAGTATCTCTCGCGAAGTAGCGTTTATCTGTATCTCCTGACCGCCTTTTTTGAAGAGAGTACGGATAAGCGCAAGAAGTTTACTGCGTTTTCCGTCACTGAACATTTCAGGGGAATATTTCTGGTTTACTACCGTACCACAGGCAACTTTAGTGTAATCGGGCTTTGAAACACTGTTGATTGTTGATGTGGGACCTCGCGTGTCTCTTCCATATCCGGGTGATGCAGCATCGGAGAGAGGTTCTCCGCGCTTTCTTCCGTCAGGTGTGGCATTGGTCTGAGCACCGCTGTATATACTGCTTACATTGGCGGCGGCGGCAATGTAAAAGCGTCCGCCGTCGTATGTATGATATTTTTCAAAAAGAGAACCGAGATAATCAATGAACCATACGGCATACTTATCAACGAAGTCATCGTTGTTACCGTATTTAGGTGCGGAGAGCAACTTTTTGTGAAGCTCTTCGTATCCCTCAAAATTACTGTTGAGTGCATCTCTAAGTTCACTGAGTGTGGCTTCTTTGTCGATGAAAATAACTTTTTCTATGGCAGCAAGTGAATCACTGACCGTTCCTATACCCATAACTACCGCACCGTGAACAGAGGGGTATTTAGCACCGCCGTTATTGATGTCAAGGCCTCGGCCGATACAGTCGTGACAGAAACAGGATAGGAATGGCTCAGGTATAAATCTTTGGTTCAGAGAGGCATTCGTTGCATTAAACTTGGAGAAATATTCATCTGCACCGTATGCGAGTTGCTTTTCATATGTCCGCATAAAATCGTCCATTGTCTTTATGTACTCGAGATTGCCGGTGTCAAGTCCTACTGTGCGGCTTGTTTCGCTTATTCCATTGTTGAAGATAAAGTCAAAGAATCTGGGGGTATCGAATCTGTCATCCGACCACGGTGGTTGCATTCCGGTGATAAAATTTTCAATGCATCCTACCATGCAATAGTTATATACATCCTCGTCATCATAGCCGTATTTTTTTAGTGCGGCGATATTTATGTCATCATTCATTATAGCGGGATAGCCAAGTCCGGTTCCGATTACCTTAAGACATTCGTCAAGAAATTCGTCAGGAGTATTTGGTGTAAGTCTCAGGGAGAGATTGGGACCTGGGACGTTACAATTACCAACGGCTTTTAGCACACACAGGCTGAGGGAATTTACATCACATTCTCCCTGTTGATTTTGTCCACCGATACAAATATTGACTACATCGTCCTGAAGCTTTATAAAAATATTTTCAAGAAGCTCAATTACCTCATCATCGGTAATCGCACCTTTTTCAATATCTTCTTTATAGAAAGGATATAGGTACTGGTCGATTCTGCCGAGAGCCATTGCGTATCGACCTTCCATAAGAAATGCATTATGGCAGAACCACACCAACTGGAGTGCCTCTTTGAAGGATGATGGTTTACCATTTATGAGAGCACGACAGGTATCGATAATTCCCTTGAGGCGGCTTTTATCATAGCCGTCAATGGAAAGCGCTTCTTCTGCCGCGACTGCATAATTTTCTATCATCTTGGAAAAGCCAACCAAAGTAAGTCTCATAGACTTTATAGTTTCGCATTTTTCCGGATCATTTCTGTGGCGTAAAAGAGAACGGTCTGCCTCATTTATAAGCCCCGGGATACCAAGCGATAGAATATGACGGTAATCGGGTGCAAAGTGATCTTTATTGGTATCAAACCAGCGTTCCTTGAAGATGTCGACCATGTTTTTTGAATATTCAAGGACGATGGGATTTACGTCTTTGGCAAACAAAGATCGTCTGTTACCGACAATGAGCTCGTTTTTTAGTATTACGGGACGTGACTCGGTAAAAAGGGAATAGATACCGTTTGCTCTGAGAGCAGACGGCTTTGCCGCAAGGTCCTTTTTGTAACCGACAAATCTATAATAATATGGTGCATATGTACCGGTAGGTTCTTCACAAAGTTCTCGGTTAAGTTCTTTGAAAAGTTTCATTGAGATACCTCCGCATTATAGCTGATTTTAATAAAATTATATACTTATGCCGTTGTCATATCAATAAATATTTTTGATTAATCTTGACAAAATTAATATAAAATACGGGATACAACAAGAATGTTGTCTACCGTAGAAGGGCTCTCATCCTGTGAGTGTTTCGGAATTTTGACTGAAATTTACCGGTAAACATTAATATATCTGACTTTTAAATTCATCCAATGTTTTTTTTGGACGCATTATAGTCTCTGCTTCGGAGAAATAATAAAATATTACTCCGTTGACTCTACTGTTGATTTCGCGTACAATGTAGTCATAAGTTCCGGATCTTGAATTTTTTCGAGAGGTGAAAAAATATGTACGAATGTAAAATTGCCGAAAAATTGGTGGAACTCCGTACCTCAAAGGGAGTAACACAGGGTGATGTGGCTCAAAGTCTATCCGTATCAAATAAAACTGTTTCAAAATGGGAGAACGGTACCTCAACGCCGGATGTATCTATGGTGGTAGAGCTTGCGAAATATTATGGTGTTACCACCGATTCTCTTCTCGGACTTTCCAAGGACAAAAAACAAAGTACAAAGGAAGAGATATGCTCTATGTTTGAGGGACTTGATCACAAGGAGTCTGTACTTAAAGCCTTTGAAATCGAAAGATCGATAGTTCCCGCACTGTTTGGAAGAATTTCAGAGAAAGACACTGATATATACGGCACAGAGGAAATGTTTCCGACAGATATCTCTCGCTTTTACCGTTCCAATATTACTCATCAAAATATTTTTAAGTTTGCATCAAGCTCAGAAGATGTAAATCTGTCGGTCATGCTTTTAAAAAATAAGACGAACTTTTCTTGGATGAATGATGCGGACAAGCAAAAGGGAATTGTTAAAGCTTTTAGACTTTTGTCGAGTGAAGATGCACTTTCTGTAATCTATTTTATTCACTCTAAGAATTGTTCCGTAAGATTCACGGCAGATTATGTTGCAAGAAATACCGATATAGAAGAATCCCGTGTTGTAAAAATTCTCGATGAGCTTGTGGATATTGGAAGCTGTGATTGGGTAACAGCACACCTTGCGGAAGGTGAAGTAAAAGTATATGAATGCTATGGCGACGGTATCGTTCTTTCCTTGATTTCACTTGCATTTGAGAAAATGTGCGGCAGAAATTATTACAATTGCAGTTATAATGGAAATTGCCAAATGATAGGAGGTAAATAAGATGAGTTTATCGGATAATATAAAAAAATTGAGGCTTGAAAAAAATCTGACACAAGAGCAGCTTGCGACAAAGCTTGGCATATCCGCACAGGCGGTTTCCAAGTGGGAAACAAGCGAAACGTACCCCGACGGGTCTCTTCTCGTTCCTCTTGCAAATGAGCTTGAAGTTTCTCTTGATGTGCTTTTTGACAATGAGGCTGTCACAATGTCGGATATTTCGGAAAGAATTATAAATTTGATTTATAATACCGAGTCAACGGAGCGTTTCAACATTGCACGTGATATATGTTGGCAGATTGAGCGCGGTTTATTTAACTGCCGTATGGAGATTGAAAAGCAATATGACCCCGATGAGATCAAGAATCAGAAAAGCGCATCCTATATTCTTGATGATAACGGATTTACAATCGTATCAAACGGAAAAGATCCTTTCTTCTCTCTGTTTCCCGAGCCTTCGGAGGGATACGGACATTTTCTGAACGATAAGGAAGACCTGCAGAAAATATTTGCGGCACTGTCACATACAGATACAATGAACGCATTGATCTATTTGTATCGGAAAAGAGAAAATTACGTTTTTGAAGGTTCTGTTCTTGCAAGGGATTGTGATATTTCGGACGATAAAATTGACACTGTATTAGATAATTTATCGCGGCTGAAGGTGATACGGAAGCAGATCCTTAACATTAACTGTGAGGAGCGTACTCTTTATTATTCAAGACCGAACCACAAACTACTCGCGTTGTTTATTATGGCAAGAGAAATAGGATATAGTGGTGATTACAGTTTGCAATCCCATCACAGAAATATACCGCTAATCAAGAAATAAGAAAATACCGCCAAGAGTAACCCAACGGTTACTCTTGGCGGTATGATGTTTTACGGCACTTTTACATTGGCGCGGAGCAGGTGATAAGTGTTTTTTATTTTCTAAGCTGCGCTACAAACGCTTCTTTGTTTTCTTTTGCTGTGGTTGTGGGGCGTCCGAGATTATCCCGTGCACCTATTGCACACGATACTTCAATAAAACTGAGAGCGTTTCTTGATTTTGCAAGAATAAGCTCTCTGTCAAGAGAATCAGCATCGGTTACTCTTACTGCGTATTCATACCCGCATCCCCGTGCAATGGTAACAAGGTCAATATTGCCTGCGGCAGTGGGCTGACCGCCAACAGTTTCATGGGCACCGTTGTTGATAACTATATGCACAATATTCTTAGGTTTTTTTGAACCAAGCACCGCCATTGCGCCCATGTGCATAAGCACAGCACCGTCGCCGTCGATTATCCAGACTTTTTTATCCTTGCGTTGAATGGCGATTCCGAGAGCGATAGACGAGCTGTGTCCCATAGAGCCGACTGTGAGAAAATCATGGCCGTGCCCCTCGTTGTTTTCCTCTCTTATCTCAAATAATTCCCGACTTGCTTTTCCCGTTGTGGAAACTATCGGGTCGTTATCTGTATGTGAGACGATGTGACGAATGATGTCCTCTCGGAGAAGAACAGCGTCGTTTTTGAACTCTATTGTTTTATCATAAGTGATAGCACCCTTGCGTACGATAAATGCCACTTGTTTTCCGAGTGCGAGCAGGGAAGAAAAGTTATTCATTACCTCGGTGAGTTCTTTTTCCCCGGTAGTATTGTCAACAACAAAAGACGCAATATTCATATCCTCAAGAAGCTTCAGAGTTACTTCACCCTGATAAATATGCTGTGGTTCATCCTTGACTCCCGGCTCCCCTCTCCATCCTATAACAAATATAACCGGTATACCGTATACCTTATCATTAAGAAGCGATGCGATAGGGTTGATAGCATTCCCCTCTCCGGAGTTTTGCATATAGACAACGGGAAATTTTCCGGTGGCAAGGTGATAACCCGCTGCTATACCTACGGCATTGCCTTCATTTGCGGCAATAACGTGACTTTGACCGTCAGTACCGTATTTATCCGTGAGATAATCGCAAAAGCCTTTAAGGAGAGAATCGGGAACACCTGTATAAAATTCAGATCCGAGAATTTTGCTGAATATTTCTGCTTTCATTTTACGATTCCTTCATATACGTGGCGGAGAACCGCTTCATCCGGAACTACGGGATTGTTTTTAAGACGTGAAAGGTTAACTGATGCTACAAGTGTATCAATATCCTTTTCTCTGTTATTTGATATAGGGTAGAACATTTCAAGATCAGTCATTATCTTGCCGTATTCTTCCTCTGTTATGGGAAGCTCGGTGAGCATCTTATCAAGATAATCCTTTCCTCTTGCGTCAGAACACTTGTCGGTGTTGTTTTTTATACAATTCCAAATTCCCGGGAGAGCAAGTGCAACCGAATGACCGTGGGGAAGACCGTAGAGTGTGGTCAGCTTATAGCTCATTGCATGCGGTGCAGTTGTAGCAGTAATGTTTATTGCCTGACCTGCAAGGTTTGATGCAACCATTATAGCCTCGTAAGAAGCAGGATCCTCTTTAACGTAATCTGTATAATTGTCTTTGATCAATTCAATTGCTTTTCTGCTGAACTCACGGCTCTCATCTGTTGAATGCACAGACCAAAATGATTCCATCGCCTGACAAAGTGCATCAAGCAGAGTACACTTTTTCTGATATAGCGGAAGTCCGCTGAGAAGAGATGGAATAAGGCAGGTGTAGTCGGGAACGAGACTTGGATGAGAGACAGACTGCTTTTCTCCCTTGTAGTAAATTACCGAATGACGAGTGGATTCACTTCCTGTTCCTGCTGTTGTGGGAATAGCAGCAAGGAGTATACCGGTATCAGAAAATTCCTGATCAAGATAATTTTTAGAGTGATCCATACCGCTGAACATTTTAATGCACTTTGCGGTGTCCATTGCGCTTCCGCCGCCAACTGCGAGAATAGCTTCACAGCCCTCTTTCATATAAACATCGAGGCCGGCACAACATTCTTCATACTTGGGATTGGGGGAAAATCCGCTGAAACGGATAAGGTTAAGACTGAGTATCTCATCTTTTATTGTGAGGCTGTCAAAGGATGAACCGCAAACAAGAAGAATCTTTTTTCCGCGGAGTAATTCTGTGAAATTTTTTATATCGAAAAGGATTACCTGATTCATATTATTCCTCCGGGATAAGATTAATGATGTCGCCAATTGACATACAGATATCATCACATTCCTTAGCTCTGTGGTTCTTGAGAATGAGCTGAGCTGCGTTCTGCATTGCAGGGAAACCGGTACGTGTAAGCTGATTTGCGTATATTACAACATTTATCCCCCTTGACTTGAATTCCTCCTCTGTGACTTCATTAAATGAGGTGGGAACGACTACGAGAGGTATATTGGTTTCTTTTTCTCTGAATTTTTCTGTGAACTCAAATATTTCTGCAGGATCTTTCTTTCTGCTGTGGATCATAATCGCATCGGCACCTGCTTCACAGTATGCAAATGCGCGGTTGAGAGCATCTTCCATGCCTCTTTCAAGGATAAGGCTTTCAATTCTTGCACAGATCATAAAGTCAGAGGTTTTTTTAGCGGCACGTCCGGCTCTGATCTTGTCACAGAAGTTCTCGATACTATCCTGTGTCTGAGTGACCTCATTACCGAAGAGACTGTTTTTCTTAAGACCGGTCTTGTCTTCGATTATAACCATCGACACACCCATACGCTCAAGGCTTCTTACGGTGTAAACAAAGTGCTCTGTGAGTCCGCCGGTGTCGCCGTCAAATATAACAGGCTTTGTTGTTACCTCCATAATATCGTCGATAGTACGGAAACGGCTGGACATATCCACAAGTTCAATATCCGGCTTGCCCTTTGCGGTTGAATCGCAAAGAGAGGATACCCACATTGCATCAAACTGATAGGTCTTTCCATTGTCAATAACAGTTGTCTTTTCAGCAATGAGACCTGTTATTCCGCTATGAGCCTCAAGAGCGGTAACGAGTCCCTTCATGGAGATAAGTTTTCTGAGTCTGCCGCGTCTGAGATCGGGCATCGAGAGCTGTGCTCGAGTGAGTTTTTCAAGCTCATCAAATCGTTTTTCCTTAGAGTATGGGTACTCTACAAGTTGTCCGCCGTACTCAGCAAGAGTGGCGAGAACCTCATCACGGACAGGCTTCTGAAATCCCTCTCTCCAGTCATCGCCGTGTACTACGTAAGTAGGCTTCAGTTCTCTGAGGATTTCTTTGTAGCTGAGTTCTTTCTGCTCAACTACCTTTGAAATACCGTTTATGTTTTCAAATATCGAGCGTCTTTCATCAAAGGGGAGAATGGGGAAACGCTTGTAAGATGCAACTGCTTCGTCTGAGAGCACACCTATGATAAGTTTTCCAAGTTTTTCGGCACGTCGAATTATAGCAATGTGTCCACTGTGAATAACATCGGTAGAGAAGCACATGTATACGGTACGTTTGTCGATCTCTCTGAGCTTTGATGAGACTACTGCAAGATCCTCGGGGGTGTCTATCTCTGAGCAAAGACGATCCTTTACGTCAAACGGATATATCTTTAGAGTATCGGTGATTTCATTGAGAGCAACTTCTGCATAGCATTTACGGTTGTCATTTTCACAGAACTCTGCTATTTTATCAAGCCAAAGATCAAGATCGTCACTGTTCAGTTTATAAAGTGCCTGTGCCTCAAGCGCACTGTCAAAAAACTCAACGCCTACCGCCTTGACTGTTCCGTCTGTGATTACTGCCTTAAAATCCTTTTCCGGCAGGGGGAGGGTAGAGCTGACCTTCATACAGCTGTGCGGAAACTCAAGCATGTCTTCAAGCACACTTGCTTCAAATACCAAGTCACCGTGCATAAGAACGATATCGTTACCTCTGAGCTTGTCGATGGCACGGTACATCGAGTAGATATAATTAGTTTCACTGTACAGAGGATTGTTTACAAAGGTATATTTCAGATCAAGCTCGAGAGAATGACAGTAATTGACCAGAATATCGTCAAAATATCCGGTGGTCATTACCACTTCTTTTATTCCCACTTTTGAAATAAGCTTAAGCTGTCTGCTGAGAATAGTATCGGATGATGATACCTCGGTCATACATTTGGGATGCTCTGAGGTGAGTACGCCCATCCTGCGGCCAAGACCGGAGTTGAGAATAAGTGCTTTCATATTTATTGTTCTCCTATTTAAGGAAGATTACTTTGTTATAATATTATACCATTATGTATTATAACATATCATCGCCAATAATTCAACTTTTTGCTAAAAATAAAAACTCTCCTACAGAGGGTGTGCCAATAAAACAGCATAACAAAAACGGGAAGCGCATGATTTAAATCATGTTGCTTCCCGTTTTTTATAATAGCAGGGTTTTGGGAAGGCACTCCCCGACAAGATTCCATGAGGGCAAAATTGGGTCCCATGGTAGAATCTTGCTCTACAATAGGCGGTGATCTTTGTTCCTGTGGTATGCGTGTATAGATTATCTTGGTTAAGTATTGACTTAAATTAAATATGGCGGTATAATTAAGTGAACACTAAATCAAAAAGGAATGGCGGTATGGAACTTGATCGTATGTTGAAAGCCTTGGGTGAGCCAATGCGCTTGAAAATATACCAAGCACTTTTGGAAAGGAAACATTGTATTCGTTCCCTTTCTAAAAAGTTTGGTATCTCAGAATCTGCGATTTCTCAGCACATGAAGATGATGAAAGACGCAGGTTTGGTTTGTGGAGAAAAATATGGCTATCATACACATTATCTCCCTTTGCAGGATGCTGCAGATTACCTTGCCGAACAGTTTGAGTTGATTAGAACTGCATCCCTTGCCGTTGATCGAGATATGACGGTCTGCCAATGCGAATACCGGAAGGAGGGCGAACAGAAGTGAATATCTTGCTTGATTTGTTTCTTACCTTTGCCAAGATTGGATTATTTACCTTTGGCGGCGGTTA
>JAFYMF010000008.1 GCA_017556745.1 Clostridia bacterium
ATTGTACCGTTACGAAAAACTTGAATTTCGCGGAGGTTATTCAATGAGAAAAACGGCAAAGATATTTCTCTCGCTGCTTCTTGTGCTGTCCTTTGTTCTGTGCAGCTGTTCAGAGACAAGTATCGGCAGCGATGACACCACAGTACAGACGGGTGATACCACGGCGACCGATACACCGGACGTTAATCCGGCAAAGCATGAGATAACAGTTTCAGAGGTCGAGGGCATTCTTGCAGAAAACGGACTCGGAACCAATATCAATACTTGGAACTGCGGAGGCGGTGTATGGCACGGTGGTATGCAGATGAGAGTCTGCCATACCGAGAGAGGAACCTATTCCGTATTTGCCAAAGAGTTCGGCTCTGATGACGTGGGCGGAATACAGAAATACTACGTCAGTAAGGTAGACAACGACGGTAATTCCTCTATCGTGTATTACGGCGAGTTTAACTCCGACGATGCGGAGGTAACTGTCAACGTGGGCCAGGATACGAACGGTAATATAATAGTTACCGCAATATCCGAGGATTTTCACGGCCTTTACGTATTCGATAAGGATACCGATGCTGTAACGGAGTATGAGATGTATCCCTCATTCAAGTCGGAAAGCAAGCTTGGTTACAACCAGACCATGTTTGACTTTGAAAATCGCAAGGTTTATCCTTTCCTTATTTCCGGTTCGGGCACAGATAAGGAAACGGTAGGCGATTCGATAATCGAGTGGTATACATTTGATCTTGATACAAGAGAATGGTCTGAGGAATCTGTGCTTGTCCGCACCGAGGATATTGGCCGTCACGGATATCTCTATCCCTTCCCCGACGGTAACGGCGGTGCATATATTGCCGCTATAAGAAATGAGTACTCTATATATGCTGAGGGAAGATTCTCTCTCAGCGGTGAGTCGTATCTTTGGGACCGTCTCGGACTCTTCTATATTCCCGACCTTTCTACAGGAGAGGGCTCTGAGTACGTAGTCGTACAAGAGGAGGATGACTCGCAGGGTCTTGAGGGTATATGGTCACACGTACACCACAACAATTACGGTGACGTATTTATCGACTCAAAGGGATATATGCATATCACCTACAGATATTGGTTGATGGATTATTCGGGTGAGCATGCGGATTTTGACAATCAGCTTCAGTACCGCCACGCGGTGTACAAGGGAATGGAATGTGTTTTCAACGAGAAGCTTGAGGTTCCCGAGGAGGATCACCAGTATTACAGACCCGTGGTCAGAGAGAGCACCGACGGCAAGCTGCACTTGATCTTAGTCAAGATGTGGGATCCCGAGAATATCAAGATAGATTTCTACAGTGCGGCAGAGGAGCTGGGACGCAGCTGGAAGCACGAAAAGAGAACAGAGCTGGATAAAGGTGTTAATACAGACTCTCTGACTATAAGCGGTGTCCGTGAAGGCTCCGTTCAGGACGATACTCTCAGCGTATTCTTCTACGGATACAAGGGATATAACAGCACCGGTTATAATTTCAATATCTCCCTTAAAGACTACAGTGTAACCGAGCTTGTAAATATCCTTGAGGGCTTTGACATTCAGCTTGACTGGCGTCTGGATATGCGTGTTCCCTCATCCGATCACCAGACGGCAATCGTCAATACCGAGAATGCAGTATACGCGGCCTTCGTTTATAACCACAACCGAGAGGAATATTCCGATTACTACCATATAGTCAAGATAGACAGAGATAATAACGTTACAGTACTCAAGTCTGACAGCTATGATTCCGAGCAGGACAAATATCTGTCTATGGCCCTTTCTGATGAAGGTAAGGTGTTTGTATGCCCCCCCACCGGAACCAATATGTACGTTATAGATACCGCTACCGACGAGGTGACTCTCCATGAGATGACACCTATTATGTCAAAGCAATATTTCCCACGTCAAAAGGATATTATTACCGATCCTCAAACCGGAGAAAAATACCAGGTATCGGCTGTGGTCGGCGATGAGTTTAAGGTCATAAGCAACAAGGTCGACTCTGAGAAACTCACCATCGCTATGAAGGAGATCGTAAAATATACCTTCGACCGAGAGCTTGAGGGCAATTACGATAATATTTATACCTTAAGTGACGGTAATGGCGGAGCATATCTTGTGGGAACGAGAAAGATGACCCGTGACGACCTTGAAGGAAAGCTTGATTATAACGGATACATAAACGAGATACCCGATTCTGTCATGCTGTTCTATATTCCGAATCTTGCTGACGGAAATGAGATACAGTGTATAGACGTTATGGCACCTTATACTTCTCAGGGTGAAGACGGAATATGGTCTGTCGCTTTGGTAAAGGATGTATGTCTTGACTCAGAGGGTAAGCTCAACGTTATCTACGGAAGCTGGCACTTTGATTTTGACGATAAGGACAGACGCGGAAATCCCGAGCTTGTCGGGGAGACTCTTAAGTACACTCACGCAATTTATGAGGGTGGAAAGCTTATCTCCTCTCGAGAGCTGGGTATAGATGGGCTTACAAAGGACTCTTCTGTAAGAATGTATGAGACCGAAGACGGTGAGATGTATTTCATCACCTGTAATGTGTATAACGACCTTGCAAACCTTGGACATGATACTCGTAAGTACGGTGCGGTTCCGGAGGGTTCTGAAGCAATTATCAGAGTGTTCTGCGAGTCTGAGGAAGGCTTGGCTCTTGCCGCTGAAAAGGATCTCGGCGGAATAGTTGCTGAGGGACTGTTTATCGCCTCCTCCCGCGACGGATCGGTAAACGACGATTCCGTTCACTGTCTTGTGTACGGTGTTGACAGGGAAGTTTACTATATGACTATCGACTTTGAAGAGAAAAAATAATATACCAAGTAACAAAAAAGCGACAGCTGATCGGCTGTCGCTTTTTGTATTAAATTACTCTTCCTTCTCGAACTGATCCTTGCCTACACCGCAAAGGGGGCACTGGAAATCCTCGGGGAGATCCTCCCACTTGGTGCCGGGAGCATATCCGTTATCGGCATCGCCCTTTTCCTCATCATAAGTGTAACCGCAAACCTGACAAACGTATTTCATAGTATTTATCTCCTTTTGAGTTTTATTTTTTTCTTTATGATTATATTATAGACCAAAATACCGAAAAATACCGTGACTTAGTCACATAATTCCTTTGCAAGAAGAGAAATTTCAGCCTTGTTATTATCGTTAACCGCAGAATTAACTGTAACGGTTGCTTCGGTGAAGAAAATATCCTTGGAATTCTCAAAGGCCTTCTTTATTATCTTTGCTGCCATGGGAGCCCAACTGCCGTTTTCAATTATACCGATCTTGCGGTTTTTGTAGCCTCTTTCAGTAAGCTCCTCTATAAACTCACGCATGAACGGGAAGATACCGCCGTTGTAGGTGGTAGTTGCAAGAACGAGCTTTCCGTAGCGGAAGGCATCCTCAACCGCTTCTGCCATGTCACAGCGGGCAAGGTCGTTTACCGCTACCTTGGGACATCCGAGAGAAACGAGCTCGTCACGGAGAAGCTCTACCGCCTTCTTTGTGTTGCCGTAAACGGAGGTGTAGCATATTACCACGCCCTCACTCTCAACTCCGTAGGATGACCAGGTATTATAAAGATCAAGGTAATATTCGAGCTCTTCCTTCAGTACGGGACCGTGGAGAGGACAGATAGCGGAAATGTCAAGGCCGCCCAGCTTTTTGAGTATTGCTTGTACCTGTTGACCGTATTTACCGACGATTCCGAAATAATAGCGTCTTGCCTCACATGCCCAGTTTTCATCACTGTCAAGAGCGCCGAATTTACCGAAGGCATCGGCAGAGAAGAGTGTTTTGTCGAGGCTGTCGTAGGTCATCATTACTTCAGGCCAGTGTACCATGGGTGCCGTATAGAATGAAAGGGTACGGCCGCCGAGAGATAAAGAGTCACCGTCCTTGACGATCATTCTTCTGTCGGTGAAATCTGTGCCGAAGAACTTCTTCATTATGGCAAAGGCCTTGTCGGTTGCAACGACGGTAGCGGTGGGATAGGCATCTGTAAAGAGCGCGATATTTGATGAGTGATCGGGCTCCATGTGCTGAATTATAAGGTAGTCGGGTGACTTGTCTCCAAGAATATTTTTGATATTTTCAAGCCACTCATTACCAAAGGAATAACCCACAGAGTCAATGACTGCTGTCTTATCGTCTGTGACTATATAGGAGTTGTATGCCATGCCGTTCGGTACGGTGTACTGTCCCTCAAATAGGTCAATCTCTCTGTCGTTTACTCCTGCGTATTTTACTGTGTCCGTGATGTACATTTTATATGTCTCCTTAGAATTGTTTTCTATGAAAGTGCTTTACCGTCAAGACAGCCGTGTGTGACTCCGGAGGTACAGCAGAGCTCGTTTGGACTCTTCTCCCCATCTCGGTATGATACAAGATTTTTCACTGTGGTCTCTGCTATGTTTGACAGCGCCTCCTCAGTAAGAAATGCTTGGTGGGAGGTGACGATAACGTTTGGCATAGAGATGAGTCTTGCCAGTACATCGTCCTCCATAATGTGTCCCGAATTGTCCTCGAAGAAAATATCTCCCTCTTCCTCATATACGTCAAGACACGCGGCACCTACCTTGCGGGATTTAATTGCAGAGAGAAGTGCTTCTGCATCAACAAGACCGCCGCGGGAGGTATTGAGGAGCACTACCCCCTTTTTACACATGTCGAGAGACTTTTCGTTTATTATATGGGCGGTATCATCGGTGAGGGGACAGTGCAGGGAAATGATGTCGCTTTCACGGAATAGCTCCTCACGGTCGGTGTACCTTACCGTGTCTCCGTTGTCAATGGAGGTGTCGGGGTATTTATCGTACGCAAGAACCTTCATTCCGAAGCCGCGGCAAATGTCGATAAACACCTTGCCTATTCTTCCTGTACCGATAACACCCACGGTCTTGCCGTGAAGGTCAAAGCCGGTGAAACCTGACAGGCTGAAGTTAAAGTCTTTTGAACGGATATACGCCTTGTGGATCCTTCGGATAGATGTGAGAAGCAGAGCCATAGTGTGCTCGGCAACCGCATATGGTGAGTAGGCAGGTACGCGGTAGACCTTGATTCTGCCCGATGCCGCCTTTATATCCACGTTGTTAAAACCGGCACACCTGAGAGCTATCACTCCGACACCAAGCTCACTGAGTCGGTCTATGACATTTTTATTCACATTGTCGTTTACAAACACGCAAACACCGTCGTAGCCTGCGGCAAGATCTACCGTGTCCTCGTTAAGCTTGGTTTCAAAAAATTTAAATTTTATATTCTCTGCACCGGAAAATTTCTCAAATGCAGATTTGTCGTAGGGTTTGGTATCAAAAAATGCTATTTTCAAATTACTGTCCTCCAAAACATAAAAAATCCCAAAAAGATCTTGCTTTGTCATCAATGTAATTTATATTATTTCGTATTTTCCGCTTTTTATCAGGGTCACATAATCTTTTGCGGAATTAATTTTGTTTTCCGACAGTATACCGGTTCCCGCCACGTCCTCAGGGCGGTGAGCATCGGAGCCTCCGGTTATCGGCAGTCCGTGGAGCTTTGCATATTCAATAACCTTTTCGTCATAGTTTATATGTCTCGGACTTGTATTGTGAGCCTCAACGGCGTGAGCACAACCGACGGCGGGAGTTACTTTTTCGTCCCTGTACGGATGCGCCTGCACAACGAAAATACCCTTTGAATCAAGGTATTCGAACATTTCTCTTGTCGGAACATCAAACTTATCCTGTATCCAGATGATGAAGTCTATGTCTATTCCGTAGAGAAGAAAGTGAGCCTTTTTATTTTCATTCAGCTGCAGCTCCGCTGAAAAGATAACCGTCACACCCAGACTGTCACCTATCTTCTTTGCATTTCTGTAACCGAGGCAGAAAGCATCTGCCTTCTCTTCCTTTGTTATTCCCTCACACTTTTCAAAAAAGGCAGAACACAGGTGGTCGGTGACGAATACTGTATCATATCCTGCATCCTTATACATAGAGATCATTTCTTCGGCATAGAGCCGACCACATTTACTGACTTCTTTTAAGTGCAGATGCGGCTCAGTCTTATACATTTTTCATCTTCCTTTTCTCACAAATGGATAGATGAATTTTAGCATAAAACAGCGGGAAAGTAAATACAGAAGCAACTTTTTTATAAATATCGGTGACTATTTACCGCTTTCTGCTTGACTTTAACATAATAAAATGTTATCATTCAGCCATAGAACGTTGTTCTTGTCAGCAAACATATGTAAAGAGAGGTAAACAAAAATGAGCGAAAGAAAATATTCTCACGTAATAGTTATTGTTGTAGACGGTGCAGGTGCATTTTTTAAGGATGCAGATACACCTAACTTTGATAAATTATTCAAGGACGGTGCGGTTACTTACAGAGCGATCTCCTCACGTCCCACCATCAGTGCTGAGTGCTACGGTTCAATGCTTCTCGGTGTTGACCCTGCTATTCACGGTCTTACCAACAGTAAGGTTGATGAAAAGCCTTATCCCCTTGATTCCAAATTCCCCAGCCTTTTCAGACGTATCAGAAATGCATATCCCGATGCAGAGCTCGGTTCCTACTGTCAGTGGGATCCCATTACCCGTGGTATCGTTGAGAGTGATGCAGGCGTTTCAAATGAATCCGCACATGACACTGCGATGACCCCCATTATCTGTGATTACATAAAGGAAAAGAAGCCCGACTTCCTCTTCGTTCAGATGGACAGTGTTGACGGCGTTGGACATAGCAAGGGCTACGGTACCGAGGCTCATCTTCACAGAATACATGAGGTTGATGCTCTTATCAACGATATTCATGATGCCGCTGTCGATGCAGGCATAATTGATGATACTCTCTTTGTGGTTCTTGCTGACCACGGCGGAGAGGGATATAGCCACGGCGGTTGGAGCGATACCGAGCGTTTCGTTACTTTCGCTGTTAAGGGGAAGGGCGTTGAGAAGGGCGAGATCGAAGAGATCAATATCCGTGATCTTGCAGCTATGGTACTCTATGTCTTCGATATTGAGGCTCCTGAGTTTGATGAGGAGGGCTGGACTGCTCAGATTCCTCACGGTATCTGGAAGGAGACCGATGCTCTTGAGTATCGCGATATCTCCCACCTCACCGGTGCTCCTGCAAGAATCTCCAAGGTTGCTCATACCTCTGAGCTTGTATAAATAATATGCATAAAAAAAGGCACCGCAGATATATTTCTGCGGTGCCTGCTTTTTTACTATGCTATGACTTTTGCCTTATGTGATGTTTTGAAGATGATCTGAAGAAGAATAACTGCTCCTACCAGCACAAGACCGATCACGTCGGTTACGATACCGGGATAGATCAGGAGAAGACCTCCTGCCGCACTGATAATTCTCTCATACCATTTCATAGTGCGCAACAGATATCCCTCAAGGGCGGCGGAAACACCGAAGATACCTACAAGTGAAGTGATACAGATGAGAACGATGTCAAATGCTGAGGTATCTCCTATGAAAAGCATTGCCGGATTAAGAGCAAATACGTAAGGTACGATAAACGCGCCGATGGCAAGCTTGGTGGAGGTAAACGCCGTCTTCATCGGGTTTGCCTGAGCAATAGCCGCACCGGCGTATGCCGCAAGGGCAACGGGCGGTGTCAGATCGGCAACTATACCGAAATAGAATACGAAGAAGTGAGCGGCAACTATCGGAACACCCATCTGTACCAGAATAGGCGCACAGGTTGCGGCCATGATACAGTAGTTTGCGGTGGTGGGTACGCCCATACCGAGAACTATACAGCAGAGCATGGTAAGGAAGAGTGCGATTATTACCTGATTTCCCGCAAGAGTAACTATGCCGTTAAAGAGCATATATGCAAGACCGGTAACACCGATAACACCTGCGATAATACCTGCTACACCGCATGCCGCGGCAACGGTTATCATACCCTGACCGCCGGCTGCAAGAGCCTCAAGAAGTCTCTTCGGGGTGATGCGGTGCTCTTTACTGAACATACTGACCGCAATGGCAACAACGATTGCAATAGCAGCTGCGTATGCAATGGAACGGGTGCTGGTGCCTACAAGGTAGATAAGAAGAATAAGAGGAAGAAGAAGGTAGGTCTGCTTGAGCAGAGGTTTGATCCTCGGAAGCTCTGCCTTTGAAAGACCGCGAAGTCCCTCTTTCTTTGCCTCGAGGTGTACGGTTATGAATACTCCTGCAAAGTAAAGCACTGCAGGGAGAATAGCCTTAAGTACGATGTTTGAGTAGGGAACACCTACAGTTTCCGCCATAAGGAATGCGGCGGCACCCATGATGGGGGGCATTATCTGACCACCGGTAGAAGCAGATGCTTCAGCGGCTGCGGCAAACTCGGGTTTATATCCTGTACGCTTCATAAGAGGGATAGTAACGGCACCTGAACCGACTGTATTTGCGACCGATGAGCCGGAAACCATACCCTCAAGTGCGGATGCAACGACGGCAACCTTCGCGGGACCACCCGAGAAACGGCCGACCAGAGCATTTGATATCTTGATAAAGAAATCCGCAATACCGGTACGCTCAAGGAAAGCACCGAAGATAATAAACATGACTATGTACTTGGAGCACACGTTTACGGGAGTGGAGAGAATGCCCTCTTTTGAATAGAAGAGAACACGCACATTCTCTGTGATACGGGCAACTATGCTGGGGTTTGTTGAGCCCCAGATGAGCGCATATATCAGAAGAACACCGGCAACGCAGAGAATGGGAAGACCGACACTGCGGCGGCAAAGCTCTGCCAGACACAGAATACCGACAATACCGATAACAACTTCAAATGAGTTTATTTTGAATCTTGCAACTATCTGTGATGCATTCAGTGCGAAATAAAGGAATGACCCGGTACCCAGAAGCATTATAACGATATCATACCAGGGTATGTGGTTTGCCTTTTGAGTTCCTTTTTTTATAGGGAACACAAGATAACCGATAAATATTATAAATGCCATGAAAGAAGCCAGTCTCAGCTCATCAAGCCAGGTGGCAAACAGAGTCACATAGATACAGAAAACAGAGAATGTCGCGAGAATACAGTTCACCACAAGCTTTGGTGTGCCTTCCCAAACACGGGTGTTTGACTCTCTGTCATATTTTTTCATTACCGAGTCAACACTCATGGGCTCGGTGGCTGAATTGTCATTCTTCTTTTTGAATAAAGCCATTCTTTCCTCCTTGGGGCATAATACTGACAAAATCGGCCGCGGTCATCACTGACCGCGGCCGATTTTGTTTAAGACCGTGGTGTTCAGCTATTATTTGCTTTCTACGGTGATGTTCTTTTCAGCGAAGTACTTAGCAGCACCCTTGTGGAAGGGAGCAGTCATACCGCTGGTAGCGTTCTCAAGAGAAAGCTCCTTTGCCTTGTCGTGAGCGATACTGTCGGTGTTGTCGAAAATAGCCTTGGTGATGTTGTATACGTCTTCCTCAGATGCGGAAGTGCTTACGATAAGAGTTGCCTTAACGGTAACGGTGGTAACTGCCTCAGACTGACCCTTGTAGGTGTCCTTTTCGATCTCATAGGTGGTGTAGTAAGGAGAAGACTCCATGAGCTTGTCTGCGATCTCACCGTCGATGGGAACGAGATAAGCGCTGGAAGAAGTGAAGAGCTCCTGAATAGCGGGGGTGGGAGCACCTGCTACGATGAAAGCTGCATCGATCTTGCCGTCCTTGAGTGCGTCTGCAGAGTCAGCGAAGGACTGGTACTGAGGCTGAATATCATTCTCGGTAAGACCTGCTGCGGTAAGAACGTCGATAGCGTTGAAGTAAACACCGGAGCCGGATGCACCGATGGAAACCTTCTTGCCTGCAAGATCGGATACGGACTTGATGTTCTCGTCCATGGTAACGAGCTGAACCGCCTCTGCATAGAGACCGCCGATAACGCGGAAGCTGTCAAGCTTACCCTCGGTAGCGAAGGAACGTGTGCCTGCGTATGCATAAGCCATAACGTCAGACTGAACGGTAGCGAGCTGGTAGTTACCTGCATCGATGCCGAGAATATTTGCCTTGGAACCGTCGGTGGAAACCACGTTAACGGTGATGCCTGCGGTGCTCTTGATGTGGTTACCGAGAACTCCGCCGTATGCGTAGTAAGTACCTGCAGTACCGCCGGTACCCATGGTCATGGTGTTACCGCCGCAGGATGCGAGAGTCACAACGAGCATAACGGCAACTATCAGAAAAGAAAGTATACGCTTCATGAAAATGTCCTCCTAAAAAATGAATATTAAATGTTTTACGACATTAATATATATTATAATAAACAAACTGCATAATTGCAATAGCAAAATGTCAAATATTTGAGTTTTTAATGTTTAATATGCGCTAAAGTGAATTTTTTTGGGATTCAAGTTTCATTATTTGCTCTGTATTTACGGAAAGAGTATTATAATGCAGAAAAAACGTTTTGTGGTACATGCAGGGTGTTTAAAATTCAATTTTGTATTTTATTTTTCAGAACCTCGGAAGGGGAGACCCCACCCCTATGAGGTTAGATATATATCCTTAAAATGCGGTGTAATTCGGTAGTCCCGCAGATCAATATACTAAAAAATATATTAAAACAAATGGAACCGGCTTTAACGGTTCATTTCACAAATCCCGCAGGGGATTAATTTCGTTAAAAAAAGCACTTCTTGTGGCACCTGCCGTAGAGCAGGTGCCACAGTTATATTCGCCTTTGGCGAGTTCTATTGCATCGCAGTGGTATTCGGCTATCGCCGAGTGATATTCGCTACGCGAGCTTGGGGGCGAATATAATATCACTGCGACCATCGGGAGCAATATCACTGTTGCTTGCAACAATATCACGCTGACACGGTCAGCATATCACTTCCAATTTGATATGGCATTTGTGTCTACAAATGCAGTGCTTGTCAGGAAAAGAAGACGGACTTTCGGGGCTCACAAACCAAAGGCTCCCTTTACACAAGGGAGGCTCATTACCGCCTGACAGCACACAAAGGATCTAACACACTATACCTTGCGAGGCAAGGAGTGTGAAAAAAGGACAG
>JAFYMF010000009.1 GCA_017556745.1 Clostridia bacterium
GGCGCCTTATTGCGTAGATAGGCTCCCTCTCGAGGGAGCTCCCGACGAAGTCGGGTGAGGGAGTTTTTGTATAGACAATAGAGCTATATGAAACAAAGGAACGGGGGACAGACTCCTTCCGTCACTCGCTCCGCTCGTGCCACCTCCCTCAGGAGGGAGGCTTGAATGCGCATGTTATATTGCTATAATTCTTAAGTATTAGTGGCGCATTCTACAAGAATTACTCGGTGTTCGAGGAACACCGTTTTGCATACGCAAAAACGTAATTCTTCCTCAGAAAAAATTTTTGAATATATATAACCTCGTAGGGGATGGGTTTGTTCCTCCCCCGAGGTTCTATGGATAAAATACAGAATTAAATATTAAACGGCTGAACGGGCGCCGGAGAAAGCTAAGTCAATACCTGCCCGTTCTGCGAAAAATTTCCCTTAGCAAGGCTCCCTCTCGAGGGAGCTCCCGACGAAGTCGGGTGGAGGAGTAAAATACATAATTATACCTAAACAACCTGCTTGTGTCTATTCCTGCCACATATCAAAATCGGCAGAGGAAGATCCTCTGCCGAAATTTGAAAATATATAAAAGGTGTTTCTTTTACTCCGTTACGCGGCCGATCATGTCAAAGGGGATTTTCGCAAAGCCGGCCTTGTATGCTTCACAGTCGTCTGTGAGAGTGGGGTCGCCGTCGAAGAAGCCGGGGATCTGGGTATGATCGAGGTCGGAGAAGTTCAAGTTGTTTTCAACGGTGCTCATTGCTATAACGTCTTCATAAATGTTAAAACTGCGCTCATTTTCCTCGTCAACGGTGTAGTACACGTTTCCGGTGACGATGTTATTGGCAGGGTTAGCGGCAAGCATAGGATCATCTACGTCGCCCTCATAACCGGGGTAACTGGGTATGATGTCGGCGTAACCCGGGAAAGCTTCCAGCCATGCCGGCTGAGCCTGCATTATAACGAGTCTATCCATCATGACCTGAAGATTTCCTTCCTCTCCGTCTATGACGGCATCACGAGAACGGGTATCATATAACATAGCCGACATTTTGGTGTTTATTATCAGGTTGTCCTTGATCACGTTATCACGTCCGCCGCCAATCAGCATTCCGTATCCGGTGATATTGGCAATGACGTTGCCGTATGCGGTCTGTCCCGAGATAGCATCATCGTAATAGATACCGTGTGCATAGGCACCGTTGCGTCCTACGTCATGGATGTAGTTATAGCGGATGACGGTACCGTATGAATCGAATACTCGACCGTGGTAGAACGCACCGCAGTCATCGGCTTCAAGACAAACGTCATATGCCTCGTTATATTCAATTACGTGATACGGGCCGTTCCACAGAAATGCTTCATTGGGTGCATCGTGCATTTCATTGTGAGATACGGTGGTTCCACAGCCGGTGATCTTTATCGCGTAATTGGAGGATCTGCCGATCTGGCTCCAGTGGTGAACGTAGTTATTGTATACCTTATTGTTTGAGGGGGTAAGGGTATTGACGTCACCGCCGTTTACCTCAATGGCGGTATCGCCGATCATAAATACCTCGTTGTTCTGTACGGTAGAATCTGTGCCGGTCACTACCATACCGTCACCGCGGACGTTGTATATCTTGCAGTTTTCAACGGTGATGTGATCACCCGTGATAAACATTGCGGTTGCTCTGGTGGAGGTGAACGCAATGCCGTCAAAGGTCACGTAAGAAAGGTTCTCGCCCTCTATAATATTTTGACTTGAGACTGACAGAGTTACAGTGCTGTTTTCAAAATTCTCGGTAGGGCAGAGATAAAGGATCGCATTCTCGCGGTCGATATAATACTCACCGGGAGCATCGGTCTCCGCAAGAATATTGAAGAAGTAAAAGGGCTTTACGGGCTTGAGACCGTAATACATCTCGTTGTTTATCGTTACCTTGAGGGCATCGATATCAAGAGATACCGGAACGGTGGCATCTGCCCAAAGATATTCAAAATAACCGAATGCCCAAAGGTTATCAAGATCCCAGTTGAGGGCGCGCTCACGGATAGCCGTTGCCTTCTCCTCAAATTCACCTGTGGTGAGGATCTCAAATACCGATACACCGTCACTGAGACCGGTACGGAGATTGGTATCCTCGTCCGTTATATTGGGATAACGAGATATGGACATTCTTTCTCCGTCTACAAACAGCTCGGAGGGACCTATGTTTCCCGCACTTCCGCCCTTAACGGCAAAGCCGTGAGGATAGATACGGCCGGTACTGCCGAGTGCAATGCCGTATTTGGTAAGGTCAACCTTAACAACGGTATCCTTTGCGGCAGGGTCGTTGATGACTGCCTTTTCCTCATCGCTGAGTGGCTCAAAGTCAGAGGGGGAAATGGTGATACCTCCGTCGAATTCAGCACCGTGCTTCTCGGCGGACATATACCTTATGGGGCATTCCTCTGTTCCGGAATCCTCGGAGGTGAACTTGATCGCGTCCATTACCGAATACTTACCGGATGCAAGGAGAACGGTTATTCCGCCTGTGGGAAGTCCGTCGCCGCTCTTCATTTCTCTGATCTTTGCCTGTGCCTCGGGAACACTCATAAAGGGAGCATCCTTGCTGCCGTTACCGCCCTCGGCGGCCGCGGGGTCAACGTAGATAACTGTACCTTCAACCTCAGGCCAATTTCCGTTGTCTGAGGGAGCGGTAGTTTCCTGCCGGTCGGTGCCGTCAACGGGAGCATCGGTGCCCGAGCATGCGGCAAGGGAGCCGAGACAGAAGAAACATGCAAGTAGGAATGCTAAAATCTTTTTGCTTCTTTTCATGTTTTTAAATATCCTTTCATAATGTTATACAGTTTATAATAATCTCCGCGTTTGTTTGCCTGTACCAACCTGACAGTCGATCGGACAGGGTTGGTTTTCGAAACAACGCGTTTTTATTTAAGGTGAAACCGATCTTCCTATTCTGAAGAATATTCTTCAGAATACAATTCGTCAAAATACCATCTGATCGGATTTTCAGAGATGTATTTTACGTGTTCTTCATAATCCTCTTGATTTCGGATGATGTGGTCGTAAAAAGAACGTTGGAAAACCTTATCTCCCGCTGAGCCTCGTATCAGATTAATTCCTTTTCTCTGCCCATCTTTGTCACCTGTCAAAATCGGTAAAAGCTATCGTAAATGGCTTTTTACAGCGCAAATCCACCGTCTGCGGTGATGGTCTGACCGGTGATAAATGATGCATTGTCTGATGCGAGAAATACCATCAGCTCTGCGATCTCGCGCGGTGTGCCGATACGGCCGAGGGGTGTGTCCGAGGCAAGAGCCGCCATATCCTCACTTGAGTAATCCGCGTTCATATCGGTATCGATGACACCGGGGGCGATACAGTTGACTCTGATGCCGGAGGGGCCGACTTCTTTTGCAAGTGCGCGTGTCATACCTATAAGCGATGCTTTTGTGGCAGAGTAGGCTACCTCACATGATGCACCTACAACTCCCCACATGGATGATACGTTGATAATGACTCCCGATTTATTCCTTATCATAGATGGAAGAGCCGCCCTCACTGCATGAATAGGACCGAGCGCGTTGACAGCGAACAGCTCGTCAAGCTCTGCATCACTCATGTCGGTGATAAGCCCCGAGCGGGAAATACCTGCGTTGTTTATAAGAATATCGGTTGCGCCGAACAGCTCTTCAGCGGAAGCAACTGCCTCCCTTACCGCGGTTGGGTCTGCCGAGTCTGCATGTATGGCAAGTGCCCCCGTCTCAAGGGAAAGTGCTTTTGCCGCATCTGCAGAGGACTTATAGGTAAACGCCACGTTCATGCCTTGTGAAGAAAATGCTCTCACCGCCGCGGCACCGATACCTCTTGAACCGCCGGTTATAAATACGTTTTTCATAATTATATAATTACCGTCCGTTTCGTATGATCAGCTATAAGTTACAGATAATAGTTTACCACGGTTTTTCAGAATATGCAACATAAAATATGTAGTATTCTATATTGCATATTGGATATGAAATATCGGATATGTACTTATGACATAAAAGAGATGTCCTGAATGAGAAGGTGGGGACAGGAAGCACCGTGGTATTTCGCTCCTCTCGTAGGTTGTTTGGGGGGGTAATTTTGTGTTTTACCCATAGAACCTCGGGAGGGGAAACCCCTCCCATACGAGATAGATATATTTTTTTAAAAACACGATCAAATCGGTAGGGGATGGTGAATTCTTCAGAGTAAAATATTTTAATCCCGGAACGCACTTTATTTTCGATTGTTCACACTTATATAACAAATCTCGGATATTATCAATTCATGACTACAGATAAACAAGGAGAGTAAAGCTATGTCTAAACTCAAAATAGGCGTTCTCGGTGCCGGCAGAGGCAAAGTTATGATGAAAGTGCTTCTTAACCACCCTGATGCTGAGCTTGTTGCCGTTTGCGACAGCTACGAGCCTGTGCTTGAAGGTGCGAAAAAGCTTGCAGATGAGACGGGTATAAACGTTACCATGTATAGCGACTTTGAGAAATTTCTCAGTCATGATATGGATGCGGTGGTGCTTGCAAACTATGCACATCAGCACGCGCCCTATGCTATCCGCGCACTCAAGGCAGGAAAGCACGTTTTGTCAGAGGTGCTCCCCTGCGCCACTATTGCAGAGGGAATCGAACTGATCGAGGCGGTGGAGGAGAGCGGTCTTGTTTACGCTTACGCTGAAAACTACTGCTACAGACAGGACACCTTTGAGATGTGGCATAGAGTTAAAAGCGGTGAATTCGGTGAGATATCATATGCTGAGGGTGCCTACGTACACGACACCACCCATGAGCGTCCCGCACTTACTCTCGGTGATAAGGACCATTGGCGCAACCACGGACACGTTAACTTTTATTGTACCCATAGCTTAGGTCCGCTTCTTACCGTCATCGGAAAGAGACCGGTATCTGTTATGGGATATGAGCTTCCCAACTTTGGCCGCGGCGGAAAGGTTCCGGGGCGTTGGGGTGGTGCCGGTATAGAGATGGTCACTCTTGAAAACGGTTGTGTGTGCCGTTCTCTTCACGGATGGCTTCGCCGTGAGGGTGCCCGCAATGTAAATTATGTGTTTAACGGTGACTTCGGTACTCTTGAGACCTCTCGCTTTAACGATACTCCCATCCTGAACGTATATAAAGAGGGAGACAAATTCTGCAGCGGTGAATGGGAGCATTATGACCCCACCCCCAGAATACCTATGATAGATAGTGTTGCGGCATCGGGACACGGCGGATCTGACTTTTACTCAACTCATTTCTTTATTGAAAAAATTCTCGGTCGCCCTGACGGTCTTGAATGGTCCATCGACGTTTACGATGCTGTAGAGATGGGCATCTGCGGTACACTTGCTCTCCGTTCGCGTCTTCAGGGCGGTGTTCCTCAGTACGTTCCCAATTTCCGCAATAAGGAGGAGCGTGACCCATACCGTAACGACAGAGATACAACTCATCCGGGTGTAGAAAACGGCAATCTGGTGCCCCGTTCACTTAACGCAGACCCCAATCCCCCTGATGACAAGTTTTACGACTACATCCGTTCTCTTTACAAAGAGGGTAAGAAGTTACACAGCTACGATATATGACATACATTCTTTGGATATTCGGCTCTACCGTACTGTTCTCGGTTCAGTTTCTCTTTAAGAAGCTGTTTCAGAAGGGAGAGGGCAGCTCGGCAGGTATAGCCATAATGAGCAGCCTCCTGTCAACGGTTTTTGCGATACTTCTTCTGGTGGCAAGAGGAAAAACAGCCTTTGAATTTTCCTGGTTCTCTTTTGCTATAGCATCTCTTCATGCACTGAGAGCGGTGACAATGAGCTTTATGTCGATCAAGGTGCTTGAGAAGGCAAATCTTTCGGTGTTTTCTCTTTTTTCACAGATCGGCGGAACTTTGCTCCCATTCGTTTTTGCAATAATTTTTTATGGTGAGAATCTTACCTGGCAGAAGAGCGTCTGTATGGCTCTTTTGATCGTGGCCATGTACTGCGATATGTCGGGCAGAAGGAAAGGGAAGAGCGGGGATGAAAAAAAGAAAGGCAGCGCCGTATTCTGGTGCATGGGCGTTTTCCTCCTCAACGGTCTTTCCGGTGTGTTTGCAAAGATACATCAGTCAGCCCCCGATGCGATTGCCGTTTCCTCCTCTGCATACACAATGCTTGAGAAAATTATCAGCCTTGTCCTTTCATCCCTGCTTATGGTGTACTTTATCCGCAGGGGAGAAAGTGTGAAGCTGAAGTACCCTGTCAGCTCGGTGTTTTACATCGGTGCGGGTGCGGTGCTGAATACTATCGCCAATCTGATACTTCTTATGGCGCTTGAGCACGTGGATGCATCTGTGCAGTATCCCATCGTCACCGGCGGAATCATCGTACTGTCTCTTTTGCTTGAACCTATCAGCGGCTCAAGACCGAAAAAGTATACTGCTATCGCGGCGGCGATCTCCCTTGTCGGTCTTATCTTTCTTGCGTTATAATGTTAGTGTAATGCTAAAAAAAGTCCCCTAAAACCGAGGGGACTTTTTTACATTTGAAGTTGCCTTATTGATCAGAGGCTTTCCTACGCAGCTGATTGTAATCCAAGTTGTGTATACCATGTTTTTACACAGATTGTTTACCATGTTACTCTTAACAGAGAGACCTCTCCCCTACGGGTACTCTTTTTCTATAGTAAAAATTTCGTTTTTGCGAATGCGAATCAGGTGTTGTGAGTCACCTGAGAAAATTTTCGTAGAACGGATAATCTTTGATTTAGCTTTTTTTCGTGCCCGTTCAGCCTCCCTCCTGAGGGAGGTGGCACGAGCGGAGCGAGTGACGGAAGGAGTCGGTCCCCCGTTCCTATGTTTCATATAGCTCTATTGTCTATACAAAAACTCCCTCACCCGACTGCGTCGGGAGCTCCCTCGAGAGGGAGCCTTGCTAAGGGAAAATTTTCGCAGAACGGGCAGGCTTAGACTTAGCTTTCTCCGGCGCCCGTTCAGCCTCCCTCCTGAGGGAGGTGGCACGAGCGGAGCGAGTGACGGAAGGAGTCGGTCCCCCGTTCCTATGTTTCATATAGCTCTATTGTCTATACAAAAACTCCCTCACCCGAC
>JAFYMF010000010.1 GCA_017556745.1 Clostridia bacterium
GGATCAGTTCAAGATCGGGATAAGTTGTGCCGTTTTCCCAACGGCTGATCGATTGATATGTTACGCCTAAGCGATCGGCAAGTGCTTCTTGCGTTAAATCGTTTTTCTTTCGGAAGTTACGTATGTTTTCTCCAATTGCAAGTTTCATTTTCTCCTCCTTATGCGGGGTGATTGCTTTGCAAAGCATTTCTCTTGTCGACAACTATATTATACAGCAAATTTATTAAATATTAAATAACGCATTTTGAGAGAAAAATTATCACTTCGTGTTATAAAGCGAAAAGTTGGCGCACCTGCTTTATCGCAGGTGCGCCAAGGACTTCCTTTTTTAAAAAACAATATATATTTATGCTGTTGTTTCTCATAATGAAGTAAACTGCAAACGAGACCATAGTTACAATTATAATACCGCAGATCACGTAGATGCCGGTGCTTATGTCAATGTCAGACTTAAGCTCTTCCCAAAGTGTATTGAGAAGAAGGATCTTTTCAGCGGAAAGATTTCTGTAGGTTGACGTTGATACACTGTCAGTACCGTACATCTTTTCGTAGGCATCCTCTTTTATCTCCGACATATACTCTATGTATTCCTCGTTTTCAACTACAACGCGGTTGGGAGAGGCATAATAAGTATATTCGGCATTTGCAACGGCAGGTTCCTCTGTGAGCATGAAGTCAATGTATCGCTCTGCGATCAGCTTGTTTTGGCTGTTCTTGGGGATACACATAGCATCAACATAGAGGTTTGTGCCTTCCTCGGGATAGAAGAACTCAAGATCCTCGTTATTTTCATACATTGCAAGATAGTCACCTGCATAATATGCGGCGATAGCGGCGGAGCCGTTCTCCATCTTGTTGTATATCTCGTCCATAACGTAACCCTGAACTACCTTCTTTTGCTCCTTGAGCTTTTCAAGCGCGGCACGCCAATCTGCTTCACTGTCTGAGTTTACGTCAAGACCGAGATAATACTGAGCGGAGCCGAAGGCATCTCTGGAGTTGTTGAACTGCAGAATATTACCGCTGTGATTCTCGTCCCACATAAGAGCCCAACTGCCGATATTCGGGTCATCCTCATCTACCATAGAGGTATTGTAAATGATACCGATCATACCGTACAAATAAGGAACGGAATATACGTTACCCGGGTCATAATCTGAATGGAGCGATTCCTCGCCCATAAACTCGGGCAGGATATTTACTGCATTGGGGATATTTGAATAATCAAGAGGAGCAAGAAGATCCTCTGCGATCATACGCTCGATCATGTAGTCAGACGGAACTATAACGTCGTAGGTTACAGAACCGGAACTGATCTTTGAGTACAGACTTTCGTTACTGGAGAATGTTGAATAATTGACGGTGACCTTCACGCCGTAGGTCTCAAGATACCACTCTTCAAAGGCCTTGTTTGAATCAAGGGAGTCCTCTGATCCGTCGGATATGTATTCACCCCAGTTGTAAACGTAGAGGGTAGCCGTCTCTGTAACACCGTCCCCGGAACAGCCGGAGAGCAGAGGAAGAAAAACTGCAGAGAGAATAAACAGAACAAAAACAAAATTCTTTTTCACGGCTTAACCTCTCTTTCTGCGAGTCTTGCGCTCTCCGAATGAACCGGCAAAATTCGCAATAAGGAGAACAACAAGAATAACAATAACTATAAGTGCGGAAAGAGCATACATACTGAACTTTACGTTGTGCGCGGTCTGGTTGTAAACGTAAAGGGGAAGAGTCTGGAAATCGGGAGAGCTGACAAAATGGCTGATTACGAAGTCATCGAGAGACATGGTGAATCCAAGCATAAGACCTGACACGATGCCCGGCACTATCTGAGGAAGTTCAACCTTAAAGAATGCTCGTAAAGGAGTACAACCAAGATCCTGTGCCGCCTCTGATAGAGACTTGTCAAGCTGACGGAATCTGGGCATTACAGACAGAAGAACGTAGGGAAGGCTGAATGTAACGTGAGCGATCAGCATGGTGCCGAAGCCAAAGAACGACTTGGAGCTGATTATCCCTGCAACCGCGACGAAAAGAAGCATCATCGAAACACCGGTAACGATATCGGGATTCATCATGGGGATATTTGTAACAGCAGTTACAGAACCTTTTATATATTTGTTCTTCATACGGTAAAGACCGAGAGCACCGAAAGTACCGATCACTGTAGCAATGACAGAGGAGAGTACTGCAAGAACAAGTGAATTACGCAAAGCAGTAAGTGCCTCGGAATCGTTAAAGAGCTCTTTGTACCATTCAAGTGAGAACCCGGAAAACTCTGCAAGAGAACCGGATTCATTGAACGAGAATACGATAAGAACAATTATCGGGATATACAATAAAAGGAATGCGAGAAGAATAAAAATTCTTGAGAAGGCTTTCACGGCATAATACCTCCTCTTTTATTCTTGCTTTCGTTATCATTTTCGTCATCTGAGAACTTGTTGAGAACTCTAACGGATATGATAATGAGTATCATCATGATAAGTGACATGGCGGCACCGATATTATAGGTGCTGGGGTTCTGGAAAAGACGCTCTATTGTGTCACCTACAAGATCGATCTTACCGGCACCGAGCTTCTGGGAAATGTAGAATGTGCTGATGGAGGGAACGAATACCATGGTTATACCTGAGATAACACCGGATACGGTAAGGGGCATAATGACCTTTGTCATTGTCTGCCATCCGTTACATCCGAGATCATGAGATGCCTCGATATAACGGACGTCAAGCTTAGTCATAGCGGTGAATATCGGAAGTACCATATAGGGCAGGAAATCATATATCATACCGAGGATAACACCGAAATTTGTACCAACGATAGAGAGTTTTGGCAATCCGATGTTCTCAAGAAAAGAGTTGAGAATACCGCCGTTGTCAAGAAGAGCCATAAGGGCGTAGGTTCTGATAAGAAGATTACACCACATGGGGAGCATAATCAAAACGAGCAGTACCTTCTGCATACGCGGACTCTGCTTTGACATGAAGTAAGCGAGAGGATAACCGATAATCAAACAAATAACGGTAGCAATAAGTGCAAACGCAATAGAAAGTATAAATACGTTTCCGTATCTTGAAAGAGTGGTAATGTTAGAAAAGGAAAAATTACCTTCTGCATCGGTGAATGCGAAGTACACCACAAACACCATGGGGACGATTATGAAAAGAATAGCCCACAGGATATGAGGTGCCGCCGCAAATTTCTGAAATACGGCGTTCTTTTTCATTCGGCTGTCTCCTCTGCAGTATTATTCTCATCAGGGTTCTCAATGTCGCTGAGATGATCCATCTCGTCACTGAAGGATGAGTAGTCACCGAATTTACCGGAGTATTCCGATTTTTTCATAACGTGAATAGCCTCGGGTTCTATATCAAGGCCGATTATTTCATCCGGAGCAACATAGTCTGAGGTCTCAAGCATCCACATGAAGCCTCCGACATCAACGATTATCTCGTAGTAGTCTCCCTTAAAGGTAACGTTTGATACCTTACCGGTAAGCATACCTTTTTCAGTTGAAACAACGTCAACGTCCTCAGGGCGTACAACAACGTCTACCTTCTCGCCGGGCTGAAGTCCCTTGTCAACACAAGAGAATATGTGACCGGAAAATTTAACCTTGTAGTCGTCAAGCATAACACCGTCAAGAATGTTAGATTCACCTATAAAATCTGCGACGAATGCATTCTCGGGTTCGTTATAAATATCAACAGGAGTACCTATCTGCTGTATTCTTCCGTCCGCCATTACAACTACGGTGTCAGACATGGAGAGAGCCTCTTCCTGGTCGTGAGTAACGTAGATGAATGTAATGCCGGTCTGACGCTGAATTCGCTTAAGCTCAACCTGCATATCTTTACGAAGCTTAAGGTCAAGAGCACCGAGAGGTTCGTCCAGAAGAAGTACCTTAGGCTCGTTAATAAGCGCTCTTGCAATTGCAACGCGCTGCTGCTGACCACCGGAAAGGTTATTCACACTGCGTTTTTCAAAACCGGAAAGATTTACGAGTTTAAGCAGCTCGGTTACTCTTTCTTTAATTACAGTATCGGGAGTCTTTTTAAGTCTTAGACCAAAAGCAACATTCTCATATACATTGAGATGAGGAAAGAGAGCGTACTTCTGAAATACTGTATTAACGGGACGTTTATACGGGGGAATATTATTGACCTTCTTGCCGTTGAAAAAGACATCTCCGCTATCCTGTGTAACAAAACCGCCGATTATGCGGAGGGTAGTAGTTTTACCGCAACCGGAAGGACCAAGCAGAGTAACAAATTCTTTATCGTGGATGTCGAGATCGATGGCTTTAAGTACCTGTTCACCGTCAAACTCCACGGAAATTTTTTTAAGTTCAATGATCTTATTTTTGTCCAATTTAGTTTCCAATACTCCTTATAGAATTTTAGATACCTGTGGTAACGGATGTATTGTATCAAATTCGACATATAATTGCAATAGATTTTCAAAAAAAACACTAAAAAAATAGAATTAACCACAATGGGGAGGGATTTGGTCACAGAAAAACGCAAAAAATACCGCTTTTCCTCTAAAATCCTTTCTTATTCTCTGATTTACTCCGTTTTCCTCTTTTTTTATTATGTTAGTATCAGTTCGATAAATACATAAATTGAAATGATAAGAACCGACAAATTAACACTATATACAAATTGAGCACTTATTGCAAAGATAAGTAGCAACAGAGTAAAGATAAAATATACGGTTTTTGATACTATATGAGCCTCTTTTTCCGAAAAAAGCATAAAAAGTAAGCAAGATAAAGCTTTCCCACCGTCGCAGATCCGCAGAGGAAGTAGATTAAACAGCGCTATACCTATTCCGGATAAATAGTAAAACTCGTAAAACTTTGGCAGAACAAAAAGGGAAGCAAACAAGAAAAGAAAATTTGCCATACTTCCTGACAGAAGTATAAACAGTTCATTTTTATATGACATTACATTACCGGAAAAAGTAATGTTCATTCCGATATAACGGCCCTCTGCATGTGAAGGATGACTGTGACATATAATTGCCGCCACAAGGTGTCCTGCTTCATGTACAGCTATGTGTAAAAGTAAAATGAGAGGAGATATGTTTTTTTCAATAACACTGAGCCAGATAAAACATAACGGTAATAATCCGACAGATATACATCTCCTGAAGTTCAAATTCCGCCCTCGTCCGACTTTTTTAAATATAATGCCGGATCAACAGCTTCGCCGCTTACCCTTACTTCAAAATGAAGATGCGGACCGGTTGAACGTCCGGTATTGCCTGAAAAAGCAATAGTCTGACCTGCATTTACTTTATCTCCCTTATTTACAACCATGGTATCGAGATGTGCATAAAGAGTATCGTAGTTTCCGTGGGACACTATAATATAATTACCGTAACTGTTTGAGGCTGATGTTGTTATTACTGTTCCGTCGGAATAAGAGAAAACCGATGTCCCGATTGGTGCTTCAATGTCGATTCCGCGATGAAATTCATATTCCTCAGAACCACTGTTTTCTACGTAAAACGGATTTTTTCTTTCAGAATATCCGGAAGTAACGGTACCGTTTATCGGCATTGCTTTATCAGATGACAGAAATACCGCCGTGTTATCTTCGTATATTGTCTCTGTAAGCTGTTTTTCGATCATTTCTATATAACTTTTGGCGGCGGCCTCTACTGATTCCTGATACTCGACGGTAAGTTTACCTGACATGTCTATACCTGTCTGTATGTTTGTATCTTTAATTTCTCCCCGACTGAATATCATTTCAAATCCATCATCGTGAGAGTCAGTCTTTTTTGCTATATCAAAAAAATATATTGTACCGATCGATACCGTGTATATTCCGAGAAGTAGAGACAATGCCTTTGCGGTAGAGGATGATAATTTACTTTTCTTGTTTTTTGTATTTATTTTGCTTGTTTTTATCTCTCTTTGTATTCCGCTTGTTATTTTTCCTCTGTTCATGTATCTCGCTCCTTAATTTATTATCAGAATAAATTATGTTACGGCATCTTTTTTTAGTACAGTTTTACACATTGAATTAAAGCGGTAATTATGCTATAATACTCGGGAATAATGGTAGGTTTTGGAGATGCAGTATGTTTTTTGTCAGAGAAAAATCGTTTTATAAAACGGTATTTGCAATAGCTATTCCCATCGCCCTGCAGAATGTAGTGGGAACGGTACTTAATATGGCCGATACAGTGATGCTTGGTATGGTTGATTCAAAGACAGAGGAGACTATTGCCGCGGCGGGATATGCAAACCAGATATATTTTCTTTATGCTCTTTTTATATTCGGTATGTGCTCGGGGTCGGCTGTTCTTATAAGTCAGTACTGGGGCAAGAGGGATTTTGTCTCAATCAATAGGGTGACCGGTATATCACTGATCTCTTCTCTTGGTCTTGGCCTTATATTTACTGTTTGTTGTTTCATATTTGCCCCGGGGATCATATCTGTGTTCACCTCGTCAAAAGAGGTTGTTGATATGGGGGCCGGGTATCTCAGAATAGTTATTTTCTCATATCTTCCGGCAACCCTGACGCTTATCATCGGCGGAAGTCTCAGATCTACCGAACAGGTAAAAATCGTTCTTTTTACAAATGTTTCAGCCGTATTCATAAATATCGTGCTTAACTACACACTGATATTCGGAAAATTCGGAGCCCCTGTTCTCGGTATTTACGGAGCGGCTTATGCAACTCTTATTGCACGAATTATTGAATGCCTGATAATACTTGTATATGTTATCTTTTTTGAAAAGCGCGTTAACTATCGGATTAAGCTTATGCTCAGACCCGGAAAAACACTTATACGCGATTTTATCCGATACAGTTCCCCTGTTATTTTTAACGAGACTCTCTGGGGACTTGGCATAACCATTCACTCTGTTGTATACGGAAATATGAGTGACGATATTTTTGCGGCTTATGCTATAGCTTCTGTGCTTGAGAGAATAGGAATTCTTTTTGCTATGGGGTTCTCGAATGCAGCCGGAATCATAGTAGGCCGCGAGATCGGTGCGGGACGCGAGAAGAACGTTATGAAGTATTCAAAAATCATGCTGTTTTTCTCGGCGGCATCTGTTCTTATTATTTTTTCGGTTATAGTTCTTTTCAGGGACAGTATAATCGGCATATACGGAAATATAGATATTGAAACCGCAAGTACAGTCTCGAATCTTCTGCTTATAATGTTGCTTATCACTACGATAAAGGGTTATAATACCTGCGCTATTGTTGGAACAATCCGTGCAGGCGGAGATACTGTTGCCGCAATGATCATTGATATTTCTCTCATGTATTTTGTGGCGCTGCCTCTTGGATTTCTTACCGCTTTTGTGTTTAATGCCCCTATATATCTTGTTTATATAGCGCTTATGAGTGATGAGATACTGAAGGTTGCTGTCGATACCGTGTATATCGCCTCCGGAAGGTGGATACGGAGCGTAACCAGAGACAATCCGGAACAAGTAAAATAATATCAAAGAGAAAAGTGGCTGAATCACGTTAGTGATTCAGCCACTTTTGATCAGTAAATAAAATATTTGTATATCGTAGGGTAACCGGAGAAGAAATCGGCGAGTGTTCTGTTACTGCTGCTTCCCGGGTCGTTTATAATAAACCCGGAAGGTGTAAGTGTCTTGCCGCCACTGTAACCGATAACTACCACCCAATGTTGTCCACCGTACTTGTTTTTTCCGCCAAAGAGAATTGGCTTTCCGGACTCAAGACTGCGGTATAATTTTGTCAGATAGTCGGCGGTGTAATATGAAACATTATAATCGCTTGGCCAGTATACGCTCCCACTTGAGGTATAACTCAGCCGTTTTGCCATAGCGTCGGGATATATATTATACCCGGCTCTGTATGACTCGATCATTGCAATCGCTGTGGTAGCACATCCTATCTTACCGATAGTTCTTCCTGAACTACCTAGGGTAGCATTTGCCCACCGTGAATCTGTTTGCTTGTAGTCCGGAACGGAAAGACGCATAACCTTGTAGTTTGCATCTGTGGCAGTAGCATCCGCCAGGTACTGTGAGCTTACATAGCCAAGTCTTACACCGTCAAAGAGTATTCTGCTCCAACCGTTTGTATCACTAAGTACAACTACGGTTTTACCGTCATATAACTGAGTGATCTTTGAGTGTGATGTTGATGATCCGCTTCTTACATTAAGTGATCCGTAGGAGACATCAACGTTTCTTGCCTTACCGCCGAATACCTCTATGTAGTTACCGTGACAGTATCCGTATTTTCCTGCTCCGTACTCTACCTGCCACCAATTACCGTCTTTTTCTGTAAGGGTGAGAAGAGTGCCGGTCGGAAAGGATGTAACTATACTTGACGATGTACTTGGGCTGCTTCTGACGTTAAGGTTACTGCCTCCTGCGGATACAATACCTGCCATTGACTCAGCATCTGCCGCATGTAAGGTAAACGGCAGGGTAAACAGCAGAATAAGTGTTACCGTAAAAAGCAGTGTTGTGATAAATTTTTTCATGTTTCCTGTGTCCTTTCTTTTTAATGTTTTTCTTTTTTTCACCTTTCCTTTCTTGCCGAACGGCACTTATATTATACCATATGGTGTGTCGTGAGTGAATACTCCAAATTATGTAAATATCCGCTTTGACGAATCGTGTAACATTGACATTTATAATTGGAATGTGATAAACTATAGAGGATTTATATTAAACGGAGAAAGATACTTATGAAAAGAACGGAGATCCTGCTTTCTCTTGATCCTGTTCCGGGTAACTCAAGGAACAGTGAAGGTGATTTTATAAGACTCAAGGATGGCAGAATAATCATAATATATACTCAGTATACAACGGATAATTACGGTGACAGTGCACCTACTCGTCTTGTGTCGCGTGTCTCATCCGACAATGGTAGTACTTGGTCTGATTTTAAGGTCATCCTTGAACCGGATCAGTTTAATGCAATAAATGTATCAAGCGTGTCACTTATGCGAATGCAGAACGGTGATGTAGGAATGCTTTTCCTTATCAAGCGTGCCAACGACCGTAACTGGCACCGAGATATCTATCTTGCACGTTCATCAGATGAGTGCGATAGCTTCTATTTATTTACAGACTGTACTCCTCAGGATTATATCGGTAAATATTGCGTAAATAATTCACGTCTTCGCAGGCTTTCCTCAGGAAGACTTGTATATCCTCTGTCTATTCACCCGGGATGTCAAAAGGCTGAGACCGGTACTTCAAGGAAACCCGGTGCTACGTCACATACTTTCGGTACTTTCATGTATTCCGATGATGATGGATATACATGGTCGAGATCTGCTGAGTACATTTTTCCGCCGTTTACTGCAGGTAATGCGGGTATTCAGGAGGGGGAGGTCTACGAGGTTGCTCCCAATGTTGTCAAGTGCTTTTTCCGTACAGATAAAATGTACCAGTATGAGAGTTTATCATTCGATGACGGTGATCACTGGTCGGTTCCTCAGCCCGGTTGCTTTACAAGTACTTGTTCTCCGCTGTCTATCAGCAAGAATCCTTACAGCGGCAAGAGTTATGCTTTTTGGAATCCCATTCCGCCCCACAATGGCAGAAAAAGTACAAAGGCATTACCTGTACGATCACCCTTTGTTGTAGGAGAGATAGACGATACTGCTGCTCATATCAAGTGGCTTGATCTCGTTGAGGATGACAGAAGTGCAGGGTATTCTTATACCGCTATATTGTATACGGGAGAGAATGAGGCACTGATAGCTTACTGTGCCGGCAGACCTCTTGAGGATCAGGATATGTTATGCAGACTCAAGATCGCAAGGGTTTCTCTTTTGCCGGATGATGATGCACCGAAATCTCTTTTTTAAACTGAGTGTAATCTGTTTGGCTATTCCATGAAAATAAATGGAGAACAGTATGGAAAGAACTAAAAAAATTTTGACTTTCGATCCGAAGGAAGGAAACCGCCGTAACAGTGAGGGTGATTTTCTCAGACTGAAAGACGGAAGTATTATATTTGTTTATTCGGAATTTTTGTATAACCAGTACGGTGATAGTTCACCATGCCGCATCTCATGTATCAAGTCAAATGACAACGGTGACAATTGGTCGGAGCCCCGTGTCCTTATGGTCCCTGAGACCTTCGGAGGAACAAATGTCAGCAGTGTTTCTCTTTTGAGAATGCAGAACGGTGACGCCGCCATGCTTTTTATGGTAGTTCGTGAGGAGACTCGCATTTGGCATTATGATATCTATCTTGCCAGATCGAACGATGAGTTTGAGAGCTTTTACATGGTTACCGATACCACCCCCGATGATTATCTCGGCAGATATTGTGTTAATAACTCAAGACTGAGACGTCTTTCCTCGGGAAGACTTATATATCCCATATCTCTTCATCCCGGGTGTAAAAAGGAGAAAACAGGTACAGACAGAAAACCTTGTGTTACGTCTCATACTCTGGGTGCTTTTATGTACTCAGATGATGACGGATACACATGGAAAAGATCTGCGGAGTATGTTTTCCCGCCTATGAACAAAGGACTTTCCGGTATTCAGGAGGGTGATGTATTTGAGGTATATCCCGGCGTGATCAAATGTTATTTCCGTACCGATGCTATGTATCAGTATGAAAGTATATCGTTTGATAACGGTGATCATTGGACCGTGCCTCAGCCGTCTTGTTTTACAAGCCCGTGTTCGCCGATATCCATCGTCAGAAATCCCTATAGCGGAAAGGTATATTCATTCTGGAATCCGATTCCCGCTCATAACGGACGTGTCAAAACAAATGAGTTTCCTACCCGTTCTCCGTTTGTTGTTGCAGAGGTGAGCTCAGACGGAAGAAGCATACAGTGGATTGATTTTGTCGAGTCGGACAGACATGCGGGGTATGGATATACCGCAGTAATATTCCTGAGCGAGGAAGAAGCTTTACTTGGGTATTGTGCGGGAAGTCCCACAAACAATGATATAAATATGCTTTGCAGACTAACTATCTCAAAGGTTAGCTTACTGCCTGATCCCGATGCTCCGAAGTCGCTTTTTTAAGGAGGAATAATAATGGTTGAATTTAATATTGTTTCCGAAATGATCCCTACCGAAAGTTTTGCAGGATACGGTGGAGGAAGCTTTGTATCAGATAACGGTAAAATATTTTTCGCATATACAGCAGCACTTAAAGATAACGATAAGACCTCTCATATACTTATAAAAGTATCTTGTGACAACGGTATAAGCTGGAGTGATGGTGAGCCGGTTATCTTTGATGGGAATGCGCTTCTAGGCGAATACAGCGGTGTGTCATTCCTTAAAATGAATGATGGCAGAACAGGTCTGTTTTTCGTTGAGGGTGACGGTACCGGATGGAAGAGCAGGATCGTTTTCGGAATCTCCGATGATGGTTGCAAGACTTTCTCTCTTAAATGTGCAGATTGTTCCTTTGACATTTATACAGGACTTTTTATAATGGAAAACGATGCGGCAATTCAGCTCCGGTCGGGAAGAATTCTGCTTCCTCTCTGTTATCGTTTTGGGGGTGATAAAGGCGTTGAGGGGACTGCTCCCGATGAAAGAGCATTTGTGGGATTTTCCTATTCCGATGACGGAGGAGCAACCTTTATGCTTGCTCACGACGATCTTTTTCAGACTTTTGCAGGTACCGACCACGGTCTCCGTCACCCCGGAGTAATAGAACTCTTTCCAGGCATACTTCATTCTTATTTTTCAACGGACAGAATGTGTCAGTACAGCGCATTCTCTACTGATGGCGGTCTTGAGTGGACTCAGAGTGAACCTACCGATTTTTCCTCTCCGTCTTCTCCCATGAAGATAAGAAAGAATCCTTACAGCGGTAAGTATTACGCAGTCTTTAATCCCATTCCCGATTATATCGGCAGAGTGACCGCGCCCCATGTAATGAGCAGAACCCCCCTCGTTATTGCAGAGCTTTCATGTGATAGTCGCAGACCGGAAAAGGTGTTCCCGATCTGTGAGTGTGAATCCAAGGGGTATTCCGATCCGGCTATAACCTTTGTATCAAGTAACGAATACATTCTGTCCTATACAGTATCGGACGAATGCGGTAATTCCCTTGTGATCGCAAGGGGAGGCCTTGAGGATTGACGGGAGATATCAAGTTAGGGTTAAATAAATTATTATAGTCTACAAATTAAAAGAGGTAATTGACATGAAAAGATTTATCAGTATCTTACTTGTATCCGTAATGTTGCTTTCTCTTATGACTGCCTGTGCTTCAGACGGTGACGGTAAGGACAAGAACACCGATAATGTTGTAACTACCGCTCCAACCGGTGAAGCCACCAAACCAATCAAGGACTACGTAGAGGACGAGCTCCCCGAGCTTAACTTTGGCGGAAGAACAATAGTTATTCTTTCCCCTGAAAGCGATGGTGCCACAGATGAGATCACTGTTGAGGAGCTTACCAGTGACGTTGTAAATGATTCTGTATATAACAGAGAGCTTTATGTTGAGGAGCGTCTCGGAGTCAAAATAGAAAACTTTAAGGTAGATCCTACCTCCAACGGTGAGGCATTTGAGAATCTTGTTTCTATACAGCTTAACTCTGATGATGATTCATATCAGATCATAGCATACAGTACAGGTTCTTTTACCAGATTTGTATTTGAAAAGGCTTTTACAGATCTTAAAACGGTAGACCACATTGATCTTTCCGGGCCTTGGTATTCCCAGAAATTTATAGATGAGGCTACCATAGACGATTCGCTGTTTCTTGTTACCGGTTCTCTTTCTTTGTCACTTACACGTTTTATGTATGTAGTCTACTATAATAAGTCGATGGCCGAGCGATATTCGGCCGGTACACCCGAGCTTACCGATCTCTATTCTATCGTTGACAGAGGCGAGTGGACTATTGATAAATACCGTGAGCTTGGTGCGTCTATATACGATGATGCTAACGGTAACTCTCAGCACGATGAAGAGGATGTATACGGTCTTTCCTTTACAACCGGTCAAGTTTGTGATATTGCTTTCAGTACGTTTGATATAAATATTCTTTCGTCAACTGATGACGGTTGGTTCGAGCTTGACGTTAATGTTGAAAGAATGTACGAGGCTTATGAAAAGCTCTACTCTCTTATGTATGAGACGTCTGCTTGTGTTACCGGCTTTGATGTACCTAAGCTCTTCTCAAACGGTCAGCTGTTATTTGCAGTAGAGCGTCTTATGAATGTGGAGTCGACCGCTTTCAGAAATATGACCGATGATTACGGTGTGCTCCCAACACCTAAGCTTGATACCGATCAGAAGAATTACTATACATACTCGTACGACACGTATACTTCATTCGCTATTCCCAGGACAAACCCCGATCCTGACTGTGCGGGTGCTGTTCTTGAGGCACTGTCATCGTATGCATACCGTGATACTATGCCCGCATATCTTGATACCGCCCTCAAGGGTAAATATATGTCTGATGCCAGATCGAGAAAAATGATAGATTTAGCAGTTGACGGTCTCAAGCTTGATACTGCCTGGATATACATTGAAACGATCGGTTCAAATTTCCCAAGAGCTTTTTCCGGAGAGTTGTCCGGCGGTAATGAGACCTTTTCATCTACTTATGCAAGCAAGGAAAGACAGGTTAAGAGAAATCTGATAGGATACAAGAATAGCTATTATCAATGATATCAATCAGTTGACAGATTTTTGATATTATGTTATAATTAAAAAAATGAATAAAAGATATAAGAAGATACGGTTTCGAAAGTTGTATTTTTGAGTAGATTAAAAGGGAATCCGGTTCGAGTCCGGAACAACCGCCATTACTGTATTTGACGAGACGCAGCATAATATACCATTGGGGTAGTATACTCTGAGAAGGTATGCTTCTGCGGCATTTGCCGCTGGTCATAAGTCAGGATACCTGCCGTTTCTTTTTAGGTTCAACACAACTTGGGCGAGAAGAGTGCAACCGATATATCGCCGTTTTACGGCTTGGGGTGTATTCTTCTCGTTTTTTATTTTAGAATAGCCCGAGGCTTTTTTCGCTGTGCATATATCAGTTGCGCTCTCCCGACCGTGTTTGTTGGGAGAGCTTTTTTATTCGGGAAGGAGGTATGCAGTTAAATGGATTTAGACGAAAAGAAGCGCTGGGCGGTAGAGCTTTTACGTCAAAAAAACGAGGAAGTCGGAAGACTTCCCAAAAAGGACGATTTTGACGAGGCGACCCGTTCACGCATTAAGGCATATCTCGGTCCCTGGCCGAGAGCTCTTGAAGGTGCAGGACTGAAGCCTGTCAAGGCAAAAGTTGAAAAGGAGAAAAAATAATGAAAAAGATTTTTGGATTTGTATTTGTACTTGTACTTATGTTATCAGTATCTGTGTCTGCGGCAGGAGAAGCTACTGTTTATGTTACCGTATCGGACGGTAACGGTGTACTTTCTTTGAATGCAGAAAGGGTGACCGTTACTGATATTAACAATGACGGTATCCTTACGATAGACGAAGCACTGAAATGTACTCATGAGCAGTTTTTTGACGGTGGAGCTGAAGCGGGGTACTCGTCCTATGTAGGGCAGTACGGAATAGCTCTTGATAAGCTGTGGGGGGTGTCAAACGGTGGTAGCTATAGCTATTATCTCAATAACGCTTTTGCAATGAGCATGAGTGATGCCGTTAAAGACGGAGATTATCTTGTTGCATACGCATACAGCGACCTTACAACGTGGTCTGACGTCTATAGCTTTTTTGAAGAACACCATGTAACAGTAGAATCCGGTGAGAGTCTGACACTAAAGCTTATGTCTTCCGGATTTGATGAGAATTTTGCTCCTTTGGTGCTTCCTGTCAAGGGTGCGGTGATCACCTTTGACGGTGAAAAGACCGAATATGTTACAGATGAGAATGGAAGTGTTACCGTTAAGTTGTCTGCGGGAGAACATATTATCAGCGCGGTGTCAGAAAAAGAAGTACTTGTTCCTCCGGCTTGCGTTGTTACCGTTAACGCGAAAACCTATGAGGATGCACCGCAAACGGCTGACAGTTCATTTGGTATTTTTACTGTAATAATGGCGGTAACCTTTGCGGCAACTATTGCTTGTTTCAAAAAGAAATATATAAATGAAAAATAAATTTTTAGTTTTTATTCTTTCTATATATGTGGTGACGGTATTTTCCGCTGGTGCATTTGCGGCAGGGGGAGAAAACATACGTGATAATATAAAAAAATACGCGGATGATATTATCTCCTATAAGCTTGTATCGTCAGAATACGATACTGTAGATGAATGGATAAAGGATGGTATTGCTCTTGGTGCGGGGGTGATATCCGACTGGTATGCCTTTGCGCTTGTTCAGGGATACGGTTATGGTGTTTCTGCCTATACCAATGCTCTTGAGAAATATCTTGACGGCAGAAAGATCACGTCTGTGGTTTCGGCGCAAAAATATGCCCTGATCCTGCTTGCAGTAAACGGGAATGAGAAGCTGGCGGCATCGCTTGCCGAGGGGTCGGTCGGTGGACAGGGAATAATCAGCTATGTGTACGGACTCCATCTTATAAAAAACGGTATCGATCTTCTTCACGACGGTGTGGATAAGATTGTTGACGAAATAACAGCGCTCCAAAGAGACGACGGCGGTTGGTCTGTTACAGGGAAGGTAAGTGATCCCGATGTTACCGCAATGGTGCTTCAGTCGTTAGCTCCTTATACGTCAAGTGATACCGTCAAATCATCGGTTGATAAGGCTATAGATTTTCTTTCTGAAGCCATGCTCTATGAGTGTGACTACAAAAGCTACGGTGTGGCAAATGCAGAAAGTACCGCTCAGGTAATAATCGCATTGTCCGCTCTCGGAATAGATCCATTTGAGGATGACAGGTTTATAAAAGATGGCAAAACCCTATTTGACGGACTTGAAAAGTATAGACTTCCCGATGGAAGTTTTTCACATACTGAGGGTGGGGAAACAAACGATACTGCAACAGTTCAGGCGCTCCTTGCCTATATTTCATATCTCAGATTCCTTGACGGTAAGGATTCTTTATTCGTACTTGATAGCACAGGTGATGAGACGGTAGGTACTGAATCGGATACGGATAATACAACCGAAGAGTCTGCCGACGGTGACAAGTTCGCCCAAGATGTGACGAAGGTCAGCTATAAGGTATGGGTATCATGTACGGTACTGGGAATTTCTGCTTTGGTTTCTGTAGTGCTTGTTGTTGCCGGAAAGAGAAACCCAAAGAATTTTTTGTTTATTTTCTCAGCGGCGGCGGTAGTGATACTGATGGTATTTACAGTAAAGCTTGAGAGTAGGGATTCGTATTATAGTGATACGGCAGAACTTTTTGATCCTGTCGGAAGTGTTACTATCAGTATCAACTGTACCTCGGTTTCGGATAAAATTACAGGCGAGTATATCAAAAATGACGGTATCATATTGGACAGAACCTCATTTGATATTGAATCCGGAGACACTGTATATGATGTATTGCTCAGAGCAGTAAAAAAATACGGTATACATATGGAGAGCTCGGGCGGAGAGGGAATGAAGTACGTAACCGGTATAAGCTATCTCTATGAATTTGATCACGGTGATCTTTCGGGATGGACATATTACGTTAACGGTGCGGTTCCGTCTGTCGGTTGTGACGGTTGTAAGCTGTCAGACGGAGATGTTATTGAGTGGGTGTATACTCTTGATCTCGGCAGAGCTTTTGAGTAAATAGTAAAATGCGAAAGGAGGAAGTGTATGAGAACATTTAAGGATAGTAATCCGATAGCCGTAACCCTGTATTTTCTTTTTGTTACCGGAATAACTATGTTTTTATTTGACCCTATACTCAACGGCATATCCTTCCTCGGGGCATTGATCTTTTCTCTGGTATGCGGTGACGGAAGAGATAATAAAAAGCATTTACTGTGTCTCGTTTTATTTGTCGCTACTGCCTTGATCAATCCGCTTGTATCTCACAACGGTGTAACGGTACTGTTTTTTATTAATGATAATCCAATAACGCTTGAATCGTTACTTTACGGATGTTCGAATGCGTTTATGCTGGTATCTGTTCTTTATTGGTTTTCATGCTTTTCGTGTTTGATGGATAGTGATAAATTACTATATGTTTTTGGCTCTTTTTCGCCCAAAGCCGCCCTTGTTTTTTCAATGGCACTCAGATATATACCACTGTTCGGTGATAGAAGCAAAAAAATAAGAGCTACTCAGAAAACTATGGGGCTATATAAAGACGGAAATATTCTCGATATGATTCGTGGGCGGGTACGAGAGTTTTCTATTATGACCACCTGGGCACTTGAGAAGGGAATTATAACAGCAGACAGCATGTCCGCAAGAGGATACGGACAGGGACGTAGGACAAGGTTTACCAACTTTAGGTTTTACCTCTGCGACGTAATTCTGCTTATACTGTCTTCGGTATTGGCTGTCTTTGTCATAATGAGTGCTGTCAAACATGATTTTGTGTTCTATCCTGCGATAGTAGCGCCAAAGATGTCTTTAATATCGGTTATCGGATATGTTTCTTACGGTGTTCTGGTATTGATACCAACGATAAATGAATGGAAGGAGGAGATAAGATGGAGATACTTAAGGTCGAAGATCTGAGATTTGCTTATCCGGGGGAGAAAACCGATACTCTCGATAAAATCTCTTTTTCGGTCGATGCAGGAGAATTTATTTGCCTTTGTGGTCCTACGGGATGCGGTAAATCCACCTTGCTCCGACTTTTGAAAAAGGAACTTCAGCCGAGAGGTGATATAAGAGGCAGGATTTTGTTTAACGACAAGGATATTTCAGAGGATGAATATGATACTTCTTCGGCAATTGGATTTGTTATGCAGAGTCCTGATGAGCAGATAGTAACCGATACCGTGTGGCATGAACTTGCATTCGGACTTGAAAATATCGGTATGAAAAGAGAGAAGATCGCTCTTAAAATCGCGGAAATCGCATCGTATTTCGGTATAAGCTCCTGGTATGATAAAAAGGTGTCTGAATTGTCGGGAGGACAAAAGCAGATACTTAACCTTGCCGCAGTTATGGTTATGTCTCCCGATGTGCTTATACTTGATGAACCTACCTCTCAGCTTGATCCCATAGCCGCATCTGATTTTATAGCAACGGTGAAAAAATTAAACAGAGAATTTTCTCTTACCGTCATAATAACAGAGCATAGACTGGAGGATGTTATACCGATATCCGACAGAGTTATGGTACTGAAACAAGGTGAAATACTCTGTTTTGGGGATCCCGATGATGTAGTGTCTAAAATAAGAGAAACAAGCGATCTTATATCTGCAATGCCATCAGCGGTACAACTATATCACGCAGTTGGCGGAAAAGGAAAGTGTCCGCTCGACGTACGGGACGGAAGAAATTTTATTGAGAAGAATTTTCTTCCGTCATCGGTATCTCTACCAACAGATAAATATATTCATGCTGACGATGTTGCTCTTGAAATGAATAAGGTTTTCTTCCGTTACTCAAAGCAGATGCCGGATGTACTTGATTTAATGAGTCTCAAAGTATACAGTGGTGAAACGTATTTTATCCTTGGCAGTAATGGTTCGGGAAAGACTACTGCACTTGGAATTGCTTCGGGAATATATACTCCATACAGCGGAAAAGTCAAGGTGTTCGGTAAAAATGTCAGAGATTATAAAAATAACTCTCTTTATAAGAATTGTCTTGCATATCTCCCTCAGGATGTAGAGACGGTTTTCCTTGAAAACACTGTTGGGGAAGAGCTTAAAGATGCAATGGAAGAAGCGAGAGAATTGCCGTTTGACGTTGACAGACTTCTTTCAAAGCACCCATACGATCTTTCGGGTGGCGAAAAGCAACTTGTGGCTTTAGCCAAGGTACTGTCGCAAAAGCCGCAGATACTTCTCCTTGATGAGCCGACAAAGGGAATAGATGCCGCTTCTAAACGGAGACTTGCAGAAATAATAAAGGCTCTGAAAAATAGAGGCATTACAGTTGTAGCGGTTACTCATGACGTTGATTTTGCCGCTATGACCGCAGACAGATGCGGTATGTTTTTCAGAGGAAGGATCGTATCTGAAAATACAACACGTGAATTTTTCTCGGATAATGATTTTTATACTACCGCTGTGAATAGGATGACACGGGACTATTATTCTATGGCTGTTACCGTTTCTGATTGTGCCGAGCTGTGTATGAAAAACATCAGGGAGGAGGGCACAGTGAAATGATCGTTATAAATAACAGCGGTCTAAGACGTGTTCTAAGAATTACCGTGCCATTTGTGATCATTCCCCTGACAGTATTTTTAGGCACTTTTATAGTTCCGCAAAAATCGTATCTTTTTGTTTCCTTTGCGGTAACGGTTATGGCACTGATTTTGTTTATCAGCGGTTTTGACAGAAAGAAGACCGGCTCACGGAGACTTGTGATATCATCAGTTATGACTGCGTTGTGTATTATAGGTCGGTTTATACCGGTTTTTAAGCCTATAACCGCTCTTACCGTTATAACCGGCATACATATAGGCGGTGAATCAGGTTTCCTTGTAGGCGCACTTGCCGCTTTGATCTCTAACTTTTTTTCGGGACAAGGACCGTGGACTCCGTTTCAAATGCTTGCGTGGGGACTTATAGGTCTTTTTGCAGGACTGCTTTCTCCATTCCTTAAAAGAAGCAGGTGGATCATTGTCGCTTACGGTACGGTTACCGGAATGATATTTTCACTTATTATGGATGTCTGGACTGTACTCTGGGGAGGCGGATTTTCTGCCGAGCTTTATCTTGCTGCCGTGGTTGCGGCGATACCCCATACTGTGGTATATTCACTGTCTAATATGATATTTCTTATTATCCTTTCAAAGCCCTTTGGAGAAAAGTTAGAGAGAATAAAACTAAAATACGGTGTTTGAAAAACACCGTCTCGGTCTGAAGACGACAACCTGAATGTAATACATTCGAGTTGTCGTCTTTTAAACAATACTTATTTATATCAAATTAAGACAATAGGCAAAGCGGGTCTACACCATTTCCACCAAAGCCGGTAAAACGACAGCTATAAACACCTTTTAGTGTTTTTATTTCGCCGTCGAGTTTATAGATTATTGAAAAGTCAAAATCCTGTTTTGTTATTGCAGGCGCTTTTTACATAGAAACCAGCAAACCTGCCGCAATTGCAATAACTATGCCGATCACAATAATAATTATCGGTAATTTCAAACTTTTGTTTTTCATAAATTTTCTCATTTTACAGTAAAAACTGTCGTTCTCCAAATAGGGTTTATTTTTTGACTAAGGAAAACTTTCAATTTATCTGTCGTTTCTTTTACAGCCGTTTGGATTCTTCACGCTTCAGATCGTCAGTCTTAAATTCGCTTGTTCATAGATAAGCTCATTCACTTTTTCGAAATGAATGCCTGCTGCGCTGCAAAGTTCGATCAGATCGGGAATAATCTGCTTGTCCTGAAAGTTTTCGCAAATGTTCAGAATCAGCGTGCCGCCAAAATCAATCGCGGCAACGTTGCATTCGCCAAAATCTGTCCAGGAGCGGAAATGGAACTCAGCAAGTCCGTTCATCACTACATCCGGCAAATCCACTTTACCAAGATAGGTGAAGGTGAAATTGCTTTCCGAATGTTTCATCACACCCGCAGCGACCTTTGCCATAACTTTTTGCAGGAAACGAGGTTTTACGGAAACGAGGGGTCTTATCATATCAACGGTTTCCGTTGCTGCCTTTACAATGTTTTCCTGCTGGACAGCAAGGTCGAGAAGTGACCGATAAATTGTGCTGACGAGGGCGAAATCCATCGTGTCATAACGATCAACATAGGTAATGTTCTTGGAGATGATGCAGTTATGCATCGTCTGAAAACGCATTGGGCCGCGGCAGTCAATTACCACATTGCAGCTTACATTTTTGTTCTTCGCCTTTGGGTTCATATGTTTGCGCAGTGCCATGGAAACCAAAGGCGGTAGCACCGCCGCCGGAGAGGCATCACTCTTCTTTGCAGCGGCAAGCACCTCGCTCATCGGGGCTTTCAGAATGTGGCAATCCGTTCGATAACCACGCTTGCTAAAAGGAATGGTATTGGCTGCAAAACCCGGCACCTGTTTCTTTTGAGGAATCCCTTGCTCCGCTTTGTCGTAGAGGCTTTCAAGGCCCAGTTCCAATGCGGGTTCCGCCACGCGACCCTTACCAAAATAATGGCACAGCACCGAGGTAAAGAAGGCAAAACCACCTCTGCCGTCACTGATTGCGTGGCACCATTCAAAGGAAACGGTATATTCATCATAACACAACTGCCACAAAAAGCCGTTTGTGGCATCACCAAAGGCGAGTGGCCTGTTTTCTTCGGCTGCACAAATCAGAGAAAATTCTTTTTCGTTGGTTTCAAGGTAATATCCCTTCTTATACCGCATGGTACAAGCAAACAGCGGATGCTCACACAGGGATTGCTTGACTGCTTCATATAAGCGTGCTACGTCCACCGGCTCCTTCAGCTTAGCCTGAAAAAAAGGATTATTCTCAATTTTTGTTTTGTTGACAGCGATCGGATACAGATCCATCACGCCCAACTGATACCTCATTTTTATCACACTCCTTTTTGGAGAGATACTTTTTTCATTGCCCTTCACATTGATCACAGCAATGGCTATTTGAAATCAAACTTCAAAGGGTTAGTTGTTTTTGTACACCCTTGCACCTTCCAGAGTATTATTCAATCGTTAAAATATCTGAAAAACCGGTCATTTCAAAAACATCCATAATCTCTGTGCAAACGTTAGTCACCTTCATAGAACCCAACTTCTGCATCTTTTTCTGCGCTCCGAGAAGGACACGAAGTCCTGCACTGGAGATGTACACAAGCTGTTTGAAATCGAAAACAAGATTCTCTGCATCTGCGATGTCTTCGTTAATGATTTTGTCCAAATCGGGTGCAGTGGTTGTGTCAAGTCTTCCTGCCAACTCGATAGTGGTTTCTTCTGCGGTTTTCTTAATTTCGATAGTCATTTCAGTTATCTCCTTTATATTTTCTTAATCATAGTAAGTATGTTTTTATTGTTTTCGTAGGCATAATTTATCTCATCCATTGTCTTCTTGGCGATAAGGATACCAAGACCACCTATCTCACGTTCTTCGGCTGATAGAGTAATGTTTGGATCCGGTTTCTTTAGTGGATCAAACGGTATGCCATTATCGATTATACGGAATATGATAGCGTGGCTTTTTTCATCGAAGCTAATGCCAAGCTCCATATTTCCGTCTCCGTCGCCGTAGGCGTAGTATGCAATATTGACAAATACTTCTTCTATAGCAACACAAATTGCTGTTTGGACTCTTATAGGGCAGTCGTAAAGTTCTATCGTACGCTCTACAAAGCCGAGAACCTCCGGCAATGTATCGATTTTTGCGGAAAAAGTTTTCTTCGTCATGTGTTATTTAGCTACTCGTTTTCTCCTTTCCTTTCAAGAATGTCCATAATTTCGTCAATGTTGCACTTCAACGCTTTACAAACCTTTACGAGTACATCGGTAGTGACATTTTCGTTCTTACCGAGCTTAGCAAGTTGTCTTGTAGAAATGCCTGCTTTCACACGCAATTCACCTTTGCTCATTTCCAAATCGATAAGTTTTTTCCAAAGTTTATTATAACTTACAGCCATAATGCACCTTCCTAATGAAATAGATGTCTTATTATAACATGTATATACGAATTCCACAATAGATTTTAGAGCAGAAATGCAACTTTTAATTGCACTTCTGCAATTTGTCGTTTTGGAAGCGATATCGGTAAATATCATTGCCTTTTTCGTTTAGCAAACAACAAACCACCAATAGATACCGCAAAGCAGTTGAATCATTTATATTTTCTGTGTATAATAGTTTAAAATAAAGGTCTATGAATGATTTTACACAGTTTATATCGCTGTAGTATTGAGGAGAATTTATGAAGTTTAAACCTAATCCGTTACTTTATGGAGCTAACGAAGATTTTTTAAGCACATTTAGGCTTGCGATACGGATGAAAGATACAGTGGATTATGATATGCTGTCTCACTCTGTAGAGAAAGCAATAGTGCGTTATCCATATTTTTGTGTTTTTCCCGAACGTGAAGATGAGAATATTGTGTTGCGTTATAACAACCAACCTGTGCCGGTTTTCAGGGATGATCGCACCGTGACGTTGGGAAGCAAGGAAAGCAGTGGACACCTGATTTCCTTTGGTTGTAAGAATAACACCATTTTTATTGACTGCAGCCACTATCTTGCCGATGGAATGGGCGTATCACCCTTGATGATGAGTTTGCTCTATTTGTATGTTTCGGAACGCTACGGAGCAGAGGGACTAAAAGCGGAACGAATTAGAATGTCCGACAGTCCGATTTGCGACGGAGAGCATATTTATCCGTTCCCTGATAGTGCGATAAACAACGAAGCACTCCGTGTTCTTCCCAAAGAACCTGATGAAGTTTATGGCTTGGATCCGGCTGTGTTTGATGAGAAAGGATTATATGCTTATCACTTGCATATTCCACAAAATGAAATGATAGCTAAGGCAAGTTCGTCTGACGGCAGCCCTGTTTCTTTTCTTTCGGTATTGCTTTATCGGGCGCTTCATCGACTTGACCACAACATTGACAGGCCGGTTGTGGCACACGTGCAGCATCAATATCGTGCCGTGTTGCGCACGCCTATGAGTCACCATAGCCTCGTCAACTACATTTCGGTAGCAATGACCCCTCGTTTAAACAAATGGGACGTTGAAAAGCAGAATACTGTTGTGCGAGGACAAGTAATTCTCAAAGGCGATAAGGATTCTGATATCGCATCGATCAACCGGCTTATAGAGGCATTTCCAAATGAATCCTCGCTTGACGACAAGAAGGGTGCTATGGCTCGCTTTGCAGAAAAGAGTGTTCTTGGAAAAACTTTTGGCATTAGCTATGTAGGCAAAATGGATTGGTGTGGTCTTGAACACTATGTTGAAGACCTCCACGCATACATCGGCGAAAAACACACCAAAAATATGTTGCTTATTGAGGTAATGACCGTTGGAGAAGACTTTTCGTTGACCTTTATGCAAAGTGGCAAAGGCGAAAAATATCTGAATGCTTTTATGGATGAGATACGTTCGCTTGGCATCTCCGTCAATTTAGTGGGCGAGGAAAGATATAATCTTTGCAATACCAATTTAGCAATTGAAAAATAGACACGTTATATAAAGCAAGATAAACTTCAAACTAAATCAAAAGGCGGCAGAGAGAAATCAATCTCCTTGCCGCCTTTATTATATATTCAATTATTGTTTTTACTCCGAAAGAATGGGGTAATCGCAGTCTTTATTCTTCGTCTTCAGCTTCCTTGGTGTCGGCCGCTACGGGAACTACCTTTTTCTTATTGTAGTACACAACAAGGAAGATAGCAACGCCGGAAGCGATGAGCGCGAGAAGAGCAACAATCATTGTGAGAGAGTCCTCGCCGAAGATTGAGCCGACAAAGCCCGTTTCGCCAAATGCGATAGGAGGCAAAGCGGTATTATTATCGGAGGAGCAGTTTATAAATGTTACGCGACTTTCATCGTTGAAGGTGGAGCTGCCAAGCTCGCAGTCGTTGAGCTCAACTTCGCCGCCCTTCTCTAAATAGAAGTCTACGTAGATTGCAACGCTGTAAGCGAAATCATATCCTTCGAATTTATTGCCTTCGAATACAACGTCCTTCAAATATGCTGTCGAATCGTTCAGATAAATTCCACCGTAAGGAGTTCGGTTGCGGCAAATGCGGTAATGGAAAGCGCACCTACCAACAGACAAATTGCCATAAGGGTTGCAAAAATTTTCTTCATAATTATGTTCCTGTCCTTAATTGTATTTAAAGAAGGCTTGATAGTCGAATGTACCGATATAAAAAGAAAAAGGGCAAGAAAAAAGAGAGAAGCCGAAACTTCTCTCAATTCTCTTGTCCTTCGCAATGCCCGGTGTTCCTATAAAACATAACTGTCCTTAGCAACCCTGCTCATTAGCAGAACTCTTTTTGTCTTTAGGCTGATACGGTGTTTGAAAAACACCGTATTTTTTGTCTTTTGGTCAAATAATATATGGCCGTGTATCATAATAAAAACATATTGCTTTTTGAGAAAATAAATGGTAATATTACATAAGTAGATTCAAATTAAGAAACTGCGGTAAGAAATGTAATTTCAGAGAGCAGATTTACTACGATGAAAATCGGAGTAATAAACAACTTGTACACTTTTTTACTTTAAGCAAAGGAAGGATTCACCGCATGAAAATGAGAAGAACGATATCGTTTGCTGTTGCTTTGGTCATGGTACTTTCTTTAATGATGCCCATCCTTACGGTATCTGCGGCAGAAGAAGAACCGCTGAAAAAGAGAGTTACGTACTATACCGAAGAAAAAATCAAGAACGCACGTGATAATATTGAAAAATATGACTGGGCGAAAGAAATCGCAAACCCAATTATAGAAAAAGCCGATAAGTTTGTTTCAATGGGATATGCTTTTATATGGGATAACCTTGCTTCTCAGGGACTTCCTCGTTCCGCCGGTGTAAACCAGCCTATGGGATGTCTCAACTGTGGAAAGGCTATCGATGCATACGGAAACTATCCGTATGTTTATGATCCTATTGAAAGTCCGTGGACACTGACCTGTCCGTCCTGCCAAATGGTGTTTCCTACCAATGATTTCGAATCGTTCTATTTTTCCGCACTTGATGAGAATGGAAATTTTGACGAATCAAGAGGAGATAAGCAATATCTTAAAAACATCAGATATCCCGAAAAGGGTGAAGACTGGGGTGTTGATGACGGCTGGGGATACGTTCATACCGATGGAGAAATATATCTCTTTGCAGCTTATTACAATCACGAAGCAAACTACCGTTATACCCTTAATGATGCAATAAGTGCGGCATATCAGGCTTATCTTTACACAGGAGAGCAGAAATATGCTGACTGGGTAATAGTTGCTCTTGATAGGATCGCTCAGATATATCCCGATATGACCATATCCAACCAAAAAGCCAGGGACGGATTTGTTCACTCCAGCAAAAAAGGTGATTCCGGTAAAATAATGGGTGGTATATGGGAGACAAGTACCGTCAGACCATACCTTTTTGCGTATGATGCTGTGTACAATGCCTATAATTCTATGTCTGATGAGGCGAAAGAATTTCTGAAGACAGTTTCCCACGGTGAACGTGATACATACAAGAAACTTATGTGTCATGTAGAACAGGGACTTTTCATGGAGATATTTCCCGCGGTCAGAGATGAATTAATTTTCGGAAATCAGGGTATGCATCAGTATACTCTTGCCACGGCAGCAGTAATACTGGATGATAAAACTCTTACAAAAGAGTGGCTTGATTTCATATTTGATCCCGAATCCGGAGACAGTGGAAATATTAACGGCATCCTCATGGATTATGTTGACAGAAACGGCTTCGGAGATGAGGGCGCACCCGGATATAACGCGCTTTGGATAGACGACTTTATGGGAGTTGCCGACGTTCTTAACGGATATAATATCGGTGGAGACGGCGAAAGCTACGATCTTTTCAAAAATTTAAAGTTCAAAAAGATGATCTACGCTTTTATTGATCTTATAGTGTCCGACAGATATATTCCGGCAATAGGAGATACAGGTCAGACAGGTCTTGCGATCATTGATACACAAACAAGTAGTTTTGTTACTGCGTATTCGGTCTATGATGACCCTCGTCTTGCTCAGTTAATCTATCTCAAGAATTATAATGGTACAGAAGGACTCCCTCTCAATATATTTGATGCCAATGCAGGGGAGTTGGCGGCGAAAATAGAAAACGTCATAAAAGAAGAAGGACCGCTGACAGTTGAGTCTGTGAACCTTACAGGTCAAGGCTTTGCTTGCGTAAAGGGATTCGATGACGAAGAGGGTACGGAAGCGAAAAATTCCGAAACTGCTGTATACATCAATTACGGAAGAAACGGTGGAGGACACGGTCATAAGGATGCGCTGAATCTTGGGCTTTTCGCTTTTGATATCGACCTTATGCCCGATCTCGGATACCCTGAATTTGCTGATGGCTCATCTCACAACAAATACTTCGTTAATAATACTATTAGCCACAATACGGTAATGGTAAGTGAGTATGCTCAGAAAGGTCAAACAGTGGGAACCCCTCACCTCTTTGACGATAGCGATTTTGTTAAGGTTATATCTGCGAGTGCCGACGTTAATTTGTTAACAAAGGAATTCAAGAGAACGACTGCTACCGTAAAATACGGTGAGGGAATGTATTATCTTGTGGATTTCTTTGCTATAAAGGGCGGTTATCAGCATACATACATACTTCACGGTGCGGAAAGCTCCGCTGTAACTCCCGGAGGAATCGATCTTGTTCAGCAGGAGGGCGGAACGCTTCACGACGATCTTTCAATTGAATTCGGTGCTCTCGGCGTTCCCTATGAGTACACGGGATATCAGTGGTTTAAAAACGTAAGAAAGACCGATAATGTAATGGGTGACTTTACCATAGACTGGTCAATAGTGGATACATGGATGCATTCAGAAGCAGAAGATGTGCATCTGAAGGTGCACATGCTCGGAGAATACGACAGCGTAGCTCTCGCTGATGGTGTTCCTCCCAGAAATAAACCCAGAAATCCTGAAAAACTTACATATCTCTTTGTGACAAGAGAAAACGAAAATCATTCATCCTATACGCTTGAAAGTATGTTCAATTCGGTAATAGAGCCTTACAGCGAAACTCCTATGGTAGTATCTGCAGAGCAGATACCCGTGTATGAAAAAGGCTCGAATGAACCTTTGGTAAGCAATGATGTAAAGGCTGTAAAGGTTGTTCTTGCAAACGGCAGAACCGATATTATTGCATACAACAACGTAAACGACAGTAAAACGTATAATGTTGACGGAATATTCGATTTCACCGGATCACTTGTTGTTTACTCCGTTCTTGAAGACGAAAAAGTTGTATATACAAACGATGCATACGTTTTCGAAGGAACTGATGAAGACAGAAGAATAACCGGAACAGTGGATGATTTTACAAAAGAGCTTACCGACGAGAACTACATAACCGTAACGCTTAACAGTGATTTTCCTGCAGAAGAGCTTGCGGGTGAGTATATTTACATAGACAGACTCAAAGCTGCAGACTTTAATGCGTGCTATAAGATAGAATCTGCGGAAAAGCTTTCTGATGGAAAATATTCTCTCTTTATAGGTGATGTTACCCCTATAGAAAGACTTACCACACCCAAAGATACGATAGAGGGCGATTATTTTTACTCCATAGCTGAAAATCAGAACTTCTACATTCCTCTTTCTAAAACTGTAGGTGATGCGGAGAAAGTATATTTCGGAGCAGAAAATAATTCCGAGGATATCGGTGGCTATGAAACTAACCCGGGTTATGAAACTAACCCCGGTGATGAAATCCCAAATGAAGAAGAAAGGAAAGGGAATGACAGCGGCATTGTAGTATGGATAGCTGTGATTGCCGTTATCGTTGTTGCTGCCGGAATTGTTATTGTAGTTTTAAAGAGAAAAAAGAACTGATAAGAAGTATTTGATAAGCAAAATCAGGGAACCGCTTTCAGAGCTTACTGATTTTATACTCATACATAACAGAATAATAAAAATACGGTATTTGACAAAATACCGTATTTTTATTTACAATTCAGCTTCTGAATGATATAATAAAAGAGTATTTTAATTTGAATTTTCAGTGGGTAATTATGCTAAAAAACAGCGATAAAAAACTCTTTGCGATAATATTTACCCTTGCCTGGCCAACAATGCTTGAGCAGTTTATGCAGACTGCGGTACAGTACGTTGATACCGCGATGGTTGGCTCCCTCGGCACCTCGTCAACTGCGGCGGTAGGAGCGACCGGAACAATAAACTGGCTTATCGGCGGAACAGTGTCTGCTCTCGGAATAGGATTTCTTGCGTTTATTTCCCAGGCAAACGGTGCAAAAAGGTATGACGACGTAAAAAAAGCCTCGGCACAGTCGGTTCTCGCCGTTTTTGTGTCGGGAATATTCTTTACTGTTCTCACTCTTTCTCTCAGTGGAATGATCCCGGTGTGGATGCATGCAGATGAAGAAATCCGTCCTCTTGCCTCACAGTATTTCTTTATACTTTACGCCCCGATGCTTCCGCGTGCGGCAAGCCTTATATTCGGTATGGTGATCCGTTCTTCGGGTGATACAAAGACACCTATGGTCATTGGCTTTATCGTAAATATTGTAAACGTTGTACTCAACTTTTTCCTGATATACCAAAGCAGAACGGTAGAAATATTTAATGTGAATATTATGTTGCCCGGTGCCGGGCTTGGAGTTATCGGTGCGGCACTTGCCAGTGCAGCTGCATATACACTCGGTGGTATTCTTATAACTGTGGCTTTGTTCAGACATCCTGTACTATCTCCCCGTGGGGCATCTCTATGTCCTGATTTGAAGATACTTCGCCCTTGTCTCAGAGTGGCTTTTCCAAATATGCTTCAGCGATTCGGTACCTCTCTGGGTTACGTTGTTTTTGCATCAATGATAAACTCACTCGGTGATGTATCTACTGCGGCACATACAATCGCAAACACTGTCGAGTCTGCGTTCTATATTCCGGGATACGGTATGCAGACTGCTTCTGCAACCCTTGCAGGTAACGCCATAGGTGAGGGCGACAGGAGGAAAATGCGAGATTATGTTCGTATAACCGTGATTATTGAAACGCTGATGATGCTTGTATCGGGTGGACTACTGTTTATCTTTGCACCTGCTATGGTTGGGATATTTTCGACAGATACGGCAGTTATTTTGCTTGGCTCCACCGTCCTTCGCATGGTTGCACTGTCAGAACCATTTTTCGGAATATCTATCGTTCTTGAGGGAGTTATGCAAGGTGCGGGAAAAACTGCCATGCCGTTTGTTTTCAATATTATCGGTATGTGGGGAATACGAATAGTCGGTACCTTTATATGTATCGTGTTTTTCTCGCTCGGACTTGTTTCTGCTTGGGCGTGTATGATAACCCATAATATAATTCTTTTCCTTATGTTTGTTATATATTATCTGCGTGGAAAGTGGTATCCTACAGCAGAAAATTAAAATTATCATAATTTTATAAAAGGAGACTGCAACGTGAAAGTAAAGGATCTTGAAACTCCTGCCCTTGTCGTTATACGCGACAGAATGGAGTATAATCTTAATAAAATGGTCGGTATGCTTGAAGGTGGAAAGGCTAAGCTTCGTCCGCATTACAAGAGCCATAAGTGTCCCGAGATCGCCGCAATGCAGATCGAGGCAGGAGCTATCGGTATAACATGTGCAAAGCTTTCTGAGGCAGAGGATCTTATAGAATACGGTATTAAGGATATTCTCATTGCAAATCAGGTTGTACAGCCGTCAAAAATACTTCGCCTTGCCGCTCTGGCGCGTTGTTGCCGTCTTACGGTCTGTGTTGACTGTGAGGAGAATATAAGGGCAATTTCCGATGCGGCATCAGTTGCCGGTAGTACTGTTAATCTCTACATAGAATTTGATGTTGGTATGAAGAGATGCGGTGTTGACGAATTCAGTGAAGTATATCGCCTTGCATGTATTATTGATGCTTTACCCGGAGTTACCTATGGTGGTATTCAGGCATACGCAGGGAATCTTGCTCATGAATATGATAAGGAAAAGCGTGAAAGGGAAGCGCTTATCAACCGTGAAAGAGTAAATGCGCTTGCTTATTATCTCGAACAAAGAGGTATTAAGAATCCCGAGATCAGCGGCGGAAGCACAGGAACGTCTTATCTGAAGTCCGACGGATCGGTATATACCGAAATACAGGCAGGCTCCTTTATGTTTATGGACAGAGCCTATGGAAGAATGGAGCTTGGATTCAGAAATTCTCTCTTCGTTATTGCAACCGTAATCTCTGTAAAAGAGGACAGAGTGGTTATTGATGCGGGAATGAAGAGCCTTACAACCGATCAGGGTGAGCCCCTTATATGCGGTTGGGATCACGACAGTATATCACTCAGCGAAGAGCATACTACATTCTACGGTGCTCATAAGTTTAGAGTCGGGGATATGGTAATGGTTATACCCGGTCATTGCTGTACTACAGTTAATCTTTATGATGAATTGTATTTTGTTCAGGGTGAGAACGTTCTCAGAAAATTATCTGTGACTGGCCGCGGAAAGTCAAGATGACTTGTAGATATAGGGTGGAGAAAAAATGTCTGTTTTTGTAAAAGATAAAAATTTTTACCGTCAGTTCTTTATACTGACATTAACTATAGCACTGCAGAACGTTATCGTATACAGTGTTAATCTGGCTGATAACGTAATGCTGGGTAAATTTGATGAAAACGCAATGGCAGGTGTTGCGCTTGTAAATCAGGTGCAGTTTATGCTTCAGTCCATGATAATGGGTCTTGCTGAGGCGGCATTGATGTTTTCTTCCCGTAACTGGGGAGAGAAGGATATTACTTCGATAAGAAAAATAACGAATATCTCTGTCAAATGCGGCCTGACCCTTTCCTTTGCACTTTTTGCTATAGCGTGCTTTATGCCGGATATGTTACTTGGTCTTCTTTCAAGCGACGCGAAAGAAGTTGCCGAGGGTGTCGGGTACATGCGAATAATATGCTATACTTATCCAATGTTTGCTGTAACTCAATTACTTATCTATATGCTCAGAAGCGTTGAGACTGTAAGAATAGGTCTTATAACCTCGATTTCAACCCTTATTATAAACGTGTGCCTCAACTATGTATTTATATTCGGTAATTTCGGTTTTGAACCGATGGGTGCCAAGGGTGCGGCAATTGCTACTCTCGTATCCAGAAGTCTCGAGCTTGTTATCGTCTGTACATATGTATTTTTTGTTGACAAAAAGGTTAAAATGCGAATAAAACATTTTGGACGTATGGACAGAGGTCTTTTTCGGATGTACGTGAAAAAAGGAAGTCCGGTTTTTCTTTCGGGAACACTGTGGGGATTTGCTCAGGGAGTACAAACGGCAGTGCTCGGACATACGGCAGGTCCTACCATAAAGGCTAACAGCATAGCCGCCGTTGTATTTCAGATGGTATCTGTAGTTGCCTATGCATCTGCCTCGGCAACCTCGGTAGTCATCGGAAAGGCTATCGGCGAGGGTAAGAAGGCTCTTGTGAAGCCTTACGCAAAGACTCTTCAGATGTTATTCCTCATGATAGGTATCTTTACCGGTGCGGTATTGTTTTTATTAAAGGATCCTGTTATCAGTTTTTACAATATAAGTGACGAGGCAAAGGCTGTTGCCGATCAGTTTATGACAGTGCTTGCCATTACCGTAATAGGAACATCCTATCAGATGCCTTGCCATACGGGTATTGTCCGTGCCGGCGGAGATACATCGTTTGTACTTAAGGTAGACTCGATATTTATGTGGCTCGTAACTATTCCCATAGCGGCTATTGCTTCATTTGTGTTTAACGCTCCGCCTGTAGTAGTATTTATCTGTCTCAAGTGTGATCAGATACTTAAATGTTGCCCGGCGGTAATAAAAGTAAATAGCTTTAATTACATAAAGTCTCTTAAAACAGACGGAGAAAAAGAAATAACTGAACAGGAGTGAAATAATGACACAGAGAGAACTGATAGATTTTCTCGGGGTGATAGGGAAGCTCAAGGTCAATACCAGACATTGCTGGACAACACAGGACAGGCAGGAGAGCGTAGCTGAGCACTCATGGCGGCTTGCATTGATGCCTCTCCTTATTGCTGACCATTATCCCGATGTAGATATAAACAAGGTTGTTAAAATGTGCCTTATACATGATTTTGGAGAGGCGCTTACTGGAGATATCCCCTCATTTTTTAAAACCGAGTCACACGAAGAAACCGAGCAAAAGGCTACGGAAAAGATTCTCAGGATGCTCTCAGATCCTGTAAAAGAAGAGTTTACCGCTCTTTTTGATGAGATGGAAGCAATGGAGTCCCAAGAGGCAAAGCTCTTTAAGGCACTTGATAATCTTGAGGCAGTGGTTGCTCATAATGAAGCGGATATTTCAAGTTGGATTGAGATGGAATATACCGAAAATCTCAGATACGGAAATGAAACTGCGAAATTTTCTGAATATACAAGAAAACTCAGAGAGATCCTCACTGAAGACGGCAAAGAAAAGATCAAAAGAGAAAGGAAAGACATGTAGTGAAAAAGTTTATTCTTTTTGATTTTGACGGTACCATAACCGACACCGGAGAGGGAATAATTAAGGGAGTGGAATACGCTCTTGTTAAAATGGGCAAGGATCCCGGCACGGAGGATGATCGCCGTCGTTTTGTAGGTCCGCCCCTCAGACAGGCTTTTGAGCGATTTTGCGATATGGATACCCCCACTGCAACCGAGGCTGTGAGAGTATATAGAGAATATTACAGAGAAATAGGTCTTTTTGAGGCTTGTCTGTACGATGGTATAGCTGATCAGCTCAGGCGCTTGAAGGAAAACGGTGCAAAGATCGCAGTAGCAAGCTCCAAGCCCACGATATTTATAAACCGCTTGATCGAGTATTTTGAAATCGAAGATCTGTTCGATTTTGTGGCAGGAAGTGAGCTTGACGGAAGAAATACCGACAAGGCTGCAGTTATCGAAATTGCTATGAAATATCTTGGTGCAAATAAAGAAGACACTGTTATGGTGGGGGACCGCAATCACGATATTATTGGCGCAAAGAAACATGGCATTATCTCTGTTGGGGTACTTTACGGCTACGGTTCAAGAGAAGAACTGACTGCGACCGATGCCGACAGAATAGCCGAAAATGTCTCTGAGCTTTATACTATTATTTCAGAACTGTAAACATAAAAAACAATTTAACGAGTTTTGCGTTTTTGGTATATGCGGTGGCCGTTTCGGGATAAGAGCATAAAACAAGCGGCTTGCCTTTTTGGAAGTTGATCTTCTAAAAGGGTACAGCCGCTTTTTTGAAAAAATCTTGACAAAATCAAAACTATATGATAATGTCGTGACAGGGGACAGTTGGGGCAACTGGTGGAGACTATTCACCGCATTTGCACATTAGTATAGGAACAGCAGAAACTATAAATGCACAAGCAAGAACTTATTTGGATCCACTTGTATTCATTCCTTTTGGGTGATTTTATAAATGTTTTTTGAAAGGAGAGATAACATGAAAAAAATAATAGTTCTATTGACTCTGATATGTATTCTTGCTGTGACAATATCCTGCGCTGAAGTCGATACACATGATCCCGGGAACGTTACAAATGACAGGGACTCGGATACCACGGAAAACAACAGTGACGAAGGATCTGTTACCGATGACAATGACCTGTCGAGAGATACTACCGTGCCTGATGTCGGTGTAACTGATGTTACCGACGTTACTGCTGCTTCTGCCGATGATATTCCCGGAGCATCGGGCGGACCGGATCTTTGTCAATTGCACGGTCTATACTTTCATACCTTTACCGGGGTACTGACAGACTACGTCGGAGTGGAAAAGTTTAACGAATGGTTTGAAAACTCTTACGAAAAGGAATCGGGAATTGAAGGCTGTAAATATTATGCAAATATTTATCGGTTTATAGATTATTTTGATGTTTCGAGAGAGGCATTTGAAGAGCTGTATTACAGTACTTCAATGTTCTATTCTTCCGATTATAATATAGACATTCTTTACGGTACGGACGAAGCAGCGGTTGATCGGTATTATCGGTCATATGCCGAACGTAAGGATGAGCGGGAAAAATATTCTTCTCTTGGTGAAATAAAACTCGGGATACTTGAGTACGCGATGAATTCAAATGATAAAAAAACACAAGAATTTTTTGAAGCACATTGCAAAAATCAAATTCTAAACATAAATGACTGGAGTATTGCTGATTTTGTAAGGGCAACGGGAATAAAGAAAAGTGATTTGCAGGCTCTCGTTGCAGATATAACCGTACGAGAATATCCCGGTATGACTGTTGTTTTGAATTGCTTTTACCTTGATTACGATACTCTCTACAGCATAACTGCCGAAAATCCTGTGGCAAATAATGATACGGTTTCCGTCATTGATAAAATTAATGAAGACCTGATATTCTGCGGCAGAGAAAAATTGAGTATCAGTATTGCGGATGAAAATACAAGTGTTAAGTAACGGTTTATACCGTTGTACGGTATGAGAAAGATAATGAAGGGACACTGCGGCAGTGCCCCGTATACAGCAGATCCCCCCGACCGATCGGTCGGGGGGATTAATTAGTTTATATTGCTTTTACTTTTCGTTCTTTTCTTTGGTTACAACTATCTGACAGAGCTTAATGATCTCCATAATGGGAATTATAACCATTGCGATAAGGATAGCGATAACGTATTCCTCAATGGAGATGGAGGCAAAGCCGAATGCATTACGAAGGAAGAGAAATGAGCAATATTTTACATATACTGAGCAAAAAAAGCAAGATTTTACTATAAAAATGATCCTTAGGCTGATATAATAGGTGCATACAAAATGTATAAAAGGTTAAATATATACTTGAATTTCCGCTCTATTTTTTGCTCCTAAGGTTTTTGCGGTATTCGGTTGGAGAAACACCTTTTTCGGCTTTGAAGACCTTGCATAAATAAGACGAGGAATTAAAACCGCAGCCGGTAGCAATATCGGTGAGCTTCAACTTTTCGTTTTTCATAAGGTCCGTTGCCGCGCGGATCTTTACAGTATTGAGATAAGAGATCAGAGGAATTCCGAGGCATCTGTTAAAGGTACGGCAAAGATGATATTTTGAAATAAAAAAATGATCCGCTATCTGCTTTATATCGTTTATTTCACTATAATTGTCATTGATATACCTTACTATTTGTCCGATACGTCTGTCGGAGTAGGGTGTGGCAATATAATTGTTTGCAGAGGTGAATATACTGAATAGCATGTGAATGAGCCGAGATGCCAAAACGGGGGAATAATTATCACCGTTCTCGGAATATTCACCCATCATTTTATTGAGCTCGGCTTCTATATATGTACGCAGATTCTCCTCGGGACGGAATATCAGCGGTCTGTAAAGCGGAAGTGTAGCCAGTGTTTCATCCGTAAAAAAACGGCTGAGAAAAACATCTGAAAAGTATATCAAAATACGTGTTGTTACTTTCCCTCCGGTACGGTGTATGATCTCCCGAGGGATCAGTACGATGTCTCCTTCTGTAACACGATAAAACTCATCACCGATAAAATATTCTCTCTCTCCACGGAGGCAATAATAAAGCTCGTGGGTGTGGTGATAATGCATATTGTGCATAGATAGAATGCTCGTATGCTTTTCAATATGAAAATCCAGAGTTTTGTCGTATGCCACTTGCGTCATTACTGTACTCCTTTATCCTTTATTTGAAATCATTATACATTACAGCACGGTTTTAGGCAAGAAAAAAAGAGCAATATTTTATATATATCAGTGTTTTATTTAAAAAAATTGCATAAAAAGGTTATTTTAACTTTAATATAAATTGAATTATATGGGGGAAATAATAATGAAACATCTAATTAAAGCTATCTTATGCTGCGGGCTTACAGTTTCGTTACTCTTGACCGGTTGTAGCGGGGATGATGTAATCGGAACGGACACTATCGTTCCGGTGGACACAAATCCTACGGATACACCGGAAGTAGATATCGTTAAGCACGAGATATCGATTTCAGAAGTTGAGAGTATTCTTGCGGCAAACGGACTCATGACTAACGAAGACAAATATATCGGACTCTCCGGAGTTTGGCATGGCGGTCAGCAGATGAGAGTATGTCATACCGAGAGAGGTACATATTCTGCATTTGCTTCTGTTGTCGGAGAAACGAAAGACGAAATGCAGAAGTTTTATGTGGCAAAAAACGATAGCGAGGGTAATTCGAATCTGCTGTATTACGGAGAATTCCCATTTGACGATTCCGAGGTAACTGTCAATATCGGTCAGGATATAAACGGAGATATTATTGTAACCACGTCATCTCGAGTAAGTCAGACAGTTTACATATTCGATCATGAAACCGATGAAATGACAAAATATGAATCTGTCCCGAAGTTTTCTTCCGAGGCAGAGCTTGGCTATAGCCAGCTTATGCTCGACCTTGAAAACAGAAAGCTGTATATATTTAACTGTGCAGGTTCGGGTACAAGAGCCGAGACGGTCGGTGATTCTGTGCTTGAATGGTATTCATTCGACCTTGATTCAAAAGAATGGTCTGACAACAGTGTTCTTATGCGTACCGAGGATATAGGCAGACACTCATATCTTTATCCTTTCCCGGACGGAAAGGGTGGTGCATATATAGCATCAATCAGAAATGAGTATTCCATCTTTGCCGAGGGAAGATTTTCTCTTGCCGGTGAGAGCTATCTTTGGGACCGTTTGGGACTTTTCTATATTCCCGATCTCACCTCAAATGAAAACACCGAATATACACTTGTACAGCCGGAAGACGATTCCTTGGGACTTGAGGGGATTTGGTCTAACATCAGCAGTCAAAATATAGATGCATATATTGACTCAAACGGATATATGCACATAACTTATATGTTCTACCTTATCGATTACACATGGACAAATACCGATTTTGACAATAAGCTTCAGTATCGCCACGCGGTATATAACGGCATGGAGTGTGTCTTCAACGAGAAACTCGAGGTTCCTGTTGAAGATTGGCAGTATTACAGACCTGTGGTAAGAGAGAGTACCGATGGAAAGCTGCATCTCATCTTGGTTAAGATGTGGGATAAGCCTATTCAGATCGATTTCTACAGTGCGGCAGATGATTTGGGAAAAAGCTGGAAGCATGAGAAAAACGTAAAGCTTGAAGAGGGTGTCACTACCGACTCTCTGACTGTAAGCGGTGTCCGTGAGGGGTCTGTTCAGGATAATGTGCTCAGCAGCTTCTTCTACGGATATACCGATGCGACAGATAAAACAGGGTTTACCTTTAATATATCTCTCGAAGACTACAGTGTAACAAAGCTTGTAAACCTGCTTGAGGGCTATGATCTTCAGAACGATTGGTATCATGATGAAAGGATCCCTTATACCGATCACCAGACCTGTGCTGTTCGTACAGAAAACGGTACATATGCCGCCTTCGTGTACAATTACAGCTATTGGGATGAGATCGAGTATTACCACATTGTAAAGATCGACAATGACAAAAACGTTACGGTCCTCTATTCCGACAGCTTTAAGTCTGATCAGAATAAGAGCCTCACTATATCGTCAGACGGAAACGGAAACGTTTATGTCGTACCGCCGCATGGACGAAATGTTTATCTTATCGATACCGCTACCGATGAGGTGACTCTGCACGAGCTTACACCTATACTTACAACCAAGCTTTTCCCAAGACAAATGAGCATTGTCTCTGTTCCCGAAACCGAGGATAAATACTGTATCTCTGTTCTGGAGCAAGGTTCTGCCGGTTTTGCGGCGTTCCCGCTGGATTCCGAAAGCATGACGATCAAGCTCAAAAACGTAATCAACTATGAGTGTGAACGTGAGCTGATAGGAAACTACAACAGCTTTTATACTCTGAGCGACGGCAAAAACGGTATGTACATGGTAAGCACAAGAAATGTAACTTTGAGTGAAGATCTCGACGGTAAGCTTGAATATAACGGCTACTTGAAGAAGATAGACGATTCGGTTATGATGTTCTATATTTCAGATATTACGGATGCAGCATCTATGAAGTGTATTGATATCGAAGTTCCCTACGAGGATGAGGGCTCTGACGGAATTTGGTCAATTGTAAAGATAAATGACGTATATCTTGATTTCGCAGGGAAGCTTAACGTTATCTATACATACTATCATTTTGATCTTGATGATAAGGACAGACGCGAGAACTCCGAACTTATAAATAATACTGTTAAGCATTATCTCGCTGTTTATGACGGTACCAAACTTGTTTCAAAGGATGAGCTTATGATTGATGGGCTTACCAAGGACACATCCGTCAGAATGACGGAGGCATCCGATGGAACGGTTTACCTTCTTACCTGCAATCTACAGAGAGCACTTGAAAATCTCGGATATGATAAGCTCAGATATATCCGTTATCCTGAGGGCGGAGAAGCTAAAATATCCGTTTACTGCATGGAAGATGACGGCTGGACTCTTGTGGCTACCAAGGAACTTGGTGAAATTGTGGCAGATGGCTTTTTCGTAAGCAAACCGTCAGGGGATGACGTTATTGACTGTATCGTATATGCATCAGATAATGATGTGTATTACACCAATATAGTCTTTGAAAAAAAGGACTAAAATATATAAAATAAAAACGATCGGACTATCCGCTATACGGATAGCCCGATCATTTTACGTTTATTTATTATGCTTCAGTATTCTTTCCCTTGGAGAAGATTCTCTGACAGAGCTTGATGATCTCCATTACCGGAATGATAACGATCGCGATAAGGATAGCGATAACGTATTCTTCAAGGGAGATGGATACAAAGCCGAAAGCATCGCGGAGGAAGGGAAGGTAAATGACCGCGGAGGTAAGAACAAAGGATGTCAGCATAGAGATCCACAGCCACTTGTTATGACTCTTCATTGTGAAAACAGAGCTTCTCCTTGAACGCATATTAAAGGAATGGAATATTTCAACGAGTGAGAGAGTGAGGAACGCCATAGTGATTCCATCGGGGCTTTCTGCACCGGGTATTTCCCAGACACCGGACTTTATAAAGTGTCCCACGAAATAGGATACGAGGGTCAAAGCGGTTATAATAATACCCTGAATTGCAATGTCAACACCCATACCGCCTGCAAAGATACCGTCCTTTGATGAACGAGGGGGATGCTGCATTATATCCTTTTCTCCCTTTTCCATACCGAGGGCAAGTGCAGGGAAACAATCGGTGACAAGATTGATCCAAAGCAGATGTACCGGCTTTAGAATGATAAAGCTCATCATTGTTGCAAAGAAAACAGAAAGAACCTCTGCAAGATTTGCTGAAAGAAGGAATTGAATTGCTTTTCTGATGTTTGCGTAAATTCGGCGGCCTTCCTCAACTGCAGAAACAATGGTTGCAAAGTTATCGTCTACAAGCACCATATCTGCTACGTTCTTGGTAACGTCGGTGCCTGTTATACCCATACCAATACCGATATCTGCGCTCTTGATAGAAGGGGCATCATTTACACCGTCACCGGTCATAGCGGTGATCTTTCCTTGAGATTTCCACGCGTTTACAATTCTGACCTTGTGTTCAGGCTGAACACGGGCATACACCGAATATTTAAGGATATCCTCGGTAAGCTGCTTGTCGGATATCTCATCAAGCTGAGTACCTGTTATGGCTTCAGATGCATCGGTAATTATACCGAGCTCGGTGGCAATTGCAACTGCAGTGTCACGGTGGTCACCTGTAATCATTATAGGACGCACACCGGCACTCTTACACTGAGCGATAGCATCAAGAACTTCAGGCCGTACCGGATCTATCATACCGCAAAGACCTATATAACAGAGATTGTTTTCAATGACAGAAATTTCATAGGAGACGGGTACGGTATTCCATGTTCTTTCCGCGGCGCAGAGTACACGGAGAGCTTTGGATGCCATGGATTTATTTGCCTCTGTTATTGACTCTCTGATACTGTCGGTCATAGGAACTACCTTGCCGCCTGTAAGTGCGCTTGTGCAGAGCTTGAGTACCTCATCGGGCGCACCTTTGGTGAACTGGACTATAGAGCTTTCTTTTTTACATACAGTGGACATCATTTTTCTTGACGAATCAAATGGAGCTTCACCTATTCTGATATATAACTTCTGCTCATCTGAAAGTCCCATTTTGTATGCATCATTGACGAGTGCACACTCAGTGGGCTCACCTATAGCCTCATTATTTTCGTCAAGCTTCGCATCACTGCACAGTGCCATTGCAAGAACGAGTCTATTTTTGTCATCTGATGAATGCTCAACGACTGTCATTTTGTTCTGTGTAAGGGTACCCGTTTTATCAGAGCAAATTATCTGAGTACAGCCGAGAGTTTCTACTGCGGTCAGACGTCGGATAACTGCATTACGTTTTGACATCTTGGTAACACCGATGGAAAGAACGATGGTGACAACTGCCGCAAGACCTTCGGGAATAGCGGCAACCGCGAGACTGACGGCGACCATAAAATTGTCGAGCATGCCGGTACCGGTAATGTTCGGGTAATCACGTACAATATCTATAACAAAAATTGCGGCACAAATTGTAAGAACAAGCACGGTAAGAATTTTGCTGAGCTGATTTAGCTTTTTCTGAAGGGGAGTTTCCTCTTTCTGTGCACTTTCAAGAGCATTCGCAATTTTACCCATCTCGGTGTCCATACCTGTTGCGGTTACAACGGCTCTGCCGTGGCCGTATACAACCGTTGAACCCATGTAGAGCATATTCTTTCTATCCCCCAGTGGAACATCTTTTCCGTCTAAGGCAGAAATTGTGGCATAAGTCTTGTTTACAGGGACAGATTCACCGGTAAGAGCGGCTTCCTCTGCTTTTATTGATGCACATTCTATTATGCGGCAGTCGGCAGGTACTGAGTCGCCGGCTTCAAGAATTACAACGTCACCGATAACGATCTCGTCGCTTCTGAGCACAGTCATTTTGCCGTCGCGGAGCACCTTTGATGTGGCGGCGGTTATTTCCTGCAGGGCTTCAATTGCTTTTTCCGCCTTGTTTTCCTGAATAACACCGAGAACGGCATTTATGATAACCACCGCAAGTATGATGAAGACATCGGCAAGTGATTCACCGGAATATACCGATGTCACACCGGATACCACCGCCGCTACGATAAGTATAATTATCATAGGATCGGTAAGCTCCTCAAAGAATTTACGAATGATGGAAACTTTCTTTCCCTCATTTAACTTGTTTGGACCGTTTGCTTCAAGTCGCCTCTTTGCTTCATCCGATGACAGACCGATGTCTGTAGAATCGATTTCAGCTAAGACCACTTTGTAATCCGACAAATATTCTTTCATCTTTTACCTCACTTATTTTTTGTATTAAAATATTTGATTGTCAAAAAATATCCGGTAGGATACCTATGTCCTCAAGCAGTATTTTAATACCTATGAGTATTAGTGCTAAACCACCGAGAATTTCGGCTTTTGCTTTGTACTTTGCCCCGAAAATATTGCCTATCTTTACTCCTAAAGCAGAGAAGATAAATGTAGTAACTCCGATAACGGAAACAGCATAGATCACGTTAAGTTCGCTTAATGCAAAGGTTACACCCACGGCAAGAGCATCAATGCTTGTGGCAAGTGCCATGGGAAGCATTGCAGAGGGAGAGAATAATGGGTCGGCATCTTCATCATTTCCCATCGCGCCGCGGATCATGTTTACACCTATCAATGCCAGAAGAGCAAAGGCTATCCAGTGATCAAAGTCTGTGATGACCTCTTCAAACTGCATTCCGAGAAAATATCCGATAAGTGGCATAAGTGCTTGAAAACATCCGAAATAGAGTCCTGCTGTAAGTGAATGAAAAGTCTTTAGTTTTTTGACCGCCAGGCCTTTACATACCGCAACCCCAAATGCATCCATTGACAGTCCCATAGCAATTATCAGTAATTCAAAGCACGACAAAATAAAAAACCTCCGTTACTTAAATCGTCGGTAACGAAGGGGAATACCAAAAGGGAGTCCATCTGTTGCCGACAAATAAGTCTTGTCATTTAATATAAAGCCAGGGGAAAATCCCCCCGAGTGTTGACCTTATAACGCAAAAAGTGCGCCGACTACTCCCTTATGGTAAATATTATTTTGTGATGAGGAATTATATCACTTTTTATTTTATTTGCAAAAAGATAATATCAAATATTTTTAAAAACAGCGCGGTTTATCATAACACATAAAATGGAAGCGGGAATGGATAGTAGATACCAAAAAAAGGAATAGACAAGTGAAATTTGACCGAGAAAATTAAAATTAACCGCTGAATAGTCCCACACGTTCCACCCAAGCTTAATATTTACTATAACGCCGACTGTAAGTTCCACCGCAGTAATTATGACCGCAGATATAAGTGCACGGAGGAGAATATTAATATCTGTAAACACAGTGTTGACAACGTATATTGAAAGAAAACAAATACCTCCGGTGAGTATCATCGTCCAGTGTGTATATCCTCGCCACAGGATCTCGATAAGGCCATAGCTGACAGCTCCAAAAAGATATACAGATAAATAAAAAAGTAAACTGATTTCTATCTCTCCCGACTGTGCTTATTTGTTATTATTTTTTCTAAAATAAATAACAAATATACAGTATGCACTGTAAAAAGCATACCGTGGAAAAAGTATATATTACAGTTTTTTGGGAATGTTAAATCAGAGAGGTAAACACATACCTCTTATACAGTAAAAAGCCAATAAAGGCGGAATGGAGAGAGTTATGGAAATCAATACCCGTAAAGTTAATGAGAGCATTAAGTGTACCGTTGACGAGTGCAAGTATCACTGCGAGACCGCAGATTACTGCAGCCTTGATATGATCAAGGTAGGTGCTCACGAGAGCTGTCCTAAGGACAGTCAGTGTGTTGACTGCCAGTCCTTTGCTCCCGACGTAACGAAAATGACTAAGTAAATGCACCTGTAATAAAAAATATCCTCCGCCCGGAGGATATTTTTTATTACAGAGCGTTTTTGGAAAATTACCAATTTTGCTGCAAAAAGCCATTTTTTATTGACATATAAATATCGGTAATGTATACTGTAATCAGAAGATACGGAAAAGAAAGGACGGGATGAAAATGAAATGCTACATTTCCTCTATCGGTACTTGTATACGTTTGTCGGAATTCCATAGATTCCCGGGTCTTTCCATGTTATCATACCCGATAAAAATCTCCGATTTAAGCGTATAGAATGTGCCGGCAGGTGCGGACTTCTATACGCTTTTCTTATTGTTTTGGTACTTTACAATAAAACATCGAAGAAAGGATATCGAATATGAAAAAACTAAAATATACAGCTTTTCTCCTCACTGTGGTAATGTTGCTGAATATTTCTGCTTTTTGCGCTTGATTATGCAAACGATAATGCCGCCGAAACAATAAATGTTGCAGAAGCACCCGCCGCATTGACATATCCTGAATTATTGTCAGAAGATAGGTTGGAAAAAAAGCATACGGAACGCCTTTATGAAAAAGAGGCAGATTTAATGAATGCAGCGATGTACAAAAACAGCGATGATACCGTAACTACATATCTGTTTTCACAAGATATAAAATATGTCGATAGTAGCGGTAACATTCGCGACAAAAGCACCGTGCTCTCGCTTGACAGTAAAGGTAATTACTCAACGCTGAACCTAACGGAACAGATGTGTTTAACGTGTTCAAAGAAGGTGATGGAGCAGAAGTTTATTATAAAGGAGAGAAAGCTGGTTGCGGAAACATACTCCAGTTAAACGCAGGGCAATATTACGCAACGTATATGCACTTAAGCTCTTACGCAAACGGTTTAGCTGTAAACGATGTCCTTTCCGAAAATGAGGTTATTGCACACGTAGGCAATAGCGGAACCAGTAGCGAAGCCAATGGCTTACCCAATGGCTATCATCTGCATTTTTCTCTTGCAACATCTGATCTATTGTATGTGTATAATACAACTACTGCAAATGCTAATGTTTTGAACTGGGATGACGAACAAATTAACGATTTTCTTGATCCGCTTGCATATTTTAATTAACGAGGTGAAAATATGGAAAAAGCTATATTTACTCTATTCCTTGCTTTAGTGTGCGTGTTTACCTTTGCATGCTCAAACGATACTCCGGACGTGCAGGATCCGGATACGTCCGATACCACAGTAACGTCTGATAATGACACAACAGCCTCAGATGTCAAACGTCCGATGGGAGGGGATGATTATTGTATGGTACACATTAGCGAATATCATTCTTTTCCGGCGTTTGTAACTGATTGGGTCATAAACCAGGGAAAAGATTATCGTACCTGGATGGATAATGCTCTGGAACAGTCGGCAGACGTTGACAGTGATTGCGCATATTCTTGCGCTAATATTTATGATTTTACTGAACATTTCGATATTCCAAAAGAAATTTGGATCGAATATTATAATATTTCTCCGAAACCGGAATATATAAACATAGACCTGCTGTACGATGGCAGTGCGGAAGATAACGATAAGTATTACAGGCTGACCAATATTGATGAAGAGTTTAAAGCCGAAAACAATAAATGGAGAGAGTTTAGAGAACTGAAACACGCTGTAAAGCTAATGTCCAAGGCTGAGGGAAGAAATACGAGCTGGAGTCTTGTGCAGCTTGCTCACAGTGCGGGGGTGACCAACCTGTCAACGGTATTACCCGTTCAGGATTTTAAGGAATCCTCAACCGAGTTTATATACAACCCGGACGCACTGTCGGTCCTGCCGGAAAAGAGTATAGATGAAATAATAGAAAAATACACTCCTTTCTACCTTGACTGTCTGGTCTGCGGTGTTACCCCGTACAACACGCCCTATGAACGCCAGGTTGCCCTGAACAGGGAAAAAGAATAGACGTATCCTCTCCTTTACCGAAAAAAATTGATCGTTAAGTAATTACAAAACCCCCGCTGAATTCAGGATAGACTCATGATTCGGCGGGGATTTTATATGTTATAGATGATTATGTGTTAGATTTCTCTTTGAGTTCCGCGGATTTTTTTATGTCAGCGAGAGTGTGAAGAACAATTCCCGCCAATATTACAACAAATCCGGCAATGACCATTGGCGAAGGATATTCTCTGAGGAATATCGCAACCCATACAGGACCAAGTATCATTTCCCACAGTGCGATGATGGATGCTTTCTGAGGTGAGGTCATCTTAGTACCCAGAGTGTAGAATGCATATCCGCCGCCTACCTGTACAGCCCCGAGTATTATCATTATCACCCAGTCGAGACCGGTCATAGTGCCGAATCCGGAAAGCGAGGAGGGGAAGATGAGGAATACCGTAATGGCGGTAAATACATTTGCTAGTGCAACAAGACCTACAGGGTTGTCTCCTGACGCTTTCTTTACGCTTATAGTCATCAGCATGAACAGAAAGCCTTCAGCAAGTGCCACAAGGTTACCGAGGTTGGTTGCTTTGTCGGTACCGGAACACATAAACAGTACTGTACCGACCATAATTATAAGTATCGGTACAAACAGATGCTTGTCAAATTTTCGTGTGATTATAAAATCAATTATAAATATCCAAACGACAGACGTGTACTGCATACCTATGGCAATAGGAGCAGACGTCAGCTTAAGAGAGAAAACAACACACAGACACAGTGCCGCATATGATACAAGATACAGTATCATCCATGGGTTGAATTTAAGTTTTTTGGGACGGAGAAAAGGGAGAAGAGTTACCGCGGCGATAGCAGCTCTCAGTGCGCATATAAACACAGAGTCAAGAGAGAGAAACTTTACCAGCGGTGAGTTAAGGCTCCAGAGAGCCGCGCCGATAAAAACGATCATGCCGCCTGATAATTTGAATTTAGACATATTGATTCAGGTCATTCCTTTGCTGTTTTTTAATTATCGAGATATGCGAGTATGTGGGGAAAAGGCTCAAGGCTTCTTCTCAGTATACCGTGTATCTCAGCTATGGCTATGCCGTAATTGGTCATTGGTATCTCTGCGTCATCGGCACATCTGCCGCGGAAGAGCATTTCTCTTTCGGTCAGCATGCATCCGCCGCAGTGCAGTATAAGTGAATATTCTGAGAGATCCTCGGGGAATGAGTTACCGGAGGAGAATTCAAATATCGGCTCCTTGCCGGTATACTGCTTTATCCATGCCGGAAGCTTTACAGAACCGATGTCACCGCACTGGCGGTGGTGAGTACAACCCTCGGAGATAAGTATCTTATCTCCGTCTTTAATTTTTGAGAGAGCCGCCGCACCCTTTACCGCTCTTTCGAGATTGCCTTTGTATCTCGCAAAAAGAATTGAAAATGATGTGAGAAGAACATCACTGGGCACGATCTTTGATACTTTACCGAATGCCTGAGAGTCGGTTATTACAAGCTTTGGCTTGTCTTTGAGGAGAGAAAGTGCACTTTCAAGCTCGGTTTCTCTTGTTACCGTTGCAGTACATCCATGGTCAAGAATATCCCTCAGTGTCTGCTGCTGGGGCAGAATAAGTCTTCCCTTGGGAGCTGCAGAATCTATGGGGGTGACGAGGATAACATGATCACCGGGGGAGAGAAGATCTGAACAAATACATTTATTGTTTTCTTCGGTTTTAACGGCTTTTGCAAGCTTGTTTTTCAGCTCTTCTATGCCGATATTTTTCATAGCGCTGACATATACTGTCTTTTCGTCCGATGCCGGAATACTGTCGAGCAGATCTGCCTTGTTAAAAACAATTATATATGGAACTTTTTTGCCCTCAATGACAGATATTAACTCTTTGTCCTGACCTGTAACACCTCTAGATGCATCAATGACGATTACCGCGGCATCGGTCATAGACAGTACTCTTTTTGCTTTACTTACTCTCATTTCGCCTAAGGTACCTTCATCATCGAGACCGGGAGTATCAATTATCATGCAAGGACCGATGGGGAGTATTTCCATTGCCTTTTTTACAGGGTCGGTAGTTGTACCTGCCACGTTTGACACAACGGAAACGTCCTGACCTGTGAAGGCGTTTACAAGACTTGATTTACCTGCATTTCTAAGACCGAAAAAGCCTATATGAACACGGTCAGCAGAAACTGTATCGTTAAGTCCCATTAGAATTCATCCTTTACTATTTTTTATCAGAAACGGAAATCGCGGCGGTTGGATGCCTTTATATCCTCAATATTCTTTTTTGCGATCTCGTATACCTTTTGAGTGGGAATTTTTTTGAGTTCTTCTTCGATCATCTTGTAACCGATCTCACGTGTCTCGTCACTTGCATAGTCCACAAGATATTCGGTAAGGGTCATAAGAGCATTGGGGTGACAGCAGTTAAGTATCTGTCCGGTTTTACACAGACTCATGAACCTGTCACCGGTTCTGCCTTCTCTGTAGCAAGCGGTACAGAAAGAGGGAATATGGCCAAGCTCCATAAGCCAACGAACGACCTCGTCAAGGGTTCTCTGATCAGAAACATCAAACTGCTCGGAATCATGAGGACGCTCAGCCTCGGTATATCCGCCGACTGAGGTACGGGAAGCGCCGCTGATCTGTGAAATACCCATTCTGAGGGCTTCGCCTCTTACCTTCTCTGACTCACGAGTGGAAATTATCATACCGGTGTAGGGAACTGCGATTCTGATGCAGGCAATTATCTTCTTGAATATATCATCGGGAATGGAATTATCAAATACGTTGGGATCAATGTCGTCTGCTTTTTTGATTCTGGGGACACTGATCGTGTGAGGGCCTACCCCGTGAACTGCCTCAAGATGCTCTGCATGCATCATAAGACCGATAAACTCGTACATATAGAGCTCGAGTCCGAAAAGTACGCCAAGTCCAACGTCATCAATACCACCCTCCATAGCTCTGTCCATTGCCTCGGTATGATAGTCGTAGTTATGTTTAGGTCCTGTGGGGTGGAGCTTGAGATAACTTTCTTTGTGATACGTCTCCTGGAAGAGAATGTATGTTCCTATTCCGGCATCCTTGAGCTTTCTGTAATTTTCAACCGTAGTCGCGGCTATATTAACGTTAACACGACGGATTGCACCGTTCTTGTGCTTGATACTGTATATTGTATCTATGCACTCAAGAATGTACTCGATTGGGTTATTAATGGGATCCTCACCCGATTCAATGGCAAGACGTTTGTGACCCATATCCTGGAGTGCTATAACCTCACGGCGAACCTCCTCCTGGGTCAGTTTCTTTCTTGCAATATGGGTATTCTTTAAGTGATAGGGGCAATATACACATCCGTTTACACAGTAATTAGACAGGTAAAGAGGCGCGAACATTACAATTCTGTTTCCGTAGAAAGCAAGCTTTATCTCCTCAGCCAGTTTAAGCATTGCCTCGTTTTTTTCAGGAATGTCGCATGCAAGGAGAACTGCGGCATCGCGGTGATTAAGTCCTACACAATGAAGACCGTTTCCGTCTTTTCTGGGACGGGCTTTCTCAAGGATTTCATCGATAAGAGCTGCATTGTGCTTGTTCTTTTCTGCATACTCTATGGTTTCTCTTATTTCTGCATCGTTTATAAATTCTTCGGCATGCATTGATTTTACATTGTATTCAGCCATTTTTTATATCTCCGTTTCATTACATTTTTATTGCATCGCCGCGGTCGGTGACTACCTCATAACCTATTGCGGCTATTTTTTCTTTTAGAAGAGTGAGCTTTTCTGCCGATTCAGCGCCGGTTGAAAGCTTGTTATTATAGAGTGAATATTTTTTCCTGGTGTCCTCGGGTGAAAGATTCGGCATAACTACATTAGCACCGGACAATATTCCAAGTTCACGACCACCCTCAAGTATACTTCCGAGGGCTGTGGTGGCAGGGAGAAGTACAGTAGGTACGGCGAGCCTCACTATTGATAGCAGATAGCAGGTAAACTCCGCATCTCCTGCATCAAAGTCACGAAAAGGTGTGTCTTTATGAGGGATAAAAGGTCCTATTCCACACATCTGAGGTGAGAATGTTTCTACAAATTTAAGGTCTTTTGCGATGTTTTCCGGAGTTTGATACGGTGATCCAACCATAAATCCGCACCCTGTTTGGAATCCGATTTTTTTAAGGGAATTAAGACAGTCAATCCTGTTTTCAAGAGTGAGTTCACTTGGGTGAAGACGCGAGTAGTGGCAACTGTCTGCTGTTTCGTGACGAAGAAGATATCTGTCAGCACCTGCGGAGTAAAGTCTCTCGTAACTTTCACGTGAACGTTCCCCGAGAGATAATGTTACAGCACAGTCGGGGTAATTTCTTTTTATTTCCGATATTATACCGCACATCCTTTCGTCGGTATAGTACGGATCTTCACCGCCTTGCATTACGAAGGTACGGAAACCGAGGCTGTATCCGACATGAGCACAGGATATAATTTCCTCTTCTGTAAGGCGGTACCTTTCTACAAGTTTGTTGCTTCTTCTTATACCGCAGTACAGACAGTCGTTCTTGCAGTAATTGCTGATCTCAATAAGACCTCTTATATAGACCTTGTTACCGTAATGCTTTTTTCTGACTTCCACTGCAAGACTGCGAAGATATTCTGTAACCTCCGGTGTACGGTTATTTATTAAGTGCAGATATTCAGCTTCTTCAAGAGAAGATGTATTGTATAATTTATCAATTAGTTTTTTCGTTACTTCATTCATCGGTGATTACATTGGAATACGCGGTTTTAACACTTATGCCCGTGATATTCCCAACCTTTCCCGCCAGTGCCGCAATTATATCCTGAGGAGCGTCAATGGCGATGGATACAATGTTTACGCTTTTTTCTTTATAGGGTATCCCCATTCTTCCGATAATATATTTTCCGTATTCATGCAGAAGAGAATTAAGAGATTCGACAGACTCTGTGTTTTCAATAATAATCCCCATAACAGCAATACGAGTAGACATAAAGATCCTCCAAAAAAATAATGCTGTACCGACATAGGTACAGCATTTGAAAAGGGTACATTACCCCCTATATACTATCAAATACCTTTCACCTTGGAACGACTGTGCGAACCTCATGTCAGGACACCATAATTTTATCATTTTATGCTTTTTTTGTCAATAGAATCGGACTGTTAAATAATCAAAACAAACTTTTATGATAAAGTGAAAAAGTGTTGAAAATCAATAAATATGGTGGTATAATGAAATAAATAAGAATATGCTTTATGCAGAAAGGATAAACTATGAAAAAGTTTTTCTCTGATTTCAAAGCCTTTATAATGAAGGGCAACATTATTGATATGGCTGTCGGTGTTGTAATTGGCGGTGCCTTTGGTAAGATAGTTACATCTCTCGTAAATGACATTATCACCCCCCTTATCAGTATGGCAACAGGTAAGGTTTCGCTTACCGAACTTAAGTGGATTATCAAGCCTGAGGCTGTAGATGCAGCAGGTGAGATTCTTCAGAAAGAGCTTGCGCTTACATATGGTAACTTTATTCAGACTGTTATCGATTTCCTTATCATTGCTTTTTCTATTTTCATTGTTCTTCGTGTTATGATTAATGCACAGAAAAAGCTTGAGGCATTGAAGAAGAAGGAAGAAGAGGTTGTTGAGGAGACCAAGCCCGAAGAACCAAAGGAGACCGAGCTTTCTGTTCTTTGTGAGATTCGTGAAATGCTGAAAAAGGATAATAATCAGAAGTAATAATTACTATTGAGAGTGTGTCAGATATGGAAAAGATCAAAGTAGGTGTTATAGGTTGCGGTGGTATTGGTTGTGGAGCGCACATACCATGCTACGCGGCAAATGACGCTGTTGAAATAAAATATTTTTGTGATATCATACCTGAGAGAGCACAAAACGCTGCGAAAAAATACGGTGGTATTGCTGTTACCGATTACCATCAAGTAATAAATGACCCTGATGTTGTTGCTGTTTCTGTTTGTACACCTAATAATACTCACCCCACGATAGCAATTGATGCAATGCGTGCAGGTAAGCATGTTTTGTGTGAGAAGCCTGCGGCAAAGACTCTTGAAGAGGCTCTTTTGATGCAGAAGGTTCAGCAGGAGACCGGAGTTAATCTTGTTATCGGTGTCGTAAACAGATATAACGGTGCTGTTAATGAAATAAAAAAGATGATCGCTGCGGGTGATCTTGGAGACGTATATCACGTTTACGTTTCCTTCCGTGCTCACCGTTCTATCCCTGGACTCGGCGGCCTGTATACCAATAAAGAGGTAGCCGGCGGCGGTGTGCTTATTGACTGGGGAGTTCATTACTTCGATCTTGCACTTTATTGCCTTGGTGAGCCCGAGCCTCGTTCTGTTTCCGGCCATGCACACAGTGTTCTTGGTTGTGATATGCCTAACTACGTTTATGACGGAATGTGGGCTGAGCATTCTAAGGATCTTAACGGTGTTTATAATGTTGAGGATTTTGTTACCGGTTTTATCCGCACTGATGGCCCTACAATATCTTTTAACGGTTGCTGGGCACAAAACATTCAACGCGAGGAAAGATATATTGATTTCCTTGGTGACAAAGGCGGTATTCATCTGAATTACTGCGGTAATTTCACCTATTATACTGTGGAGGATAAAAAGTTTGTTAACTGTATTCCTGAGTATAATGAGAAGGACATGTATCAAGAGGAGATAGATTCCTTTATCCGTTCTATAGAAACAGGCGAGAAGCTTCAGTCTCATATAGACTACATCATTAAGACAGCAAAGATAATGCAGGGTATCTATGATTCCTCTGACAGCGGGAAAGAAGTTATTTTTGATTAAATTGGTATTGTTATGAAAAAGATATTAGTTATAGTATTTATTTTATCTGCACTGGCTTTTACTGTGTCTTGTGCTGAAGAAAAATGCACAGAGCATTTGTTTTCTGATTGGAATGTCAAAACAGCTCCCACCTGCATTGATACAGGACTTGATACAAGGGAATGTGAGAAATGTGGATTTTTCGAAGAAAGAACTGTCGATATAGTCGATCATTCATTTGATGAATGGTATGCTGATGATGTTCTTCCCGGTATTTTTATCGGCCACGAAAGGCGTGACTGTAAGTTTTGTGATCTGTACGAGACAAAATTCGAGGAAGTAAAAACTAAGTTAGGTGTTGTTTACTTAACGAGAACTGAAAACACACTTGAGTCTCAGGGGATGAACAGCAGACAGGGTGGTTGTTACAACGGAAGCAACTACTATCAGGCTTTTATTGCAGAGGATGAATCTTCCTCGTTTATCGCTAAGAACAATATTAAGACAGGAGAAGTAATATTCAGTGAACCCAGAGCAATGGGACACGCTAACGATATGACTTATATACCTGAGCTCAATCAAGTTCTTGTCTGTGATAGTGAAACCAAGGTTTTTTTCTATGATGCCGATACTCTTGAGTTTATAAAAGAATGTGAACTTAGCAAAAACATAGGTGCAATATCCTATAATGCACATAACAATACATATACGGGATATGGAAATTCCAAGGATAAAACAATTTATATACTTGATGAGAATTTTAATTTTATCGGTCAGTTTCCAATGAAGGAGACAATGAAAACTGCCCAGGGTATATGTTCTGATGCTACCTATGTTTACAGTTTGTATACTCCGTTTGTTGATGGTCGGCATGAATGCCATATAATCATACATGATTATAACGGAAATTACATAGCCACTCTTAATTTGTCATTGTCTAACGGTTACGAGGCGGAAAATCTGAGCATTATTGATGGACAGTTTTACATTGCCGTGTGTACTCCTAATCCTTTTGTAACATTGAATAGCGTGGTACCTTATCCCAGTTGATTGCTTTTCCAAAGCAACCTAAATAATTATTTAAAACCGCCATTCTTGGCGGTTTTTCTTTGTTATATTAAGGTGTTTTCAAGGTTGACAAAGGTGTCCTAAAATGTTATACTGATTCTATATAAAATAAGTGGTTTTAGGAGATAAAACAAAGTGAAGATTTTATTTGCTGCTGATGTTTGTTTTAACAATCTTCCTATCCCGGATGATAACAACACAGCCGTTAATGCAATGAAAGAAGCCGGAGAATTTTTCAAAGCTGCGGATTTTTCTATGCTTAATCTCGAGAATATTTTCGGAGTAAGGGAAGAGCATGAGCCTATAATCAAGACCGGTCCTAACCTTATTTCCGATGATAAATTTATCAGTTACATAAACGCTTTGTCACCGACAGTTATCGGACTTGCCAATAATCATACCAAGGATTACGGCGAGGGCGCCATGCTTCATACGATAGATCTGCTTAAGAGCGAGGGGTATATCTGTATAGGTGCAGGAAATAACATAGATGAGGCTTATTTACCGGCTGAACTCACAAAAGACGGTGTTACAGTTTCGATAATAGCTGTCTGTGAGAATGAATTCGGTATAGCCGAGAAAGATGTCTCCGGAACAGCAGGATATAATATTTCAAGAGTTACTCATGCGATCTATTCCGCAAAGGAAAAGGGGTACCTTCCGATTATATATTTCCACGGCGGAAACGAGAAGAATCCTTTCCCGTCTCCCGGAAAAATAGATCTTTACCGTCATTTTATTGACCTTGGTGCTTCTGCTGTTATTGCGATGCATACTCATTGTCCTCAGGGATATGAGATATATGACGGAAAACCTATTGTGTACAGTATGGGTAATTTCTTCTTCCCGCCTAAACCTATTCCCAATCCTGACCGCAAAAAATCATGGTTCTATGGATACATGGCGGAGCTTGATATAAATGAGACGGGAGTATCACTTATCACTCATCCTTACTCATTCGACAAGGATGGAATAAAGGTACTTTGCGGTGAAGATAAAGAGTATTTTGACAGATATATTGACCGTATCAGCCGTGATATAGATGATCCCGAGATAATGAGAAATATGTTTGACAGTTGGTGCCTTACCCAGGGGTACATAGATACTCTCACTGACTATACTATCGGAATGTTCTATACTGCAGATCCTATGACTGCAAGAAGCATGAGAAATAATTTTTCCTGCGAGGCACATAATGAACTGCTCACCAATTCCTTTAAGATGATGTATGAGGAGAGAGTGGAGAAGGCGATCCCAGGTAAAGAGACTATAGCTAAGCTGCAGGATATTATTCTTGACTGAAAAGAGTAAAAGATGAAAAAAGATATTGAAAAGATATATTCCGATGCCATAGCTGCCTGTTTGCCTGACTCGGTTGTACGTGATGCCGTTGCAAAACTTCCCCATGTAAAGGGTAAGCTTTATTCCGTTGCCATCGGTAAGGCGGCATGGAAAATGAGCAGTACAGCCGCGGAAGAGTTAGGTGACCGTCTTGAGGGCGGCATCGTGATAACGAAATATGAGCACTCGATGGGAGATATTCCCAAAACGGAGATATACGAGGCCGGCCATCCCGTTCCTGACGAGAACACTATATCCGCAACTGAAAGAGTGCTTGAGTTTACATCATCGCTTACTGAGGACGATATGGTGTTGTTTCTTGTTTCCGGCGGCGGCTCAGCACTGTTTGAATCAGCATCCTGCGGACTTGACGATCTTCAGGATATGACACGTCAGTTGCTTGCGGCAGGAGCATCTATAGGAGAGATAAATACGCTTCGTAAACACCTGTCTAAGGTAAAAGGCGGAAGATTTGCTGAGCACGTTGCTCCTGCGAGAATATTTGCGGTAATTTTGTCTGACGTTCTTGGTAACGATCCTTCTACTATAGCATCGGGACCTGCTTGTCCCGATGGATCTACTGTAGATGACGTTCACCGTATTATATCAAAATATGGTCTTAAGCTTTCTTCCGAGGTGTTGTCTCTTCTTGAAAGAGAGACTCCAAAAAGCTTATCAAACGCAGAATACATGATCGGCGGCAGTGTCACCGAGTTGTGTGAGGCTGCACGTAAGAGCGCTGAAGCGACTGGTTTTAAGGCAGAGATACTTACTGACTGTCTTGACACGGAGGCGCGCTATGCCGGTGAATTTCTTGCTTCTGTAGGGAAGGGACACAAGGATACTGATTGTCCACTTGCATTTATTGCAGGTGGAGAGACAGTCGTATGTCTTAAAGGCAACGGCAAAGGCGGTAGAAATCAAGAACTTGCACTCTCGGCGGCATTAAAAATAGCCGGACATGACAATATTGCGGTGTTTTCGGTGGGCTCAGACGGTACTGACGGTCCCACCGATGCGGCAGGAGGTTTTGCTGACGGAACCACTGCTTCAAAAATGCGTGCCAATGGAGTTGACCCCTCAGACGCCCTTGAGAATAACGATGCTTATAATGCTCTCAGTGTCGCTGATAGCTTGATCATCACCGGTCCTACCGGTACAAATGTAAATGATATTTCGGTAGTGCTTATCTACCCAAAAATAAAAAATTAATGAGGTATTTATCATGGAAAAAATAATGACCTATGAAACCATCAGAAGCTTTGCATACGTGAACGATAACGTTGTTACCAAGCCTATCAAGGGTGTGGTTGTTAACTTCATCGGACTTGGCAGCGACGAAATGTTTGATAACGATAACGATGGAGATACCTTCTTCTGTGAAAAGGGAATTCTCTATGTACATCCTTACATCAATCCTTGGAACTGGATGAATAAGCAAGCTGTAAACTATACCGATGAGATTCTTGATGTCCTTTTTGAGGCTCTTGATCTTCCTGATGACCTTCCTGTTGTTTCTATAGGTGGCAGTATGGGTGGTCTCTCATGCCTTGTATATACTAATTATGCAAAGAGAACTCCCGTTGCCTGTGTTGCTAACTGTCCTGTATGTGATGCGCCTTACCACTACACCGAGCGTCCTGACCTCCCCAGAACCATGTACAGTGCTCTCTATAATTACTCCGGCACTATGGACGAGGCTCTCAAGTCAATTTCTCCTCTTCACCTTGCTCCTACAATGCCTAGTATTCCTTATTACATATTCCACTGCGATAAGGACAGAGCAGTTAATATCGACATGCATTCCGAGAAGCTTGTTGCCGCACTTAAAGAGGCAGGTAAGAGCGTAACATATCATATCGTTCCCGACAAGGGTCATTGCAGCCTCACCCCCGAAATGTACGAGCTTTACAGAAAGTATATCGTTGATGCTGTTTATAATGCAAACAAGTAATAACATATAATAAAAAATATTCCGCGTAATTTTGCGCGGAATATTTTTTTATTGAAAGGGAAAAGTGCTAATCAACTAACAGGTTATTGACTTTCCGTTGCCGTATGTTATGATATAAACAGAGGGGTTGACCTATATTTCAGGTTATAAAAGGAGGAGTTCCATGAATAGAGCACTGATACTGTTTTGTGTAATTTTGTTATCGGCTTACCTTTTCTCTTGTGCAGCTGATACCGGGGATATCATTCCCACTGATACTACCGATACAGTTGAGACATCAAAAAATCCCGAAGAAAAAGAAAAACGTGAATATGATGAATCCGAATATCCGGTGGAAGAATTAGTTATCTGGTCTGGAGAAAGCCTTGAATTCGTAGTTTTTGAAGGAAAGAATTTTTGTGCGGGAAATGGGATAGTCCTCCCATATAGAATTTATATTCCCGATGACTATGATGACAGTAAGAAATATCCGGTTCTGCTTTATCTTCACGGCAGAGGAACCAGCGGAGACGATAATATTCTTCATCTGAATGACGTTAAAAAGGTTTTCCTTAGCTCTGACAGTCCTGCGTATGACAGTATTGTTATTGCACCACACTGTTCTCTTGACGGATGGTGGGGATACGATTATACCGATGCAGTCGTGGAGTTAGTAGAAAATCTGGGCGAAAAATACAGCATCGATTTTGACAGAATATATTCAACCGGAAACTCAATGGGCGGGGCAGGGTCTTTTGATCTTGCATTAAGACACAGTGATTTTGTAACAGCAGTTCTTCCGGCCGCTCATGGTAGCTTTGACTATGAAGACTATGAAAGCTATGCAGCAGATATACCGATGAACTATGACCCTCAGATACTTAACGTTCCAATGTATTTTATATATGACCTAACCGATAATACAGTATGGTATGAGCCTATACAGCGGGCAATCCGGTATATAAAGAATAAAGGCGGTAATAAGGTTATATATAAAGAAACCTACGGCCTTGACCATCAGGTTGGTGACGTTTATATTTCGCGTGACGATATTTCAGGTCTTGAATGGCTTTACTCAAATGTAAAGTCGGCTTCAAGCTCCGAGGGTGGAACGATGGGAGAACCTGACCGACAGAACAGTACCGAAAAAATTAAGCTTACAGATATCGGTTTTACATTCTCACCAGATTTTGGGGGAACAGTAGATATATCATCTGTCGCGTCCGGTGGAACGAAGTTCATTTCCGATATAACCCGTTGCAATGATGACGGCGGATTATATATTGGATATAAGAAAACAGATTACGACGGTAACGGTGTTGCAATATTTTATGTAGATAATGGTAGTGATATCGATTGTAATGTTGCGATAAGAACAACGTATTATTCTGCCGACGGTAAATCACTAGGGTCAGACACAAAGTCGTTTAAAGGATTACTTTCAGGTCGGGACAATTACTTTATTTTTACACCGGAAAAGGAATTTTCCACATGTAAATATAATATTGTAATTGAATCGATAGGAGACGGTGAGATGGTAGCCGAAATGATTGATTATAATTTTTACTGTCTCGGAGAAGACGTTTCACCTGTCAACGGAGATCATATAGGATATGCAGTTGTAAATGTTGAGAATTTTTCTCAGTATATCGTTTATGCTACCATAAGATGTGTTGTGTTTGATAAAAACGGAGAAACAGTATTTCTGTCTGATAAGACGTACCCGGTCATAGCACCTGATGTGGGGGCTGAGCCAAGCCTCAACGGTATGGCCGAGGTTATACTGTACCGTGGCCGGGAAGAAATGCCGGAAAACTGGATGGAAGAATATTCCGTTATATATGAGATCAGTGAACTAAACCGAAACGATCATACTAAAAATTAATAGCTTTGTAGACATCTGACGTCATATCAATTAATAGTACATATATCACAAATAAAAAAGTCTCTTCTGCTGAAGAGACTTTTTTATTTATTGTTAGGATATTATTTGAAATATTTAACTCCGGACTCAAAGAGCTTCTGATCCTGGTTGCCGGGGATATTAACTGCAACGTTGTTGCCGATTCTTTCGCTGTGTCCCATCTTACCGAGAATACGGCCGTCTGCAGAGAGGATACCCTCAATTGCATAAGCGGAACCGTTGGGGTTAAAGCGAATATCCATAGAGGGATTACCATCAAAGTCAACGTACTGAGTTGCGATCTGACCGTTTGCAGCAAGCTTATCAAGAAGTTCCGCGCTTGCCATAAATCTACCCTCACCGTGAGAGATCGGAATTGCATGGATATCACCTGTGTTGACACCTGCAAGCCAAGGAGACTTAACGGATGCGATACGAGTATTAACCATACGGGACTGGTGACGTCCGATGGTGTTGTAAGTAAGAGTAGGACAATCGGGAGTAAGCTCATCAAGGATCTTACCATAGGGAAGAAGACCAACCTTGACAAGAGCCTGGAAACCGTTACAGATACCGAGAACAAGACCGTCGCGGTTCTCTATAAGATCGGTGAGTGCCTCCTTGACCTTGGGGCTTCTGAGAACTGCGGTAATGAACTTACCGGAACCGTCGGGCTCGTCACCGCCGGAGAATCCGCCGGGTATCATAAAGATCTGAGCCTTCTTGATATTCTCAACGAATTTATCTATAGAATTCTCAAGAGCAGATGCGTTACCGTTGCAAAGCACGGTGATCATGGGATCGCCGCCAGCCTTGATGAATGCGCGTGCAGTGTCGTACTCACAGTTGGTACCGGGGAACACGGGAATCATAATTCTGGGTTTAGCAAATTTCTCGCCTGCAACAGCTGTAGAACGCTCTGTACAAGTGAATACAGGAGCTGTCTCAGCATCTGCCTTTGCCTTTGTACGGAATACAGATTCAAGAGGAGTTTCCCAAGCCTTGATCATTTCGCAGAGGCAAATATCCTCTCCGCCAACAGAGAATACGTGAGCATCGGTGGTAACACCGAGCTTGATTCCGTCAAGCTCTTCTGATGTCTCGATTACAAATGAACCGTAGAGACGGCGGCGGATAAGATCGTTATCAATACCGTCTTCAAACTTAAATCCGATCTTGTTACCGAAGCACATCTTTGCAGTTGCTTCGAGAGCACCGCCGAAACCAACAGTATAAACGGATACTGCCTTGCCGGAGGAGGTGATAGCGTGTACCTTGTCAAAGAGAGCCTTAAGAGACTCGAAGCAAGGAAGACCGTTGTCGAGGTACTCGGGCATCATAAGATATACGTTGTTGCCTGCTGCCTTAAACTCAGGAGTTACTGCACTTGATGCATCACCTGCAACTACTGCAAAGGAAACGAGAGTGGGGGGAACATCTATATCTTCGAAGGTACCGGACATACTGTCCTTACCGCCGATAGAACCGAGTCCAAGCTCGATCTGAGCCTTATAAGCACCGAGAAGAGCAGCAAAAGGCTTGCCCCAGCGGGTAGGAGTATTCTTGGTACGCTCAAAATATTCCTGGAAGGTAAGGTATGCGTTCTGATAGGGCTGACCTGCCGCAACAAGACGTGCAACAGACTCAACGACCGCATAGAGAGCACCGTGGTAAGGGGAGCTGGATGAAAGATAAGGATCGAAGCCGTATGCCATATAGGATGCGGTCTCACACTCACCGGAAATAACAGGAAGCTTAGCCGCCATATACTGAGGCTGAGTAAGCTGGGTTTTACCGCCAAAGGGCATTACAACGGTAGCACCGCCGATGGAAGAGTCGAATCTCTCGCAAAGACCTCTCTTTGAGCAGACGTTAAGATCCTGCATAAGTGCCTTTGCCTGTTCACTGATGGTGTTGCCGCAAAGCTCTATGCCGCGGAGAATATCCTTTTCTTCAACAGGGGATACCTCAACGGTGGTTGTCTTCGCCGCACCATTTGAGTTAAGAAATTCACGGGAAAGATCAACGGTAGTATTGCCGTTCCATACCATAACAAGGCGGGGAGCCTCGGTAACTTCTGCAACTACAGTAGACTCAAGATTTTCCTCTGCCGCAAGAGCACAGAACTTCTCAACGTCCTTACTCTCTACAACAACGGCCATTCTTTCCTGTGACTCGGAAATAGCGAGCTCTGTTCCGTCAAGACCGTCGTACTTCTTAGGTACCTTTGAAAGATCTATTCTGAGACCGTCCGCAAGCTCACCGATAGCAACGGAAACACCGCCTGCACCGAAGTCGTTACAACGCTTGATGAGGAGAGATGCTTCGGGAGAACGGAAAAGTCTCTGAAGCTTACGCTCTTCGGGGGGATTACCTTTCTGAACCTCTGCACCGCAAGAGGTAAGGGATTCGGTAGTATGTGCCTTAGAGGATCCGGTTGCACCGCCGCAACCGTCACGACCGGTTCTACCGCCGAGGAGGATAACCACGTCACCGGGTGCAGGAACTTCGCGGCGAACGTTTCCTGCAGGAGCGGCACCGACAACAGCACCGATCTCAAGACGCTTTGCAACGTAACCGGGATGATAGTGCTCAAATACACCACCGGTAGCAAGACCGATCTGGTTACCGTATGAGCTGTAACCCTGAGCGGCACCAACAGTTATCTTGGACTGGGGAAGCTTGCCGGGAAGGGTGTCCTCAAGAGATGTGCGGGGATCTGCCGCACCGGTAACACGCATAGCCTGGTATACATATGCACGTCCGGAAAGGGGATCTCTGATTGCACCACCAAGACATGTAGCGGCACCACCAAAGGGTTCTATCTCAGTGGGATGGTTATGGGTTTCATTCTTAAAAAGAAGAAGCCAATCTTCGTCTTTGCCGTCTATCTTAGCCTTGATCTTAACGGTACAAGCATTTATCTCATCGCTTTCATCAAGATTTTTGAGCTGGCCGGTCTTCTTGAGATATTTAGCACCGATGGTAGCAAGATCCATGAGAGAGATCTTCTTGTTCTTGCCAACGTAAAGCTCGGTACGCTTGTCAAGATAATCGCGATATGTATCAGCGATGTATTCATCAGCGATCTTTGCATCGGTGATCTCGGTGAGGAAGGTGGTGTGACGGCAGTGGTCAGACCAGTATGAGTCGATAAGTCTGAGCTCGGAAATGGTGGGATCACGGTGCTCTGTATCGCGGAAATAGCTCTGGCAGAACTTGATATCATCATAGTCCATAGCGAGAGAATACTCAGTTACAAAATTGCGGAGATCTTCATCATCAAGACCGATAAAACCGTCAAGGGTAGCGACGGTTGTAGGAATATCGTAATCGGGCTTAAGAGATTCGGGAAGCTCAAAAGTTGCCTCTCTTGATTCAACCGGGTTGATTATATAGCCCTTAACACGGCTGAGATCCTCATCGGATACCTTACCGTCAAATATATATATTTTAGCAGTGCGAACAGTAGGACGGTCACCACAGGTAAGAAGCTGTACACACTGTGCACATGAGTCTGCGCGCTGATCGTACTGACCGGGAAGAAATTCCACCGCAAATGCAGTTCCAACACTAAGGTCGAGAGTGTCGGTAGCAAGATCGGTCTGAGGCTCAGCAAAAACAGTATACTTTGCGCGTGCAACAGTTTCTGCATCAACACCCTCGATATCATATCTGTTGATGATACGAAGATCAGGGAGAGAGGGAAGACCCAAATTCTCGCGAAGGTCAGCAACCGTTCTCGCGTATTCGGTTGTAAAACCGAGACGGCGCTCTACGTAAATTCTGTAAACCATATTTGTCTCCATTCTGCCGATTAACGGCGGCTAAGATGATAATGATATGTTTGTGCAGTTTATGTTAACTAAAATTTTTGACTTTACTCACATGGATATTTGCCGAATAGACCACTTTCGGAGAGACATGTGCTCATGACCGAAACTGTATTTCCTCTGAGATCTTCGTCTGTTTCAAAGCTGATCTCTATATAATTTGGCGTATGCCCGCGTGCAATTCCGTTATCCCATCTTTCAACAAGAACAGGAAGCACACGTCCTATAAAGCTGTTTCTTATTTCGGCTGATATTTCCTTGGTTTTCGTCTCGAGCTTTGCGGCGCGCTCCGACTTAACGTTTTCCGCTATTTGTCCCGACATTTTATCTGCTTCGGTGTCAGGGCGGCGAGAGTAAGTAAATATGTGAGCCTCAAGGAAACGGACATCCTCGACGAATTTCATTGTCTCAGAAAAATCCTCATCAGTCTCCCCGGGAAATCCTGTCATAATATCAGTGGTGAATGTAACATCCGGTATATGATCCCGTATGTTTTGCATTCTTTCACGGAGCATGGTAGTATTATACCGCCTACGCATAAGCGCAAGGATTCTATCACACCCATTCTGTACAGAGAGATGGAAGTGAGGTGTAAGGTGACTGATTTTTGAAAGACGTGACACGTTATCCGCAGTCATAAATGACGGATCAAGTGAACCAAGGCGAATGCGTTCAATGGAGCTGATTTTGTTTATCTCTTCAAGAAGATCACAAAGACTCCTCTTGTCGTTAAGATCTTTGCCCCAGGAGCATATTTCAATTCCTGTTATTACTATCTCACGGAATCCTGCTTCGGCAAGCTCCTTTGCCTCTGCGATTATTAAATCAAATGGCTTTGATCTGATCTTGCCGCGAACCTTGGGAATGACGCAGTAGGCACACTTACTTTCACACCCATCTTCGATTTTTATATAGGCTCTCGTTCTCTCGAACCCCGTTACTGTCATCATTTCAAAGGGGGCCGAGAACACATCGCCAACATTGATCTCCGAGGCAGTATCAGTGTCCATTGTCAGTAGCTTCTCAGCCGCATCGACAACCGATAATTTGTCTACGTTACCGAGAACATATTTTACTCCGGGAAGCTCAGCTACAGCACTTGGCACACGCTGTGAAAAACAACCGCAGACTATTACTCTCGGGGTATCACACATTGACGCGGCACGACGAATGAATTGACGGGCTTTTCTGTCCGCCTCCGCCGTTACGGTGCAGGTGTTTACAACATAAACATCACACCTGTTGCCATGATGCAGTACCTCGAACCCGCGACGGAGAAATTCTTCCTCAATAGCGCGACTCTCATATTGGTTTACTTTGCATCCAAGCGTGTATATACCTACCGTGGGAGTATGTTCTTTTTCTATCTTGCTATTCAAAAAAACACTCATATCTATATTATACAATGAAATTCTCTCTATGTAAATACATAATAGTACCAAAGTTTTTCGTATTTTATAAAAATCACCTTGAAAAAAAGTGCAAGAGGGGTTATAATAGAGAAAAATATAAATTTCGAAAGAGGATTATGAAATGAGCGTACTGCATGTAGTTGATCATCCCATGATATCCCATAAACTCTCTATTATGAGAAACAAAAAGACCGGGTCCAAGGATTTCCGTGAGCTTCTCGATGAGATATCGATGCTCATGGGTTACGAGCTTACTCGCGATCTTCCTCTTGAAGATATTGTTATAGACACTCCCATGTGCAAGATGACTGCAAAAATGATCTCCGGCAAGAAGCTTGCCATCATCCCCATTCTTCGCGCAGGACTTGGTATGGTTGACGGACTTCTTCGTCTTGTTCCCGTTGCAAAGGTGGGTCATATCGGTCTTTACCGTGATCCTGAATCACATGAGCCTGTAGAATATTATTGCAAGCTTCCTTTTGACATAGAGAACAGAATCGTTATCGTATGCGATCCTATGCTTGCGACCGGCGGATCTGCATCTGATGCACTCAAAATGCTTAAGAAAAAGGGATGTACCAATATCCGTTTGATGTGCCTTGTTGCCGCTCCTGAGGGTGTTGCAAAAGTTCAGGCTGATCATCCTGACGTTGATATTTACGTCGCTGCTCTTGATGAAAAGCTTAACGATCACGCATACATTATACCCGGTCTCGGTGATGCGGGAGACCGTTTGTTCGGAACTAAGTAATTATTACATTGCCGCAGTCGGTATACCGTCTGCGGCTTTCTTTTATCATATAAAATTTTAGTGAAACGATTTTAGTGAAATGGGACAAAAGTAATGAGAGAGCTTACAGTCGGAAAAAATGATGCGGGTCAGAGACTTGACAAATTCCTTTCAAAGGCCCTGTACCGCATGCCCCTTTCCCTTATGCAGAAGTATCTGCGTACCAAGAAAATAAAGGTCAATCGCGTCAGAGCGGAAGGTAAAACTGTCCTCTGTGAAGGTGACAAAATACAGCTTTTTATAAAAGATGAGTTCTTCGAAAAAGAAGAGACCGGAGATGCGATCTATACTACTGTTCCGAAGATATCAGTTGTATATGAGGACGATAATATAATTGTCTGTGATAAACGCCCGGGTGTTCTTGTTCATCCCGATGACAGCGGAGAAGAAAGAAACACACTTCTTCTTCACATCAAGGCTTATCTTTGTCATAAAGGGGAATATTCACCGAAAGAAGAACAGTCATTTGCCCCTTCGCTGTGTAATCGAATAGACAGAAATACCGGTGGTATGGTCATTGCTGCAAAAAACGCAGAGGCACTGCGAGAGATGAACCGAATCATAAAGGAAGATCTTGTTTCAAAGTTCTATCTTTGTGCAGTTCACGGATCTGTTAAAAAATCTGAAGACAGACTTACCGGATATCTTCGTAAAAATTCAAGAGATAATCTGGTGACTGTCACGGAATCTCCTCTTCCGGGTAGTAAAAACATAATTACCGTATATAAGAAGCTTAAAGAAAAACGCGGGTTGTCCCTTCTTGAGATAGAACTGATAACGGGACGTACTCATCAGATAAGAGCACATATGTCTTATATTGGTCATCCTCTTCTTGGAGACGGAAAATACGGTATAAACAAAGATGACAGGGCTACAGGATATAAATATCAGGCACTCTATTCATACCGACTGCGTTTTAAAAATATAGATGGTCCTTTGGCATATCTTTCCGGCAAGGAAATAAAGGTGTCTCTTGACAATATCTGGTTTCTTAAAGAATTTGATGAAGGAAACGAATGATGGAAAGTAACCGTTCTTGTCTTCCGAAAAAGAAGCTTAGAATATATAAATTGATTGCGGCATTGGGAGGACTTATATCCGGATCACCTTTTGTAATAAAGGAATTGTGGCTTTTGGGCTGGGTAGCATCGGCATTTCTTATATATTCTCTGGTCCGCACAGATGAAGACGGCAAGTGTAGCATGCGCCGTGCTTATGCTGTTGCCTACTGTTTCTTCTTTCCGTTTTATTTGTGCGGGTATTATTGGATTCTTTATATGTATCCAATGGAGTATGCGGATGTAACTCCGTTGTTTTCCGCTTGTGTGCTTACATTTGGCCTGATTGCCATGGCGACAATTTTCTCTGTGGCCTTTTCATTTATCGGTCCGCTTTTTGTGTATGTATCGCGCAAGGTGAGTGAGACAGGAAAGTTTCAGTGGTTATCAATTCTGACATTTCCTTTTCTCTGGGTAATATTTGAATGGATACAAACCCTTACCTGGGCGGGGGTACCATTCGTTTGGCTTGCGGTGGGGCAGCAATATATGCTTCCGGTGATTCAGAGTGCCTCCTTGTTGGGGTCATTGTTCATAGGGTTTCTCATGACATTTGTGGGAGCTCTTCTCGCATTTGCAATTATACATGTGGAAAAGAGACGTTTTTTTGCAATAATGTCTCTTACGGTATTCCTCTTGAATCTTGGATTTGGGATAGTTCGTTTAGCTGTTCCGGATGATGAGGGAAGCAAAACCTTTGTAAAAGCTGCCGCTATTCAAGGCAATATTTCTTCAATTGATGAGAAATGGAACATGGAATACTCTGAAATAAGAGAGTTATATATTGATCTTATAAATGATGCCGCAGATGATGGGGCTGAGCTCATAGTGGTATCAGAGAGTGCGCTTCCTGTGTTTTTTAACGTTAAACCGCATCTCTTTGCTCCGTTTAGTGAGATCGCAAAAGACAGAGGGATGACTATTCTTCTGGGCGGATATTACAGAACAGAAAATTCTGACGGTGTTTATGCATCGGGAAATGCCATATATACGGTAAATCCAGACGGTTCAATAAGAGACGGACAGTATATAAAGAGAAAGCTTGTTCCGTTTGGTGAATATGTACCGATGCGTTCTTTTATTGAAACTGTATTTCCTGCACTTACTGAGATCAGTATGCTTTCGGTAGATGGCGGCAGAGGAGAGGGAAGTGAGCTTCATGATACGGTTTACGGTATGATAGGGTCACTCGTGTGCTATGATTCGGTGTATAACTCTCTTGCTCTTGAGAGTGTAAGAGACGGTGCACAGCTTCTTGCTGTGTCAACAGATGATTCTTGGTTTGAGCAGTCACCGGAGCTTTATCTTCACCTTGGTCATTCTGTGCTCAGATCCATTGAGAATGGCAGATGTCTTGTTCGCGCGGCAAATACGGGAATTTCTGCAATAATAGATCATAAAGGAAGAGTAACCGACCCGCTCAGAGCAGAGGATATTGGCTATTCTCTTGGTGAAGTTGAATTTCGTTCTGACAGTACAGTATTTACTGTTGTCGGTAACGTTATAGTTCTGCTCGCGTTTATTTACATTTTCTCTGTTTGTACTATTTCTCTTATACTTAAAACAAAAAGAAAAAGAAAAGTATAGAAAAAACACTCACTTATCACGTGGATAAGTGAGTGTTTTTTGTGTTCACTGGAGAGAGTAGCTGAATGTGTATTGCTTGTCACCTTGTGTAACAGTAGCTTTTCCGCCATTGTAATTTACCACTGCATCAGAGAAGATGGGACATCCGTTTTTGTATAGCAGATCAATAGAGGATGTCCCGTTTCCCTCGGGTGCTTTGAGACGCAGTATTATTTCTTTTGATATGGTACCGCTGCCGCTTTTGTTTAGCGAGATAATGGCTCCGTCTTCGGTAGTAAATATGAAATCAGTATCGGGAAGAAAATTTGAACCGAGCTTGTCTGAGGTTATAGACATGATAACACTTCCGTCTTTTGAACTTATCTCAAACTTACCGTTATGGTATATATAACTAACTCCGGTTATCTCCATACCATTACATTCATTTGTACCATTGTGGTAAATAACGTATTTTTTGCTTGTATCCGGCGAGAATGCGGCTATGACAGACTTCTCGGGACCTTTTGGGCTTTGCGCTTCGTAAGGTAGAAGAAAAGCTATCTCCGGAAACTTTTCAAAGAATGCCATCTCAACTTCTGCCATATATTTTTCTTTTTCTTCGGTATCATTGTAGTCGAACGTTATCTTGTTTTTATCAGGTTGGTAGATATTGACGGTATGGGGTTGTGATACCGAGACATTCATAATTGTAGAACAGTTAAACGAAGTGAACTCGTCATCAGAATATACAATAGAGGCCTTGGAATTAAGTGTACCGTTTTTAACATCTGTGAGAATACGTAAAGGAAGATTGTGGAATTTCTTTATTCCGTACATTTCGTATTCCAGTCGGCATGTTGCCATGGTGCTGCTACGTGTTTCGGAAAATTCAGTGTCAAACAAAGATTCAAAACTAAAATATGATAATCCATCAGGAGCATCAAATCCGTATTCTCGTATTGCATCGGTATTTGCACTCAGGAAGAAATGTCCGCTTATCTCTTTGCTTTTTTCTTTCTTTTGGTAAAATGACAAATGTAGTATATTATCGCTTACCTTGGCTTTATCAGTAACTCTATTAACGGATATCGAGAATGTGTCTGTACCATCATTACGGGTAGGAAATAAAAATTCAACAGTGATTTCGTCATTACCGATGGAGAGAGTATAACATATCGAAAAAGGTGAACCGTCATAAAAATATGTGGTAATACACTTGATTATATCATGGTATACACTTGTATTAAAAGTGATTACATTAGCTGAGTAATATTCTATGTCTCCGTTTCTATAGTTTGAAGTTGATTCGGTCAAATATTTTTCGTCAATATCCTCTGTCATCAGAAGGATAAGTAAATCTTTTTTTATTGCATCAAAAGATATCTTTTTTTTATTTACAAGAACTGTATCAGTAAGTGTCGGAATGAGAAGGCTGGTTTCATTTTCAATATTGTAGTCAATAAACGCAAGTGATTCTTTGCCATAGTTGATCGTGGTGGTAGTTTGACTACTTGTGTTTTCTTTGTCTTTTAATGTGTCTACGGTTATTCTGAGAGGGAAACTTGGTTTTATCATTTCTCGTCCCAGTATCTCAAGGCGATCAATTTCCGTTATTAACTCACTTTGTGTGTGCAAACTGTATAAGAGCCGGTATATATCATTTTCATCGGCGGAAAGAGAATTGGAAATTATACCTGAAACTCTTTTTTTCATAATGTCGTGTGCTTTTATGAGCTTTTCCATTGGGTTAGTATCAGGCGTTATGAAATCACTGGTTTGTTCTAATTCCTCCGAACCGCATGAAAAGAGTAATATACTTACCAAGACGATCCCGATAATAATGAGTGATCTTTTCATCTCTATACACACCTCCGAGGTTTATATCTTGGTTACATTTTACTGATCAAATGTGAATAAATCAACATAACCCACATGTACCCACGGTGGGAGAAATTTGACGAAAAAAGTAACTTTTTTTATCCAAAATGGATAAAACATTGAGAATATATGGAGATCACGAATTTCGCTAAAAGTCAACCCCTTTTTTCAAAATAAGTTAAAAACGGCAAAAAGTACAAAAAAAAATATTAAAAATCGTCAGTTTTCAATATTTACAGAACGAAAAAAAAGAGGTATAATATCCCTGCATCTGTCGCAGGCAATAGTCTGCGCCGGGTCTATACGCTGCAGCACAACAGTTCGTTTCGTAGGCGGAATATCAATCTTATGATATCAGCTCGTCGTATGAAGCATACTTGTTGTGCTTTTTCTTTTTTCTTTAATTTTAATAAAAAAAATAATAATTTTAATGTTTACTATAGAAAAAAATACAGAAATGTGTTATAATATTATGAATTAGTGTTTTTTATCAAACGGAACCGAAAGGAGAGCGGCAAGACCGCTTCTGAATAATATAAATGGCAAAATATATCGAAAAAGTAGAAAAGTTAACTTTACCCATGATTCCGCTAAGAGGAATCGTTGCGTTTCCGTCAATTCCCGTGAGTTTTGAGTTGGTTCGTGATGAGTCTATTGCGGCTGCTTCCGCGGCAGGTAAATCAGATACATACGTATTTCTTCTTACTCAGAAAGATATCGGCATGGAAAAACCTTCTCCTGATGGCATGTACGAAATAGGAACTGTTGCAAAGATTAAACAGTCGATCAAAACCCCTGAAGGTACCGTCAGAGTAATCGTCGAAGGACTTTGTCGAGCAAATGTATTAAATATCACTAAAGTAGGTAAATACTTTGTTGCTGATGTTCTTTCCAAGACCGTCACTGTTGATGATAACGGTGGTGTGAAGGGAGAGGCTCTTATTCGTGAGGCACAGAGAATTCTTGAAGAACAGCTTAAGAATATGCCTGCACTTTCTGCGGATCTTTCTCTTGCTGCCAAGGCGATAAAGAATCCTGGTCTGTATGCCGATTTCGTTGCCTCAGGTGTTCTTGTTAAATTTGAGGACAAGCAGTATATTCTTGAAGAATTTGATCCTATACGCCGTCTTGAAAAGCTTGCAGTAGTTATGGAACAGGAAACAGATCTTCTCCGTATAGAAATGGACATTCACAAGCGTGTGCGTGCCCAGCTTGATCAGTCTCAGAAGGATTATTACCTCAGAGAACAGCTCAAGGTCATTCAAAGTGAGCTTGGGGAATACGGAATGAATGAGATCGATGAGTATTCGGATAACATTTACGCGGCAGGTCTTCCCGAAGAAGTAGAAGCGAAGCTTCTTAAGGAGCTTGGTAAAATGACTAAGATGCCTTATGCTTCTTCTGAAAGCTCGGTTATAAGAAATTATATTGATACTTGTCTTGAGTTCCCTTGGAAAAAGCTTTCTAAGGACAGAACTGATATATTATCAGCAAAGAAGATTCTTGATGCAGATCATGACGGAATAGAAAAGGTCAAGGAAAGAATCCTTGAGTATATTGCGGTGCGTCAGAATGCCCCTGAACTTAAGAATCAGACTATTTGTCTTGTGGGTGCTCCTGGTGTAGGTAAGACATCTGTTGCCGCATCCATCGCCCGTGCACTCAAGCGTAAATACGTAAGAGTTTCTCTTGGCGGTGTCAGAGACGAGGCAGACATCCGTGGTCATAGAAAGACTTATATTGGTTCCATGCCGGGCAGAATTGCGGAGGCACTGACTAAAACAGGTGTCAGAAATCCCCTTATTCTCCTTGATGAGATAGATAAAATGTCAAGGGATTCTCATGGAGACCCCGCGTCTGCTCTTCTTGAGGTACTTGACGGTGAACAGAATAAGTCATTCAGAGATCATTTTATGGAGCTTCCCATTGATCTTTCCGAGTGTATTTTTATTGCTACCGCAAATACTCTTGATACCGTTCCTACTCCTCTCATAGACCGTATGGAAGTTATTGAGATGAAATCATATACCAGGTCAGAGAAGGTTTCTATAGCAAAAAATCATCTTATTGCAAAGCAGGCTAAACGTCATGGCCTTAATTTAAGACAGCTCAAGATAACCGAAGATGCGATTATAGAGCTGATAAATTATTACACACGCGAAGCGGGTGTCAGAAATCTTGAGAGAGAGATTGCATCCCTTTGTCGTAAATCCGCAAGAAAGCTTGTCGAGAGCGGTGTTAAACGTGTTGTGATCGATGGATGCGATGTCAAAGAATATCTTGGCGCACGAAGAATTATTCCCGACCGTATGGGAGAGGAAGATGTTGTCGGCGAGGTTAACGGCCTTGCTTATACCGGTGTCGGCGGAGATGTGCTTAAGATAGAAGCAGAGATTCTTGATGGGTCAGGCAAGCTTGAGCTTACCGGTTCTCTCGGTGATGTAATGAAGGAGTCCGCAAAGGCGGCAATTACGTACATTCGTGCAAGAACAGAAATGTTTGGCATCGAGCATGATTTCTATAAAACAAAGGATATACATATTCATGTTCCTGAGGGAGCAGTGCCAAAGGACGGTCCTTCTGCCGGTGTTACAATAGTTACTGCTCTTGTCAGCGCGTTGTCCGGTCGCAGAGTGCGCCGTGATATTGCGATGACCGGTGAGATCACTCTCCGTGGAAATGTACTCGCGATAGGCGGACTGAGAGAAAAGTCAATGGCGGCTTATGCGATGGGCATCAGAACGATTCTTATCCCCAAGGACAATCTTTCAGACGTTGTTGAGGAAGTTGACCGTGAGGTAAGAGAGAATGTTGAGTTCATTCCTTGTTCTAAGATTGATGACGTCCTCGCGTCAGCTTTGAGTGATTCCATTGATTCAGCTAATTCGTTCGGTAATTCAGCGAAAAAGGATATTAACGGTGAAATCCCGGTATACATTGCTTCATCCGATAGACCTTCAGACAGTGCAAGAGGGTAAGCAAATACATTTTAGAGGATCATTTCAATGAAGATAAATATTCAGAACGTCCGCCTTGCAATAAGTGCAGGCCTTTCAAAGCAATTTCCAACAGCCAAGGTACCGCAGATAGCTTTTTCCGGAAGATCAAATGTTGGAAAAAGTTCTCTTGTAAATACATTGCTTTCAAGAAAATCTCTGGCCCGTGTCAGCGGAACACCCGGAAAAACGGTAACTGTAAATTTTTATGATGTGGATTCAAAGCTGTTTCTCGTTGATCTTCCCGGTTACGGGTATGCAAAGAGAACATATGAGGAACAGAAGAAATGGTCCGAACTTACCGACGGATATTTTACTAAAAATCCTAATATTGATCTTCTCAAGCTTGTAATTCAGCTTGTTGACAGCAGAGTGGGAATAACGGATAATGATGCTGATATGATCGAGTATCTTCGCGAGTGCCGTTTACCCTATATAGTTGTTGCAACAAAGGTGGATAAGCTTAATGCAACAGAAAGAAAGAACAATATTCAGAAAATAGAAGAAGGAGCAGGCACTCTCGTAATACCTTTTTCTTCTTCGTCAGGAGTTGGCCGTGATGAGCTCTGGAGTGAGATCATCAAGCATGCAGAGGCTTAACACTACGCATTTTTAGAAAGGAAATTATACAATAATGATAGCAAAGTGCCTTGATATAAATGAAAAAGGGCATCTTACAGTATCCGGTGTAGATACTGTTGATATTGCCCGTGAATTCGGAACACCAACTTATATTCTCGATGAGAACACAATACGTGAGAACTGCCGAGTTTATATTGACTCAATGAAAAAGTACTTCGGTGAGGGTTCATTTCCGCTTTTTGCAAGTAAGGCTTTATCTTTTACCGAAATATACAGAATAGTTGCCTCTGAGGGTATGGGAATTGACTGTGTTTCTCCGGGTGAGATACATACTGCATATAAAGCAGGGTATCCCATGGAAAAGGCATATTTTCACGGTAATAACAAGACAGATGCAGATATAGAGATGGCTCTTGATGCTGGTGTCGGTTGTTTTGTTGTGGATAACCGTGAGGAGCTTGTATCCCTTAATGCTGCCGCAGGAAAGAGAGGAATGATACAAAAGATACTTCTTCGTATTTCTCCCGGTATTGATCCGCATACCCACCGCAAGGTGGTTACCGGAAGTGTGGATTCCAAGTTCGGTACTGCTATCGAGACCGGTCAGGCGATGGAGATGGTGAAGGCTGCAGCTGAATGTAAGAATCTTCATTTTGCGGGTATTCATTGTCATATCGGTTCTCAGATATTTGACATTGATCCGTTTGTTTCCGCGGCGGATATTATGTTCCGCTTTATTAAGGATATTAAGAATGAGACCGGTGTTGAGCTTGAGGAGCTTAACCTTGGCGGCGGACTCGGTGTTCCTTACGTTGATACCGATCCTGTTATTGATTATGAGGATTGTATCAGACGTATGGCAGAGCAGCTTAGGAAAACCGGAGAGTCATTCGGACTTAAGATGCCCAAGATCATTCTTGAACCCGGCAGATCTATTGTTGCGGCGGCAGGTGTGACTCTTTACACCGTAGGCTCTTTTAAGAATATAACCGGTTACAAAAGCTATGTATCTATTGACGGCGGTATGCCTGATAACCCCAGATATGCTCTCTATAACTCACAGTACACTATTCTCGTTGCAAATAAAGCAAATGAAGAGAGAACTGTCAAGTGTACTATTGCCGGACGTTGCTGTGAGAGCGGAGACCTCATAGCTGAAGATATTATGCTCCAGACTGCAGAGAGAGGGGATATTCTTGCTGTTCTTGTTACCGGTGCATATAATTATTCTATGGCATCAAATTATAACAAGATACCGCGTCCGCCTGTTGTAATAATCAAGGATGGTGTTCCTCGCGTGGCAGTAAAGAGGGAAACATTTGACGACCTTGTGAGAAATGATATTTAACCGATAAATTCGGAGGGGTTATAATTGAACAACACAATATTTGGTATACTTGAATATCTGTTGTCCGTCCCTGCTGTTCTTCTTGCGCTTACCGTTCACGAGCTGTGTCACGGACTTGTTGCATATTGGATGGGAGATAACACTGCTAAAAACATGGGCAGACTTACTCTTAATCCCTTAAGGCACCTTGATCCGATTGGATTTATCTGTATGGTGCTTTGTCATTTCGGATGGGCAAAGCCGGTGCCGATAAACGCGAGAAATTTTAAAAATCCCAAGGTGGGAATGGCACTCAGTTCGCTTGCCGGGCCGGCTTCTAATATTTTGCTTGGCTTTATATTTATGCTTCTATGGCGGATATCATTTGCGATCACTTATGCATATCCCATACTTGTTCCCGGTGTCGGGATTATGAATATCGTAAATTATTTCTTTGTTTTGGCTATGCAGATAAATATTGTTTTTGCTGTATTTAATCTTATTCCCGTACCTCCTCTTGACGGTTCAAGGATACTTTTTACATTCCTTCCGCCCAAACAGTATTTTTCGATAATGAGATATGAAAAACAGATAATGCTTGGTTTTTTACTCTTCATTATCGTTGACAGATATCTTATTTCCAATGTGATCGGGATAAGCATACTCGGTACAGTGCTCGGGTATGCGGCGAATTTTATTATAAATGCTTTCTCTCAAATAATTGATTTTATTCCTTTTCTGTAATTTTGGTTTATACCTTACTAAACTTTGAAAGGTGGGAGACAAATGGAAACACTGACATATCGAATAGATCAGTTTGAGGGACCGCTTGATCTCCTGCTTACTCTGATCATAAAAAATAAGGTTAGTATTGAAGATATTCCGATAGCCATGATATGTGATCAATATCTTGATTATCTTGACCATTGCAGGGAAATGGATATGGAGGTTGCCTCTGAGTTTTTGGTACTTGCAAGCGAACTTGTCCTGATAAAGACGAGAATGCTTTTACCAAATCCCGAGGAAGATGATGAAGACCCTCGCGCAGCTCTTGCTGCTGCACTTCTCGAATATCAGCGAATTAAAACCGCAGTGCCTTTGTTTTCTGAATATTATGGTGTTTATAGCGGAAGATTCGTTAAGGATACTGACGAGATCCCTCCGGATAACTCTGTTATTCAAAATCAAAGTGTGGACAAGCTGTTCGAAGCCATGAAGCGCGTTCTTTCCAATGTTAAACCTGCAGAGAACGAGGGTCGTACGTTTATCAATCCAATAATCAAAAAGCAGATAGTTCCGGTGTCCCTCAAGATTGATCATGTAAGAAATTTGTTTTTGAAAAAAGCTAAGTTTAAGTTTATTGAGCTTTTCTACGGGGCTGAATCCAAGTCTGAGGTAATTGCTACATTTATTGCTATCCTTGAGCTTATTAAGATAGGCAGTATCGGTATTGACGAAGAATCTGAGTGTACAGACGGGGAAGAAGTTGTTCTTGTTGCAAAAAATATTGAAGAAATTGCTGACGGATATTCTTATGGAGATGAATATGACAGAAAAGAATGAAATAATGTCGGAAGCCACCGTGGTTGAATACAGTGATGCAGAAGCGGCAATGATTATAGAAGCGGTACTTTTTGCCGCAGGATATCCTGTTACCTATACGAAACTCGGTAAGGTTCTTAATATGGCTGAGGCAAGGGTAAAGACGATAGTGAAAAATATGGTTGAGGAATATGGAGAAGAATCTCAGAGAGGAATTATTCTTTTGGCTCTTCCTGATAGCGCTCAGCTTTGTACCAAGGAATGTTACTCGTCTCAGATAAAAGAAGCACTCGGAATAAAGCGTGGTGGAAATTTATCCGCATCTTCACTTGAGGTACTTGCCACCGTTGCATATAACCAGCCGGTTACAAGAGCGTACATTGATACCGTTCGCGGTGTTGACTCTGCTTATGCTATAAATTCTCTTTCTGAGAAGGGACTTATAGAGGCTTGTGGACGTCTTGATGCTCCGGGACGACCTGTACTGTACAGAACTACCGATGACTTTCTGCGTTGTTTTGGTCTGTCATCTCTTGATGAGCTACCCGAGGTTATGACAGAGATAACGACTGTGGATGAGAGCAGTACTAATACTGAAAATTAAGACTTTTTCAAAATCTAAATTGGAGGTGACCTATCCTTGGGAGTTTTGTTTGTAATTCTGCTTATTATCTCGATAATAGCATTGCTTGTTACATTTGTTCTCTTTATAAGGGTCAGGTGCATCGTAACATATAACGGAGAGTTATCCGTTACACTTAAAATATTATTTTTTAAAATTTCAGTATACCCTGATGATCTGACAAAAATAAATATAAAGGATTATTCACTGAAAAAAATAAAAAAACGACGGTTAAAAGCAGAGAAAGAGGCAGAAGAACTAAGGAAAACTCAAAAGAAGATAAGTTCAAGTGACGACCAAAAGAAGAAAAAATCATCTTTTTCGGATATAGTGTCCCTTGTCTCTGAAATCAAGGATATCGTTACAGCGTTTGCAAAGATATTTTTCGAGTATCTGCAAATAGATGTTACAAAAATTGATATAGTTGTGACAGGAGAGGATGCTGCAAAGACAGCTATAACCTATGGTGCAGTATATCAAGCAGTTTCTTATATACTTGCGATAATTGATAAAATAACCACAGTAAAATATGATAAAAAGTCTTATGTTTCGGTAAGGGCGGATTTTTTGGCAGAGAAATTTTATGCCGATATAAATATTACTTTTTCCATGAGACTTGGACAGGCAATAAAGCTACTTATTAAAAACGTGTATAGATTAGCTGGAAAACAAAAAACAGTCGGCAGTGTTCTGACCGATGAAAATATTGAATCACTGAAAGGAAAACGAGAAAATGTCTGACAACAACAAAACATTAAGCGATATTATTAGATCCTCACTTGATGAGATCAGCAGCTCACTTGGTGCAGATACTGTTATAGGTACTCCTATCACAACTGAAGTGGGAACTACAATTATTCCTGTTTCAAAGGTTTCCGTTGGTATAGTTACAGGCGGTATGGATATCAACAACAATTCGCAGAAGCTGGGCGGTGGTGCAGGTAGTGGTATTTCTGTATCTCCTATCGGTTTCCTTGTTGTTAAGGCGGACGGCAGTGTTGAAATGCTTAGCGTAAGCAATCCGGTACCTTCCGGTTCATCTGAGCGTGATACTGTTGGTCAAATTGCCGATCTTGTTGAACGTTCACCTGAGATAATTGAAAAAATAAAAGGAATATTCTCAAAAAAGAAAGATAAAGACGAAGAAAAAGCAGAATAAGCCGGTATATGTTTTGTAATAAAGCGTGTCCCTTTGCATATAGATGATTTAAGTTTATCTTTTGAAAGGGGCGTCCCATATATGCTAAAGAGGATCTTAACTGCTCTTCTGTCATTTGTCGTTATATTTCTGTTTTTTTGTTCTTCGCCGGATATATTTGCCGCTGATAGGATTTTTGTAAGTGCTGAGTCAGCTGTGCTTATGGAGGCTTCGAGTTCGGCTGTGATATACGAGAAGAATGCCTATACCCGAATGCCTATGGCAAGCACCACTAAGATAATGACCGCTATTGTGGCCATCGAAAACAATGATCTTGATCAGATCGTAACTGTATCTGACAAAGCGGTGGGGGTAGAAGGGTCGTCTATATACCTCTATCCGGGGGAAAAGCTGTGTATGAGAGATCTCATATACGCCCTTATGCTCGAAAGTGCTAATGATGCGGCGGCAGCTATAGCTATTGCTACTGCAGGTTCAATAGATGAGTTTGCAACCCTTATGAACCGTAAAGCCAAAGAAATCGGTCTTTTAGATACTCATTTTAAGAATCCGCACGGTCTAGATGATGAGGATCACTATACAACAGCGTATGATCTTGCACGGCTTAGCTCCTATGCCCTAAAAAATGAGTGTTTCAGAGAAATAGTTTCTACCTACAAAAGAGTGATACCTTTACGTGATAACGAGGGATCGCGGTTGCTTCTGAATCATAATAGACTTTTGAAAAGTTACGACGGCGCAATAGGTGTAAAAACCGGATTTACAAAAAAGAGCGGACGGTGTCTTGTATCATCGGCTGAACGTGACGGAGTAACGCTTGTTTCTGTTACTCTGAATGCGCCGGATGACTGGAATGACCATAAGAATATGCTTGACTTTGGCTTTAGGATATATGAGCGAATTTCGCTTACAGAAATCGGTAACGAACGCTTTGAACTTGCTTGTGTTAGTGGTGAACGTGATTCATTTTTCGCAAGTAACAGGGATGGTTTATCAATTATAACCGAAAAGTACGATCGGAAGATAACAAAGGTAGTAGAACTTAAACGGTTTTATTTCGCCCCAATTTCTCCTGGAGAGGTTGTTGGCCGAGTCTGCTACTACGATGGGGATGTATATCTTGGTTCTGTTGATATAACAGCAGAGGAAGGTGTTCCTGCTATAAAGAAAATGGGATTTTGGGAATATATACTGTCACTTTTCAAATGATAAAAACGGCGGAATAAGTAATGGAAAAAATTAGACTTCAAAAATATTTTACTGACTGTGGCGTTATGTCCCGTCGTCGAGCTGAAAAAGAAATTGCCGACGGTAATGTTAAGGTCAATGGCGAGGTTGCTGTTGTAGGACAGACTGTGATTCAGGATGTTGATACCGTGGAATACAATGGCAAGATCATACGTAAGTGTGACGAAGATAAAAAAATATGTATAATGCTAAACAAACCGCGTGGTTTTATTACTTCCTTGTCTGATGACAGAGGACGTAAATGTGTTACTGAGCTTCTTCGCGATTTTCCGGAAAGAGTTTATCCGATTGGAAGACTTGATATGTATTCAGAAGGTCTTTTGTTATTAACAAACGACGGTGAGCTTGCAAATGCACTGACACATCCAAGACACGGTGTAGCAAAGATATATCATGTAAGTACAGAGGGGATTCCCACAGATAGTCAAATGGTCGCCCTCAGAGCTCCAATGACTATTGATGGGTATTCGCTTCTGCCGGTAAAAAGTGAAATTATAGGCCGTAGTGCCGGTAGTGCGGTTATAGAAATGCATCTTTATGAAGGCAGAAACAGGCAGATAAGAAAGATGTGTGATGCCGTTGGGATAAAGATAAGACGGCTTAAAAGAGTTGCTATAGGTGACATTATTCTTGGTGATCTTGAAAAGGGTAAATACCGTTATTTAAGTGATTCCGAGATTGAATATTTAAAGAAAACAGCAAAAATCGGAGGAAATGAAAATGCTTGAGATTAAACCTATTGAGGATAAGGCACTCCAGGAGCAGTTATGTAATGAGGCAGGAGTAAAATATCTCCCTGATGCACTTGCTTACGTTGCGTACGTAAATACCTTTGAGGTTGGTGTTTGTCAGTTTGGCCTTAAGGGAAATACCGGTTACATATACAATTTGACTCCTATGGGAAAGCGTCCTGAGGACACAGAGGCACTCTTTATTATGGGACGTGCTGTTATGAGCTTTATGGAAAGTTGTGGCGCAGAATATGCTGATATGGAAGACACTGATGCAACCGAGGAGCGTATCAAGTTTGTTATCGGCTTCAAGCGAAACGATGAAGGGAAGTTCATCATACCGATTAAGGGTATGTTTGAGCACCATTGCAAAAAATAATCGAAAGATGTCGTAGTTAGGGCACAATTGGTAAAAATATCCAATTGTGCCCTGAAATTATTGTTTATATTGTTTTCTTCCAAAATCTTGAAATAAATGGAAAAATATGGTATTATATTTATGCTACAAAAAACTGATATGAGGAAGGAAAACAATGGAACATAATACAAAAATTTTGATTGCGGACGAAAACGAAGAACAGAGAAAAAAGTGCAGAGAAGTACTTGCATGCGGTGGTTATACAATGATAGATGAGGCATCCGACGGCGAGGAAGCCTTGATGAAGATAGAGACACGTCATCCTGACATAGTTATTGTTGACGTATGGCTTTCGAAACTTGATGGAATCGGTGTTATCCGTCGCGCGCAAGGTCTTTCTTACGGCAGTGATAGTAAGCCTGAATTTATCGTGGTATCACTTGTTGCAAGTCAGCATATCTTTATTGAGGCATCTTCTGCCGGAGCAGCATTGTGTATTCTGAAACCTTATGATCCTACCAGTCTTTGTGATCATATAAGGGCATTGACCGAAACAAGAGAGCCTAATGTCGGAAGTATAAATCAGTCGTATTCATCATCTCAGAATAATGCAGATATAGAAGCGCAGATAACAAAAATAATTCATCAGATAGGTGTGCCTGCCCATATTAAAGGATACCAGTATTTACGCACAGCAATAATGATGACAATCAGGGATAATGATATCATAAATTCCGTGACAAAGGTACTCTATCCATCTGTAGCAAAGAAGTATTCTACAACAACATCGAGGGTTGAGAGAGCAATACGTCATGCTATTGAAGTTGCTTGGGATAGAGGCGATGTTGATACACTTAACTCATACTTTGGATATACGATACAAAATAATAGGGGTAAACCTACCAATTCTGAGTTTATCGCTATGATAGCAGACAATCTTCGTCTTGCAAATAAAATATACAGCTAAAGTAAAAGTAGATGATAATATTAAATTTTTACAGATTTGAGATTACTGCAAAGCGATGATAGTCATAACCACCGGCTAAGCCGGTGGCTTGCTCAGCCCTATAACGGCATGTTACTGGCTGGGCTGAAAGCCCACTGAAATATCCGACACATGCAAACCTGCTCTACTGCCACAAATGTGGCGACTATCTTTAGCCTCCCTTGTGTAAAGGGAGGTGGCACGGTTTACCGTGACGGAGGAATTGTAAAAAATGCTCTCAAACAACCCCTCAGTCAGCTTCGCTGACAGCTCCCCTTACACAGGGGAGCCTACCGCTGCGGCGGGATTGCTCAACGGCAAAAGCCTCTATGGAACCACCCGCTTAGCGGGTGGTTTTCGTGAACCAATCAAAATGGAGACAAGCGAATTTTCGTTTGTCTCCATTTGTTTTATGTCTTTACTCTATTATTTCTATTGTATTTCCGTTACAACGAAAAGAAATATCGCCAAGCTCATCTGTACGTAATATCTTTATCCCCATATCATTTAACAGCTTTTTTATTTCACGGTGGGGGTGTCCGTATTCGTTATCTTTACCGCAAGATATAATTGCAATATCGGGAGAAACAGCATTGATGAATTGCTCGCTGTTTGAGGTTGTTGAGCCGTGATGTCCCACTTTTAGTACATCACAATCAAGTAGTGAAATTGAGTACTTTTTTATAATCTCGTTTTCTGATAACTTCTCCGCATCACCTGTAAACATAAAAGAATTCTCAAAATATTCAAGCTTAACTACTACACTGTAGTCATTGAGTTCATCGTATTTTTTAGAGTTTGGTGCGAGAATTAACATTCTGATGTCACCAACAGAATAAATACTTCCGGGTACTGCCTCTATTATTTCAGCATCACTTGCTTCTATTGCGTCAAGCATTTTACTGAATGTCACAGATGTATGCGTAACACCGGGCAGAATAACGTTGTTAACAGCAAATTCTTTCATTATCATATCGGCTCCGCCAATATGGTCCTCATGAGGATGGGTGAATATTGCGTATTCGAATTTCTCTATACCGAGAGATTTTATGTATGAGCGGATATGGGACTCTGCTTCACCTGTTCCTGCATCTATGATAATATTACCTGCTTTTGACGTGATAATAGTACAATCTCCTTGTCCTACATCAATGCTGTGAACGATTATTTCGTCGTCTGAGGGTTTTAGAGAAGGAACTAAAGGGTTTTCCTTAAAGTACGAAAATGCGGCATAAAAGATAAAAATTATTATTAAAACTATAGTTACCCAGCGGGGATATTTTTTCAGTTTTTTTAATTTTGATATATCTGATCTTGTCATGAAGCGCTCCTTCGATGTTGTAATAATTTTCTTTTAACATATGATATCAGATAAAATACAATATATGCAATAATATTAATACATACAACGGTCGCACCGGTAGGGGTTTCAAGTATATATGATGATACAAGACCTATGAAAAAGCAGGAAACAGATAAAATCGAAGAACAAATGATAACTGACTTAAAACTTTTAAAAATTCTTATTGAGGTGAGTGCAGGGAAGATGATAAGACTTGATATGAGAAGAGTTCCCATCATTCGCATTCCAACTACTACCGTTACCGCGGTAAGTACTGCAATAAGGGAGTTATATCCTCCAGCTTTTATTCCGGTTGCTCTGGAAAAGGATTCGTCAAAGGTAACTGCAAATATTTTGTTATAAAACAATACAAAAATTAGAATAACTGAGGATGCGAGTATAGTACTGAGGACAACGTCACTGTGACTCATTGTCAGGATACTTCCGAACAGGTAGTTCGAAATATCCACAGTCATTCCGCCTGAGATGGAAACAGCAATTATACCTATTGCAAGTGATCCGGTTGAAATAATTGCAATTGCCGAGTCACCTTTAATTTTACTTGATTCGTTGAGTCTCAGCAAAAGAAAAGCGGCAACGGTAACTACAGGAAGAGCTACAGCAAGAGGTGCGATACCAAATACTGCGGCAATTGAAAGCGCACCAAATCCGACATGGGACAGACCGTCACCGATCATGGAATATCTCTTGAGAACAAGGCTAACCCCAAGGAGAGCAGATGTGAGAGATACGAGAATTCCTACAATAAATGCTCTTAACATAAATGTTTCGGTGAGAAAATCAAACATTGTCAGATCCTCCTTCGAGTAGCTTTTTGCAGTCATTACACTCGAGATAGTGTTCCTTAGGACCAAAGAATGAGTGATTTCGATGGAGATGAAGCATATGAGTTGCGTATTTTATTGCTGTTTTTATCTCATGTGAGACCATTATTACCGTTATGCCGTCATCACGATTGAGCTTTTCTATTATTCTGTAGAAGTCTGAAGAAACAATAGGGTCAAGTCCGGAGGTTGGTTCATCGAGTAACAGTAATTTTTTTGTGGCTGACAGTGCGCGCGCAAGTAAAACTCTTTGTTGCTGACCACCTGAAAGCTCTTTGTAACAAGCATTCTTTAAATCAGTGATCCCAAGCTTTTCCATATTCTCCTCGGCTGTTAATCTGTTCTTCTTTTTATAGAAGGGTAAAAATCCGGAAGAATTAAGTGTACCTGATAGAACAACCTCGTATACACTTGCGGGGAAATCCTTTTGAATGCCAGACTGTTGCGGAAGATAACCTATCTCGTTTTTAGATAGCCCTTCACTAAAGACTATAGAACCGTGCGAAAGAGATTTAAGACCGAGAAGGGCCCTTATTAGTGTACTTTTTCCTGAGCCGTTTTCACCTACTACACAGAGGTAGTCTCCTTCATGAACATCAAATGACAGATCTTTAACTACCGTTCTGCTTTCGTATGAAAGTGCTATGTTGTTGCAATTAATCAGCGGCAACTGAGAATGCCTCCTTGAGTGTTTTTAGATTGTTTTCCATAAGAGAGAAGTAAGTTACTCCGTTTTTGTACTCATCTGATGTAATGTTATGACAAGAATGGAGCATTACTGCTTTGGCACCGGTGTGCTCTGCGATAGCTTTTGCGGCATTACCGTTTGATGTTTCTGTGTAGAAAATAGCGGAAACTCCATAGCTCTCTGCTATTTCGATAAGATTTGATACAGTAGCAGCACTTGGTTCACTGTGCCCACCACATCCGGGAAATGCAGAAAAGTATTCAAATCCGTATCTTTCAGCAAAATAAAGGAAAGGAAAGCGGTCACCGAATATCAAAACCTTACTCTGTATTGTTTCGACTAGTTGCGATATATCCATGTCAAGCTTTTCAAGCTTTTTGTCATAAATCGCGGCATTCGTGTGATAGTATTCTTTGCTATTCGGGTCTATCTCAGAGAGTGTGTTCCTTATTGCATTACAGATGATTCTGCAGTTATTAGGGGATGTCCAAATATGCTCGTCAAGTTGTGTACTTTTATAATCGTGATCGGAATCACCGTGATCATGATCATTAGATTTGAGAGGAGACAAATCAATATAATCAGTCATAACAAGTGTCTGTGGCTTTTTATCTAGCGATGAAAGTATATCTTCAATATAACTATCAGATTCGCCGCCGATATATATAAAGAGATCACAGTTTTTGATATTTATAATATCCTTTGGCGTGGGTTCAAAGGAATGAGAATCACCACCTGCAGGGATAAGTGTGGTTACCGAAACACATTCTCCTCCAATAGACCGCGCAAAATCATAGAGAGGGAAAACTGTGGTGATTATCTTAAGTTTTCCGTTGTTTGCCGTGTTGCCATTTTCCGAACATCCCAAAATCGCTGAAGAAAAACAAATAATTGTTATAAGGAAAATAGAGATGAGCCTTTTCATGTATTTTCACCCTCGAAGCAGCTGTCACATTGACCAAGAATAACAGTGTTTTTTCTGTCAATGGAGAATTTGTGATTATGACTTATATGTTCGGCAAGAAGTGACATCTCGTGGCATTCAAGATGGAATAACTTTCCACACAGTGTACATTTCATGTGAAAATGATCGGAACATTCACCTTCTGAGAAATACTGATATAAAGGCGTTTTTACGTTTGTTGAGTATCTCTTAACTATTCCATCACGGCACAGCTCCGCCAATTGTCTGTATACTGTACTTTTGCCGGGAGCACCGTTATATGAAAAATATTTAGAAACTTCTTTTGAAGTAAACTGGTTATCTTTATTTGATTTAAAGAACTCAATAAGTGCTTTTCTCGCTGGTGTATTATACGAGGTCTTCTTCATGCTTTACCTCCAATTTGAGAATGATTCTCATTTTTATTATTGTACCATTTTTAAGAAAATATGTCAATAAAAAAAGACATTCCGTTCTGTTGTGCCCCAAATTGTACGGACAGTACAAAAAAGACCCCTATGGTAGAATTTATTAAATACTAAGCAACATACTGACTTCGTTTTTCAAGCGGAGTCAGTTTTGTTTTAGTTTGGATACGATCGTTGTTGTAGAAGCGAATGTACTCACCTATGAGGAGGCGAGCCTCCTCATAGGTTTTCAGCTTCACGCGGTAAATACACTCGGTTTTGAGAATCGAGAAGAAATTTTCCGCCATAGCATTGTCATAAGGATTTCCCTTACTTGACATTGACGGAGTTATGTTGTAAAATTGTGTTAGCTTAAAATATGCGTGTGAAGTATATTGAAAGCCTTGGTCACTGTGGAGCTGCAACTCTGCAGTGACTTTCCCTTTTCTCTTTGCTGCTCTAATGGTGTCCAACACCAGATTAACGGTTTGTTGTGTTCCGGTCTTGTATGCAACAATACTGTTGTCATACAGATCTCTAATGATCGAAAGATACAGAACGCCTTGTTTTGTGTGTATGTACGAGATATCCGTTGCCCACTTTTGATTCGGTCTGTCTGCTTTGAAGTTCTGCTTCCAAATGTTATTGTATTTATGTAAATGTTCGCCGTATTTGTAGAATCTACGTCTTCTGACAACTGAAAGCAAATTGTATTTTTGCATGATTCTTAGGATTGTTTTTGGGTTTTTATATATGCCGTTACGCTCTAACCAAATGTGTACTCGACGATAACCATAGGTTTTTCCGCACTTATCCTGGCATTCCTTGATCTTGTTAGCAAGTGGCAGATCCCATGCAGGTTCATTCATTCTTTTGACGTAGTCATAGTAGCCACTTCTTGACACCTCGAAGAACCGGCACATTTCACTGATTGAATACTTATCCTTATGGCGATAAATTACCATATATTTTACGCTTATTCTCACTTCCTTTCTGTGAGCGAGAGAAAATCCCGCATCAGTTCGTTTTCCATTTGCAAACTTTTTATCTTGGCATCCTTGCGAGCAAGCATGTATCTCAATTCTGCAACCTTGACTTGCTCGCTGACAACGTAATCTTTTGGTGGTCTGCCTTTCTTCTTTATTGCTATCCCTGCAGCAAGTTTGCGTTGACGAGAATTGTGTCTTGTTACAAAATTGCCCATTTGCTTCATTGTAAAACCAAATGCTTCGCATATTTCGCGCTTTGTTTTTCCTTCCTCGCGCATTTTTAATATCTCATCTTCATGGTCTAACATTCGTCTGTATTCTCTTGGCATAAAAAATCCTCCTATGGTAGTTTTCTTAATTCTACCATAGGAGGTCTTTTTTGTCACTGTCCGTTTTTAACGGATCGGTTCATTCGGAATGCCTTTTTTAGTATTATTTATCATTGTTTTGGCGGCTGAATATTTGAATGGCTTCAAAAATACTTTTTGCGGGGATAATATCTATATCATGGGCAAGCTTCTTTAGCTTATCTGCATTTTTGTCGGGAATAATAACTCGGTTAAAACCGAGTCTTGCGGCTTCCTTTACCCTTTGTTCAATAAAGGATACTGCGCGACATTCACCTGCAAGTCCTATTTCGCCGATGGCGAGAACATTTTGCGGTACGGGAATATCCTTAATACTTGAAACAAGAGCAAGAGCCGTTGCAAGATCAGCCGCAGGTTCATCAATGTGAAGACCGCCTACTATATTCATATATGCATCGCTGGATGAGAAACGGAGTCCGAGTCTTTTTTCAAGAACGGCGAGGACAAGACACATTCTGTTGTAGTCGAGGCCGGTAGCAGTTCTTCTGGGAGCAGGGAAGGAAGTAGGGGTAACAAGTGCCTGTATTTCTGCGATTATGGGACGGGTACCCTCCATAACACAAACAGTACAGTTACCGGAAACACCGAGAGGACGACCGGAAAGAAGCATTTCGGAAGGATTCTCGACTTCTTCAAGCCCGTTTTCTGTCATCTCAAAAACACCGATCTCATTAGTTGAGCCAAAACGGTTTTTGACCGCTCTTATAATTCTGTATGACTGCCGTCTTTCACCTTCAAAATACATTACTGCATCAACCATGTGTTCAAGCACCTTGGGACCGGCAATGCTTCCTTCTTTGTTTACGTGACCTACCATAAGAAATGAGATGCCTTTACTTTTTGCAATGCTGATAAAGGATAGAGCTGTTTCTCTTACCTGAGAAACACTGCCGGGAGCAGAGTTTATGGCGTCACTGTACATTGTCTGTACTGAGTCAATAATAACTATATCAGGCTTTATTTTATCTATCTGAGACGAAATATTGTTTACGTTTGTATCGGTAAGGATATAAAGATTATTTCCCGATAGATTCAGTCTCTTGGCTCTTAACTTAAGCTGTCCGCGGGATTCCTCTCCGGATACGTATAGCACCTTGTTCTCTTGGCCAAGCGCATTACATATTTGCATAAGCAACGTGGATTTTCCTATTCCCGGTTCACCGCAAAGCAGCACCACAGAACCGTTTACAAGGCCACCGCCGAGCGCGCGGTTAAGTTCACCGACACCTGTAGATATTCGCATATATGCAGGAAGTTCAAGCTCACTGTATGGAATAGCTGAATTTTCAGCAGGAGAGAGCGCAGAATAACGTGAAGCAGTATTTTTCACAGAGGAAGCAGGTGTGGTATCTACAACATCTTCGACCGCAGAGTTCCATGCGCCGCAAGAGGGACATTTACCAAACCATTTGGGGGTCTCGTAACCACATTCGGTACAGTTATATACAGTCTTTACACCTTTCATTTCTTTCCTCCGATAAATACCAAATATATTGTAATTATAACATAAAAGGAATTATCGGTCAAGTTTGTCTATCCCTGATTGACATAATCTTCGGTGAAATTAAGAATAGACGCACAAAAAACAACTGCCATTTTTTTCTGATATATGTCATCATTCAGAAGTATGCATTCCTCGTCATTTGAAAGAAAGCCGCATTCAATAAGCACAGCGGGACAAGTAAGTCTATCCAGAACATATATGGATGAATTTGCCTTTTTTATGGCTCTTGTGTTATCTACTTGAATATATTTGGTTACGGTACTTTGCAGAGTCTCTGCAAGAAGCTTACTATCCTTGCTGTTTGGAGAAAAATATACTTGTGTACCACTGTATTTCTTGTCAGGGAACGAGTTCATGTGAATGCTGATAAATATCGGGGATATGTTTTCTTCTGTGATTCTTACACGATTTTTTACATCATAGATCTTTTTCTTACCTGTGTAGTCACCGAGGTCATTGTATTTATCATATAGCAGTTCATCTTCGGTTCTTGTCATTACTGAACACATACCGGAGGTAGACAGAAGGGAATATGTTTTTTCAGATAATGAAAGATTTATATCCTTTTCTGTAGTTCCGTTACTTCCGACACATCCGCCGTCAACACCGCCGTGTCCGGGGTCTATTACTACTGTTGGTTCCAGAATGCAGTCAACCGCTTCAACAGGTTTTATGTTTCCGGCTATCACGTCATGTTTATTTGATTCAAAATATATAAAAAACAAAAAACAAATAAGTACAAGTGTCAAAGAGAAAAGAAGATATAAGGTACACTTTTTTAATACACCAGCTTTTATCATATAGTCCTCCGACCTTTTTTTGATAAATATATGCTTGTATTATTTATAATATAACAGAAAAAAGCCGTTTCGCTTTTACGAAACGGCTTTATAAAAGTATTTAATTAGCTCATTAACTTGACCATGACAGCCTTCTGAACGTGGAGGCGGTTCTCTGCCTCTTCGAAGATCTCATTTGCATGTGCTTCAAGCACCTCTGCGGTGATTTCCTCTCCGCGGTGAGCGGGAAGACAGTGCTGAACCATAGCATCGGGCTTTGCATAAGACATGAGCTCGTCGTTTACCTGATAACCGACGAAAGCCTTACGGCGAATCTCTGCCTCGCCTTCCTGTCCCATGGATGCCCAAACATCGGTCATAATAACGTCAGCACCCTTTGCGGCCTCGATGGGAGAATCTGTAAGGAAGAACTTGTTACCGTATGCCTTTGCAAACTCAAGCACAGCAGGATCGGGACGATAGTTCTCAGGGCAGGCAACTGCAATGCTCATACCTGCGGTAAGCATACCAACGATATAAGAGTTCGCCATGTTATTACCATCACCGATATAGCAAGCACGGAGTCCCTCAAGCTTTCCCTTGAACTCGCGTATTGTAAGAAGATCTGCAAGAATCTGGCAGGGATGAGAATAGTCGGTAAGACCGTTAATTATCGGAATGGTGGAATATTTAGCAAGAGTCTCAACCTCTTCCTGCTCAAAAGTACGGATCATAATACCGTCAAGATAACGTGAAAGAACACGTGCGGTATCCTCAACAGGTTCTCCACGACCGATCTGAAGATCGCGGGAAGAAAGGAAAAGACCCTGACCGCCAAGCTGATATATACCGGTCTCAAAGGAAACTCTGGTACGGGTGGAAGACTTCTGGAATATCATACCGAGTGTCTTCCCCGCAAGATGTTTGTGTTCAATACCGTTTTTTTGTTCAAATTTAAGCTGAGAAGCAAGATCAAGTATGCTCTCTATTTCCTCGCGGGAGAGGTCGGCCATTTTAAGAAGATCTTTTTTCATTATTCAGGCTCCTATACTTGTAAGAATTTTTTTGAGAATTGCAAGACCCTCGTCTATCTCGGACATAGTAATTGTAAGAGGAGGAAGCAGACGAACAACATCTTTTCCTGCAGTGAGAATAAGAAGTCCGTTTTTAACCGCTTCGGTAAGACAAAGTTTAGGATCGCATTTTACCTGGATTCCTATCATAAGACCCTTGCAACGGATTTCAGAAACTGTAGGAAGCTTCCAGGATGCTACAGTGTCACTTATGTGTTTACCTTTTTCTAGAATCTCGCTCATGGCTTCCTTGGTAGAAAGTCTGTCAACAACCTCACATGCTGCGGCACATGAAACTGGGTTACCGCCAAAGGTTGAACCGTGGTCACCGGGGCAGAGTGTTTCTGCGCATTTTTCACCGGCCATAAAAGCACCGATTGGCAGTCCGCCTCCAAGTCCCTTGGCAAGAGTAACTATATCGGGATCTACGTTGAAATACTCAGATGCAAGGAATTTTCCTGTTCTGGAAACACCGGTCTGTACTTCGTCGAATATAAGCAGAATATCTTTTTCGTTGCAAATTTCTTTTACTTGCTTTACGAAATCGTCTTTTACGATGTTTACGCCGCCTTCTCCCTGAATAGGCTCAAGCATAATAGCGCAAACGGTGTCATCAATAATATTTTTTAGTGCTTCGATATCGTTTGCAGGAGAGAAACGGAAACCATCGGTAAAAGGGAAGAAGTAATTATGGAATTTATCCTGTCCGGTGGCAGAAAGTGTGGTAACGGTACGACCGTGAAAAGAATCTGTAAGCGTTATTACAGTGTGACGGCCGGCACCGTATTTGACAAAGCTGTATTTTCTTGCCAGTTTAATCGCACCCTCATTTGCCTCAGCACCTGAGTTTGCAAAAAATATCTTCTTCAAACTTGTCAGTGAAGTAAGTTTTTCAGCAAGAAGGGAAGCTGTCTCGCAGTAATAGTAGTTTGAAACATGAGCGAACTTCTGTACCTGAGCGGTAACTGCATCACACCATCCCTTGTCTGCGAAACCGAGCGAGTTAACGCCTATTCCACTTGTAAAGTCAATATATTTTTTTCCCTCAATGTCAAAAAGTGTTGCACTTTTTCCGTGGGAGGGAACGACAGGAAGTCTGCCGTATGTATGCATTATATGCGCGGCATCAGCCGCCATTATCTTATCGGTATTCATCTGAGGTCTCCTTTATTCAATGAACATGGTTCCGATACCTTCATCAGAGAACATCTCGATAAGTATGGAGTGCATTATTCTACCGTCAATTACACAGGTTTTCTCGATACCGCTGCGAACTGCGTTTTCACAGCATCTTACCTTGGGGATCATACCGCCGCTGATGATGCCGTCATCAATGAGACCGTTGATCTCATCCATGTGGATAACAGGAATAAGGGTATCCTCGTCGTGATAATCACGCATTACTCCTCGAGTGTCAGTGAGAAGTATGAGGTTCTGAGCACCGAGAGCAACTGCAATCTTTGCTGCGGCAGTATCGGCATTGATATTGTATACTGCGTTATCATCAATACCCTCTGCTACAGTAGAAACTACAGGGATATAACCCTTTTCAATGGTATCATTAAGAAGGGAAACATCAATGTCGGTGATCTCACCAACATATCCGTAATCGTTAATACCATCCTCAAATTTTTTAGCTTTGATGAGCCCGCCGTCAATACCGCATACACCTACTGCGCGGCCACCAATCTTCTCGATAAGATTAACAAGGTCCTTGTTTGCTTTACCTGCAAGAACCATCTGAACAACATTTATCGTTTCCTCGTCGGTGTATCTGAGACCGTTAATAAACTTGGGCTCGTGACCGAGCTTTTTAAGCATATCAGAGATCTCAGGTCCACCACCATGAACAAGCACAACATTGATTCCGACAAGTGAGAGAAGAACTAAGTCGCTGATAACTGCTTCTCTGAGTCCTTCGTTTATCATTGCCGCACCGCCGTATTTTACAACGATAGTTTTACCGTAATACTTTTGTATATAGGGAAGTGCCTGTGTCAGCACCTTTGCTTTTTCTGCGTTAGAAATAAACATATTTTTCTCCTTTGGATTAACTGCGGTAGTCGCCATTGATGCGTACATACTCATAACTGAGGTCACAGCCCCATGCACGTGCGGACTCATTTCCGTCCTTCATATCTACATCAATGGTAATTTTGTGCTCTGAGAGTATCTTCTTTGCTTCGTCTTCATCAAATGGATAACCACGGCCGTTTTCACATACGAGAATACTTCCTGCTTTAGAGATGAATCTTACATCTATCTTGTCCGTATCAATATCAATACCTGCGTAACCGAGAGCACAGAGGATTCTGCCCCAGTTTGCATCAGCACCGTACATTGCGGTCTTGACGAGTGAGGAATTGATAACAGATTTTGCAAGCTTCTTTGCACCGGGAATATCTTTAAAGTTTCTTACATCAGCGGTAAGGAGTTTCGTTGCGCCCTCACCGTCAGCGGCAATAGCTGTACACATCTTTGTGCAGATAAATCTGAGTGCATCAAGGAATGCCTCGTAAGCATAATCCTCGCTATCGATAACCTTATCGCTTGCCAGACCGGATGCAAGAACAGTAACCATATCGTTTGTACTGGTGTCACCGTCAACGCTGACCATATTGAAGGTGTCGGCAATTACAGTACTCAGTGCCTTTTGAAGCATATTGGGAGTGATTGCAACGTCTGTAGTGATAAATCCAAGCATTGTAGCCATGTTAGGTTCAATCATACCGGAACCTTTACACATACCACCGATTCTGATAACATTTCCATCGCAGTTATATGTTACCGCAAATTCCTTTTTCTTGGTATCTGTGGTCATGATAGCTGTAGCCGCATCCTCGGCAGCCTCAAATGAACGATCAAGCTGACCTGCGAGGACCGGAATGCCTGCGAGAATAGGCTCAATGGGAAGTGGAACACCGATAACGCCGGTAGATGCAACAATTACATCACTTTCCTCAATTCCGAGAGCTTCTGCGACTGCCTTACATGTAGCGTGTGCTTTATCGTAACCGTCAGAGTTACAGGTATTAGCGTTACCGCTGTTACAGATAACTGCACGTGCATGTCCGTTCTTAATGTTTTCGCGGGTTACTCCAACAGGTGCAGCAAACACCTTGTTTTGGGTGAAAACTCCTGCTACAGAGCAATCACACTCGGCGAAGATCATCGCAAGATCTTTTTTTGCCTTATTCTTACGGAGACCACAGTGCATACCTGAAGCCTTAAATCCGAGGGGGGCAGTAACACCGCCATCAGTCATTTTTATGTTTTCTGAGTTAAAATCCATGTTAGTCCGCCTTTCAAATCAAAACGCAGGGGGAGGAATAATAAGTCCGATATCCTCACCCAGTGCAAATCTGATATTCATGTTTTGGATAGCCTGTCCTGCTGCACCCTTTACCATATTGTCGATTGCAGAGGAAATGATGAGTGTGTTTGTTCTGCTATCCATGTGTATGGATATGTCGCAGAAGTTGGAGAATTTTACGTTTCTGATATTTGCGTATTCTCCATCAGGAAGGACGCGAACGAATCTTTCGTTTTCGTAAGCATCGGTATATATTTTTCTGACATCAGCTACACTGACGTCGCTTGTAAGCTTGGTGTAAATAGTGGACTCTATACCGCGGTTAACGGGAAGAAGGTGAGGAACAAAGGTAACGGAAACCTTACTGCCTGCAATTTCTGAAAGAGTCTGTTCGATCTCAGGTGTATGTCTGTGATTACCTGCCGCATAAGCAGAGAATGCTTCGTTGGCTTCGGGATAATGGGTGTTCTGCTTGAGACCGCGGCCTGCACCGGTAACACCTGACTTAGAATCAATAATAATGTGGGTTGTGTCAATTATTCCGGCCTTGATTGCAGGGGTAATACCAAGGGCAATGGATGTTGGATAACAACCGGGATTACCGATAATGGGAACATCCTTTATTCTGTCTCGATGGAGCTCGGGAATACAGTATGCAGACTTTTCGTGAAGAGTCATATCGGTGTATTCTTTCTTGTACCAGTATGCATACTCTTCCTTGTCATTAAGGCGGAAATCCGCACCGAGATCAATGAATACGGCACCTGCCTCAAGACACTGCTTCGCAAGCGGCTCGGAAAGACCGTGAGGAAGAGAAGCGAAAACTACGTCACACTGAGGAATAAACTCCTCGGGAGAGGTGAGGACATCACTGCACCAGCTGTGAAGATTTGGATATACCTGGTCGATACTCTGTCCCTCGAAAGAAACAGAAGAGAGACCGACAACATCTACATTGGGGTGAGAAATTAACAGACGGAGTAATTCCACTCCTGCATAACCGGTAGCACCGACTATACCTGCTTTTATTTTATTCATGAGAATTCCTCCGGATCAGTTTTTATTGTTTTCTATAAAGCCGTTGAGTATAGAGAGCTGATTGTCAACAGAAGCGGGAGCTGGGCCGCCATATACCTTACGGTCCGCTACACAGTTCTCGAGATTAACGGCATCGTATACTCCATTCTCAAACTTATCTGAGAATGAGAGATATTCGTCAAGAGTAAGTGTCTCAAAAGTTTTTGAAGTTTCGATGCAGTAAGCCACCAGCTTACCGGTGATCTTATATGCATCACGGAAGGGAAGACCACGACGAACAAGATAGTCAGCGCAGTCAGTAGCATTGATGAAACCGCCGGAAGCCGCAGCTCTCATTTTCTCTTTCTTTACGGTAATTGTTGCGAACATTGCGCCGAACACCTCAAGACAGAGTTTGACGTTATCAATTGAATCGAATATAGCTTCCTTATCCTCCTGCATATCCTTATTGTATGCAAGGGGTAGAGCCTTCATCATGGTAAATAGTGCGGTCATGTTTCCGTATACACGGCCGGTCTTGCCTCTGACAAGCTCCGCAACGTCAGGATTCTTTTTCTGTGGCATTATTGACGAACCGGTTGAATAGGCATCGTCAAGATCAATAAATGAATATTCGCTTGAGCACCAAAGGATTATTTCCTCGGAAAAACGTGAAAGATGCATCATCAAAATAGAAAGTGCTGATGAAAGCTCAAGAACGAAATCACGGTCAGAAACACCGTCAATACTGTTTGCGGTTACATCCGCAAAACCAAGCTGCTCTGCAACAAAATGACGGTCAATAGGATATGTGGTGGAGGCAAGTGCGCCGGAACCAAGAGGCATAACATCTGTACGACGGTATACGTCATCAAGTCTTGATGCATCGCGCATAAGCATCTGAGCGTATGCAAGTATGTAATGTGCAAATGTAAGCGGCTGCGCTCTCTGGAGATGAGTGTAACCGGGCATTACAGTGTCTTTGTTTTCTTTTGCTGTTTCATAGATTATTCCAAGAAGGTTAATAACAAGCTCCTTGATTTCTTTGATCTCAGCCTTACAGTACATACGAATGTCAAGTGCTACCTGGTCGTTACGGCTGCGCGCGGTGTGCAGGCGTTTGCCTGCATCACCGATACGCGCCGTCAGTACACTTTCAATGAACATGTGTATATCTTCGGCTTCCGGATCGATTGCAAGAGATCCGTTTTCAATATCTGCTTTTATATTTTTAAGCTCAGAAACGATCTTCTTGCTGTCCTCTACGTCAATTATGCCGCATTTGCCCAGCATAGTGGCATGGGCAATAGAGCCCTCGATATCTTGCGCATACATTCTCGAATCGAAAGAAATAGAAGAATTGAATGCGTTTACGCGGTTGTCCAGCGTTTTGCTGAAACGTCCGTCCCACATTTTCATTAGTTTAGATCCTGCCTTTTACTTGTTGTTTGTTATTTATTACTTGTTGTTTTCTCTGCGTGCATCAAGGGTTGCCTTGATCTTTATCGGGAGACCGAACAGATTGATAAATCCGTCAGCATCAGCCTGGTTGTAAACTTCATCCTCATCAAAGGTAGCAACCTCTTCATCGTAAAGAGAATAGGGAGAGGTAACAGATGCGGTTATTATGTTACCCTTATAAAGCTTGAGCTTTACATCACCGGTAACGGTTTCCTGAGTCTTATCAACGAATGCGGAGAGAGCCTCTCTGCAGGGGGTGAACCACTGACCAAAGTATACGAGATCTGCAAACTTACCGGAGAGCATCTGCTTGGTGTGCATAGTGTCGCGGTCAAGAGTAAGGTTCTCAAGAGCTTCGTGAGCAGCGTAAAGGATGGTTCCGCCGGGAGTCTCATAAACACCGCGGCTCTTCATACCTACAAGACGGTTCTCAACGATGTCAATGATACCGATACCATTTTCACCGCCGAGACGGTTAAGCTCAGAAACAAGCTCAACAGCACCAAGCTTCTTGCCATCAAGAGAAACAGGAACACCTGCTTCGAAGCCGATGGTAACATAAGTTGCCTTGTCGGGCGCTTTTTCGGGAGAAACACCAAGCTCAAGGATCTTATCGTAATCAGGCTCATTTGCAGGATTCTCGAGATCAAGTCCTTCGTGAGAAAGGTGCCAGATGTTCTTATCCTTGGAGTAGTTTGTCTCGCGGGTAAGTGCGATGGGAACGTTCTTCTCTATAGCGTAGTCGATCTCCTCGTCACGGGACTTGATATCCCAGATACGCCAAGGAGCGATTATCTCCATCTCGGGAGCGAATGCCTTGATGGTAAGCTCGAAACGAACCTGGTCGTTGCCCTTACCGGTACAGCCGTGAGCGATAGCATCAGCGCCTTCAGCCTTTGCGATTTCAACTATTCTCTTTGCGATAATAGGACGTGCAAAGGAAGTACCGAGAAGATAGCTGTTCTCATATTTTGCGCCTGCCTTGAGAGTGGGGTAGATGTAGTCCTCGATGAACTCCTTGCGAAGATCCTCGATATAAAGCTTGGATGCACCGGTCTTAATAGCCTTTTCTTCAAGACCGTCGGTCTCCTTACCCTGACCAACGTCACCGCAAACTGCAATTACCTCACAGCCGGGATAGTTATCCTTGAGCCACGGAATGATAATGGAGGTATCAAGGCCTCCGGAGTATGCAAGAACTATCTTTTTGATGTCTTTTTTCATAGTATATTTACCTCTTTCGTGAGTATTGTTTTATGTTACCATAAATTATAATACTTTTATTTGTTTTTTGCAATAGGCAATTTGCACAAGAACGAATAATTATACGCAATAATAAAGATATAATGAATAATAATGCATAAATATACAAATAATTTTGCATAAACCATTTATTGCATCGTGTAAATGCTTTGTGAATGCAAATAATTATTACGTGAACAAAAAAACAATGTGTCGGACAGAGATTTTTATTCTGTCAGAGGTGAGACTATGAAAATAAAAATAACAAAAATTTACGTGTTTATTTTGACACTTTCCGTGCTGTTTTCTACAGTTACAGCATATAGTCGGGTGAATGCTGCCGGTCAAAACGGGATTAGTTGGTTTTGTAAGAACAATGTTGAGCACAGACAACCTCAGCTTCCTCAGGAATTAAGATTTGCGATGGATTATAATGCTGTGTATATAGATGAGAAGCACGGCGATGATAGCAGTGAAAAAGTTATTTATCTGACGTTTGATGCAGGGTATGAAAACGGTAATGTTGAAAAAATAATGAATGTAATGGCTGATAACGGTGTTAAAGGTGCGTTTTTTATTCTGGGAAATCTAATTGAAAAAAACACCGAACTAGTGAAAAGAATGGCTGAAGAAGGACATTTAGTATGTAATCATACGGTAAATCACAGAGATATGACACTTGAATCTCCTGAAGCACTCCAAAAAGAGGTAACAGAACTTGAAAGCTTATTTCGGGAGAAGACAGGGCACGAGCTTGCAAAATTTTATCGTCCACCCGAAGGAAAGTTTAGCGCTGAAAATCTTGATACAGTAGCTAAGCTTGGATATACAACCGTGTTCTGGAGTTTTGCTTATGCAGACTGGGACAATAATAAGCAAATGTCGAAGGAAAAGGCAAAGGAAAAGGTGCTGAAACACACTCATAACGGTGCCGTTATTCTTCTTCATCCCACATCAAAAACCAACGCAGAAATACTTGATGACCTTATAAAGACTTGGAAGGCGGAAGGATACCGTTTTGGTACTCTTGACGAACTGATAAAATGAAAAACATCAAAAAAAGAGAAAAAATGTATTTTTATTCATTTTTGCTTGCTTTTCTGCCGTTTTTTATTTTGATACTGTCATTAAGTGTCAAAGGCGGCGTTGGAGAGAGAAAAGATATTGCCAACGTATACTCTCATAAAGAAAACTGCGACATGAAAATAGCATTGACCTTTGACGATGGTCCGCATGGCGTTAAGACCGCGGTTATACTTGATATCCTGAAAAAGTATTCTGTCCCAGCAACATTTTTTGTATTAGGCGAAAATGCAGAGAAACATCCCGAAATAATAAAAAGGGAAATTAAAGAGGGGCACGAAATAGGAAACCATACCTACAGTCATTTGGCCATATCGGAGAAGAATATATCAGGTATGAGAGATGAGATAATCAAGACTGAAAATTCTGTATATGAAATAACCGAATATCGTCCAAAGCTGTTCAGACCTCCCGAGGGAAGATGTAATGAGAACATTGCTTCTATAGCGGCATCTCTTGATTATTCGGTGATACTTTGGAATATAGATACCAGGGACTGGGCACACACGTCACGTGACTGTATAGTGGATATGGTTCTTAATAATATCGAATCAGGTGATATAGTACTGTTTCATGATGCTGTATCAGGCAAATCAAACACAGCAGATGCACTCGAGATCATTATCCCAAAACTTAAAGAAAAAGGTTATATATTTGTAACGGTATCCGAACTGCTTGAAAGTTGATACTAAGGATAAAAACAGTCCGGTTTTTCTCAGAAAAGCCGGACTGTTTTTACAGATCATTTTCACCTATAATTTTGTGGATTATATTGACAATATATACCGAATACTGTACACTTGGTTTATAAACGTTTTACCGGAGGCGGACTTGATATGAAATTGTTCAAAAGTAGTTTTTTACCATTTGTTCTTGTGTTCTGCATCATTTTTTCTTCATGTTCCGGTGTGGATACCGAGGAGATTACAGAAGGTTCCGATGCAGATACTACTACTAAAATAGAAGACACGACAGATAATATCTCAAGTGATGAATCCGAGTACAAAATTGATGAAGAATACAGTTACGAAACGTGGAGAAAAAACGCGTATGATTATCTTAAGTCTGTAACGATAACTGCAGATGGAGGGTCAATTTACATTTCAGATGATTCAGCCACTCTTGCATGGGGAACTTCATATATGCTTGATGCACTGTATAAAGGATATTGTGCAACAGGAGATATTGCTTTCCTTGACCAGTTTGCTATATACGCATTCAGGGTATATGAACTGATGGCTGACAAGGACGGTGACGGTTTTCTCAACTGGGGTACCGGAAATTATAGCGATAACGGTGAATACAAGGAATATGCAGTTCACTGTGGAATGGTGACTTCGATAACGGGTAGTTTTGTGTGCCTTGTTAATGCGAACCCTTCACTTGCCGAAAAAGATACTCCTCTCGGCATGACCTATGGTGAGTTTGCGGAATACATCATAGACAGAACGGTTAATCACTTGATCCCCACATATGATCGTGATTGGGATGAGGATCTTGGGGTTTACATGGAGCACTACAGAAGAATATCACTTCCTCATAATCAATATCTTGTTATGGCTATGGCTATGATGAAATTTGCTGTGGTTTCCCCTGAACACTGCGAAGAATACATACATAGAGCGGAAAAAATGCTCGATACTTTTAACCGTTATGTTATTCGTTTTCCGAGTATCGATGCTGTGACTTGGTGTTATGATGACATAATGTTTGATGGAGACGAAAGCGCTCAGGACACAGAGGATTTTTCTCACGGTATGCTTGACGTAAGAGCGGCTATATTTGGGTATGAAAACGGGTTGGTTTTTTCGCTTGAGGACATAGAAACTTTTGCAAACAATTATTCTGTTTTCATGCATAGAGATGCCGAAGATTATCCTATGTTATCGTCAAAAGTTGATGGAACGGGAAGTACTACCGGTGATATATACTATTGGATATATGATATTGCCATGTACAGAGAAGCAATGATGACAAGAGGAATGGAGTATTTGATAAATTCAGGCACATCGAAATCTCAGGACTCACTTCGCATACTGGCATATCATCCTTACACACCTACACCCGAGGATTTTTCTCTTACGTACCCCGAAAATCAGGAAGAGTCAGTAAATCCCGATTTTTCTGTATTTTGTTGGCAGAGAGCACCGTATGCGAATTATTATTGTGTTCAAATAGCAGAAGATGCGGAGTTTGAAAATATTATTGTTAACAGAGATAAAATACAGGACTCAAGCGTTATTGTCAAAGATCTTCCTGAAGATTCTACTCTTTATTACAGGGTTATTGCAAAGAATATGAGTGGCGAGGAAACTGTAAGTGATACATATTCCTTTAAAACCGGGGAGGCGAAATAAATGAAGAACTTTAAATATTTTATTGTTTCGTTTATACTGATTATCTGCTTTGTTCTTTTTGCTTGTTCTGAGAATAAACCGATAGAAAACAATCCGGACACAACCGATAATACTATAGCTGAAGTACCGAAAAACAATGAAAGAAAGATATATAAACACGTTTTACTTATCGGTGTAGACGGTGCCGGAGCTTATTTTAAGGATGCAGATACACCTAACCTTGATCGCATTTTTAAAGACGGAAATGTTACGTACGATGTTAGGGCAGAAGCACCTACTTACAGTTTTTCGAACTGGATCAGTATCTTCCACGGTATAGAATCTAACGTTCACAAAATGTACGATAAGACATATGTACCTTATCCGAGTGAATCCGATTTCCCCAGTATATTCCGTGCTATTTTAGAGCAGAATCCTGACGCGAGTGTTACCTCTGTTGCGTGGGATACTTTAAATGTCGGTCTGATAGAAAAAGACATAAACGTAAATAAGATAACAACACAAGGCGGAGATTTTTTTACCGTCGAGAGTGTTTGTCAGTATCTCGATAACAATGGTGCTCCTACATTTTTGTTTACGGCTTTTGGTGATGTAGATGTAGTTGCTCATGATGATTCATGGGGCGGTGCCGGACATCTCGGTCTGATAAGAAACACAGATGTTCTTATCGGTGCGATATACAACAAGTACGAGGAGCTCGGTATACTTGATGACACATTAATAATGGTTACGTCAAACCACGGAGGTTACGGAAAAGACCACGGCGGTAACAGAGATAGTGAAAAATACGTTATGTTTGCCATAAGCGGAGATAGTGTTATCAAAAACGGATGCGCTGAAGATATGGCTATACGCGATGTTGCGGCGATAACAATGTATGCCCTGGGGCTTGACTCACCGGAAAACTGGACAGCCCGTGTTCCGGAGGGGATTTTTGATGGTGTTGGCGGAGAAGAGCGAAACGTCTATGTTTTAGACAGTAATACAAGATATAGAGAGACTTTGCCAACTCCCTATGAAAACAGTGAAAAATATATCACAAATTACATATCCGATAAGACACTTGAATACTATCTTACCTTTGACGGTGCGGTAGAGGATAAATTCGGAAATGAGATAACTGTAACCGATGATTACCATTATATTGATGGTATCTTCGGAGAGGGTATAAGACTTGACAACGGATATCTGACTATTCCCGAATATTCAAATGGCGGAGAAGCCTTTACCATTGCTATGTGGCTTCAGATAAAGTCTGATTACGGTAATCCCATAATTCTTACCAATAAGGATCAGGCTGACACTAATAGCAAAGGATTTTCAGTAGCTATTGAAAATATAGGTGGCAAGCCTTATATCACGGAAACTATCGGTGACGAAAGCTCGTCTGTTTATAAGTTCCAGAAACTCCCGTCAGATTATGTCGATGGATGGGTGCACCTAATATTTGCATACGATCCGAGTGAAGAAACTGCGAAAATATCTATTGATTTCGGTGAGTTTAAAAACATCAAATTGAATGATGATATGTCTGCGGATTCATTCGAGAGCAATAGCCCTATGTATATCGGTTTCTACCCGGATAGAGAAGATCTTCACGCCTTTGACGGTGCTATAGATGAGTTTATGCAGTTCAGCGGATGCTTTACCGATGAGGACGTACTTGCACTTGAGGCATATTACGGTAAATAAAAACATATAGGCAAAAATATTCTGCCTATACATGAATAACAAAAGAACCTTCCCGTGGTTCCTCTTGAATCCATGGGAGGGTTCTTTTTTTTATTGAGTATTATTTGTTATACTCGTCAATTACAATTTATACATCATCTCTGCAAATAGGCTCGCTGAGTTCTTCCTCGTCATCGCCCTCGTTGAAATAACTGTATTCTTCTTCCTTGTAGTAGGGATCGATCATATACTCCTTGATCTTCGGATATGCAGCGTAAGCACCGAGGTATATACAGATAGCAATACCGCAAATAACCACAACCGCGAGAGCCAAAGGCAGATAAACGGTAAGGAATGAATAGGTGAGTATCACAATAACAGCTATACCTATGGTAGCAACAATGTTTCTCCATACACCGAGAAGAGAGAAAATAAGTGAGTTCTTGAGAATCTTAAAGAGACTGAGCTCAAAAGTAACAAGTATCTGATACATGTAAAAACGCATAAAGAAGTAGATAACCGCCATGCAAAGGGAAATGATAAACAGCATGCCCATCATACCGCCTGCTGCAGAATTACTGTAGAAAAACAGTATATCCCAAACAAGCATGAAAGAAAGGAATGAATCTATCAGACCGAGGATAAAGCCTTGTTTGAAGTTTCTCTTTACCGCATAGAAGAAATCAGAAAGTACAGAAACAGACTCGCCTCTGACAAGGTTTCTGGTAACGTATGCACATCCCGTTGAGATAGGACCGATGAGCAGAACAGAAAGCAGGCCAAGCGCATACAGTACCATAGTTGTGGTATTGGGAATATGTGATTCAACCTGTATTCCGTATATTCCCCAAAGAGAAGACACGGCAGGGGAGGGTTGATGCTTCATCAAACTGTAAACGGTACCGAACATATCATATGCAGGTCCTGTTCTGAGTGTGCTGAAGTATCCTGTTGCGGCAATAAGCGGAAAAAGAAGAGGGAAATTGCCGAATAGAACAAGAAGGTTAAGAGACATAAGCTTACCAAACCTTCTGGGAAGCGTCATAAAGAAATTAATAAAGTTAAGAGGACGTTGTTTTTCTTTTTTTACTCCTTTACCGTCTTTGCCGGGACGGTAAAACATATTAAACAGACTGTGTTTTTCCTTTGCCAATTTTTTATCCTTCCTTTGCAGAGTAGTTTTCTAAAAAATACAGTAGTAAAGGAGATGGACTCCTGCGCTTACTGCTGATATTCCAACATTAATGAATGCGATATAAATATATTTTTTCAGCATCCCGCAGGAGACCATTTGTTTGGGTGAAAATCCTGTACGGCGCAGTTCTGCTGAAAAACGAAAAGATGCTGATGCTGAAAGTGATAGAGCTATAAAAGATAAAATAAAAGCAACCGAAAGTATCAGAAACGGTATAATGGTTTCTGAAGAAATATAACCGGATGAAATAGTTATTCCGGCCGCAATCCCTGTAACAACCCCTCTGTAAAAAAGTATAGGCACGAGACCGATGAGAGGGAACACGCACAGCCCAAAAAGAAAAGTCAAGATAACCAGAATCATGTCTGTACGCATTATTGACAAAAAAGCAGTAAAAACTTCCTCAAAAGAAGATGCCGGATCATACGACAGATAATTATCAACCGTACTTTTTGCGCCTGGATTTGTACTGAGATCAAACAGTGCACTTGTTGCTGTCCCCACGAGAAATGAAAAAACAATAAAACAGATAAACACGAATGTTAAACCTGTGCTTGTTACTGCGGTTCTCGGTGACGGCAGAAAATATTCAGTTGTTTTCTCTTTTACAGCATTCACTTTTATACCTCTCAAAAGAAATAATGTTCTCTCTAAAATTCTATTTAAGAGGTGTCCTTATTATTACTTACAGATGATCAGATACTGTCTCGAAACTCCTTTGCAAGTTCCTCAGCGCGAATGGTACAACGGTGCATAGCATCCTTGATTCCATCTGAGAACCCGTGTTCTTCCAAAGCGATCATTGCTTTTTCGGTGGTGCCCCTGGGGGATGTAACCATCTTTATGAGTTCCCCCGGTGTTTTGCCGGATTCTTTTACCATCTGCGCAGAACCGATTACGGTATCGCATATTACTTCAAGTATACCGTCAGGATCTATACCCTCAGAGAGAGCTCCCTCGTAAAGTGCCTCTATCATCTTGTAGATGTATGCAGGTGATGATCCGGTAACGGATATTATGGGATTCATTTTGTCTTCGGGGAGAAGAAACGCCGTTCCTCTTGACGCAAACAGTCCGCGTACGGTTTCGAGAGCTTCATCTGAAACCAATGCATTGGGACAGAGTGCTGTAACACCGTACCCGACGAGCATGGGGGTGTTTGGCATTGTCCTTACGATTGCAACATTTTTTTCGAGACACTGTTCTATTGTTTCAGTGGAGATTCCTGCAGCAAGAGAAATAAAGACTTTACCGTCAAGTATAATGCCGGACTCCTTTATTTCTGTGAGAACATCTTTATAGTTCTGCGGCTTTACTGCAAGAACGATAAAATCAGAAAAATCTACAGCTTCCGTAACGGTGGCGGCTTTTACAAATGAGTAATTACTATATTTTTCGTACTGTGAAGGGATTTTATCAAAAAGACAAATGTTCTCTGGGTTAAAACTTCCTGCAGCAACTATACCGCCGAGTATAGCACTTGCCATATTTCCAACGCCTACAAAGGCTATTTTGTTTTTCATGTGGATGACTCCCTATTGAAAGAAACGATAATTTGGTAACTTTGATTCAGTTTGACTATCTTTCATTATAACACAATATGTTGACTAAAGCAATTAAAATAATAAAAATATATAGAAATAATTATTCGGTTATAAGAGAGTATTTTACGTAAAACTGCTTGAAAAAAACAGCTTCTTGCGATATAATATTATCTGTATAGTTATATATACGTGTATACGTGCATAACGTAATTTCTTCGGCGATGAAACAGGAGGTAATAATGGATATCAAAAAAATTGATGTAGCCGACATTAATCTCAAAAAGGTCAAGAGAGTTACTTTAATTGCGGTTTTGATTATCATTTTTGTGTGGATAGGTTCAACGTGTTGGTATACTGTAAACGATACTCAGCAGGCGGTTGTTACTACTTTTGGTAAGGTAACCTCTCTTAATTCTGCAGGTATGCATTTTAAGTTACCATTCGGAATACAGAAGGTCGAGAAGGTTGACGTTAATGTTTTTCGTAAGATTGAGCTTGGTTACAGAAGTTCTTCTGTCGGTACAGGCTATGATACTTATGAGAAAGAAAGTAAGATGATCACCGGAGACTATAACATAGTAAACGTGGATTTCTTTATCGAATATAAGGTATCAGACCCTGCAAAGTATCTTTATAATTCAGATGCTCCTGAGGATATACTCACAAATCTTATTCAGAGTCAAATACGAAATGTCATCGGTTCAGAGGAAGTCGATAAAATACTCACAACCGGTAAAAATGAGATACAGACGAGGGTTAAAGAATTGGTTGCGGCAGAGCTTGAAGTATACGACATCGGTCTGATGATTACGGATGTCAAGATTCAAGATGCAGAGCCGCCTACTGTGGCTGTAATTGAGGCATTTAAAGCAGTTGAAACTGCCAAGCAGATCGCAGAAACTGCCGTTAACAAGGCTAAAGCGTATCAAAACGCAGAGCTTCCCAAGGCAAATGCAGAGGCTGATAAGCTTATACAGAATGCAGAGTACCTCAAACAGAACAGAATAAATGATGCTACAAAGATGATAGCACGTTTTGAAGCTATGTACAAAGAATACAGCAATAACCCCGGTATAACCAAAATCAGAATGTACTATGAAGCGATAAGCGATGTTCTCTCTGGTGTGAAAATATATATCGATTGTTCTGACGGAACAACTCAGAAGCTTTTACCCATTGATAATTTTGTGCAAGGGACAAGTTCAGTGAATGGAGGTGCAGAATAATGAAAAAGGCAGTAACATTGTTTTTTGTTGCTATTGTTGCTCTCGTTTTAGTTGTTTGTGCATTCTCATCTTTTTACTCGGTTGCCGAAAATGAATATGCTTGTGTTCTCAGATTTTCAAAGGTTATTAATACTGTTGATGAGGCCGGAATTCATTTTAAACTTCCGTTTATCGATTCCGTGCGAGTTCTTCCTCGTACGATACAACACTATGATATTCCTCCGTCAGAGGTACTTACTGCCGATAAGAAAAATATGACTGTTGACAGTTATGTTCTTTGGTCGATTGAGGATCCGCTGACCTTTATCAAAACTCTTGGATCGATCGGTGAGGCGGAAAAGCGTCTTGATGCAGTTGCATATAACTCTCTCAAGAATGTTATGGGTACTCTTGAACAGAACAAGATCATAAATCAGGACGATGGCGGTGAACGCAACGAGATTTATAAACAGATTACCGATGGTGTTTCTGAAGTTGCCGTAGCATACGGTATCGAGATCGTTGATGTTAAGGTAAAAAGACTTGATTTGCCCGAAGATAACGAGGACGCCGTATACAACCGTATGATTTCCGAAAGAAATCAGATGGCAGAGAAGTACCGTGCAGACGGTGAGCTTGAAGCATCTAAGATAACAAATGATGTTGACAGAGAAGTGAATATCATAGTTTCCAATGCATCTGCTACTGCCGCACAGCTTGAGGCTGAGGGTGAGCAGGAATATATGAGACTTATTGCGGAAGCTTTTAACACCGACGATAAAAAAGAGTTCTATGAGTTTATTATAGCGCTTGATGCACTGAAGAAATCTCTTTCCGGTGGAGCGACGACAGTTATACTCGGTCAGGATTCCGCTCTTGCAAGTATTCTTACCGGCCCTAATTTTAATATTGGTGGGTGACAGTCTTGTTGACAGACGAGAAAATACACGGTTTTTTTAGTCCAATGCCGCGTATAGTTACAGAAAGACTGGTTTTCAGACCGCTTAAACGAAGTGACTACAGCGATATGTATGAGTATTCATCAAGGGAAGAGGTAACGAGGTATCTTCTTTGGAATCCCCATTCAGATGCAGGTTATACCTATGACTATCTCAAATATGTTGAGAAAAAATACAAAGAAAATGATTTCTTTGACTGGGCGCTTGAGCTCAGAGATACAGGAAAGATGATAGGTACCTGCGGCTTTAATTACTTTGATAAGCATAATAATTCAGCGGAGATAGGTTATGTTATTAACCCCGCATACTGGAATATGGGATATGCTACCGAAGCGGTAGGTACTATCATACGGCTTGGTTTTATAGAGCTTGATCTTAACCGTATCGAGGCGCGTCATATGATAGGCAACGATTCAAGCGGACGTGTTATGGAAAAATGCGGTATGTCTCACGAGGGGATATTACGCTCTGCAATATATGTTAACGGTGAATATAAAACTGTTTCGGTTTATTCTATTCTTTACCGTGACTATATTAAGACACAGATGGCCGGCAAAGGGAATTAAGGGAAATGTCTTACTCGAAACGTAGACTATCGAAGCCAATGTGACGGATAAATATTTTTAAAATCAAGAGAGGCCGTGAAACATCCGACCTCCTAAAAACCTATAAAGAACAATTCAAAATGTACTGAGGAACTTTGCCGTTTGTTTTTATACGGTATGACCCCAGGTGGAAAAGGAAGGAAAAAAATGAAAGCAAGACACCTGATCGATTCACGCGATTACTCCGTTGAAGAAATAAAAGAACTTTGTGCATCTGCAGCTCAGATCAAAAATAATCTTGATGACTACAGCGATGCCTGCAGAACTAAAATAATGGCAACACTTTTCTATGAGCCCAGTACAAGAACTCAGCTGTCATTCCAAACCGCTATGCTCAGACTTGGCGGTAAGGTAATTGGATTTTCAGATGCATCAAGCTCTTCTGTTTCAAAGGGTGAGAGCTTGAGAGATACTGTAAAGATCGTATCCGGCTACTCTGATATTACGGTTATTCGTCATCCTGTTGAGGGTGCAGCTTATGCGGCTTCTCTTTATAGCCGTACTCCTGTTATAAATGCCGGTGACGGTGGACATCAGCATCCTACACAGACTCTTACAGACCTTTTCACAATATCTCTCAGTAAGGGATCTCCGGACGGCCTTACCGTAGGCCTTTGCGGTGACCTTCTTAACGGAAGAACTGTTCATTCACTTATAAATGTTCTTCTCAGATATTCTGTTAAGGAAATAATTTTGATATCAACAGAGGAGCTTAAGATTCCTGAATATCTTAAAGCTCAGATCGTAATGAAGGGAATAAAGTATACCGAGACAGGAGATCTTGAAGAGGTTATTCCTTATCTGGATGTTCTGTACATGACCAGAATACAGAAGGAACGCTTCCGTAGTGTAGAGCAGTACGAACAGCAATCAGGTGTATTTGTTCTTACCAAGAAGAAACTTGAAAGAGCTAAAAAGGATCTTCTCATTCTTCATCCACTTCCTAAAGTTGATGAGATCGATTATGATGTTGATGATGATCCTCGCGCTATGTACTTTGAACAGGCTGAGAACGGTATGTACATACGTATGGCGCTTGTCCTTGAACTTCTCAAGAACAAAAAGAATAGCGGACATCCTGTATACGAGGCTGCAGGACACAGATACTGTACTAACCCTCGTTGTATTTCAAATCACGAAAAATATCTTCCCAAGCTTACATATAACGAAGAAACTGTGGAAAAGACCCATTGTGTTTACTGTGATGCAGTAATTCAGTAAAAAACATAATGAAAGCAAAAAACAGCTTTATAGTCGCGACATTTAATCTGCGTAGAGACTGTTATTCTGATGGTAAAAGACGTTGGAAACACAGAATAGATGCCGTCATATCGATAATTCGCAGTATAGGTGCTGACGTTATTGGTGTTCAGGAGCTTACTCCTAAAATGAAAAAGGATATCGAGTCACTTTTACCGGAATATCTTTTCGTTGGACGCCCCAGATGTGCTGGATTGTTTTCAGAACATAATGATATCCTTGTAAGGCGAGAAAAGTTTTCTGTTGTATCTGAGGAGACATTTTGGCTTTCCGACAAACCCGATAAATTCGGAAGTCGTCTTTTTGGTGTACTTTATCCACGCATTTGTACTTGTGTCAATCTTAAAGATACTGATGGTGGATGTGTAAATGTGCTCAATACACACTATGATCACAGATCATCAAGATCAAGAGTTTTTTCTTCCTGCCTCATAAAAGATACTCTTGACAGAACAGAAACTGTTACACCAACCGTTGTTATGGGGGATTTGAATTCGTCTCCCGACAGTAATCCTCTCAAGGTTCTTTTCAGTAGGGGACGTACGATGCTTCGGGACGCAGTGCTTGAAGGGATGGAAAAACTTGGAGACAAAATTGAGAACAAGTATTTTACCTTTCATTTGTTCAAAGGTAAATCCGCAAAACGAGGAAGCGTTCTTGATTATATTCTCGTAAGCCCTGAAATCGGTGTCGAAAACGCCTTTCCTGCTGAAGAGTCTGTAAACGGTGTTTTTCCCTCAGATCATTTTCCTCTCATTGCAGAGTTAACTTACTGAGAAGTATATTTTGAAGTATAAAAATGTTATTTTAACATTGTAAAATTACGGAGACTAATTATGAATATAATTGTTGCGGGACTCGGAAAGGTTGGCCTTGAAGTAGTTGAACAGCTTTCTTCAGAGGGGCATTCCGTCACGGTAATAGATATTGATGCGAAAAAAGTTGATGTGGCAGTCGGATCACACGATATAGGCGGTGTTGTAGGAAGTGCTACAGATTACAGAGTGTTGCTCGAAGCCAATATCGGAGAGGCTGAACTTCTTATTGCGCTCACCGGTAATGATGAGATAAATCTGACAACATGTCTTCTCAGTAAAAAACTGGGCGCAAAAAGTACTATAGCCAGAGCAAGAAATCCTGAATATAGGGATGGTATATATATCATACGTGATGATCTTGGTCTCTCTATGTGTATAAACCCGGAAATGGAAACGGCAAGAGAAATTGCAAGAGTTTTAAAATTCCCCCTTGCAAAAAATGTTGAGCCGTTTGCGAAAGGTAAAATAGAGATGATTCAGTATGTCGTTAAGTCTTCTGATTCATTATGTGGCAGAACAGTTAATTCTGTTTTCTCAAAGTTAAAAAACCCTGTGCTTGTTTGTGCGGTTGAGAGAAAAGATCGTGTCATTATTCCTTACGGTGACTTTGTTTTTGATGAAGGTGATGAGCTAATGCTCATATCATCTCCTGAGAAATTGGGTGCTTTCTTCAGAGAAGTCGGGATTAAAACTACTACCGTACGCGATATAATAATAATCGGAGGCGGACGTACATCGTACTATCTTGCTGAACAGCTTAGTAAAGAGCGTCTTAACATCACGATAATCGAGATCGACAGAGCTGTTGCTGAGGAAATATCCGATCTCTTGCCGAATGTTAACGTTATTTGCGGTGATGGTACCGATCAGCAGATACTTGCTGAGGAAGGACTCAGAGAAAAAGATGCTCTTTGCTGTATGACCGGAATCGATGAAGAAAATATAATTGCTTCTTTATATGCTAATAACGTATGTGAAGATATAAAGACGATTACTAAGGTTAGCCGTGCTGAACTGACATATCTTGGACGTTCACTTGGCCTTGACAGTATCGTTACTCCCAAGAAGATTGCTGCTAATCTTATTCTACAGTATGTAAGAGCTAAACAGAATTCGGAAGGGAGTAATGTTCTTACTCTCTATAAGCTTGCAGGCGATAAGGCGGAGGCACTGGAGCTTGCAGTAAATGAGGATAGTAGTCTTATAGGTGTTCCACTTAAAGACCTTAATACTTCAAGCGATGTCATTCTTGCCAGCATAAACAGACAGGGAACAATTATTATTCCGCGAGGTTCCGATGCTCTTAAGGCAGGCGATACAGTAATTGTAGTTACTACCCGCTTAGGTCTCGATAATTTGGAGGATATTAGGGGGTAGAATATGAATAGACGAATGATAGTTTATTCTCTTGGTTTGCTGTTGTTACTTGAAGGTATACTTATGCTTTTTCCTTCGCTTGTAGCTTTTATATACCGTGAGAATATACTTAAATATTATCTGGCCACCGCAATTGTTCTCGTGGCTATCGGATTGCTTTTACGTTGCGTAAAAACCAAGGACAGAATGATATTTTCTCGAGAAGGACTTATAACGGTTGCTCTTGGTTGGATAGTAATGAGTTTGTTCGGCGCCATACCGTTTACACTGTCAGGCGAATTTCCGACTTACGTGGATGCGTTTTTTGAAATGGTATCAGGATTTACAACTACCGGTGCAACTGTTTTGTCTGACGTAGAAGCTCTTAGTCATGCATCATTGTTTTGGAGATGCTTCTCCCATTGGATTGGCGGTATGGGAGTCCTTGTGTTTGTTATTGCTACTGTAAAGCTTGCAAGTGGGGGAGGAAACATTTATCTTCTCCGTGCGGAAAGCTCAGGGTCCGAGGTATCAAAACTTGTTCCCAGTTCGAAAGGCACTGCCAAGATTCTTTATATTATATATGTGTCTATGTCTGCGGCAGAGTTTATAATCTTACTTTTTTGCGGAATGGATGCTTTTGAATCTATAACAATGACTTTTGCGAATGCAGGTACCGGTGGTTTTGGTATTTACAATGACTCCTTTGCGAGCTTTAGTGTTGCAGCACAGATTGTTGTGGCGGTGTTTATGGCTTTGTTCGGGGTAAATTTCGGTTGTTATTACCTTATTATTGTTCGAAGATTCAAAGAATTTTTTAAAAACGAAGAGCTTAGAGTATATGTAATTATAATGCTCGCAGCTTCTGTGGCTATAGCTATAAATATTGTTAACATGTGTTCTAGTGTCGGAGAGGCATTCCGAGGAGCTTTTTTTCAGGTTTCCAGTGTTATGACATCGACCGGATTTTCTACCATGGATTTTAATCTGTGGCCTGAATTTTCAAGAATAATAATGATGGTTGTAATGTGTATCGGTGCGTGCGGAGGAAGTACCGGCGGTGGTCTTAAGGTATCCAGATTTATTCTTCTAGGTAAAATTGCAATAAGAGAAATACGTCGCGTTGCTAAGCCAAATGCTGTAAGCACTGTAAGATTTAACGGTAAGACAGTAAGTGAAAGTATGGTTAATAATATTTCCTCATATTTTATTCTGTATGTTATCGTTATTATTGTTTCAATTGTTTTGATTTCATTTAATGGATTAGATACTGTGAGCAATGTTACCGGAGTTATTACATGTGTTAATAACATTGGCCCCGGGCTTGGAGACGTTGGTCCTTCCGGAAATTTTGGAAGCTACAGTCTTTTTTCAAAACTTGTTTTTTCGTTGGATATGCTGTTTGGACGTCTTGAGCTGTTCCCGCTATTTGTTCTCTTTTCGCCGAGAACATGGAGAAAATGAAAATATCTTTAATTTTTGTTTAGCTACACATGCTTTGATGTACTTGTGATTTTTGATGGAGGTTGTGATATGCCGCATAACGAACGGTATTTATCTTTTCATTGTCCTCGATGGGGGGAGCTTCCTGAGCTTGAGCTTTATATGGATCAGGTTCTCTTTGTTCTTGAGAAGAATCTTCATTTGTTTGGTGAATCCGTGGACGATGAAAACAAAAAGGAAGATGATGATTCCAAGAATATGACTGTTATTACTCAAACAATGGTTAATAACTATGTCAAAAATAAGCTTATTCCTCCTCCGGAAAAAAAGAAATATTCACGGCTTCATCTTGCATATCTTCACATTATTTGTTTTGGCAAGAGAATTCTTTCAATGACAGAGATCAAGTCGGTGCTTGACATACTTACCGGTGCTTATACTCCGGAAGAAGCATATGATCTTTTCTGTGATGAGATTGAACACGCACTCAAGTACACATTCGGTGGTGAGTCACCTGTAAATGCGGACGAGTCTTTAGAGGGAGCTCGCAGAGTTTTGTCTGCGTTTGCAAAAGCATTTTCATATAAGATATACGCTCAAAATGCTATCAATGAGATAAAACCCGAAGAAATGGAAGAAACTGTGAAATCAAAAGAAAAAAATAAAGACAAAGATAAAAATAAAGAGAAGAACAAGGAAAAAGAAAAGGACAATAGCAAACAAAAAAACTCTGCCGAATAGTATTGACAGAGCTTTTGATTGTTTTATTTAGTTATACCAGAGCAATGCTTTCCTCATCAATTGCATCAGCTTCTGCAAGGGCGTTTTCATACGCTTCGAGCACGGACTTTTCGAGCATGCTTCTGAAGTCTGCGTTTATCGGATGAACGATATCGCGATAGGTAGCATCGGGATTTTTTCTGCTGGGCATTACTATAAACAATTTATCGCGTGTGTTGATAACTTTTATATCGTGAACTGCCAGCTGATCGTCAAAAGTTACAGACACAATGGCTTTCATTGGTCCATCACTAAACATCTTTCGAATTTTGATATCGGTTATTGTCAATTTGATTCCCTCCCAATCAAAGTTGTCCGAAAAAGCATTGCTTTATTCATTTCCTTGCAGAATATATTCTATAACTTTATTGTGAAAATTATACCCACGTTAATGTGTTTTTTTCTTGATTATTTTTTGATAAAAAGCATAAACATTTAAGTAGTCTAAAAAAGATAACAATTTATCGGAAAGGTGAGATTGTTTTGTCACTTGGAAATACCGCGTACGGGAAAGAAAGATTATCAGTTCTTCTTCGTGACGTTAAAAGTATATATTTCCTTGGAATCGGTGGAATAAATATGTCCGCTCTTGCTCGTATGACTGTTGCACAAGGAATTCGAGCAGGCGGTTACGACCGAACACGAAGCGCTATAACCGAGAAGCTCGAGAATTTGGGCATGGAGGTTTTTTATGAACTCGATACCGAGCATTTAAATGGATATGGTGCGTTGGTTTATACGGTAGCTATCGGAGAGGATAATATTGAGTATCTGCGTGCTGTTGAGCTTGGTATACCTGTTATATCACGTGCTGACTATATGGGTTATATTATGAGTGGTTATACCGAGAGGATCGGTGTGTCAGGCATGCATGGTAAGAGTACAACTACTGCAATGGTTGCTTCGGTTTTTGAGTATGGCGGAGGTGATCCAACAGTACTCTCAGGCGCAGAGCTAAAGGGGATAGAGAGCTCATATAGGGGTGGCGGTATTGATAACCTCGTCTTTGAGGCGTGTGAGTATAAGGACTCATTCCTTGAATTTTATCCTTCGGTTGCTCTTATTCTTAACATTGATCTTGATCATCTTGATTATTTTTCAGGTATTGAACACATTCGTTCATCATTTTCTAAGTTTTTAAATAAATGTGATGATACAGGAACCGCTGTTCTTAATTTTGATGATAAAAACATTAGAATGGTTGCTGATGAATATAAAGGCAACATAGTAACCTTTGGTGTTGATTCGGAGGACGTTGACTACAGAGCCGTTAATATAGAATATAACGGAAAAGTTTGCGGATTTGATCTTTTATATAAGTGCGAATTTTACTGCCACATTGACCTTTCCGTTTCCGGTGAACATTATGTTCGAGATGCCCTTGCTGCTGCTGCGGCCGCTGCCTCTTGCGGTATAGGAAAGGACGGTATTATAAAAGGTCTTGCGACATTTACCGGTGTACACAGACGTATGGAGTACAGAGGAAAGTATTTTGGCGCAGATGTTTTTGATGATTATGCTCATCATCCGAAGGAGATAAGAAGTACCTTCTCGGCTATTGAAAAAATGGGATATAATAATGTGTGGTGTGTTTTCCAACCACATACTTATTCCCGAACGGCAACACTCTATGATGATTTTGTTTCAGCTTTTTCCGAATACAATATTAACGTGATTCTTTCTGATATCTATGCCGCAAGAGAAACCAACCAGTGGGGTGTGTCCTCGGAAAAACTTGCGGATGATATTTCAAATGCACATTATTTTGGTACGTACAATGAAATCCTTTCTTTCCTTAAGAATGGAATTAAGGAAGGGGATTCCATAATAATAATGGGAGCAGGCGATATTTGTTCTATTTTAGGAGAAATGGGTTTATAATCGGTAAATAATAACCGATACAGAAGAGAAAAACGGAGGAAGTTTATGCAGATATCGAATTATTTAAGTTTGCTTGGTGGTCTCGCGTTATTCCTTTACGGAATGCAGATGATGAGTGATGGTCTTGAAGATGCTGCCGGCAACAAAATGAAAAAGATACTTGAGAAGCTTACTACGAACAGATTCCTGGGTATTCTTGTGGGTGCGGGAATAACTGTTGCTATTCAGTCCTCATCAGCTACGACTGTCATGGTTGTTGGATTTGTTAACTCAGGCATGATGACTCTCCGCCAGGCTGTGTGGATTATCATGGGTGCTAATATCGGTACAACGGTAACAGGTCAGCTTATTGCTCTTGATGTCGGTATGCTTGCACCTCTTGTTGCATTCCTCGGCGTTGCTCTTATTGTGTTCCTCAAGATGCCCAAGGTACATCATATAGGCAGGATTATGGCAGGTCTTGGCATATTGTTTATTGGTATGGAAATGATGAGTGCATCAATGAACCCGTTGCGTGATGCGGAGTGGTTTGTTGATATAGTCAAAAACTTTTCCAATCCTCTTGTCGGTATACTTGTAGGTGCGTTGTTTACAGCTATCATTCAGTCTTCTTCTGCTTCTGTCGGTATTCTTCAGGCCTTGGCTGTATCGGGGGTAATTGGGCTTCCTACAGCAGTATACGTGCTTTTCGGTCAGAATATCGGTACTTGTATTACAGCGCTTCTTGCATCTATCGGTGCAAATAAAAGTGCTAAAAGAACTACCGTTATTCACTTAATGTTTAATATATCCGGTACAATATTGTTTACCCTTATTTGCATGCTTACACCTTTTACCGCATTTATGGAATCAATTACTGCAGACCCGGCATCACAAATAGCAAATATGCATACTGTGTTTAATATAGTTACAACCGTATTGCTTATCCCGTTTGGTAATGTTATGGCATCTTTGGCAGTTAAAATACTTCCTGATGCAGGTGAAAACATGGATGAGGGAGAGCTTTCACTTGCTTCCCTCAATGCAGAGTACCGTATAGGTGGTCGTACAGGTCTTGGTGCAACTGCGGTTCATATTGATTTGCTCCGTAAAGAAGTAGAGAATATGGTATCTCTTGCTGGCGAGAACGTTAATCTTTGTTATCAGGTTATAATTGATAAAAATACTGATTTACTTCCTGCCATAGAACAGACAGAAGAAACTATCGATTCCATGAACAAGGAGATATCTCAGTATATTTCCAAAATTCTTGCAGGAAATCATGCAGGTCAAAATGTTGCTTCCATTGAGGAATATTTCCTTATTTCAGGAAATGTAGAGCGTATAGGTGACCATGCGGTTAATATCAGTGATTATATAGAGGTCATTAACAGAAAGTCGATTAACTTTTCTGTAGAAGCAATAACCGAGATCAAGGAAATGCAGCTTATCACTAAAAAAGCGATCGATAAGGTTCTTAACAGAGATTCTGATCCAGCTGAGTGGCTCTCAAAAATTGCGGCTATGGAACAGCTGATAGATGACATGACAAAGACTTACCGCGAGGACCATCTCGAAAGAATGCGTAAGGGACTTTGTTCAGAAGAAGCATGTGTTTTGTTCTCGGAGCTTCTTATTGACTTCGAGCGTATTGGTGACCATGTGCTCAATATTGCACAGTCATATTCAAAGATATTTATAAATGAATAAAAGGAAAAATAAAAAATGGGAAAGTTTTCAGGATATTTATTCTGTAGCGATATTGATGGCACTATAGTAGGGCAGGATGGTAAAATATCCTCGGAAAATGAGGAAGCTATAAGATATTTTCAGGAGAATGGCGGTTTGTTTACCCTTGCGACCGGTCGTTGGTTTGATTATATACACAAATTCAAACCCGGATTTACTCCTAATACTCACGTAATATGCCTCAACGGTACGGTTTTATGTCATAAGGACACCGGAGATATTATAGTCTCAAGACCGTTTCACAAAACCGATGCTACTGCAGATAATATAAAAAGAATACTTACTGAGTTTCCGGAGATATGTGCCATAGATGTATTTCTTGATAGCGGTAATGACGGTATGAGTATTTCTGCAGAGGAACTACTTGCTACAGATATGGCTGAACTGAGAAAAATTGCAGATGAACAAACTATCTATAAGATGCTGCTTATCCATTCTACGATTGATACCAGCAGAGTTGACAGTATGAATGAAAAGTTCGGCGATAAGTATGTGTTTGGAAGAAGTTGGCCTGAGGGTACAGAGGTTGTATCGTACGATTCGGGAAAAGGGGCAATGATAGACATTTTAAGGGAAATGGCTGATACCCATATACACACAACAATTGCAGTCGGCGACTATGAGAATGATATCCAAATGGTAAAACACGCGGACATAGGTTACGCAGTTTTAAACGCAGCAGACGCTTTAAAAAAGGTTGCAGACAAAATAACTGTACATCATAATGACAGTGCAATAGCAAAAATAATAGCAGATCTGGACTAAATAATAACCGGTATGTCCCGTGATTACGGGACATACCGGTTATCTGTTTCTTTTTGCTATATCGCTTACAATGGCTATCATTTCTGCTTTTGTGGTCGTCCGTCTTGCTTTATCAAGAACGCTGGCCCTCTCCTCCTTAGTTAAAAGAGAAAAGTTGTTTACGGCATCAATATTTTGCGCCAAGGAAACAGCCAGACCGATAGGCATACATTCATGTGAGTTTTGATCTTCTGTCATATTACACCCCTCCTTGTTTATAGTGTTACAGAGAAAAAGGTGTTTTATACAGATTTAATCATTCATACTGTCATGATCTCGCCTTATCAGGAGATTGTCAAGCCATCCTTTTTTGAATTTTAATGCGGCATACCCAAACAGAGATGCAGAGAAAGCCCCTATAGTATCAACGATAATATCCTTCATTGTGTCTGCAAGAGCATTTCTTCCTATCAGATCTGTACCGTCACTGAGAGCAAATTTCTGCATATTAACTCCCATAATACCGTCTACTGCAAATTCATATATCTCCCACAACGCACCAAGGGTAACACCAAAACAAAAGGCGAACAGAGCAACAAAAACAGGGGAGAGAATAAGATCAATTTTGGGCTCTTTATTAAGTAATGAAATAAAGGAGAATCCAAGTGCACCAAGCATAGCACCACTAAAAGTGTGGAGAATAGTGTCAAAATGAGGAACAATATAGTAGAAGTTTCTGATCTCACCAAGAAAAATTGCACAATAGAGAAACAACCAGTATATGAGGTACATAGTTGATGGAATCTCAAGGCGGAGTTTTTTTGTAATTATACTCGGCAGGACCATGACAATGACTCCGAGCAGGCACTGTACAAGCATCAGTACGTAGTCACTGTAACTTCTTGAAACTGTATTATCGTATTTGTAGGTAACGAGTCTGATTATAAGAAAAACGATCGGTATAATAAAACTGAAGAAGACGAAGCTGCTGACGATCTTAATCCATCTGTCTTTAGTTTTATATTCCATTATTTTTTGTTAATCTCCTTAAGTAATTCTTCTGCTGCAGACATTATACCTATTTTCCCGCTTTCATAAGTAAGTCCACCCTGGAAAAAAGCAGTATAAGGAGGTCTCATGGGACCATCTGCAGAAAGTTCTATTGATGCACCCTGAACAAATGTTCCTGCGGCCATAATGACCTGATCATTGTATCCGGGCATATCCCAAGGCTCAGGTGTAACAAAAGAATCAACCGGAGAACCGTACTGTATACCACGGCAGAAAGCACACAGAAGCTCAGGGGCATTCAGTTTAACTGCTTGAATAATATCGGCACGTTCCTCAAAGGGGGAAGGTTCAACCTCGTATCCGAGTGCATCAAAAATATAAGCGGCAAAATGAGCTGTTTTGAGTGCCTGAGCGACGGTATGAGGCGCATAGAAAAGACCCTTGTAAAGGCTCTTGTTCTGACCGAGGGTAGCACCAACCTCGCATCCCACACCGACAGAGGTGAGTCTATACGAGGCGAGTTCTACTGCTTTTTTGCTACCTGCAATATATCCGCCTGACTCTGCAATTCCGCCGCCGGGATTCTTTATGAGAGAACCCACAACAAGATCCGCTCCGTAAGATGAGGGCTCACACACGTCAACAAATTCGCCATAGCAGTTATCTGCTATAATGTATGCCTTTGTGTTTGATCTTACAAAATCAATGAGTTCCTTCATTTCTGCGGTTGTGAGAGTTCTTCTGTTTAGATACCCTTTTGAACGCTGGAAAAACACAGCCTTAAGCTTACTTCCGCATTCATCAATGGCTTTTTTTACAGCAGGGAAATCGACTTTGCTATCCGGAGTCATTGCTACTTCTCTGTATTCAACTCCAAAGTCCGCAAGAGAACCGTCTCCATTTTTTGTGTTGCTTCCTATAACCTCATCAAGAGTATCATAAGGTTTTCCTGTTACCGAGAGAAGAATATCACCGGGACGAAGAATTCCGAAAAGAGCTATTGTAAGAGCGTGTGTTCCTGATACGATATTGTGTCTGACAAATGCGGCATCCGCACCAAACAGGTCTGCATAAATGAGATCAAGAGTGTCACGACCGCGGTCATCGTATCCGTATCCGCTTGTACCGGCAAAAAGTGAATCACTTACTTTGTATTTCGCAAAGGTGTCCATAACACGGGCGGTGTTCTCGGTGGATTTTGCATCGATATTTTTAAAAACGGGCGCAAGAGCCTCTTCTGCTTTTTGCGAGAGTTCAAGTATTTTATCAGAAAAAAACATTTTTATTATCCTGTACCTTTAGTTATCAATAGTTTATTTTAATAAGTGCTTTTATTGTATCAGAGATAGCTTCTGCTGCAGGTGAATACACCTTCTCACTGTCTTTTCCTATGTTCTGTGTGGGTAGAGCAAGAGAAAGTGTTGGTATACCAATGTCCGAGAGATTTACTGACATAGCATCTCTCTTGGTATCAGTTACGGCACCCAGAGTATGATCTATCCTTTCTGAGCTGAGCATATCTGCGGCCTTTCTGAACATTTCTGTGTCAGAAAGTGTGATACCGTCCTTAGCAAGAAGTATAGGCAATTCCTTTGTACTCTCAAGTGTTCTCAGGACAATTGCTTTATCGGGCGAGGCTGTGTTCCAAACAGTTTTTAGCCCTCTGCCACCGGGTATACCGCATACGGCAAATACTACAGTTACAGTGTTGTGTACATCGTAGTTATTGATACAATCAATGAGAGCTGAAATAATACATGCTATTCCCACTCTTCTACCGAGTAAATAACCTTCTTCTTCATTTACCGATGAAACAAAAGAGAGGTGATCACCGATATTAGGCGCAGCTTGATCTTCATCAGGTTCAAAATATATGTCGGAAAGAGTGATATCTTTTTCTTTCTCAGAACAAACAGTACCTGTTATGCCACATCCTTTCAGCTTTGAGCCAACTATAGTACTGTAGTCTGTAACAGAGAAGGTTGGAGCTATTCTTATTTTTTCTTCGGGAAATGAGTAATTGACAAAAAATCCTTCGCTATCAATACTTACTGCGAGAAGAATGCTTTTGCAACCATCACCGTCTTTTTTGATGTAAAGATTTCCCATCACGTCATAGCTTATCTTTGCTGACGGAGTAACTTTTTTTTCGATTAATGAGAGCAATTCTTTTTCTCTGCCGGAGACCGATATTGCATCGACTATATCCATCAAACGTTCCTTCATCGGTTACCTCCTTTTGCGACTTCAGAAAGCTGAATGACGTCGCTTTTTATTATAGCAAGAATAAGATCTTTAGTTGAATAGTAATCTTCCTCTGCAATTACACATGATGCAGAATGAAGATATCTGGTGGGGATAGATATTGCCGCGGTAGCGATTCCTCCAAGAGCGGAATGAACGGATGCCGCATCATTGCCTCCAGATACAAATCGCTTGGGTTGTGCTTTTATACCGTTTGATTTTGCGGTTTTGAGAACAAAGTCGTATACTGCAGACTGATATATAGTACCTCTGTCCATAAAGGAAATAGCAGGGCCTTCTCCTGTATATGCTACACGGGAATGATGAGGAATATCAGCCAGGTCAGCAACTGCGGTTGATTCAAGAACAAGCGCAATATCGGGAGAAATTTGCTCGGTTGTGGTAAGAATTCCCGAGAAACTTATTTCCTCGCGAGTTGTAAAGGCAAAATACACATCGCAGTCAAATGTGGTATTATCGTTTTCACGGATTATATCACACATAACAGCACAACCAAATCTGTCATCTATGGCTTTTCCTCTTAACATCTTTCCGTCACCAAAACGAACAAAATCAGATGCAAAGGTTCCAACAGTTCCTACAGAAACAAAATTTTCAGCATCTTCTTTTGATTTGGCACCAATATCTATTCTGAGATCGTTTGCGGAGGATACTGTTTTTTTCTCATCAGGAGAGAGGAGGTGAATGGGTTTGACTGATATTACACCATTGATAATACCGTTTGAAGAGATAAGCTTAACTGCTCTTGCACCGAGAACTGAGCCGTCTATTCCGCCGGCGGTCGCAAATGAAAGGCGGCCATCATCATCGATCCCGGTAATGATAAATCCAACCTCATCCATGTGTGCGGATACCATTATTTTAAGATCAGATTTTCCGTTGCCTTTTTTTAACGCGACCACGTTTCCGACTTTGTCACGGGTGATTTCCACAGAAGTTCCTTTAAGTATATCACAGATTGCATCTGCAACCGGAGCTTCGGCGCTTGATGGAGCAATGATATCACAAAGTTCTCTCAAAAGTTCAGTTCCGTATAAATTTTTCATTTTGCGTTACCTCCAATTAGAGAGTTGTCGGTTATAATTGCAGATAACAATTCGGACATGGACTCGGCATCATCCATTGAGATTACTTCGACGGGGGTATGCATATTATAAAGCGGTAAGCTGAGAAGAACTGCAGGAACACCTGCCGCAAACTGAATATATTCGGCATTTGTTCCGGGGGCAGGGTTCTCAACAATTGTCTGGAGCTGAAGTCCTCGCTTGTTTGCAATTCTGACTATATTTTGTGTCATAGGTCTGTCAAGTGCAGATGAATAGGATATTGCGGCGCCACTATCAACCGCAATACACTTCTTTGAATCAATATCAGGTGATGCACCAAAGCCTACGTCAAGAACAATGGCCGCATCCGGAGAAATACGTTTTGCGGCAAGACGAGCCCCTACACATCCACCCTCTTCTTTGGCGGAAAGAACTACACATACATTGTATGGCATAAGCTCTTTTTCAAGGTTTGAAACTGTATACAAAGCAATAGCTACGGTAGACTTGTTATCAAGACCCTGTGCATAAAATTTGCCGTTCAGAAGATTTCCCTGCGACTTTGCATAGGATATTCTGTCACCGACACGGATGAGCTCACGCGCTCTTTCTTTAGTAAGACCGGTATCTATCAGTAATTCTTCGGGCGTTATAAGCTTATTTTCGGAATTTATGCTTCTAAGATGTGGCGGAGTAGATGCGGCAACCGCAAAAATATCTTCTTTTCCGTGTACTATGAGAGGTGCTGCGGGGAGTGCACGCATATCAGGTTGCCCCGATGTAACTACTCTGAGAAACCCATTTTCAAGTATTTCTGAAACAACAAGCCCCACCTCATCAAAGTGAGCATCGATCATAAGTAAAGGGGCATTGTCACGAGCTGAATACTTATAGAAGTATCTGTTTCCGATATCGTCTTTTTCAACTTTATCAAACAGATCTGAGGGGAACAGTGAGTCGTCTGCAAGAAGCTCTGTTCCGGACACTGTGGATACACTGCAGAGTGATAAAATAAAATCTTTAAGACTAAGCATTTTTTTAATTCCTTATATTATTTCATTTACTATCTTTTTGAATAATCGTCCACGTTCCTCGAAATTGTTAAATCTGTCAAAACTGGTAAATGCAGGAGAAAGAATAACAACATCTCCCGGAGCTGCTTCCTTGTATGCAGTGATAACTGCATTTTCAAAATCATCACATATAACGGCTTTTAGTCCGGAGCTATGGTATGAATGACATTTTTCAAGAGCTTCCTCTACCATTTTTGTAGACTCTCCTGTGAGTATTGCTACTTTTGAACGAGCGCAAAGCGTTTCCGCGAGAGGGGCAAGATCAAGATGCTTATCTCTTCCGCCGATAATTACGACGACATTACCGTTGAAGGAAGATAACGCCGCGGCGGTTCGGGTGGGAGATGAGTCTATTGAACTGTTGTAAAAACGCACACCGTTAACTTCACGAACAAATTCGCATCTGTGCTCAACACCTGTGAATGTTGTTGCGATCTGCTTTATGGCTTCGATGGATACGTAGTCTGACACGGCAGATATTGCTGCCATATAATTTTGCACGTTGTGTTTACCGGGAATAATGATATCGTCAGAGGACATAATGGGAGTGTTTACCCCGTCTTTTCTCATGATTATATCTTTTCCGTCAAGATACACTCCACTTTTGTCTTTTGGCAGAGGGAATGAAGAAAAATATACTGTTTCATTTCCAGGAGTGTTCAGAAGTTCTGCTGTTTCTTCGCAGTCAAAATTTACGGTGAGCTTGTGTGAATTACCGGGTGAAAAAATATTGAACTTAGCATTTTTATATTCTTCCATATCGATATGCCAGTTAAGATGATTTGGGGATATGTTGGTGATGACCGAAACAAGAGGTGATTTTGTCATAGTCATAAGCTGGAAGCTTGAAAGCTCTACTACGGCAAAATCATTTTCCGTCATTTTTTCAGATAGTGGAAGTAACGGAGAACCTATATTTCCGCCAACGAAAACCTGGCCAAGTTTTCGTTTCTCGCATTCGAGAGAGAGCATTTTATATATCAGTGTTGTGGTTGTTGTTTTTCCGTCACTGCCGGTTACACCTATTATCTTTGCCGGGCAGACCTCAAAGAAGAGTTCCATTTCAGAAGACAGAACACATCCTCTATCTAATGCTGACGAGATCTCTTTGATGTCCGGGCGAATTCCCGGGGAACGAAATATTACAAAGTCACCACTGTCAAGAGCAGAAAGATAGTTGTCGCCCAGAGAAAGCTTTACACCCAGCGACTGTAATTTATCAGCACAAGAAAGGGAAGTGAGATCCTTTTTATCACATGCGGTTACCTCTATTCCCATATCGCAAAGTATATTGATAAGCGGAAGATTTGAAACACCTATACCTAAAACTACCGCTTTTTTCTTTTCTTTTAGAATTTTCAACGTTTCGCTGTTATTTACGCAAAAAGACAATGTTATCATCTCCAACTGTAAAATATCTCAATATATTATATACCAATCATATCTCTTATGCAAGCAAGATGGTAAAAAATAACACATGTTTAGGCAATAAATTATTCTGCTTGAAAATATTACGTATTTATGATATAATCACACTGTATTAATTTTTGAGCAAGAGGAAAAAACGAGATGATAAAAGATATACAGGAAGAAATAATCAGACTGAAAAAAGAGAAGAATTTTTGTATTCTTGCACATAGTTATCAGTCCCGTGAAATAGTTGAAATCGCAGACTTTGTCGGGGACTCATATGCCCTTAGCGTTAAAGCCGCAAAGGCAGAGTATGATAATTTTCTAATGTGCGGTGTCCGTTTTATGGCAGAAACAGTTAAAATACTGTCTCCTGATAAAAAGGTAATACTTTCAAACTCTACTGCAGGATGTCCGATGGCCGAACAGCTTACACCAGCAGAGCTTTCAGCTATGAAGAAAAAATATCCGGGATACGCTGTTGTAGCGTATATTAATACTACCGCAGAGCTGAAGACTCTGTGTGATGTGTGTGTAACATCTTCCTCTGCTTTAAACGTAGTAAAGAAAATTGAAAATGATAATATTATTTTCATTCCGGATATAAATCTCGGCAGATATGTAAAGAAGATGCTTCCTGAAAAGAATATAGTTCTTTTTAACGGCGGATGTCCTCGTCATGCGGCAGTTACTGCAGAGGAAGTATCTGCGGCAAAAGCCATGCACCCAAGTGCACTTTTTCTTGTACATCCCGAGTGTACTCCTGATGTAACTGCAATGGCAGACTACGTGGGGTCTACTGCAGGAATAATGGATTACGCAAAGTCAAGTGATGTTAAAGAATTTATAATAGGTACCGAGAACAGTATAGTTACTCATCTTCAGTTTGAGTGTCCCGACAAGAAGTTTTATCCTGTATCAAAGAATCTGATATGTTCTGATATGAAAGCTACTACTCTTAGTGATGTGCTTGACGCACTCAAGGGAGAGGGCGGGGAAGAAATAATTCTCGATAAAGAGACTATTGAATTAGCCAGAAAATCTATTGATGAAATGATTCGTCTGGGTTAAAAAGGTAAAACAAAATAAATTTTAATATAACTATTGACTTTTAATTTTGTAAATGTTATAATAGTATGCCGCATAATGTAAGGTTGACAAAATGTCCTTTGTGACTGCCTTACTTAGCGAGTCGTAAATGAAAGAGAGGTGCTTTTCGTGTTCGCAATTATTGAGACGGGCGGAAAGCAGTATAAGGTCAACGAAGGCGATATTCTCTTCGTTGAAAAGCTTGATGCTGAAGAAGGCAGCACTGTCACTTTTGACCGTGTGCTTGCAATGTCCACTGCAGACGGATTCGTCGCAGGCGCTCCCGTAGTTGAGGGTGCCACCGTTACCGCAAATGTCGTTAAGAACGGCAAGGGTAAGAAAATTCACGTTCTTAAGTATAAGTCTAAGAAGAACGAGAAGAAGAAGATCGGTCACAGACAGCCTTACACTAAGATCCAGATCGAGAAGATCAGTCTTTGATTTTGAGGTAACTGCAAATGACTAAGGTCATTTTTTACCGTGCGGATGGGGTCTATTACGGTTTTGAGGAGCAGGGACATACTGGGTTTGCCGAATCGGGGAACGATATTCTTTGTTCTGCGTTATCCGCAATGACTATGTTGATCATTAATACTATCGAGGTCACATACGCTACTAATGTAGAGTATACCATTGATGATGAGACGACAGATATCAAGGTTATGGCACATTCGATTCTTCCTGAATATAACGGAGATGAGAAAAAGCGATACGCGGTGTCTGGTCTTATTGAAGGTTATTATTATCAGCTTAGTGATATGATTGAGGATTATTACGACTATCTCGATGTCGAGGTTACCGACGAATTTAAATGATCCCGTAAAAATTAATTAACGGAGGTATAATAACGTGTTAAAGCTTAGCTTACAGTTTTTCGCTCATAAAAAGGGTGTTGGTTCTACTAAGAACGGACGTGACAGTGAGTCCAAGCGTCTTGGCGTAAAGCGTGCAGACGGACAGGTTGTTCTTGCAGGTAATATTCTTGTAAGACAGCGTGGTACTAAGATCCATCCCGGCAAGAATGTTGGTATTGGTTCTGATGACACACTGTTTGCTCTTATCGATGGCAGAGTAAAGTTCGAGCACATTTCTAAGGATAAGAAGTGTGTAAGCGTTTACGCTGACTAATCGAAGCCTTATATTAACATCTAAAAAAGACACTGTGATTTCAGTGTCTTTTTTATTATCCTTTGACCTATTTGTTTATACTTTGTGCAAAGAGGTAATAATTAAAATATCTGTCAAATATTTGAATAAAACTTGATTATCCTTTTTATTTATGATAAACTATTTTAACCAATTTGGAAAGAAGGTTGATGCGAATGAAGAAAAAATTGTTATTCGTCGGGATAACTATGAACTGTGCTGGTACAGAGAGGTCATTCCTGTCATTTATAAACAGTCTTGATACAGAGCAATACGAAGTTGACCTTCTGCTCGCCAAAAGAGAAGGAGAGTTTCTTGATCTCCTTCCGAGTTATGTAAGAGTTTTAAAGATGCATGATTACGGCGATATGTTTACTATGACCGGAAAAAATGCTTCAAGTGTAATTTGGAAGTGCTTTGGAAGAAAAAATCCTTTTATATTATTTAAGATGCTCCCTTATGCCGTGAAAATGGCATTTAACAAAAAGAACAGATCTAAAATAGCAATGAGATTATGGTGTTCTTTTCTTAAAAAAATGCCTATGTTTGATGCTTCAGCGTATGAAGCTGTAATTTCTTACTGGGGCGATAAGACCATGTTTTATATGGTAGATAGGATAAAAGCTAAAAAGAAGATAACGTGGCTTCATTTTGATTATGCAACTCCCACACGTGATGACGAACTGTATCATAAATATTTTTCTGCCTGCGATAATGTCATCACTGTATCAAATTCATTGTGTCAGTCTTTAACCGAAAGATTTTCTGACATTAAAGATAAGTTTTCTGTTATTGAAAATATCATCGATCCTAATCTTATTCGCGATCTTGCACTCAGAGGCGATGAATTTCCCGATGTACACTTTAAGGGAACAAGAATACTTTCTGTCGGAAGAATGGCATATCAAAAGGGCTTTGACAAGATAGCTCCTGTTCTTGCCGGACTCAGGGCGGATGGATATGATGTCAGGTGGTATATAGTCGGTGATGGAGAGGAACATGATTCTCTAATCGCTGATGCAATGGCGGCGGGTGTTCCTGATATTCTTATCTTTCTTGGCACAACGCAGAATCCATATTCTTATATTCGAGATTGCGATCTCTTTGTTTTGCCGTCTCGTTACGAGGGTAAACCGATAACTGTTGAAGAGGCGAAGGTGCTTTATAAGCCGATAATTGTAACTGATTATCTTTCTGCAAAAGAACAGCTAAGTGGCGGAAAACTTGGAATGATATGCGGAATGGAACCGGAGGATATTTACCATGCGGTTAGGTGTGTGCTTGACGATCCAAAGGTAGGAGAAGCGTATTCACATACGCTTACAAACGAGAAAATCGGTAACCCCGAAGAAATAGAAAAATTTTATAAAATTTTAGGATAAAAAAGAAAAAAGACTTGCAAATTTATATACTTCATGATATAATACATCTTGTATGCGATTTAGTCGCTATTATTTTAGAACAGTCCTCTGCGAATGCTCCGCATGAATGTTCGGTATAAGGAGGAGCCAACAATGGATTTAATCAAGGCTTTTACAAATGAGCAGCTTAAAGAGAGCGTACCTCAGTTCAAAATCGGTGATACCGTTAAGGTTCACAACCGTATCAAAGAGGGTTCTCGCGAGAGAATTCAGATCTTTGAGGGTACTGTAATCGCTCGTCACGGTGGCGGAATCTCCGAGACCTTTACCGTTAGAAAGGTTTCTTACGGTTGTGGTGTTGAGAAGACATTCCCCCTCCATTCTCCTAACGTTGATAAGGTTGAGGTTGTTCGTCTCGGTAAAGTTCGCCGTGCGAAGCTCTACTATCTTCGTGGCAGAGTGGGCAAGAGCTCTAAGGTTAAAGAGCAGACCCAGGCGTAAGTCAAATGAAATCAGCCCTGCTTTTTGCAGGGCTTTTTCATTTTAAGGTAGTAATTTGTTATGAAAGTAAAGTGCATTTAACGTAACACAATTATTTTAGGGGGATACTCTGATAGGTATTATTTGCTCTATCATTATTGCTGTATATGCTTTTTCAATGTAAGACTAAAGAGGCTCCCATTGTATCAGCATTTATATTCTTTAAATAATATTAATGAGACCTCGACACAATTTGTGTTGAGGTTTTTTCCAAGTACTATATGGTTGACAGCCGGTGAAATAAATGATAAAATAACCGATAGGAAAGAGGTGTAGTTGTTAGTGGAAAAGGCTATAATTGCGCTGAGCGGCGGTGTTGACAGTTCTGTATGTGCTCATATTATGAAAACTCGTGGCTATGGGTGTGAAGGCGTGATGTTCCGTCTCTACGATAAGCACGGCGAAAATGTGGCTGATAGCGATATTTCAGATGCAGAGAAAGTTGCTGAAAAAGTAGGGATACCGTTTTCTGTCATAGACTATAGGGATGATTTCAAACGTAAGGTTATTGATGAGTTTGTGGCGGTTTATGAGAAGGGCGGAACTCCTAATCCCTGTATTGTGTGCAATCGTGTCATAAAGTTTGAACTTCTTTTCAACAGATTAAAGGAAAAAAACGCAGACAAAGTTGTCACCGGTCACTATGCAAGGGTAGAGTACGATAGTAAAGCAGGTAGATATCTTCTAAAAAAGGCTGTTGATGATTCAAAAGATCAAAGCTACGTACTGTATAATTTAAAAAAAGACCAGTTAAAGAATATAATTTTCCCCCTTGGTGAGTTAAGCAAAAGCGAGGCAAGACACATAGCTGAAAAAGAGGGCTTTGTTAATGCGGCTAAACGCGATAGTCAGGATATATGTTTTGTTCCGGATGGTAATTACGGTAAGTTTATTGAGGAATACCGAGGAAAAAGTTTTCCCTCGGGTGATTTTGTCAGTGAATCAGGACATGTAATCGGCCAGCACAAGGGAATTATACATTACACGATAGGACAACGTAAAGGACTTGGACTTGCATTACCGTGTCCTATGTATGTTGTGAAGAAAGATGTTTTTGAAAACAAGGTAGTACTCGGATATAACGACGAGTTGTTTTCAGATTCTCTTACTGCAAAAGATGTAAATCTTATTTCGGTCGATTCTATTGATACCCCCATGAGAGTTGATGCTAAAGTTAGGTACAGTCAGAAGGCTCAACCGGCTTATGCTGTGCTACTTCCTGACGGTAGATTATCGGTTAAATTTGATCAGCCGCAGAGGGCAATAACACCAGGACAGTCAGTTGTGCTGTATGATGGTGATATTGTTGTTGGTGGCGGTGTAATAGAATAAAATATATCACGGTAGAGAGAACCATAATTATTGTCTATAATTATGGTTCTTTTTTTCTTAAAGAGAAAAAGGAACTTGACAATATCGAATTAGTGTGATATAATTATGGAAATTTTTCAAATGCGATGAAGCGGCGCGAAAATATTCTTTGTATCTTCAGAGAGCTGTTGAATGGTGAAAAACAGTGTTACATTTTATTTTCTACTCCCCGCTGAGCGGTTGTGCCGAAAAAGTGAATTTAGTAGGTGCAGACGGGTTCTCCCGTTATAGAGAAGGGCATTTGTTGATGCTGTAAAGTGGGCATGTTATATGTCAAACAGAGTGGTACCGCGGAAGTTTACGCTTTCGTCTCTTGTGTTAACGGAGGGACGACGGCGTTTTTTTATTTCTTTCGTCTCTCAGAAAAAGAAAGAGAGGATATTATATGAAACTTGCATTTTCAACACTTGGCTGTCCCGATTTTGATTGGGCAGACATATATTCAATGGCAAAGGATTTTGGCTTTTCCGGCATCGAGATGCGTGGTCTCGGTGGCGATATTTTCTCGGTTAAGGCTCGTCCTTTTAAGCCGTCTAACATTAAAAACACTAAAGCTGAGCTCGAAAAGCGCCGTCTTGAAATTCCTTGTCTTTCCTCTGGTTGTGCATTAAAATATGCAGACAGGAAGGAAAGCAACATAGCGGAGATACGTGATTATATAGATCTTGCCCACGAACTTGGATCAATGTACATCAGAATACTTGGTGATGAGCATGCTGACGTACACGGTGATGTTGATGACAGTGTTGTCGTGGACACAATGCGAGAGCTTATCCCTTACGCAGAAGAGAAGGGGGTCACCCTTCTTATCGAGACCAACGGTGTTTATGCGGATACAAAACGTCTTGCTGAACTTTTATTTGAACTTAAGAGTGAATGTGTAGGCGCTCTTTGGGATATACACCATCCATACCGTTTTATGGGTGAGACACCTGAACAGACCATTACTAATCTCGGTGTTTATATAAAGTATACACACATCAAGGATTCGGTAATGGAGGATGGTAAGGTTAAATATCGTCTTATGGGTGAGGGTGATCTTCCAATTGAGGATGCAATGCTTGCTCTCCGTTCCATTAACTATGAGGGCTATGTTTCCCTTGAGTGGGTAAAGAATTATGCGCCTGATATCCAGGCAGCCGGTATAGTTTTCCCTCATTTTGCAAACTACATGACACGTTTTCTCGGTACCGCATCCGGTAACGGAAGACTTATAGATAATATTCGTGGTACCGGTAAATATGTATGGCCCAAAAACCACTTGATTGATCTTACTTTCCCTCAGGTTCTTGATAAAATGGTTGATGAATTTCCTGATCAGTATGCGTTCCGTTATACTGAACTTGACTATACCAGAACCTATTCCGAGTTCCGCGATGACGTTGATACCTTTGCGCGTTCTCTTATCGCTATGGGCGTAAAACCCGGTGATCACGTTGCAATATGGGCTACCAACGTTCCTCAGTGGTATATTACGTTTTGGGCAACAACAAAGATAGGTGCTGTTCTTGTTACTGTTAATACTGCATATAAGATACACGAGATCGAATATTTGCTTCGCCAGTCCGATACACATACTCTCGTTATGATTGACGGATATAAGGATTCCGACTATGTTTCAATTATCAATGAGATCTGTCCCGAGCTTGAGAATCACGACAAGAACATGCCTCTCTATACCAAGAGATTGCCGTTCCTTCGTAATATTATTACATGTGAGTCATCTCAGAAGGGTTGTTATACTTGGGATGAGGCTATTGCATGTAGCGATAAGGTTCCTGTAACCGAGGTTTATCGCCGCGCCGCCGCTATATCCAAGGATGATGTATGTAACATGCAGTACACATCCGGAACCACCGGATTCCCCAAGGGTGTTATGCTCACCCACTATAACGTTGTTAACAACGGTAAGGCAATCGGTGACTGTATGGATCTTTCTACTGCTGATCGTATGATGATCCAGGTTCCAATGTTCCACTGTTTTGGCATGGTACTTGCAATGACTGCATCAATGACTCATGGTGTTACCATGTCTCCTATTCCCGCATTTTCCCCCTCAAAGGGACTTAGGTGCATCAACATGGAGAAGATCACCTGCTTCCACGGTGTTCCTACCATGTTTATCGCTATGATGAATCATCCTGATTTTGAGAAAACTAATTTTGAATACATGCGTACCGGTATAATGGCAGGTAGTCCTTGTCCTATTAAGTACATGCAGGATGTTATCGAGAAGATGAACATGAAGGAAATCTGTATTACCTACGGACAGACAGAGGCATCTCCCGCTACTACTATGTCAAAAACTACTGACTCTATCGAAGTTAGAGTTAATACTGTCGGTGCGGCGATGTTTGCTGTTGAATGTAAGATCGTTGACCCTGAAACCGGCGAGGAGCTGCCTGACAATACTGATGGTGAGTTCTGTGCACGCGGTTATAATATAATGAAGGGTTATTATAAGATGCCCGAAGCAACTGCTGCAGTTATTGATAGCGATGGTTGGCTTCATTCAGGAGACCTTGCACGACGTGATGAGAATGGTTATTTCAAGATTACCGGACGTATCAAGGATATGATTATTCGTGGTGGTGAAAATATATATCCTAAGGAGATTGAGGACTTTATTTACACCTATCCCAAGGTATCTGATGTTCAGGTTATTGGTGTACCGGACAAGGAATATGGTGAGGAGATATGCGCTTGTATTATCCTCAAAGAAGGAGAAACTGCTACCGAAGAGGAGATCAAGGCATTTGTTCGAGACCATATGGCAAAGCACAAGACTCCCAGATACGTTATGTTTGTTGACTCATTCCCGATGAATGCGGCTGGTAAGATACTTAAATACAAGATGAGACAGAATGCTGTCGTAGATCGTGGTCTTCAGGCTCATACAAATATTCCTACAGCATAAAAGCCTGCTCTTATAATAGTTCTGTGGAACAGATAAATATAGAAGAGGTCAATCCCATATTTTGGGGATTGACCTCTTTTTGTATCACAAATTATTTTGAATCAGAAGATGTATAAGAAATAATGTCTCTAAAGACTTCAACGTGATGTGCATGAGCGGCTTTGACTTTTTCTATACCCTTGAATATACCCATAGTCGAAACCTTTCTTACACAGATAAGGGTATCATACGGAAGTTCGTTTACACCACTGAATTTTTTTCCAAAATCAGTGGATGAAAGAACGATGGCGCAGTCATCATATGCCTCTACATTCTCGGGCAGTTCTCCGAAAATTTCACTGAGTGGCATAAAACCACCTGCTGTATACACAGATTCGTACATGTTAGGGTCAAGCAAACAAATAACTGTATCTCCGGTGGTTATCTCAGCACTAAAACGCTGACGAGCGGTATAAATTGTTTGCGTGTTAAAGACTATAGGTTCTTTCTTTTCAACAGATTCTGCTCTTAGCTCATCGATTTGTTCATTGGTATAAACAACCAGATCAAGCAGGGAAGCAACACTTTTACCGTCACTGTTATAATCTGAATCAAACGTTTCAAAAGATTCCTCAACGAGAGCGATACCTTGAGGTGTAAGTGATGCGGGACCGGCATACATAATGTAGAGATCAGGCTTTTCTTTGGTAAAAATCTGAACAACACAGAATATAATAACTACCGCCAAAAAACCGGATACTACGAAAGGCCATTTAAAATGATACCAGAAATTTGATATCTTGTCTCCGATAGTCTTTGGAGCATAAAGTGCAGAGATATCCTCGGCTGGTTCTTCCTCACCTTCAAGCGATCTTATTCTCTTTGAAAGATTGGATTCTTCTATTTCTTCAGTTTCATTCAATTTTTTTTCGTTGTTATCCATTTAATACCTCTCTGGCAAAAACGTGTAAACATCAAAGGAGAGATCTGTAAAGCTCTGCGATCTCTTCCTCGCTTGTATCACGGGGATTACCGGGACGACATGCATCTGCAAAAGCTGACTTGGAAAGAAAATCGACATCCTCTTCCTTAACTATATCCTTAAGTGTAGCGGGAATACCTACGTCAGCGGAAAGCTTCTTGACAGCATCGATGGCTGCTTTTCTGTACTCTTTCTGAGACATGGAATCGGTACCCTCAACGCCCATTGCACGCGCAATATCGCGGTATTTCTCGCCTGTCATGGGAGCGTTATACTCCATAACGGTAGGAAGGATTATTGCGTTTGCAATACCATGAGGGGTATCATAGAGTGCACCGAGAGGATGAGCCATTGAGTGAACAATTCCGAGACCGACGTTGGAGAAACCCATACCTGCAACATACTGACCGAGAGCCATTCCCTCGCGGCCGGACTGCTTATTTTCAACTGCATCTCTGAGGGATTTTCCAATGATTTCGATAGCTTTAATATGAAACATATCGGAAAGCTCCCAAGCACCCTTTGTGATATAACCTTCTATAGCATGGGTAAGTGCATCCATTCCGGTAGCGGCAGTAAGTCCTTTAGGCATAGTATCCATCATAGCTGGGTCAACAACCGCAACAATAGGAATGTCATGAATGTCAACACAAACCATCTTGCGATTGTTCTTTTCATCGGTAATAACGTAATTTATGGTAACCTCTGCCGCAGTACCTGCAGTTGTGGGAACAGCAATTATCGGAACGCACTTGTTCTTAGTAGGCGCAACACCTTCGAGACTGATAACATCCTCAAATTCAGGATTTGTAATTATAATACCAATAGCCTTTGCGGTATCCATAGAGGAACCGCCGCCTACTGCAACTATACAGTCAGCATCTGCTTTCTTAAAAGCAGTAACACCACCCTGAACATTTTCAACAGTAGGATTGGGCTTTATATTTGAATATACAGTGTAGGGAATAGATGCGGAGTCAAGTACGTCAGTGACCTTCTTGGTAACACCGAATTTGATCAGATCGGGATCTGAACAGAGAAAGACCTTCTTAAAGCCGCGGGCATTTATTTCCTCGGCAATAGCGGTAATGGCGCCGTACCCGTGATAGGATGTTTCGTTGAGAACGAAGCGATTAAACATAACTTAGAACTCCTTTGTTATTTTTTCTCAGTATAGCATTTATTTGTGTAAAAATCAAGTGTTAACTATGATGCCTAGGTAAAGTGAATGTGAATATAAAATGACATAAATATATTTGCACTTTACTATGCTGAACTTGACAAAAAACAGTTAATTTGTTATAATTATTTATCTTATAAATGAGGCGCGAACGCCCCGATAAAAGAAAGTAGGTATTTTTATTATGAAGGTTGCACTTTGTGGTGTATGGCACGTACATGCAGGCGGATATGCAAAGACCGCTAAGGAGTTTTCCGATGTTATCGGTGTTTGGGAAGCAGATAGCGAGAGAAAAGCTAATTTTGCAGAGAAGCATGAGATTCCCGCTTTCGATACCTTTGAGGATCTTCTCGCATCCGATGCTGAAGGCGTAATCGTTTGCGCTTCTACCGATATGCACGCTGATCTTATGGTCAGAATAGCTGATGCAGGTAAGCATATCTTTACCGAAAAAGTTCTTACCCTTACCGACGAGGATGCCGACAGAGTTGCTGATGCTGTTAAGAGAAACAACGTTAAATTCGTTATTTCCTATCCCTGGAAGAAGAATGCCGGTGTTATTACCCTTAAGAACATGGTTGATGCAGATGAGATCGGCGTAATTAATTTCTTCCGTTTCCGTAACTGCCATTCCGGTAGTAGCGCTAACTGGCTTCCCAAGCACTTCTATAACGCTAAGGAGTGCGGCGGCGGTGCTATGATCGACCTTGGTGCTCACGGTATGTATCTTACCGACTGGTTCTGCGGTGAGCCTGTTACTTACAAGTCTGTATTTACTAACGCTTGTATTAACGAGGATGCTAATGTTATCAACGTTGACCGTGTTGAGGATAACGCTGTTACCGTTATGGGATTTGCAAACGGTTGTATAGCCATAAACGAGACCGGTTTCGTTTCAAAGCACTATCCTTGCGTTCTTGAAATCGGTGGCAGTACCGGTTCTCTTATGTGGTACGGTGGAGATACTATCATCAAGCGTACTGAGGCAGGTGTAGAGGAAATCAAGGTTGACGAAAGTGTTGCTACTCTTTCTCCCCTCAAGCAGTTCCTTACCACTGACGACATACTTCCCGGTTACGGCATAGAGGAAGCAAAGAGACTCACTCACATGATGGTTGAAGCATATAAATAATTTTATATAAAGTATCATAAAACATGATTAAGACGGGGTTTGAAGCAATTAGCAATTGTTTTGACTCCGTCTTTTGTTTTTTCTTAAAACCGCCGGTGCTGCCCCTTGTATCTATTCTTTCGGATTTGACATACTATGTAGATGAGGAGGAAAACTCTTCACTAATGACAATGAAAGGATCGACATAATGTATACGGAAGAAAACAATATGATGTCACGTGAAATGATCGGTAACGAGTATCTTTTGCATGCGGCTGACAATAGAGGGCACAAATGTGATATGCCAAATAACAGATGTAACAGAAATACAGATAACGGCATAAGATGTACACCAAGCAAGACCTTTGGTCTTGATGGCTATCCTCTTGCCTCGATGTATGCTCCGCTTCAGGAATTCAGAAATCTATACGATAAGGAGACTGCTCTTATGGATGGCACTCTTTTTGCAGAGCTTAATCTTCCTTTTATGGGTGCAAGTGTTACAAAAGGAAGGTGTTTACATGATTAATTCCGGTAGACTAGATAGACGTGATTTATCAGCGGTGCGAAGATGTTCTGGGACAAATATCACGCCAAAGGAGACAAGAAAGCTCATCCATGAACTTCAACTCATAGATTTTTCGCTGATTGATACAATACTGTATCTTGATGCATATCCTTGCTCGGCAGAGGCACTTGATCACTATCATAAACTACTTGCCGAAAAGAAGAAGATAGAAGAACTGCTGAGTCAAAGTGGATATCCCATAACAGCTAAAAACAATATATCCACATCTGCTTGGAAATGGACAGATGGTCCATGGCCCTGGGAACTTGACGCTAACATGTGAGGAAAGGACGGACATACAGCATGTGGATTTATGAAAAGAAACTTGAATATCCCGTTAAGATAAAGCACCCAAATTTACAAATTGCTAATATAGTGGTATCACAGCTTGGTGGACCGGATGGGGAACTCGGTGCATCTATGAGGTATCTTCATCAAAGATATTCCTGCCCCAATGCAAAAATAAGCGGAATACTGACAGATGTCGGTATAGAGGATATAAATTGTGCATTTATGTGATAAAAAATATTTATGAGGAAAAATCTCCTTTAAAAAAATCTTTCATACTTATTATGTAAACTTACATGAGTGAGTTTCGAAAAATATTTTTAATAAAGGAGAAAATTTTTTATGGAAAAAAATTTCATTTTCAATGGCGCTACTTATAATACTCGCGAGGAAGCAGAAGAGGCAGTATTTAACTATGCTACCGAAACATACGATGATATGTTGGATGAATGCAATGAAGAGGTCAAAATCGGTAGTTTATCCTATCCTGTGTCATATGTTTTCAAAAGAGTTGATGAAATCGCTTATCGTTGTGGTTTGAACGATTATGCTGATAGTTTGTTGTATGACATTGAAACAGAAGAGGTTGAACCAGAGGAAGACGAAATTGACGAAGAAAGATAATACCAAGAAATGAACTAACCTAATACAGAAAGAACGAGATGTCTCCGGGACATTTCGTTTTTTCTGTTTACTACTGAATTTTATTCTGTCACGCTTTGTTTGGATGTGTGCCGTATGGAGTAGGTTGGTGCTGTTATGTCTTGTTAAGTTCGGTTCTGCGAAAAAAACGGATTTCCGTGAAGGATCCATCAAAAAACCAACAAAATATTTATGAGGAAAAATCTCCTTTTATAAAATCTTTCATACTTTTCATGAAAACTTACACCAGTAAGTTTGTGAAAAATATATTTTATAAGGAGAAATTTCTATGGAAAAAATTTTTGTTTTTAATAACAGTCCTTACAACACATGCGAGGATATGCTGGATGAATGCTATGATGAGGTCAAAACACCGAAAAAAGCAACGAAAGTTCCAGAGAGTAAGACGAACAATAATATTTTCACTCCCTTGGGGGCAAGTAACCATTCGAACAAAAAACGAGAAGAACATGACTATTATGCAACTGACCCAAAGGCGTTGGAACTCTTGTTAGAACTTGAATCCTTTTCCAATTATGTATGGGAGTGTGCTTGCGGTGGCGGACATTTAAGTGAAGTCCTAAAAAAACACGGTCACGATGTAAAGTCAACAGATATTATTGACCGCGGTTATGAGGGAACAGAACTCATGGACTTTTTGACTGTAACCAAAGAAGACATAGCAAACGAGCACTCAAGAGATATTATCACAAACCCACCTTACAAGTATGGAAAAGAGTTTGTAGAGCATGCATTGAACATTTCCCCAGAGGGAACAAAAATTGCCATGTTCTTAAAAGTACAATTCCTTGAGGGGAAAGCACGCAAAGCACTGTTCAACAAGTACCCACCCAAAACAATCTATGTATCGTCAAGTAGATTGCTGTGTGCCAAAAATGGTGTGTTTAAAGAAGACGAAAGTTCCGCTATAGCGTATGCTTGGTATATTTGGGAAAAGGGTTATGCCGGTGACACCATAATCAAATGGTTTAACTAAAACAAAGGCGAAAGTTCTAATCTGCCTGCTTTGTTTGGATGTGTGCCGTATGGAGTAGGTTGGTGCAGTTATGTCTTGTTAAGTTTGGTTCTGCGAAAAAAAACGGAATTTTTGCAATTTTCCGATTTTCAATCAAACTTGTCATACTTATATCGTAACAAAATACATAGTTCCCACGAATATGGGAAGAAAGGAAAAGTCATGAAAGAATTAAAAAAGTATATGGAATGTCTAAACGATGAAGAGTTCGGGCGACTTGTCAAAACATATTTTTATTATATGACACATCAAGACATTCCACCGAATATTGATAGTCGCGCAGAACAGATATTTAGAACGACCATCAAAGCAAAATGTGATGTTCAACTTAAAGACAGAATAAGAAAAAGAAAGGGGAAAACAAATGCGAGAGGTTAAAGACACGTTGGGAATAAAATATGATAAGTATGCTCTGTTGTATAATATGGATGACAGAGATGCCGGAAAACTGATAAAGTATTTGTTGTGGCACTTTGGAAAGGACTGCATTTTAGAAAACTTGACAGCAGTATCAAAGAAGAAAATCACAGAGTATTCGAACAAGTTGGAAAAAGATGTTGAGGATATGCTGGATGATTTTCTGTTTGATAAGATATTTACAGAAATGACACAGCAAGTAACTAAATCACATAAATGTTGGCAAACTCTCAAAGATAACTTGGAAAAAAACAAAGGCAAAAATAAAGATACAGTAGAGAATCAAGGAACTGAACCACCGTGGGAACCGCCGTGTGTCCCCAATATGCATGTTATAGACATATACATAGAGGAAACCGGGGAAATTGAAACGATTATCGTGGAGGAAGAATACAAGAACAACACACCGTCCGGTGAGGAGTTAAATGCACACTTTTTATCTGATGATATTAAATATATTATTATGAACGGGAATGGAAACGGATGGGTGGAACATTGGAGCGAATATGAACCATGTTCAAATAGTTAATAGAAGAAAGGAGAACAAAACGTGAGAACAGTTAAAAACAGTAGCGGTCATACATATCTAATACTTGCGGAATACGATAAATACGCCCTGCTGTATTGTCAACACTATAACGAGTACATTGTTGCATATGGCATGGAAAATCAATTGTGTAACACAATAAAATGGCAGCAAGGTAGGTATTTCCAAAACGACCAAATCGCTGCTATAAACTACTTCAACGAAAAAACACTAGAAAAGAAAGGAGAAACAATCAATGGATGATAAAATCACTTGGGAAGATTTAGAGATTATCTTCACAAAAGAATTCGTTGACACCCTTAAACTGATATATCAAAACAAAGACAGCATACTGCGATTAGCGAAAAAAAGGCAATCAGCACTCAAAGATATCGAAAATATGCTGAAAGATATCGAAGAGAAAAAGTACAAAGATGATTGACAGATACACACAGAAATCACTGTCGGTAGACCTTGCGGACTTGGTACAAGTCGTAGTAAGTCATATTTCTGCGAAATGGAAACAGTTTCGCTCATACTGTTATCATTAGAGCAGAGATATGACCGCACGAAGAAATACCCTCGTCGGATCGACGAGGGTATTTTGCAGTAAGGTTTAACGGCAACAACTACCGCTTTCTGTTGCCGTTCCTTTGCTCCCACAATTTTGAGCAAAGGAGATTTTTGACATGAGCAGATATGCAATCATGCGATTTCAAAAATATAAGGTGGGTTCGGTCGCAAACATCGAGCGACACCAAAACCACCGTGACCGCCTCCGCAATCGCAAGTACCCAGAGCGAGAGGGCGAAAACTACACTTGGAAACGATATGATGAAACAATGACGCAGACAGTCCGCAAAGCGATAAAAGCACAGGAGCAGGAGACTGGGCGAAAAGTCCGCAAGGATGTAAATGTGATATGTGAGTTGGTGCTGACATTCTCCCCCGAAATGGAACACGAGGTTGATTTAGTGGAATGGATGAAAGCAAACATCCGATGGGTTGGCAGAACATTCGGCAAAGGGAAAACCTTGAGAGTTGACCTAAACCGAGACGAAACCACCACTCATATACATTGCTTCGTGATAATGACCGATGAGCAAGGGAGATTCAATTCTTCGCGATTCTTCAACAAGAAAAAACAAGTCATAGAAATGCAAGACAGTTATGCCGAAGCAATGAAACAATTTGGACTTGAAAGAGGACAGAGCAAGGATATTACTAGTGCAAGACATAAAACTTTACAAGAATGGAGAACGGAGGAGTGTGAGCGGTTGGAAAAGGAACTTTCTCATATTGCGGATAGAATATTTGCAGATAAACCGAAAATCGAATACAAAGGAACGATTGATACCGATGTGTTAAATGATGAACGATAAAAAGGTGCTGTTTTTAACATTTCTCTAAAATGGCTTTACTTTTATGGGAATATGTGCTATAATAGTTATGCCACACAAACCGAATACTTATGCTCGTTTAGGGGGAGATTACCTTGGCAAAAGGTGCTCTCCTTAATCCCCTATGCGAGTAGAGCGGAGGTTTGTGTGGCAACGAACGAGGATGTAGCACTTTTTCGGTGTGTACGACCTCGGTCGTGCACACTTTTTTTATTATACTGGAGGAAATCAAATGAAAACCAAAACATTAGTAACACTGTTACTCACAATAGTGATGATACTGTCACTCGCATCTTGTAACAAAAATCAACTAAGCGAACAGCCCACCGAAACCGAAAATGATATTCCCGAAACTAGCAATCAATCTGTATCCCCAACAGATATCGATGATACAAGTTCTATTACCCCCTTACCTACTGATACGGATGATTCAACAGAAACTGCTGATGATAGTATTTTGTATTCTGGTCGAGAAATGTATGAAGAAATCATTTATGCATTTATAGAAGCAGATGATGAACTTTCTAGAGGTTGGTTCGACAAAGATGCTCAAAATTTAGTTCGGTTAATTAAAGGTGATACTATATCTTCTGATGCATCAGTAACAGATTTATTAAAGGTTTACAGAGGTTTTGATGATATAATTGAATTTACTGATTATTGTATTAGAGATTTTTTCACTGTGACAAATTCTTATGAATCAACAAATGGTGGTGTATACAATTTTTTTGAGGCAATAAATCAGTTGGAAGATGAAAAACTAAACAATTGCGATGTTATTAAGACCAATTCGAATGGAAATGTAATAGGTTTTGATTTCGATATTGCTGGTGGAGATAAGGCAATTGCACAGGCATTGGGAGTAAGCGAAGAATTTGTAAATATTATGATACATGCTGCTTCCGATGCAGGATTCAACGTGACATTTGATTAGTTTACATACAAAAGATATGGGAGAAAAGAAAAATCTCTCATATCTTTTTTAACAATGTTTTATTTTTGCTTACATTGAGATAATAATTCTGCAAGGATATTTTGGAATGGAACAATACTTGCTAATGCTTTTTTACTATCAAACCACCCGTGCATTAGATTGTTTGCTTTACAAAACCACATTGAGGAAATATGATTTAGAAAAATATCGTTCTTAATTTTTTCGGTAAAATCATTTGCGTACATTTCGCAAATAGAGCGGATTCCCCAATAATTGTATAAAACTCCTACTGCCATTTTTAATGTTTCGAAATCATTTGGAAAATCTGTTTTACTAAATAAATCAATAGCAAGTTGTTGTTTTTCCTCTATGTATTCTAACACTGTTTTACTTATTGAAAATGGTTTGATAAGGGTATTCATCGTAAAATTAGGAACATCGTCAATCGTATTTGCTCCAAGTAATTTTACCAACCCTACTTGTGATGCATGGTATTCGCTAAATCCTGTAATACCCAAATATATAATTTTATTTCCTTGGGCAAATTGATGTGCATCAAGTATATGGGTAAATTCATGAAAAATCAAAAAATCGGAATTTAAAACATTTCTATTGACCGTAAGTGTGTGTGAATTTGTATCAACTTTGTAATCTGCGGCAGCAATAGAACCAGCACCAAATGAATCAATCTCGCTTTGAGATACCTCGTCTATTTTAATCATATATGTAGGGAAATCTTTGATTTCCATAAACCGCATATATTCTTTTTCAAGATTTCTAATTTTTAACTCTAATCTATCTATTTTAACTTTCATTCCTCAAATCTTCCTAACTCATCTTAAATCTTTTCAAATCCGTTTTTAGGTGCTTTTCCAAGCATTTCGACAAACTGTTCTTTTGAAAGAACAGTAAACTCTGCCGTGTAGTCCTCGCCCCTGCCTGTGGTCTTATATTGCAGATAGATAGGCATAGGAATGAACGACAAGTGAAACTCAAGCAAATTGTCGGGATATACAAAAATCTGCTTTGTCGCTCTCTCATAGTAGACGTCGTTCAAATCATCGGCAGAGAGGTCAACCATTTCTTGCAGTTGCTTTATGTAGTCCTCGTATATCCGTATCTCTGCTTCAGTAGTGTCTGATATCTGTAAATTTTTCAGTTCGGTCTGCAATTGTTCAAATTCATCATTTACCGTTACGATTGTTGCTTGATAAGCACTTTCTGGAACAATGCCACTTATCCATCCCTGTGTGAGTTTGGCAAGTTGCTCCTGTTTCTTTGATATTGCCTTTTCCAATTCTGCGATTTTCGTGGTGTTGTCCTTGGGTTTGGAAAGTTCCTCTATATCCCTTTGCAATTCTGCGAGAATGATGTCTTTGTTCGGGATGAGGTAATCTGCCACAATATCATGAACGGCAGTTTTAAGCACTCTGTCATTCACTCTCAAAGCATTACAACCAACAGTAGTGATTTCGCCCGTGTCAAGTGTTATTTGCTTGTAGCGACCTCTCTGGTGGTTCTCAAAGCATACCCAAGCACGATACGGAATATTCTTCTGCTTCTTTACGTAACTGACATACCGCCGACCGCACAAACCGCAGTAAACCTTGCCACTCGTCCAGTATCGGTTGGAGTGCTTCGCCTTGATTTCTTCGCTCGGTGCTTTCTCTTCAAGTATGGTCTGTACCTTGTTCCAAAGTTCTCGGTCGATGATAGCACTTTCCGGGTGGTGGTCTTGTATGTAAAACATATGTGATTCGCCACGGTTGTATTTCTTTTTATGGGTGAGTGCATTTGGTGTATATGTCTTACCTTGTGCCAAATCTCCTACATATTTCTCATTTCGCAGTATACGAAGAATAACGGTATTACTCCAACCGTTTTTGTATCTTTTTGTGGTTATTCCTTGCTGTTCCAATCGCCTTGCAATACGGTGTGTGCCTTCGCCTGCTGCAAACCATTCGAACATGTTCTTGATGACCTTTGCTTCCTCTGGAACGATTTCAAAGTGCTGTATACCAAGTTCATCTTTAACAATATTGTAACCGTACATCTCTTTTCGACCGAAAACCGTACCAAGTTCCATCTGTTGTTGGTGTCCCCATTTGACACGGCGAGATGTTCGCAAACTCTCTTGCTCTGCATTTGTTGCGATTTGAGTGAGTCGCTCTCGATAGTCGTTGCTCTCCGTATTGATGTCATCCGACAAGAACCAGATATAAACTCCTTTGGCGCGGAGTTCTTCGACAATATTCAAAAGGTGCTGAACATTTCGTGAAAAACGCGAAACCTCTTTTGTGAGGATGATGTCTATACCGCCACTACGAGCAAGGTGGAGCATACGAATGAAACCATCTCTTTTTTCAAGAGAGGTGCCAGAAAGTCCCTCATCCGCAAAAATTCCAACATTGCTCCAATTCTTGTGAGAATTGAAATACCGAGCGAAAAACTGCTTTTGTGCTATCAGAGAGTTCTTTTGGTCGCTCTCATCGGTAGATACACGGCAGTAGGCACAAACACGGTGCGGTTCGTTATCATTTGTTTTGAGTGGTCGTTTTGCGGGTTCTATTACTGTTGTTGTTCCCATTTTGCACATCCTCTCTCTTAATACCCATAACGTCTCTTATGTACTTCTTGAACTCTTCAACGAAAACTGCTTGTGCTTCCGGTGTCTTAAAAAGTGCATCTGGGTTTGTAATCACAAAGGTGTGCTCCTTGCTATGTGTATTTACATAGCAAGCATATGATTCTGCGATGTATTTTAGTAATTCATCCTCATTTGTAATTGTGGAAGCAACCGTGAATTGTTCTGCGGTCATGTACTCTTTATAGTTATAAAAGTCCATTTTCATCCCTCCTGTCATATCTATTATATCATGCACAATTTTATTCGTCAATAGGTACCGAAGAACTCGCCCACCTTGAGATTGTGGCGGCAATACTTCACCAGCTAACACGTGACCTTACCCCCGATCAGATAGCAGGTACTCCTTTTGCTACATATTTTGTAGATCATACCGCTGGAGTATACCCAGTAGCTGCCTCGGGAGTACCGTTTGATATGAAATACGTAGGAGTAAAGGGCGATCTTCTCACCGACCTTAATGAAGATCTTGCGGCAGAACAAAAAGCGAGAACGACCTACGATAATATTCTTCGCCTCGTTGACGATCCTGACGTAAGAGATCCGATAAAATTCCTTCGTGCGAGAGAGATCGTTCACTATCAGAGGTTTGGCGATGCCCTGCGTATAGCACAGGATAATTTGGACCACAAGAACTTTTACGCTTGCAATCCTTCATTTGACAAAAACTGCGGGAAATAAAACAAAGAGCAGATGCTTTTGCATCTGCTCTTTCTATTCGACATATTGGAATTTATAGACAGAAAGGAATACCGCTTTCTTACTTATTGTTACCCTTGTTTTTGATTTTACATATCATTTGTGTCATTGTTCCCATTGGGCAGAAAGCACACCAAGAACGAGGCTTAAGCAACGCCATAACAACAAGGCCAATCAATGTGGATGTGAGCATTAAACTGTAAAAACCAAAAGCAAATTGTGCTACCCAGTAGGGAACAAGACCTGCGATATTTGAGGAAATTCTTTTTTTGTTTTTTTCTATTGCTTTTTGTATTCGTTAAGTATATAATTGAGTTACATAAAAATAGTAGGAAGGATTTTTTACCATGAATAAGGAAAAAATTTATCTTTTTGACGGTTCTGATCTTAATGACTGGACTACCCGTGGTACAGGAGAAATTCCCAACTGGAAGGTAGAGGACGGTATCTTTACTGTTGGTAACGGTGATATCATTTCTAACTATCAGTTCGGTGATGCACATATTCACGTTGAATTCAGAACTCCCGATATGCCCGAGGCAACCGGACAGGGCAAGGGTAACAGTGGTGTGTATGTACACGGTTGTTACGAGATTCAGGTTCTTGATTCCTACGGTATTGAGGAGCCCCAGAGTAACGATTGTTCCGGTATATATAAAATGCATACCCCTCTTTTCAATGCATGCCTTCCTCCTATGGAGTGGCAGACATATGATATAATCTTCCGTGCGCCTCGTTTCAATAAGTACGGCGAGATTGCTGAAAACAGCAGAGTCACCGTTATTCAGAACGGAATTGTTGTTCACAACAACGTTGATCTTATCAGTGTTACTCCCGGTGGAATCACCGACGGTAAGAGACCCGAGCGCGGTCCTCTTATGCTTCAGGATCACGGCAATGCAGTTTCATACAGAAACGTTTGGGTTATGCCTCTTAGCGAGTAAAATTAAAAAACGCAGGATTTTGAAGTGAACCCAAAAGTTTAGACAAAATTAAATATTAAATTGCTTGTGAATGAGCTCGGTATTGAACTGGGCTCATTCCTTTTAATTTGAGAGAAATTCTCTCGTTGTTGTAGTAATGTATGTATTTCCCAAGTGGTTGTCTCGCATATCCATTATAACATGAATTTTGAATTCTGCCGAGTATTTTTTGTTTTTTCTGCCTGTTTTGCCCATAAAAAATATGCACCTCCAAAAGTGTCTAACTTTTGAGATGCATATCATTTTTCCTGCGTTTTTTTAATTTTGTGACGGGGGATCAAATGTTATTACTGCGGTATATTTCTTACCTGCCGAATCGCGGAGACGGACAGAAAGATAATTCTCTATTTCTCTGCGTTTTTTATACAGAGAATCTGGGAGATGAACATCAAATATAAGCTTTGTTCGTTTATTACCTGGGGCCATTCTGAAATCGTGCAGATCAAGGCTCGGATCATAGCTTATAAGTATATCCTTGATAGTAGATTTCATAGATGCGAGCTCTTTATTGTCTGTAACTATTGGATCATAGTGTATAACAAGATTTGTGTTAAGGACCTCATGACATTCACGTTCGATGGAGTCGATTATTTCATGACAGAACATTGGATCATTGTCGTGATCCATTTCTACATGAATACTTGCAAAGCAGTTACCCGGGCCGTAATCGTGTACCAGAAGATCGTGATAACCGAGTACTTTATCGTATTTACATACTATTTGGGTGATAGAATCTCTGAGTTCCGGAGTACCGGCCAGACCGATAAGAGGGTTAATTGTGTCTTTAATAAGCATAACACCGCTGTATATAATGAAAAGCGAAACCGCGAGACCGAAATAGCCGTCAACAGGAACGCTGAATACACCCTCAGCGATTGCCGCGGCGAGAACAGCCGTTGTTGTTATAACGTCGTTAAAGCTATCTTTTGCAGTAGCATTAAGAGCCTGTGAATCTATCTGCTTTCCGATATGATTATTATATATTGCCATAAATAGCTTAACAGCTATTGAAAGCACAAGTACAATTATTGTCAGAACAGAGAACTTAACCGGTGTTGGATCAAGAACCTCGCTAAATGAACTTTTAATGAGTTCAAAGCCGATAAAGAGTATCATTGCGGCAACGACCATGCCGGAAATATATTCAGATCGTCCGTGACCGAAGGGATGTTCTTTGTCGGCCGGCTTTTGTGACATTTTAAATCCAAATAGAGTAACAACAGAACTTGATGCATCGGACAAATTATTGACTGCATCTGCAGTTATTGATATGGCCCCGAATAATAGACCTACAGTTAATTTTAGAAAGAACAGTATAACATTACATATAATGCCGATAACTGATGAAAATGCACCTTTTTTTGCCCTCTCAGACGGTGTTACTGTTATGCTCGACACGGGAACGTCTTTTTTTCTTGACATAATTCCTCCACATAAAGTTGTAAAGTGATTATAATATTTTCTGCATTAATTGTCAATTATGGTTACCGTTTTTCTGCTTTTTCTCCATTTTTAGCCAACTTATAAATCCGTATAGATCATTAAAAAGAAAAACAATAAAACAGATAATAACAGATAGATATGATATATCCTCAAGTGCCGCAAAAATCCACAGTATAATAAGTACAATATCATTCGTAGCATATGCCAGAGCAAAAAAGGGACTTCGTCTGAATGTAAGATATGCCGCAAAAAAACTTGTTGTTACAGAAAATGTGCTTGTGATAAGGTTTGCGGTACCGAGCTCTTTTAATATAAAAGCAAATATTAAGGTTACGATGAGTGTGAGAAAAACTGAGAAAACAGTTTCCTTTAAGGATATATTATTTACTCTTACCTCTGAAACTCTTCCGTTATATGGATTCCTTAACCATGAGATAAGGGAAAATACCGCCATGGGAAGGGTCATGCAAAGATATGTTATCATCTCACCGTAATAGGAAAACGAATATGAGATTATACCGTACAGTATACTAAAAATTATCATGAGTATCTGTCCGATAGGATTTCCTTTTGCACAAAATATCAGTGATGTCGCACCGATAATAGATGCACACAGTGAAAGAATATCAGATGTTTTGAAAACAAAGTGAGAAATAAGTATGAGAAGCAGCGATCCTGTCCATAAAGAAATCTCAAAAAGAGAAAAGTATCTTAGTAATGCGATTTTTTTCATTATGACCTCATTATAAAAAAATATGCATTCGTGACACGTCTTCTAAGACCTAACGACGCATCAACGAATGCAAACGCACTCACTACCCGGTGGCAGCATATGTATATTATATCATAGCAGAAAAAAATAGTCAAGGCAAATGAATATTCATTTGCCTTGACTCGGTTTTCGCTTATCTACAATACCATTCGGGAAGAGCTTCAAATGACAGTTCTTTATTTTTTAACGTAAAAGATATTCTTGAAGAAAAAAGTCGTGGATCTTTTTGATCATCTTTGGAACCGTATTTATGATCGCCTACAAGAGGAAAACCGCGACTTGAGAATTGAACTCTTATCTGATGACTTCTGCCTGTATGAAGTCTGATCTTGACAATCGATTTTTCTCCGCTTTCGAGCCGGGTGAATTCAAGTCTCGCTTCTTTAACACCTTTTCGCGGTCGGTTTACAACAAAAACTTTATTCTTGGATGAATCCTTAAAAAGAAGATCTGTCCAGTCTCCTGCGTCCGGTGGGGTACCGTGTATCTCAGCGATATATTCCTTGACCATCTGTCCATCCTGAATAATCTTGGACAAAACGGCTGCTGCGGACTTGTTACGTGCAAATACAATTACACCGCCTACATTTTTATCAATACGGTGAACTGTGAAAAACTCTCCGCCCAGTTCTGATTCAAGAATCGCGGGCAGATCTTTTTCGGAATCAACACCGACCGGCTTTATAACCGCAGCAATATCCTTATCATGGTATAAAATATTCATATTAATCTTCAATCATAATCTTTCTGATTGTGTTTATTTGCTCCTCCGTTATTCCACAGGAAATAAGATAATTGTAGATTCTATCGTGAAAGTTATCTCCGTAGGGCTTAAGCTGATTAAGAACGGCATCGAACGTCCATTCATGACGAGTTCTGTTACCGTCAGGGAAGGAGATGGTTGATTGCTCATATTCTTCTGTCAAATCCTTTTCTGTCATTCTAAGAAGTCCGCAAATAACCAGAATAAGAGAACCTGTTCTGTCCGCGCCCACAGCGCAGTGTATGTACATCGGATAGTTTTCTCTGTCGGTGAGGAACTCAATGAATTTTTTCGTGTTTGATTTCCATCCGATGAATTCGCCGTATGATTCTGACGGAATGTTTACATATTTTACATCATCACCTATAGGGCTTTGTTTTTTAGTTACTTCTCCGGAACTCCTGAGATCAAGATCAAATCTTATTCCGAGATCCTCACGAAGCGCTCTTCTTCCTTCATCGGTTATGACCCTGCCTTCTGCATAACCGTCAAGCTCAGCACCGCGGTAGATCATACCTTGCTTTATTTTTTTACCGTCTAAATTTGTATATCCGCCGATATCACGAACATTCCATGTTCCTTCGACCATAAGCCATCTGGGGGTACTCATTTCTACGGTAAAAGAGCGTATTTCGCTATCGTTTACCTTCCAGTAATAGGTTTTTCCCAGCAAAAGATTATAAATATCACATTGATTTGTACAACCTATTCTACGGATTATATGATCGAATTCTATGGTATCGGAGAGTGAAAAAATATTATTTTCCTCATCGGATTCCCAAGAAAAATGAACAGGTGCAGGGAAACTGCAAACACCGAATTCATTACTTTTACGTGTACACCAGTAAGGAATTTGAGCATTTGCTTCAATGTCGCTCTCAAATTCAAGCTGTATCGGTGTTTTAAGAGAAATTATAGAATTGTTCTCAGGTGAAATGAGCTGTATCATTTTATTACACTCCAAAACAAGATTTTTAATATATTTACTATCTATCGGAGTGTAACACATTTTTGTAAAAGTGTCAATACTTGCCATTTATTTACACCAAAACTATAAATGACACAAAATTTGACATTAACTTCTAAAAAGGGTATAATATTACAGATTATAAAAAGCACATGACTACTAATAAAGAATGATGTATTCTTTCAAATATAAAATTGCGGTAATTTTGGGAGTTATAATGAATATATTCAAAAAGATTAAAACTGCTGTTTTACCAAAGATAAAAAAATATATTTCTTTATCTTTGGTTTATTCTTTTCTTGTTTTCATATCTTTTTTTATAGTTTCCTGGTTTTCGGTCTTTTCTCTTGAAACACAGGATAATTATCATTTTGTTTCATTGATATTTACATTGCTTTGGAGCTGTGTTTTCACGGCAATAATACTTGTTCTGCCAAAAAAGATGGGACAAATCGTCTATGGCGTGGTATATATGTTCCTGTTAACCTATGGTATATGCGAACATGTTTACCATAACATTTTTGATAAGATGTTTTCTTTTACAGTAATCGCCAATATCAAAGAGGGGGCAGGTTACGTTAAAGATATTTTATCATTTATAGGAATTTGGCAGATAACAGTATATTTGCTCCTTGTAATATTTGGAATTATTGTAATCAGGTTGATAGGAAAAATCTCCTCTATACCATTTATGCTTCGTATTTCTGCTGTTCCGGTCACTGTTTTACTAATTGTTATATCTCAGTATTTTGTACCTCCATTACTGGGCGAATATACCGAAAAAACCACTTGGAATTCATTTGAAGATTCAAGATATGTATATGAAAAATATACCGATCCACATAAATGTGTTGGTATGGTAGGATATTATCAGTATCTTTGGATGGATTTTCATAATTGCTTTATTCGTCCCTATACAATTGATACCGCGGAACAAAAAAAACAGGTCGATGTGTTTTTTTCGGAATACCGCAAGGATCATGTCGAGAACGAATTTACCAGTTTGTTAAAAGGGAAGAGTGCAATTGTTGTAATGCTTGAGAGCATTGACTGGCTTGCTGTTTCTCCGGAAAATACTCCTACAATCAGCATGATGATGGATAATGGTATCTCTTTTACAAATTATTATGCATCTGTATTTGGTGACGGAGCTACTTTTTCTAATGAGTTTGTTTTAAACACGGGTATATATTCTCCATCAAACGGAACAGCTGCTTATTCATTTAAAGACAATGCTTTCCCCAATAGCTTGCCGAATCTGTTTAGGGCTGCCGGATACAGTGTAGAATCATTCCATCATAACTACGGTTGGTTTTATAACAGATCGCTTATGCATATGGGATTTGGTTATGAGCGATATAATTCGTATTATGATTATGGCGGAAGTTGGGAGGAGGTAATCGTCGATACATATCTTACAAGAACAGAACCTCTTGTATCAGATGTTTTTGGCTCCGGCACACAACCGTTTCTTAGTTTTGTGATTACGTATTCTGCTCATCTCGGCTACACATATGATGCTGAACTTGCTGAATATGCATTTGACACTTATGTAGGAGAAAACGGAACAGGAGCTGATAGCGAAGATATTGATGTTCTGCGCGCCAAAGCACGTATCACTGATGCTATGCTGAAAGATCTTGTACAAAAAGCTGACAAGGATACCGTAATAATATGTGTTACTGATCACTATGCATACGGATTGACCGAAGAGACACTTAACGAAACTCACGATACAGAATGGGCGCTCAGACAAAGAGTACCGTTCTTTATTTACTGCAACGACCCAAGTATTCCGTCAATGAAGGTCGATAAGATATGCTCAAATGCTGATTTCCTTCCTACTATTGCTAATCTCTTCGGACTTGATCTTTCTTACGACGTAATAGGTAATGATATATTTGACCCGGAATATGAGGGGTATGCCGTTTTCTCAAATTATTCATTTTTGACTAATGATGTGTATTGGCACGACGAGGTTGTACGGGTGTATAACGAGGATTACTCGGAAAGTGACGTACACGACATGATCAGATACGTATACAATCTTATTCCCACAAATGATAATATTCTGGAGTGTAATTATTACAAGAAGAAATGATAACCCCCTAACCCCACAAAACAACCTTGGTTTATTTGTTCATAAATATATGATAAAATATAATAAAGGGTGTGTTTACCTAAAATTTATGAAAGAGGTTTTTTATGGACATTAACAAAAGGATTATTGCGCTTTTATTTGCTTGCTTTTTCTGCTTTTCGTCTCTTGTTGCTTGTTCCGGTGATTCCACCGTTTCAACAGATACAACTGTAGATAACGGTGAAAATACAGATATTTCCGAACCCGACGGTAACTATATTTACGTTGATGCTGCCGCCAATGAAGACGGTGACGGTAGCAAAACGGCACCTTTCAAAACAATTTCCGAAGCTCAGAATAAGATCCGTGAGATGAAGAACGGTGACGGACTTCCCGAAGGCGGAATTACCGTTCTTCTTGCATCAGGTGAATATGATGCAAGAAGCGGTATCATATTTACCGAAGAGGACTCCGGTACAGAATCCTCACCTATAACATACGCTGCTGCAGACGGTGACGGTGTGTTTTTACTTGGTGGTATTAAGCTTTCCGCTGACGATTTTGTCCCGCTTAGTGACGAAGAGAAGAATATGCTGAATGATGATACTGCAAAGGGAGCAGTACTTAAGGTTGATCTTTCAAAGTACGGTATTACCTCAGAAGATATTGGAAAAAGATATTCAAACGGTTCTGTTTCATCTGCTTACAAAGGAATGGGTACCGCAGAGCTTTTTATTAATAGCGAGAGAATGACTGTTTCTCGTTATCCTAACGTAGAAAGCTTACGTACAGGTTATAGCGACGGAGAAACAGTTTTTGATATATTCAGTGCGTTTGAGTTTGAGGCAAATGCTTTGGCGCTCAAGGAACGTGCTCCTAAATGGAATCTCAGCGAGCTTTTCGCATGCGGTTATTTCTATTACGGTTGGTCAAATTCGTCTCTCCCTGTATCCGATTTTGATATTGAACAGTTAAGAGTAACTCTTGCACATAATATAAGTTATGGTATCAAAGCAATGAAGCCTTTCTATTTCTTCAATATTTTTGCGGAAACAGACATGCCCGGTGAGTATTATATCGATCGTAACAATCTGATACTCTATGTTTATCCAACTGAAGATTTTTCTAATAGTTCTATAGTTATTTCTACAACTCAAAATAATATTATTTCAGCCGGCAATCTTTCCTACGTTACTTTTAAAGGTATCGATTTAGCTGCTACCAGAGCAAACGGTTTTGCGATCAGCGGTCACCATATCACAATCGATAATTGTAAAATATATGATATCTGCGTTAACGGTATTAATGCTGTAGGTAGCGATATCACTATCCAAAACTGTGAGATATTTAATATAGGCGAAGATGCAATCGACCTTCGCGGCGGTGATGCTGATACTGTAGAAGAGTCAAACGATCTTATATATAACAACTATATACACCACTGGGGTCAGAACAGAAAAACCAGTAAATATGCTGTTAAGATAGAGGGATGTGCTATCACTGTATCACATAATGAAATGCACGATACACCTCATCAGGCAGTTATTTGGAACGGTCCTAACCATGTAATAGAATACAATGAGGTTTATAATGTTTGCCTTGAAACTGATGACTGTGGTGCGCTCTACGCAGGACGCTGTCTCGATGCATACGGAAGTACCGTCAGATACAATTTCATTCACGATATAGGAAGCGGCACAGCAAAAGCTCAGGCAATATATTTTGATGACGCGGTTTCGGGACAGACTGCATACGGTAATGTTATAGCTAACGTTACAGGATATGGAATTCAGGTTGGCGGAGGACGTGATAATGTTGTTGAAAACAATCTTATCATTAATTCCGGTGACAATGCAGTTATTTACGATACCCGTGCTCGTGACGGTATGATTGATGGAGAGGGAAGTTGGTTCTATGAGCACACCGTAGAAATGCCCATACGTCTTGTAGAGCTTCAGGCAAAGCCGGAGTGGATTGAAGCTTTCCCTGATTACAAGAATATCATACCTTATACCGTAGACTATTCCGGTGATATTGATGATCCTAATCTGTCATGTAATCCTGCAAAGAGTACGGTTAAAAACAATATGCTGTATATTACTCACGACGGTAAGTATTCCGGATTTGCTATATCTGATGAAGTAGGAAAGATGGGTACTGTTGAATCTAATAACGTAGTTGTTGATACTGCACTTGAACAGATCCCGGGTTATGAAAACGGAGATTATACACTTACTGATAACGCAGATGCTTTTGGTTTCGGTTTTGTTAAGCTTCCCTTTGAAGAGATGGGACGAATTATAACCTAATAAATAGTTTTTGAAAAATAATGCCTACCCATATTGCTTTGGACAACAGGGTAGGCATTATTTTTGTTTGTATATAATTTTATTTTGACAACTTGTAAAATTATTTTTTCGGATTTTACTGTAATATATCAATCAGTCCGTATTCTTTTGTGATTTCATCAAGCGTTTTTTGGTAATTGTCGATCTTATCAAAGTCAATATCAACAGGACGTGAAGAACACCTTACTGTAGGTTCACTTCCGTCAGATCCGTAAAATGGTGACAAATTATCATTTTCAAACTTCTTTTTGTCATCTTCAAGTCGGAAGTCCGGGATATCCATCGGGATACCGTTTCCCATTTGACTGCGATGTGCAAGAATTGCAACGGATGCACACGCAGTTGCGGAATATACATCAAAGATAGGTCTTCTGTTTTCTCTGATACTGCCGATAAACTCTCTGATGGTAATGAAATCTCCTCCGTCATGACCCGCTTGCTCTAAAAATTCCTTATCCTCGTCCTCGATAATCGGTTTATAGAAATTCGTATCCTCCATACCGTCAGGCTTTTGCCAACGGTTATATCTAAGCATTATTTTTCCGTCGGTTCCCATTACGTTTTCAATCTGTCCCTTTGTTCCGCATACACGGTAATGCTCTCCGTCTCCGCCGAACTGTGCCCATCCTGTAAAACGGAATACAGAGTCATCATCATTGAGTGTGGTAATTGCGGCGGCTCTGTCGTGATGAAAAATTCCGTTTGTTCCGTCTTTTTTTCCGTATTCGGCATATACGGGCATTGCGGTAACTCTTTTTGGTGTGGCACCTGTAAACAGCATCAGGGGAGCCAGAGAATGTGTTACGTAGTATGTTGCGGGAATCATGTTACGCCAGTGGTATGCATAAGGCTTATAAAGAACAGATTCCTGCGGCCAGAACGGATGATTATACTCTCCCTCTGCAAACAGTATTCTTCCGAGTGTGCCACCGTCACATATTCTTTTGATCTCTCGGTTGAACGAGGTGAAGAGATAATTTTCTTCAAGCATATAGATTGCATTGCTTTTTTCAGCAGCTCTGACTAATGCCACACCCTCAGCCATTGTTACGTTTGATAAACATTCGCTGAGAACGTGAATATTCTTTTCTAATGCTTTGATAGCGTATTTGGCATGTTCATGGAAGAAATTACATATAATTACCGCTTCCATTCCTTCATGTTCAATAAAAGAATCAAAATCGGTATAAGTTGCTACTGTGTCTAGTCCTGAGTTTGCTTTTACATCCTCAAGTCTTTTACTGTTCATATCACACAGGGCAACGACATCTGCTTTATTTAATATAGCGTTCCGCAGAAGAGAAATTCCTCTGCTAAGACCGAATATACCCAATTTAACAGGTTTCAAAATTTGTAACCTCCAGTTTATAATGTTGTTTTTTAAAATTGTACTGTAGAAGACCTTTGTTACATTATTGAATGTACAGAGGTTGAATTTTTAAAAATTGATAAATAATCAATGTGTAAGAAGTAACATTGCAATGAAAAGAAACGCAATGATTCAGGAGCTTACCTTAACTTTTTTAAAATCACCGCAGAAAATACTTATTACTATGTAAGATATAAGACCGAAGGCTATACCGTAGGATATATTGTACGTAAATGGCATTATTGAGAGAGTCATAAATGCGGGAACTGCCATCTTTGTGTCACACCAGTCAATGTTTTTGATCGACATAATCATAAGATAACCCACGTAGATAAGTGCCGCCGCAGTTGTGCAACTCGGGACGAGCTGGGCTATTGGACTGAGAAACATTGCAATAAAGAAGAATGCTCCGCAGAAAACCGAGGTAAGACCGGTACGTCCTCCTGCCGCAACACCGGCGTTTACTTCGCTGAAAGTTGTAACGGTAGAGGTCCCGCATATAGCACCGGTAGTGGTTGCAATGGCATCTGATAGCATACCCTTATTCATGTTGATTGTCTCTCCGTTTTCATCAAGGAGATTGGCGCGCTCGCAAGCCGCGTAAAGAGTACCGAGAGTGTCAAACATATCTACCATACAAAATGCGAGAGCAGATGTAACGATAGTAAGAATAAGGTTTGCTGTTCCGTGTTTTTCACAGAAAGCAGAGAAATCAAATCCGTCGGTAAACACTTTAAAAAGTGATTGACTGCTAAATTCCTTAAATGCCTGAACAGGGCTGACGATGTCTATATTAAATTCTGTGTAGAAATTGCTAACAGTGAATCCAAAGACGTAGTAAAGAGCCATACCGCCAATAATTCCGATAAGTACCGCACCCTTAACATTCTTGTGGCTCATAATCACTATGGCAAGAAATGTTATTACGGTAACCACCATAGGCATTATATCTCCCCAATTCTGAGTAAGGAGATTGAATGAACCCAAGTCAACGGCGGTAGAACTGTTGGGAACAACGATGCCCGCGTTTTGAAGACCAAGCAATGCAATAAACAGCCCGATTCCTGCAGGAATAGCGGCCCGGACAGCAGTAGGAAGAGAATCAAATATTTTTTTACGAAGTCCGGTAACTGTCAGAAGAACAAAAACAACACCCTCAAAAAGAATCAGCACGAGTGCATTGGAATATGAAAGGCCAAAGCCGATACAGACTGTATAAACAAAGAAGGCGTTGAGACCCATTCCACTTGCTTGCGCGAGCGGAAGGTTTGCAATTAATCCGGCGAGAACAGTACCTGTAACAGCGGAAATTGCGGTTGCAATGTATATGGCGCCGTATGAGACTCCGAGAGGATTACTGCCGCCTCCAAAAGGGTTGGCAAACATATTTGCGTTGACCATGAGAATATAAACCATGGCAAAAAAAGTTGTCATGCCGGCAATAAGCTATGTTTTTACGCTTGTACCACGTTCCTTGAGTCTGAAAAAGTGTTCCATCACTTATATCTCATTAAAAAGAATCAGTGTATTATATCATATATTGTCATAATTTTCAAGAAACAAAAAATGCTTTACAGATAGATATATTACAATTGATCAGTATAACCAGCTTGACGGTATCAAAAAGGTATACGGAGCTGTAAAAATTGCAAATATGAGTGACATCTTCAAGCGTAATAATTTGTTTGTTTTTTTGAACGTTATAAAATAATTAAAAACAAAAATCAATGCAGCAGAAATGAAAAGAGCAGGGAATGTCAGGTAAAACTCATCCCCCATTCTACCTACTTCAAACACCGTTATGAGGATTAACATGTATACTGCACCGACAACGTCAGAAAGCATACCGAATCCGAATATTTTTAATATATAACGCTTATACCATTGTTTCTTATAAGAAATTTTTAAAACAAACATACTGATAAGCAAAACAAGACTGTCAACAATAAAGTTTCCTGGTAAAACGATAAGCCATGCTTGAGGAAAGAGCAACAGCATCCAAAAGGGGAAGAGAACGTTGTATAATTTTATATCAGCCTTCTTATGTTTCATCTATAACTCCATCTAATTTTTTACTTTATTTGTTACAAAAGTTAATACAGAAATTTCCCTAAAAGCACAATGTGTCCGAATCCCCTTTTCATCAGAGGGGGTTCGGACACTTGTAGGCAAATAATTGATATCGGTTTTGCTCGATAACACCTGTTATTCAATCTCAGGAAGGGCAGAGAGTATACACTCTGAAATAATCTTTGTCCCTTCAGGGGAAGGATGCACGTAATCCTCAGGGTCAATAAGTCCGCTTGTCCAACCTCTACAGGTATCCGCACCTACCGCAGAACAGATTTCAATATATCTGTAGCCACTGTTCCTGACTATTTCATTCTTATATTTATTATTTCTTTCCGGTGTGTTGGGAACTGTTGAGAGTATCAACTCAATATCGTTTTCAAGACAGATGTCACGGAGTATGTAAAAACAATTTATCCACGATGAATTTACTTTATCCTCTTCATCGGGATCGTTCATGCCCATAAACCAAACCATTTTTTTAGGTTTGGCATACAACAGATTTGTTTTGATAGAATCGATCGCAACATCGGTACATCTGCCCGAATGACCGTCTAGATAAAAATTACCGTACCCCAAGTTGACTATATATTTACCCCAAAAATCAAAGTAACTGTCACCGATAAGCCAAATATCCTTGTTTATTCCATCGATACGATATGTCAAGGTACAATCGGTAAAGGTTGCTCCTGTGGATTCCGCAAGAATATCTTCACGCGATCCGTTCCAAAATATCTCCTTTGTAAATGAACCTGAGGGCGCGGTAATAACAAGATTGGCAAAAAATCCGGCACCGACGGTAATTAAGATGTTTACAGAACCTGAAATAGAAAGTCCGTGAGGTATCTTTTCTAAAAGCTTTTCTTCTCTGAGATACTCGTATAAATATACTGACTCGGCATCAATAACAATATAAGCCGAGCACCAGGGGCTCGTTTTGCCATGGCTAATGACCACTTTAGAGTTGTTATCGAAGGATGTGACTTTGGCATTAAATTCAATTTTGTTATAATTTTTAGAATTGGGAGAAGAAATCGCTATGCACTCACCGTCACAAAGAATTTCTTTCGTTGCCTTTTTTTCGAAATAATTCATCTTTTGTCTCCGTAAAAATAAAATTTAATTTTTACAAAAGTGGCTTGAAATTTTTAGTTTCAAGCCATCTTCGGTCATTGTACCATAAAAGCTGAATAATTACAAGAGCCTTGCAGAGAAATGAGTTAAGGTATTTATTCTTTTCATTTTTACTCTCAGTAAGGCAAATCTTTTTACCCTTTTCATTTCCACATTTCTTATCTGAATTTTTGGCGAGGACAATTCAAAATAGGAAAAGAATTTTATTTACCATCTTGATTTTTTATTCTTGTGGAATGAATTCGTTTCTGCAAAATATTTGTAGTTAAGGTCGTTTTGAAATAAAAAAAGAAGACCTTGGTCATCGTTTCCGATGACACAAGGTCTTCAAAATTACTATTTTGCTTGATTCATCTAATCGGGAAAGGATAAAAGAAATTGCCCCGAAGAGGATAAATCATTTTTGCTGAAACATTTGGTATTATCCCAACTCGCTTAAATTAGCATTATATTGAGTGAATTTAGGTCTTTCCGCGCGGTTTTTCGGGGAATTTGACCGCCTTTTTCCGCTTCGTCTATGGAGTCTGCGAAAAAACGCTATCAAAATGGTATCAACAAATTACTTATAGAACTTATCAAATAATTCGTTTGCTTTTTCTTGGGATATTTGAGATTGACTGATTGTAGCCTTGCCGCCTTTTACCTGAATATCAATTTGCATATTAAAATCCAAGTAATAAACAGTGCGGCTGTAATCTGCGGGAGCAAAAGCATTTACGTATTCTATAAGAGCAGATGCAGCCTTTTGCGCAAAATCATTCTGTTGTTCAGCACCTATATGAACAACCCCCATACCGTAAACGGTCAATATGACACTTTCTCCGTTGTCTGCGGTAGCACGAATAATATAATTAAAAGAGTTTTCATAATTTTCACTCGTGTATTCCGGCTGACCGAATGCGGAAAGCAGCTTTCCTTCTGCTATTGCGGCATCTTCTTGCGATTTCATTTCTCCGAAATCCATAAAATACGAGCTGCCACCCATTAAGTTTTCATCTTGCAAAGATTCAAATGTATATTTCATTGTATCTCCTTTGTTGCATGCCGATAATAGAAAAACAAAACAGAGAAGAAGCGCACTCGATATTATACGTTTTGCCATTATGATGACCGACAATCCAGTTGAATTTTATTCCCACTCAATTGTGCCGGTGGGCTTGGGTGTGAGATCAAGAAGAACTCTGTTAATACCTTCTACTTCGCCGGTTATACGGTCGGTAATCTTGTGAAGAACAGAGTAGGGGATCTCCTCAATGGTTGCTACCATTGCGTCCTTGGTATTTACAGCACGGATAATTGCCGGCCATCCTTCATAGCGCATGTCATTACGAACACCTACACTTTTCATGTCGGGGATCGCAACAAAATACTGCCATACCTTCTCAGCAAGACCACAATTATCGAATTCTTCTCTGAGGATAGCGTCTGCTTCACGGAGAGCCTCAAGTCTGTCACGTGTGATAGCACCGAGACATCTTACACCAAGTCCGGGGCCGGGGAAAGGCTGACGGTAAACCATTGCATGGGGAAGACCAAGAGCTTCACCAACAACTCTCACCTCGTCCTTATAAAGGAGCTTAATAGGTTCAACAAGCTCAAACTGCATATCTTCGGGAAGACCGCCAACGTTATGGTGAGACTTAACGGGCTTACCGCTTTCAGCGGCCTTGATAGACTCAAGTATATCAGGATAAATGGTACCCTGAGCAAGGAAGGAAATACCCTCAAGCTTAGATGCTTCTTCATCAAATACCTTAATGAACTCACCGCCGATGATCTTACGCTTCTTCTCGGGGTCTGCAACATCCTCAAGAAGACCAAGGAAACGGTCGGTTGCATCTACGTATACAAGGTTAGCATCAAGCTCTTTACCAAAGATCTCAATTACCTGCTCGCTTTCACCCTTACGCATAAGGCCATGGTTAACATGTACGCAAACAAGCTGCTTTCCGATAGCCTTGATAAGAAGTGCTGCTACAACAGAAGAGTCAACACCACCGGAAAGAGCAAGAAGAACCTTCTTATCACCAACTTGACGGCGAACGAGCTCAACCTGCTCGTCAATAAACTTGTCTGCAAGTTCTTTTGTAGTGATTCTGAGCATAGACTCAGGTCTAACGTTGCAATCCATTTTTTTATTCTCCTTAGACGAATTAAAGTCTTAAATTTATATTTTATGAAAAAATTATATCACAACTGCATGTTCATTTCAAGAAAAAAATCAAAGGAGATTTTTTCTCAGTTCCTCGGGGGATGCAGGATGAAGATATGCAGGAGCAATATCAAATACAGTCTTACATCCTACGGCACCCTCAAGGCACATACGGTATGCCGCTCTTGCATAAGCTACAAGAACACTTGAGGTAAACTCAGGGTTAGATTCAAGGGTAAGCTTAAATTCAATGATATGATCGTTTTTAGTATTGATGCCGGTCTTACCACTGCGGATAACTACACCGCCGTGAGGAATACCGCTGTGATCGCGCTTAAGCTCTTCTTCGGTGATAAAGTTAACTGTAGTATCGTAATCAGCAAAATAGTTAGGCATTGTTTTGATCTCGTTTTCGATCTTAGCCAGATCCGCACCTTCTTTTGCAACTACGAAACATTCTCTGGTATGCTTCTGACGAGTAGTTAATTCAGGATTTTCACCATTTCTAACTGCTTCCAATGCACTTTCAACAGGTACGGTATACTGCTTTGCATTTGCAACACCTTCCACTCTGCGGATCGCATCTGAGTGTCCCTGACTTACACCCTTGCCCCAGAAAGTATAATCATTACCAACTGGAAGGATCGCGTTTGCATAAAGTCTGTTCAAAGAGAACATTCCCGGATCCCAACCACAAGAGATCACTGCAATATTACCGCCTTCTTTTGCAGCCGCGTCAGCTGCTGCAAAATGCTGTGGGATCTTTGCATGCGTATCGAAACTATCTACTACTGTGAAATACTTTGCATATTCCGGTGTCTGTTTTGGAAGATCTGTTGCACTTCCGCCGCAGAGGATCATAACATCGATCTCATCTTTCATCTTTACTGCATCATCCACAGAATAAACCTTTACACCTTCAGTTAAGATCTTTACTGTTTCGGGTGCTCTTCTGGTAAATACAGCTACCAGTTCCATATCAGGACTCTGTTTAATGGCACATTCAATGCCTCGTCCCAAATTACCATATCCTAAAATACCAATTCTTGTTTTCATAATCTCCTCATTTCCGGGATGATCTCCCTTAGATATTTTAATATCTTGTACCAATCATTTTACATCTATTCTTTAAAGAAGTAAAGTTCTCGATCAGCTGATACGATTTTCGATCTTTCCGATCTTTTCAATCTCACAAACCACTACATCACCTACGTTTAAAAAGCATGGTGGTTTCATGCCCATACCTACGCCTGCCGGAGTTCCTGTTGCAATGATAGTTCCTGCCTGTAAAGTCATGCCTAAAGAAAGCTCTGCGATCGCTCCTGCCACGGACTGGATCATGTATTTTGTGTTGCTGTTCTGACGAAGTTCACCATTCACATAGCTTTGGATATTCAGATTCTGTACGTCTTCGATCTCATCAGCAGTCACGATGCATGGCCCGATCGGTGTAAATCCATCTAAACTTTTTCCCACATACCACTGTTTATGTCTGGTCTGCAAATTTCTTGCACTCACATCATTGATCACTGTATATCCGAATACTGCATCCAATGCTTCTTCTTTCGCAATATTTTTTACATCTTTCTTTAAGATCACACCCAGCTCTGATTCATAATCCAGACTGTCTACCAGGCCCTGATAAGAAGGGATATCTTCCTTCGGTCCGGTCGCTCTGTTTACTCTTTTGGAGAAATAAATCGTATATGGTCTCTCTCCGCCAAATGCTTCTTCTGAATACATACCTGCTTCTTTTGCATGCTCATCATAGTTGATGCCAAGACAGATCACATCCTGTCTCGGTCTGACAATGGGAGCCAGTAAATGTACTTCATCTATATTATACACCTTTTCATTGATACCGATCTCAGCCATCTCATAGAGTCCCTGCTTTTGCTCTTCTGTCATATGGCAGATCAGATCATTCATATCCGCAAAATCCATGCCAAGGTCTTTTAACAAATTCGCATCATTTCCTTCCCCGAATCCTACTAAAATCTCTTCGTTGTTATTGATTAATGCTGAATAAAGTTTCATAATATGCATCCTCCCAATTTTTCTTAGAATATATTACACTATATGATTGCTTTTTTCAATGTAAAGTGCTATATTATGCAAGTATATTGATTAAAAATACATATAGGAGGAAAACTATGAAATAATTAATCGCTATGGGATTATCCCTCGTAATGGCAGCATCTGTTCTTGTTGGTTGCGGTGCAGAATCTGCTGCAAAGACTGTTAAAGTTGTTGAAATCGAATTAACCCAGGAAGAATATGCTTTTGGTGTAGACAAAACTCAGCCTGAGTTACTCGAAAAGACCAATGCTTTTATCGCTGAGATCAAGGCAAACGGAACTTTCGACGAAATCTGCGATCATTACTTCGGTGATGGTACACCTGTAAAGGTTACTTCTGCAGCTTATGATGAAAGCAAAGATCAGTTAGTAGTTGCTACTAACGCAGCTTTCGAACCATTCGAATATACTGAAGGCGACAGCTATTTAGGTATCGATATGGAAATCGCAGCATTACTTGCTGAATATTTAGGAAAAGAACTTGTTATCCAGAACATGGACTTCGATGCAGTTTGTTTATCAGTTGGTCAGCAGAAATGTGACATCGCTATGGCTGGTCTTACTATCAATGAAGAACGTAAGGAATATGTAGAATTTACGGATTCTTATTATTTAGCATCCCAGAAATTAATCGTTAAGAGTGACAATACAGAATTTGA
>JAFYMF010000003.1 GCA_017556745.1 Clostridia bacterium
CCTAACCCATAGCATCTCGCTATACGTCGTTTTCGCTCGCTCTCATAAGGAGGTCTTGGCGTAGTATCTACATTCGGTAACGGGTATTCAATTTTCAAAGTGCAACTGAGGCTATATGTCACATTCATATTTCGGCTAAGTAGTCCGAGAAAAAATAAAAAGCCGTTATGTATCAACACTAATCATCGGCGGGAGCGTTTAGCTCTCGCTTCAAATCAGATGCTCATACATAACGGCTTTGAATTAATTCAAAAGACCATACTGTTTGTGTCGGCTCAACTCCACCTTAAACAGTACAAAAAATTCACGGTGGCGAGTCACGGTTTTCTCAAAAGAGATCACCGGCGGTATAGCGGACTTGTACCTAACTATACCTCTACGAGGACATCATATTCAGTTGTAGTCCCTCTGTGAGGGTATTTCAGTATACACGATAGAACATTCGTTTGTCAAGGGGGTTTTGTCGCAACACGAACACTTTTATTTTGAGATATTTTAAAAGCAGATGGATTCAATTGCTATCCATCTGCTTTATATGTGTGTGCTTATTTTGATTTTTTCATTTGTTTAAACAACTTTTTATAACGCTTCCACTTTATTTTATTTAAACAATGTTCTTTAAATGGGATATTAGCAAGAACTTTTGAACTTCCCAATAATTGTTCTTTCGCAAAAGAACCTAGCCGCCACATTGCTCTTGTATACCCTATGCCCTCAATTTGTTTTTTATACATTTCAGTATAGTTTGGAGCTTCTCTGAAAAGTGTACGAGAAAGATTCTCTATAAAAATTGTAAGCCAGTTACTTTCTTTTTCTTCGGGAACGACAATTTTTTGCAAAATTGCCATTTTGAATTTCAACTTGTTTCTGTGTTCATACACTTTTCTCTTAATTGTATGGCCAAGCAAAAATAAAACCAAAACAATTAAAGGTATAGTTTGTGAAATAATAAAGCGAATATCAGAAGCTTGTCCGTTAAAAAACCACAAGAAGAAATCAGAATACATTACTGAAAGCAAAATTATGTTAATAATTAAAACATAGCAATACTTATGTAATATTCTGCAAAAGATACTTCCCGTTGCTAGTTCTTTTGTGCAAGTACCATCGCCACAAGTACATTTTCCATTATTACTAGAATCGCTAGAACAATGATGACATTTTGTACTTATAGACTTTCCAGCAAGTTTACCAACCAAATAGAGTAGTGCGAAAATTGTGTTAAAAAGAACAAAGCCTGTTAAAGCAATAACAAACACTAATCTATATGCAGAAGCAGAAGCCATTCCTTGTAGCATTCCAACTTCAAAAGTTATTCCACCCGAAAAAGCGAGAACAACTGCTGAAAAAATGGTGAGAGTAGTTATGGAAGATATCTTATTGCTCTCCAATCGTGAATCTAGTTTATCGAGTTCTCTTTGTGCTTGAGTTGTGATCGGTCGTATCTTCTTTACATCATCTGCCAATCTGTCGACCTTTTCTTCCAATTCTTTGTCTACAGTTGTCGCAAGTGGTGCAGTTGAAGGAGTGGCTGGCGTTGTGGTAGTTGCAAATTGATTTTTAATAAAATTATATCTACCTATTTCAAGATTAATATGGTCTGCTAATTTTTTATATCCAGAAAGAGTGATTTTTAAATTTTCATCATCAGAATTTTGAGACACAAGCAATTCAATTTTCTCTTTCAACACATCTAGGTTTTCACCTAACGTCTCTAAAACTTCCGAATCAGATTTAGCGATTATTTCCTGAAGTTTAAAGAAAATATCGGAATATGTATGCCTATATTTATTGGCATATATTTTGTTCAATCGTTGAATCCATTCATCAACCTTTTTTGTATCTTTAGAGAAACCCACATCACATAGGGATTCAATTAACTCTTGGAGTTCAGCTTTCTTATCTAGCTCATTCATCAATTATTCACCCCTTTAAAAAAGTCTTCTATAGACTTAAACGGAATAATTGCTCTATCACCAAAAATTTGATGATTGTATTTCCAAGGATCTTGGCAATGCGATAAATCAACTAAATCCCACGCTGATCTTCTAGCATATTTCGATAGGACAGCATTTATATGAGTTTCTAATTGAGTTTCCAAAGCAAGACTTAATTCCTGTTTTGGAATAGTTGAGGATGAATACATAGAAAACGCATTATAAACTTCCGGAATTACCGGGCCTAACTGCCAAGCATAAAAATCTTCTCTAATTAGTTGATTTCCGGTTCGTTTTACAATTTCACCTTGTAGGAAATATAAAAGCTTTTGTAGTTTTAAATTTGTTATTCTGATCGAGTGATCATTGCACCAATTGATTATATATTTTGCTATGGTATAAGCTGAATACATTTTCAATCCTCCTTTCAAAAATGTATAAAGATCATCTTAACGCCCAAACACCTTCAGATATTTGATGGAACAAATCTTTTTTTCCATTATATGCACTTGGAATATCGCTGCTGAATCTCTGTAATATGCCTCTTATTGTTGATTCTTTCGCTTTGTTTTTCATTTTAGATTGGCAATCGTTATAATACAAAATATCGCTCGCTTCATTGTAAATCTCTGTTAATGTTGCTTCTCCACCCAAATTTGTCAAAGCTGTGATTATAACATCTGTCCATTTTAGATTTTCTTCTGCTTGCTCAATTTCTCTCGGAAGTTCAACACCAACTATGCGATATGCTTCTATAATATCTTGACAAATTGTTAAAACCTTACCTGTTTTTGAGTTGTATTCGTGACATAAGAACTCACTATTATCGGCAAATGTTTTATCTTTAGAAACGACTATCAAATCTTCTTTATGCTCAAATTCATATGATAGCAATGATTCCCAGATGATCTCATCTCCGCAAGTATATTTATCACTAGTTGGTGGATTGCCGGCAAGTTTTCTCTTGCTCGCTAAATCAATGATTTCATTAGATGACGAGATGATATTATCGGGTTTACAAAGTTTTTTAAATTTAGAAAAAATGTCATCCCTTTGAGGATTGGTAATCTTACCTTGTATTTCTTCGATAATACAGTTTCTCTGTTCTCGAAATTTCTTCAAAGAATCATCATATTTTTTAAACGACGCTAAAGAACGGAGAAATGTGGAAGCACCTTTGTCAATGTTCGTCTGATTTTTGAAGCTATCTAAAGTTTCGTTCAATATTTTATGACGATTTCTTGTAAATTCATTGATAGATTGTTCTGTTGTAATAAAATATTTTTTATTCTGATACAAAAACTGCATAATAGTTTTTATATCTTTAGGCAAATTAGAACGATACATATCGAGAAAGATATTTGTGTCAATAAATATTTTAGCCAACATATCACCTCCCATTTGCAGCGTAATTTAACTAATTAAATTTGACATTATTTCTTCGTGCCATTTGACATCAGTAATTTGCGGTACTTTTGCAAAAGAATCTTTAACAGCTTTTACAATATCTTTGTAGTATACGCTATTCTTAAGGAAAGCCAAGACCTCGTTATTCGTAAATGGCATTATAACAACACCATCTACTTTGGTATGGGTGTTGGTTGATTCTAGTGATACCGAAGCAACAGCTCTCCATATGTTGATTGTATTATAATCGAGTTCATCGGCTATGAAGAATGTAATAGTTTCTGTCGGTTCGTTAGCAGCTTTAAGGTTAAGCGAATGTCTCAAAACTGGTTCCCATTCGCCACGCTTTTGAGCCTGCTTATTCATAAGTGTTACTTCGAGCATTATAATGATTTCTTCATAGTGTATAACAATATCGCCATCTCCGCCTCCTGCGTGAATAACAGGTTCAAAATCGGCATTTAATGTTAAATTCAAACTGTTATACAGATCAAACTCTTTGTTTGAAATATAATACCAAGCGATTCCAATAATGTACTCGTATATAGTTGGTACTGTTGCCGCATCATTAACTTCTTTTTTGATTTGGTTATCTTTCTTTCGATCAGAGAACATCGGAAGTAGTTCCATAATCTTTTCTTTAGGATACTTATCATTAATGTGCGCAATAAAGTCAGAATTTTTTTGATCATTAAGAAACTTCTTAACATCCGTTGCAGCACTAACGCCAAGTAGTTTTTCCAATTTAGATGTTATTGCAGAAATATCATCGTTAGAATAATTAAATATCTCCACAAATGGAATGTTCTTGCCAAAGTAAGAATCTTCCGTTTCTTCATAGTGAGCATATTCTTCATCAGTCATCTCACCAAAAACATTTTGCCTAAGCTGTTCAACATCGAATATTAAAGATAATATTTCTTTGTATGACAATTCCGGCAAATTCTTGAACTTAAATAAACCTGTTGCGCTTAATAATCTAACAGTTGTGTCAGAATACTCTCTAATTCCGTCAATCCATTTAGATCTCGTAAAAGCAGTGTAAAACTCACCTACAAAATCTTCAGAAATTAACAACGGGTGATTTGCGTTTCTCTCTAGGAATCGCTCAAGATTGTACCGACTACCTCTATTCCCGGCAGCAAAAACAGCTTTGCCGTACCCAAATGCTTTGTATATAGATGCAATGTTATCTTGATCCAAACATTTAATCAAGTTGGCATACGTTTCTTCGGTCTTGTTGTTTCTGAAATCTCTCAAAACAACAAAGAAATCATAATAAAGCTTTGATATTGAATCATTCTTTTTTGAGCCCTTAAAAATGTTTTTGAAAACATCGAAATCAACATCATATTTTCCAATCAACTCTTCCGGAATGGTAATATCTATATTACGAATAGATTCTTCCAATTCGGTAACATTTATCTCGTTATTGCGAATGGCTTCTTTCACTTCGTCACTACTGTATGGAGAAAGGCCCTGAACGACGACCTCAAAACTATGTTCATCAATAGTTTCATTGTTCAAAAGCAAAACAAGAGCCATTATGAATGGAGAATAGAACTGTCTTTTTCCATTATTGGATGAACCAAAAATTTTAAGTTTAGATAACTGTCTAAATAACGCAATATTTACATTATCCAAAGGTAATAATTCTTCCAATTCATCCCTAATCACAGAACCTCTCAAATAAGAATATCCTGCTTCGGTAATGCTGCGGTTAGTGGTGGTAAATCCCATCTTTACAAGATTGCTTGTATAGTGGCGAGCTCGTTTTTCTATGGCTTCATCCAAAACTTTTGCAAACTTCGTAATATTGTTTTCGATCCAGTTTCCGTCTCTATCAATAAATGTCTGATAATCATCACCAAGTTCATCGATAAAGCTATCGTAATTACTATGAATCTTAAAAACGTCCTTCGATTTTTCTAACGCTTTTTCATAAAATAGAAATTGAGATAAACTAGTGGGATACGTTCCCCAGCTTTCAGTGGGATAAACCTCTTTTAGTTCTTCAAGAATCTCTAGATATATTTTTAAGGCATTTAGAACGTCGCTTCGTCTGCCGTTTGTATCCATCAAATTAAATATTTGATTTCTTTCAACGATCATACTTACACCTCAGTTTTGTTGATAATTTATTACTAGAACTTCTTCAGAGACAGATGTTTTGTCTTTTGTCTGGTAGTTGGAATTAGAATAACTGTAATTGAGTGGTATAGCCGTATATTTGTCGGCGTTTTTATCTAACCATTCAATTAGTATCTTATTCTCCTTGCCTTTGCTCCGCAAAACATTAGATAATGCAAATCGAATATGCTTACTATGCAATTCATCTAAGAATGCAAGTAAATCTTTTTCGGTTGCTTCATCCCAACCACCTTGCTCGTTATATGTAGCGCAGGTGATTAAATATGGTGGGTCTACATACACAAAATCTTGTGGGGTTAGGGCAGATGTATCAAATTCTCTAAAATCGCAACAAGTAAATGTACAGTCTTGCGCTTGGATTCTATCTATGAACTCTACAAGCTTTTGTTCCATTTTCTTGTTAAAATCACGCTTTCCAACAGGCAGATTAAATTCACCATTAGAATTAAAACGAATTTGATTGTTGAAGGCGTATACGATTATTACATAGAGCATTACATAGTAATAATAATCAAAGTTTCCTTTTGCGTGCCTTTCATTAAAATCAGCACGGAGTTTTAGAAATTTATCTCTGTTATAATCCCCAAGACCTTTACTGCTTTCGCAACCATAATAATCGTAACCGTTTTCACTAACTAAAGATAGGTTGTATTTTTCAACAATCTCATAAATCCAATCTAAAACAGATTCTTTATCTAGATTTTTAAATGTATTGTACAAGTATAACAAATTCTCATTAAGATCATTGTAAATAACACGATTACTATCAATGTTTATACCAACATTACAACCGCCACAAAACAAATCCACAAAGACATTTATGTCTTTGGGAAAAAGCGGCAATATTTGAGGTAACAATTTAAATTTGCCACCGGTATAGTTAAGCGGTGATTGTATCATCGTTTTTACTCCTCGTTAAAGCAAGTGCAAAGAAACAGTCTTTCGGCATTTTCTTCAATGTCAGATTTTCCGGTAGTGAAGGCTTTATAGCTTTCCTCAAATACCTTAACTGTACCTTTCTTGCTTAAAATTCTCATTATATCTTCATCAGAAATTTTGGCATTAGAGCGGCTGTTTCCTTTTTCAGCCATATTGTTATAAGAGAGCAATATGTATTTAGCTTTAATATCATTAATTAGTGTTTCAAAAGCTTTTGTTGCACTTGTAGTACAGTACTTGCTTTTCATACTGCTTCTGTCCATTTTTTTAGCAACGCCAAACACTTCAGGCTTTTCCCATCGAGCAACATTCTCAAGCAGATGATATGCATCGCAATACTGTCTTGAATTGTACGGCGGATCAATATAGACGAGATCCGCTTCAATTCGTTTTACAAGATTGTTTGCATCTTCGTTAAAACACTCGTTATCTGTATTATTATTAATTTCCGCTAATGGAACATAGAGTTCTAATGAAGCTTCAAATTCGGCACCCTTACGATATGCATCATAATGCCCGCAAGTAACTGCGATTTTATCCATCGCATAGAGTAAAGATGTTATTAAAATTGCTCTTTCTCTCTTATTTAAATTTCCTTTTTTATAATTGCGCTCAATATCTTCACGGATATAACCAATTTTGGCACAATCGCTCTTGCTAAAATATGTATCGGCGAAATTACGTGTCATATAATTCTCACCACATTTGGTTTTAGCGTTATATCTTACCACGTAATCAATAATTACTTGCGGATCATAAACTTCTGCGCCGAACCAAGCATAGTGGCAAATGTAATTACTATACATTAAATCGTTAGTGATGATGATTTTATCTGTAAACGCAGAAGATACTGCACCCGTACCGGCAAAAATATCTGCGACTGTTTCAATATCGTCACACTCAGAGTTCACTACACCTGTAATGAAAGTTAGCAACTTGTATTTGTTACCTAAATATCTTCTGTTATTTATCAATGAGGTTTTATATGCTTTTGTTTCAGCAGCACTCATAATGAGCTCCTCCGTTTTCTCTCGCTAATCTTATTATATATCTTCTATAGTCCCATAAAACGGACATCAAACATTTTTAAACAACTCGGAAAGTGAAACATTAAGTCCATTTGCTATTTTTTCGATATTCACTATAGAGATGTTTCTTTTACCAAGCTCAACGCTTGCGAAATAAGTCCTATCCATTCCTATTTTTTGAGCAAATTTTTCTTGACTAAGCCCAGTTTGAGTTCGCAACTCACGAATTCTATTTCCAATTTTTGTGGTAATCATAATGTGCAACCTCTTATCCTAAAGAATATAAAAATCGCATTATATAACAATACATAATACATTATACACTTAAGGTGCAAATAAGTCAACTGTTTTTAAGCAACAATTCCGTTTTTATAGAGTGCAGTTATGTTATTTCTACATAATACACAATAGCGGCAGAGATTTCTCCCTGCCGCTATTTTAAGTTAATTATATATCAAATCGTTATTTACAATTTCTGTGGCTCTGCTGCGGATGTTGTTCATCCGAGCAACCCACTCCATTTGGTTGTTCGTTTTGAGTTGTTCGGTTACACCCTCACGTTCTGCCATCTGTTTTACGAGCCAAAAAAACATATCCTCTGCTTGCTTATCAATGTCAGCGAGATGTTCATTTAACTTACCGCTTGTCAACAGATTGATGTAAAGGATTTTTCTATGTTGCTTTATGTATTTTAGGTGTCGCTGTCCCCACAACCCGATAGGCTTATCTTCTTGTTCGGGGAGGGCAAGATTCGGCAAATAATAATCGCCTTGCAAGGTGTAGCTGATACCCGTTTGTTCATTGTAAATCCGCTTTTGCATAATTAAACCTCCTTGTAAACCACTTTAAATTTCTTTTGTTTTGCGTTAATGATTTTAAATAACACTTCGTCAACTGCATCGGTAAATTTGCCGTCTGCGATAAGATTGTTTCGCTTTTCGTTGAGGCAATTGATAATCGTTCCTCTCTCGTAATCATCAAGAGCTGTGTAATACTTTTTTGACATATCTTTCACTCCTTAAGTAAATTCTTAAACGGTGATTCGGTTGATACAAAAGTATCATATGTAAAGTTTGCGCCCAATCGAAATCCCATAATAAAGCTGTCGAGATTTGATTCTCCGTTGACGATGCTCCAAGCATTAGAAAAATCAAGAAACTTCTTTTTGTTTTCGCCAGTGAGTGCTTCTGTTAGGAATTCCTCATTCAGCATTAGGACTTCCATTTGCTTCTGAACTGTCTTGTTCTGCTTTGTGCTTCTTGCTTGGGGATCGATGTTACCGTAATAGAATTCTTCAATAAACTTTGACATAATCTTGTTTCCTCGTTTCTGTAATTTTATTTTACGAAGAAACCTAGAAATACACAAATGTGCGAATGAAAAATATGTGTGTTTCTGCCGGATATTCAATACTTTTTAATCAAGTCCGTTATGAACACCCGCACCAAGGAAAAAGCCACTTTGTCTACTGACAAAGTGGCTTTTTCTATGATATACATTCCTGTCGGAACGGGTGATATATCTTCGATATGATATCGCTCTACGAGCGATAATATATGCCTTCGGCATATTAAGGAACGGATATTATATCATACTTGCAGAGCAAGTATATTATACTGCTTTTTCCGTTATATAAATTATGTTCACTAGATTCAACTGTCGTACAAGTTAGATTACTTCCATACCGTCCCTTTAAGGTGAAAACTACAGACTCATCAACATTGACGGTTACGTGGTCAATAATCGCTATTTTAAGACATCACAAGAAACAATTAAATACTCAAAATCATACACATTTTTAATAAACAGGGTAAGAGCAGATTCTTTTCGGTTTAGGGTGGTTTTGTCTGCGTGACTTTCATACTGCAGATTTGTTACTGCATAAGTATATCTATTACCTTCCACATCTGTAAATATAACGGTATCGCCAACGGAGATTTCACGATAAAAATCGTATTGTCCCTTTTGAGAAGTTAAGCCGATCTGCAAAGTGCTATCATAAATACTGCCGTTAAACTGACAAGGATATTTTGTAACGTGTCCCCAATTAGCGCAAACAGGAAGCAATGACTCATACCGTGGCATTTCCAATATACCGACAAAGTCTGTTTCATCGATAGAGAGGACAGGCATCCTATTATCTCTGCGTTCCTCCGGAACTGCACCTTGAGGGTTTGGAATTAGAGCACGGAGCGTCTCAACATAAGTTTCCGATCTTTGTATCGAAGAATTTATATTCCATTGCCAGCAAAACAAAGTCAAAACACCGATAATCAATAAAGAAATACCCGCTAAAACACTAATTTTAGAAATAACAGGTTTATTTATTATCTTCATATGAATTTCTCTTTCCCACGATACCTAAAATAAGCAACATACTTCCGGAAACGGTTATAAGTATCACATACAACATAATGCTATAAGTATCACCCGTTTGCGGAGCATCAGACGATCCTCCGGGATTTGGGGGAGTATATGTATTGGTCAATATAAAAGAATTATCTCGCTTTTCGACCGTCATAGTATATCCGGATGGAGTACTTCTTTCTATTACTGTCCAAATGGCACTGTCATCTTTTGTCGTCCAACTATATGACCAGTTATTATCTTTTGTAAGAACTATTTTTTGATGGCTTATTCCATTTTTGAATATCTCAACCTCAATATTCTTTGGACGACTGTTTATTCCTTCGTCACCTTTCCAAAGCTTAAGAACCTTTAATTCTATATCTTTATCACTTGGCGGGACTATCTCCGACTTAGAAGCAACCGCAACCTGATACTGCCAATTACCATCGGCACTGAGTCCCGGCAAAGCAACCAAGGCAGAATCAAAGAAACATGTTATCTCGCCATCCGTCACGGTCCCAACAACTGCAAGATATAAACCGGGTTTTAGTTTTTCAAAGCAAACCAACCCTTCAGAATCCGTTTTTGCGGTAGTGTAGGCTTTTATGTTGTCTGCAATAATATGTGTCTCAAGGGTGGAACGGATTACGTTCCATTCACCATTGGTTCTGATACCATTTAAAATAAGAGCTGACGATTCAAAATCAGAAGTCAATATGTACTGAAAATCGGATGTCACATCGGCTATCTTATACAGCTTTACAGATACATCCTCAAAGGCTGTTCCATCACAAATATAAGAAAATTTCAGACTGCACTCCCGGCTCACGTTGATTGATTCAGATGCATCGGTTGTGGAGGCTGCCATTGCGTAACACGGCATCAGACAAAAGCAAAAACATGCTAAAAAAATGATTACTGCCATTCTTCTTTTAACCATTCATCTTCCTCCTTTGTGATGAGGGGTTTGCTTCCCTTATCACGATATTTTATCATCAAAACAATCAATAGAATCAGTAGAATCGGAGCCGCCACAACAGGGGTTGCCACAAGGGAATCTATTCTGTAAGCATTAGAGGTAACGTGCAATATCGGCGCCGCATTTTCAATGCGTGCGCCACGCACTAACAGTCTGTGCGAATTGATGCCGTAAGGGGTACAAGTAAGCAAGGTACACAAATCTTCTCCCTCCACAATTTGAACATCGTTTGTGTCATTTGGAAGAACAATCTTAATTTGATCCACCTGATAGGTGATGGTTCGATTAAGAACAGTAATAGTAAATGTGTCTCCTACTTCCATTTTATCAAGCTCGGTAAATAGCTTAGCGTGTGGTAAGCCGCGATGCGCCGATAAAACACAATGTGTATTATCTCCGCCGACAGGTAACGATGTACCCTCTAAATGGCCACAGGCTATGTTTAACACTTCAGCAGAAGTTCCGTGGTATAACGGAATTTCTACGCCAAGCTTGGGAATAGATATATATCCCATTATACCGGTTCCGCTTACATTCAGAATATCGTTATATCCTTTAAGATTATAGTAATCGGTCAATGGGAATTTCAGTTCATTTAGTTGAGAGTTATATTTTTCCGCTTCTTCAAAGTATATGTCGTAATCTTTAGGTTTTAAAGACTCTAAAATATCTCTGTAATTTTCAACCGCTTTTGTTTGCGTTTTTGAATTCCAATACTGGCTAACAGACGGATAAAGCAACCCACAGATGCCTATGAACAGCATCACAACCAATAGAATTCCTATTTTGTTTTTCTTCATAAGTATCTGTCCGCCGCCTTAACTTAGGAAGCGGCGGATGGCGAATAAAACCATCCGCCGCTGTTTCCGAAATATAATAAATCTAAAAATAAAACTTTAAATCTTAGTCCTCATAAACAGACATCTTCTTGCGGGTAACCATAAATACGCCTGCAAAAATTACGAGCATTGCGCCACCAAAGATAAGCCACATAGTACCCATAGCACCGGTTTCAGGAAGAACGGTACCGGTATTGTTAACGATATCCTTAGTGATAGCACCGGTATCAACAACACCTGTACCAATCAAGCCACCATCCAAAGAAATGAGGGAGGGGTTGCCATCGGTTTCGCTATGTACAGCAGAAATAGCGAAAACAATATCGGACATCTTGTTGTAACCTTCAGGAACAGTAGTTTCTTCAAGCTTGTAGTCGCCGTCATCAAGACCTTCCCAAACGAATTGTGTAACACCTGCGCCTGCAGCCTTTACAGCAATAACGGTGTATGTGTTGTCAACATTTTTCTTAGAAAGTGTGAAGCCTGCGCCTGCTAAAGCGTGACCATGAGTATCGGTCTTGTTGATAACGAGTTTATAAGTAAATACCTTTACAACGTCCTCTTCAGTTTTACCTGTGCCTTCGCCGTAAGGATTATTGGAGTATTCAAGATAAACTTTGTTGGAGTTACCTAAAACGCCGATAACAACATCGTTACCCTGTAACTTTGCTTCATAGTAAACAACAAAAGCGGTGTCCTTGGTTACACCATCAATAGCAAATACATTGTCGCAGCTAACTTCAAATGTGCAACCGTCGGTAAGACCTGTAGTAGTTTTTACGAAATTGTCTGTTACGTCTTTTGCAGCATCGTTAAGATCGATATCAACATCTGCTTTGTACTTAGTGTCGTACATATAAACTTTAATGCTATCGGCATTAAGAGTTAAACCCGCAGATAAAGTATCGTGGAATACAATCTTGTAAGCTGTATAGTATTGTGCGTTGCTGGCAAGAGTAGCGGTAAGCTTAAAGGGAATGGTGTCGCCCATGTCGTGGTCAGCGGAATCGTGCCAAGCATTGTCTAAGATGCTGGTATCCTCACTGTCATCAATATCCTTTACCTTCTTTTCAACGGTAGGAAGGCTGGTTTTTGAATTGATTGTAAGTTTTTCCTGACCCTTGGTATCAACCATAACAAGCGAATTTGCTGCATTACCGGTCAAATTGGTAACGTCAGCAAAAATCCAGTAACCCTGAGTAATTTCATCATTATTGCCGGTTAAGTTGGTTTTATCTGCTGCGATACCTGCAGTTTTAATAGCACGATAAAGTCTGTCTGCTACCTGACGCATTGTCTGGTAAACGTCGCCGTTATCGCTTGTCTGATTTGCTAAGTACTTAAGAATTTGGGCATCGGTGATAACTGTTGCTACACCCGGTTTTACATCCCAAAGGTAGTTTCCGCCGTTGTTAAAAACTTCTTGCTGTAAAATTGCGCGATAGTTGTCGTTTACTGTGTAGGCAAAGTTGTAGCAATCGTCGGTATGATCACCATCGTGAGTGGTATGATGTTCGCCGGCTTTTAAGCTTGTAGTAAGGCTTAAAAGCTTATAACCTACATATTCTCTGCCTGCTTCACCATTAATAGTAAGAGTTATGTTTTCTGCCGCAAATGCTGGGATGCTGATCGCTAAAACCATTACGAGTGCCAAAAACATAGTTGCTAATTTTTTCATAGTTGTTTTTCCTTTCAATTTTAATTTTTTTAATCTTTTGATTCATCTTCGGTGCTTTTAGCCGAGACAAGGGAAGCTATCCTTCGCCCCTCCTTCCTCGCTTGCGCCTTCGAATGAATCTATATACAAGCGGTGTGACGATAAACAGCACACTCACAAGTATCAAGGGATAAACACCGGGGCCGCCGGTTGCGGGCAGATCGTAATCCATTAATTGGTTTGTCGCATTTACCTTTCCAATCTGCTCAAAAGGTATTCGTGTAGCATCGATTCCCGCTAAAACCTCATTACAGGTCTCACACCAATCTCCCGCATCATCACAGAAGCAGAACCAGTACTTTGTATCATCTAATTGATATCCGAGCGGTGCTTTCAGTTCTTGCATATAGTAGAGTACGTGCTCGCGCAAGATGATACCTTCAATGATATTGGTCTGGAACAACAATTGTCCCTTATCATCTGTTACTTCAGTGGTGATTAAACCACCGTTTGCATTGTATAGTCCGAATGTTGCACCGCCAAGCGGTTCACCTGTTAAGGCTGATGTTTTAAACATCTCAACCTTATAACTCTTTGCCGCAATATTGATATCGGCATGGACTTTTTCGACGGTGTTATCGGTAATATCTTCACCCCAAAGGGTGATAGTGGCTGAGTTGGTATATTTAATGCCACCCGTTACAACTTTTGGAAGCACCAGCGTTGCATCATAATCCAATGTGTACATCACCGGTTGCGGTCGTAGAATTGTGATATCCAACACGTGAACCTCTTTGCCGCTTTGATCCGTTTGATTTCCGGTGCCATCGTAGGCGACCGTGTAATCCACACCGTGTTGCAAAGTGGCAACGTTTCCTGTGGCATCTTCCGCTGTAATAACAAGCGAACCACTGATATACGCCAACGTATCGGTCATAACATCATGAATCTTTAACGGTGAGCCATCGGTTAGCACCAGTTTGGCTTCGTTTATGGTAACCTTATAATTTGCAGTGTAACCATCAAAGTCATGTGTTAATTCCTTTTTGAAAAGACCGGGGATTGGTACGATTGCTTCCGATCTGGATACCGAAGCGCCACCAACTGCACCATCCGGAATGTAGAACAACTCAGCGATGTTTTGAACCTGATAGCCATAACCACCATAATTTTCAATGATGGACAAATCCTTGGTCCTATAAACAAAGGTAAAGGTTACATTTTCCTGTATTGTCCAGCATTGGCAGAATCCATTGGTAGCATAGGTACCATTCTCTTTTTGGTACCAATATTCTCCGCAACCACCTTCCCAGTGGCAAGTATCTTTCGTACACTGACAGCGTGTTAAAAGATTAAACTCTCTGCCGTGGTTGACGCCATTTTCAGTTGATGACCATCCGTTGTCCCATGCAAATAAATCGTTGGCCGTTGCATCCTGAACACGAGGAACTTCAAATGTTGCACCGTTATAAGTTACCATAACCGTTGCCAAGTGAGCATCATTTTCCACAAGTCCAACAGCTTGTCCACTGCTATCCAGTAGTTTCATGTTGTCCATGATGTACCAGTGATAGTCGGCGCGGTTTTCTTCCTGTCTGCCCGGCACGGTTGCTTTGAATTCCCAAAGGAAGCCACCACCGTCGGCATCCGATGTGAAATATCCGTTCTTTACGATTTCACCGTATGCCTCGCTGTGAGTGAAATTCACCCAGGAATATCCGTATGCGCCATCAATGGTGGCATCATTCTCGTAGCCAAAGGTACCCGCCGTATTTTCGGGATTCGGAGTTGAAGAATAGTTGATGTAATAGTACCAGCCCTCGTTCCCAAGTTCGATCTCACCGCACCACTCACAAGTAGCAGTTTTGGGCATTTTATATGTCCATTCGGTTTCCGTCCATATAAGGTGGGGGTCATCAGCAGTAACCACCCAGTTATGCCAGTTTCCGTCAGGACTTGCTGCGCCAAACGAAAGCCCGTTTGCAATATCTGATTCGGTAAATCGGTGTGTTTTACTCCACTGACCGTCTATAATATGGTCTGTGAGTATACTGCCGGGAATTTGTGAATCCTTGTTACCAATAATTTCAATTCCCCAATAGATTTTGTTGGGGTCAGTACCATTACTTCCCGGTATTCCGCCTTGGTTACCCCACTTGTTCACATATGTAGGATTGGATTGAGGCGGTGGTTTTTCTACCGTAACTGTAATTTTACCATCAAAATCAATGGGGTCTTCCTGCTCAGGGAAATGGATTCCCAAAGTAGCACTGATGGTAATATCGGTACGGCTGTTCATATGCTCATTAAACACGAGGGTTATGAGTCCTGTATCGGTTACCACCCAACTACCTACATTTGTACCGTCGGTTAGGATAAAGGTTCCTTCACCGCCATCAACCATCAAACCGTTAGGAACTTGATACTGATAAGTTCCGGGAAAAAATCCTTCCGGACTGTTAAATGAGATTGTCAGCTTATATCCGGCGATTGCCTGCACAATATAATTACCATCAGCATCTTTAGGAAGCTCTTGGTTATTTTTATCGAGCAAAGTAAAGAAATAACTTCCTCCATTTGCCTCCAAATAAGGGAGTAAATCTATGATCGCTCGTGAAGATCTCAAAGAGAAACGTTGTATTTGCGATATAGTAGTGTCGCCTTCAAAAATAAATACGGCAGGTCCGTTTGTGATATCCAGTAGACTTTCTTTTGTCGGGAAGTCACCTACAAGACCAAACCCTGCAATTGAAGTATCGCTTAAAGATAATAAACTGCTTTTAACAGAATTTTCTATGTCGCCACAAATAACAATCATTGTTGCGCTATATACTTCAGAAACAATTCCAACAGTGTTATCTTTAAAAAATATTAAATCACCACTTACGGGTGTATGCTGACCCACGGGGACGTATTTCCCCAATCGTTTCCATTGCTCCGCCATTGATGTGGCACCTATATTTGTTGGAAACTTATCCGGAGGAGCTCCTGAATAATGCAAACAGAACGATACAAAGGTTGCAGACCAGTCGCTGTATGGTGTGCCATACCAAGCACCGTATCGTGTGTAACCGTGACGTATGCCGTTTTGGTTTACCTCAAAGTTAAGTTTGCTTTCCGAATATCCAACCTGAGTTTTGGCAATACCGACCAAGTCCGTACCAAAATTTCCTGTAAAGGGATAATCTTCAAACATTTTCTGCCAATCAAGCTGTGATTCTATGTCAGCGGTTTCATCGGAATAACATTCAATCGTATGAACGTGTTCTGTCAGTTCACACGGAGTATCTCCGTTTATGCACGATTTATCGTGAGTATGCTCAATCGTACCGCAGTCGGCATCACCGGCTAACGTTAGACCGGGCTTGCGCAAAAACCAGAAAACATCCAAAGAAACTACGAGGGAGAGAACAAGCAGAATGGCAAGCATTCGCATTCTTCTGACTCGTTTTTTCTTTAGTCTCTTTAGGCCTTCACTTAAGATATCCTGCACGTCTCTCCCTCCTTTCATTTAAGTAATTTTAAGCGTTTTTAGTAAACGAATCCAAATTTGGGCAACGGCCAGACTCTTATAAAGACCTTTCCGATAATATCATCCCTTGAAATTGCCCCAATCACTGAGTTTCGACTATCCACCGAATTAGAGCGTCTGTCACCTAATACAAAATAACTTGTACCCGGCACCTTATATGGGAATTCCAAGTCGCAATCTCCAAGACCCTTATCTGTTACATAAGGTTCATCAAGTAACTCTCCATTCACATATACATTACCATCGGCATCAATAGCCACCTCATCTTCAGGCAATGCTATCACTCGTTTTAGTAAAATCTTTCCTTGATAATAAAAACCAACCAAGTCGCCCCGTTCAAACTTCTTTGTTTTTAAAAGAACAACAATTTCATCATGTTCCAGCGTAGGTGACATACTATCACCTGAAATTTGGAGGATCGGCAAAAACAAAGTTGTAATTAAAACAGCAACTGCGGCTACTACCAAAAGTACAGAAATCGTACCTCGAAGAGCTTGGCGATAATATGTTCCTCTCCGTATACGCTTGCGCTCACTTTGAATTTCTGTTAACGAGGGAACATGAACCAGTTTTACGTGTTTATTAGCCATTTTCTACTTCCTCGCACAGTTCCGGTTTATTTACTGCAAGCACAGTGTTTTGCTCTCTAAGTTTTTGATACTTTTCGTTTTCATCTTTACAAGCAGATTTCAACGCATTAAGTTTTTTTTCACCATCTTCGAGTATTTCTTTAACCTTTTTCTCAGCATCCTCAATCTTTTTTGCGCACTCTTTTTGTGCATTTTCCTTCATCAAGGAAATTTCGCGCAAATAAAGATCAGCTGCCATTTGTGCATCAGAAAACACATTTGTTACAGCCATAGCCGCATCGGCAATAGAGCCGGCTGCAGAAACACGAATTCTCTTATCTTGGAGTTCGTTCTTAAGTGACTCTATTTCTTCTTGCATTCTCTGCTCGTTTTTCTTCAACTGATAGATAATATCAACAAGTTCACGACGACTTAAGCGCTTCAATTCTTTGTTTATCATGCGTTTGCCTCTTCGTAATCAAGGATTTCACCGGCTACTAATATTCTTTCGTGTAATTTTTTCACATTATTTTTGGTACAACGTTCATACTCAATGTCCAAAACAGTCTTAAGTCTATGCATGGCCTGTTCATCCAGTGCGTCAAGCATAGTACAAATCTCATAACAATGTTCATTAAACACAGTAATATCCACATCATAAACCTGCTTCAGATTAAGCAAATTACAAATCTTAATAACCGTCTTGTAAGATGTACCACCAATCCCTTTAGACAGTGCATTGGAAAGCGTGCTGTACGGAATTCCACTCGTTCCAGAAAACTTCCGAACACTCTTATATTGCTTTTGTATTTCAGTTTTAACAAGTTGTGTAATATCCTTCAATATAGAACTCTACCTTTCTACACTTTTCAACATTTCACCAATTATTAATCATAACACCAAAAAGCGACAATTACAATATACATTAACGAAATTTGGTGAATTTTTACCTCATTATGTATGATAAAATCAAATCATTAAAAAAAAGTAACCACAGGAAGAATTTAATCCCTCTGCGGCGATACCTTCGGCAGTCGGGAATATCCAAAGAACAGATGGATTTGCCACGTATTATAAAAAGCAATGTTTCACACTACTTTATTTCCACTTTTACGCTACGCTGTAACAATATTTCAGCATTTTGAAAATACAGTAAATTACTGTTATATTTTTTATTTACAAATCATTTCCTGTTTGTTATAATTTAAAAAAAGCAAAAAAGGAAAGGTACCGAAAAATGACAGTAGCTGAAAGATTTTTGAAATACATATCCTTTGGAACTACTTCAGACGAAAACTCCGAGTCCTGCCCGTCCACCGCATGTCAGTTGATTTTAGGTAATTTTCTTGCCGATGAGCTGAGGAGTATTGGCCTCAGCGAGGTTGAGATAGATGAAAACGGCTACGTTTATGGAGTGTTGCCGGCATCGTCAGGAAGAGAAAGTGACCCTTCCATCGGTTTTATTGCCCATATGGATACAAGTAACGCCGTCAAAGGCGACAATATAACCCCCCGTACCATTCGTTACAATGGTGGGGATATTCAGCTCAGTGACACTGTGAGCATCACCGTTAAGGACTTTCCGTATCTTGAAAAATATGTAGGCTGTGATATTATTACAACCGACGGTACTACTCTTCTCGGTGCGGATGACAAGGCGGGAATTGCCGAGATCCTTACCGCCTGCGAGTACCTTATATCTCATCCCGAGATAAGTCATCCGAGAATCGCTGTAGGCATTACGCCTGACGAGGAGATCGGCCGAGGTGCGGACAGATTTGATGTCAGCCGATTTGCTTGCGATTGGGCATACACAGTTGACGGCGGTGAGCTCGGTGAGATAGAATATGAGAACTTTAACGCCGCATCTGCAAAGATAACTGTTCACGGTGTTAACATTCACCCCGGCAGTGCAAAAAACAAGATGAAAAACGCCTCTCTCCTTGCTGCGGAATTCATAAATATGCTTCCCAAAGCCGAAACACCGTCACATACAGAGGGATATGAAGGTTTCTATCATCTTTGCGGCATGGAGGGTGACGAGACACAGGCGAAGTTGATGTACATCATCCGTGATCATTCCATGAGCAAATTTCTGAAGCGTAAGGCATTCGTAAAAAATCTCGTAACTTACCTCAATGGGGTTTACGGCAAAGGAACATTTGAAGCAGAGATAAGTGACAGCTATTACAACATGAAGGAAAAGATACTACCATTCATGCATATTGTAGACAATGCGGTAAATGCAATGAAATCCTGCGGTGTTGAGCCGATAATTGTTCCCATACGCGGTGGTACTGACGGTGCGAGACTTTCATTTGAGGGTCTTCCCTGTCCTAATCTTTCCACAGGCGGTGCTAACTTCCACGGCGTTCACGAGTTTATACCGGTTCAGTCAATGGAGAAAATGGTTGATGTACTGATAAAATTAATGCAATAAAGATAAGGTAAGGAAACGTCAATTTGAACAAGAAAATTGACGTTTCTTTGTTTTATTTTTCCTATTACTTGGTGGAGATATTCACAATTAATTGTTACAATATGTATATATACATGTATTTTGTGTTTATCCGGTATAGGTAAACTACTTATTTAACGTTTTTTATTCGGGCAGGTGATTATAATTGAAGGTATTATGGGATAAGATCAAGGAGGCATTGATCTCTGCACTTCCTATAACTCTCATCGTGTATCTTGTTTCATTTCTCCCCGGTTTTTCTTTCAGCCGCGTGGAGCTTATGAGCTTTACTGTCGGTGCGATACTGCTTATTCTGGGAATCGGACTTTTCAATCTGGGGGCAGATATTGCTATGACTCCTATGGGTACCCACGTTGGTGCCGGTCTGTCAAAACAAAAGACCATCGGACTTTTGCTTGCGGTATGCTTTGTTCTCGGTATGTTGATAACAATTGCAGAACCGGATCTTCAGGTTCTTGCAAACCAGGTAAGCTCTGTTATGAACGGTAAGCTGCTGATATATACCGTGGGCTTTGGAGTCGGTGCGTTTTTGATAGTTGCTATTCTCCGTATCGTATTCAAACGCCGTCTTTCGGCTATTCTGATGCTTTTCTATATGCTACTCTTCTCGCTTGCACTTATGCTGGCTGTAAATGAAAATTTAGATCTGCTTCCCATGGCTTTCGACTCCGGCGGTGTAACAACCGGTCCCATTACAGTTCCCTTTATAATGGCATTGGGTGTAGGTATATCCAGTGTTCTCGGTGACAGACACAGTCAGGAAAACAGCTTTGGTCTGGTTTCTCTTTGTTCCATCGGACCAATTCTTGCAGTGCTCGTGCTTGGTCTCTTTGCACGTAACGATTTAAGCTACAGCGTAAACTACGGATCGGTGGAAAGCAATATTTTAAAGGCATATATGACCAATGCCGGACACGTTGCAAAGGAGGTTGCCATTGCACTTGGGCTTATCGTTGTATTCTTCCTTTTCTGTCAGATATTCTTTTTAAAGCTCCCAAAACGTCAGCTTCACAGAATCGCGATAGGTGTTATATTCACATATATTGGCCTTGTTATGTTTTTGACAGGTGTAAACGTCGGATACATGCCTATCGGTTATAAAATGGGCAGTCAGATGTCTTTGCTCCATCCCGCTCTGCTCACCGGACTCGGTCTTGTAATGGGTGTTCTCGTAGTTCTGGCTGAGCCTGCAATTCACGTGCTTAATGCCCAGGTCGAAGATGTTACCGGCGGTTACGTGAAAAAGCGATCCATGATGGTCGGCCTTTGTACCGGCGTTGGTGTGGCAATTGCACTGAGTGTTATTCGCATTATCTTTGACTTCTCTCTCGTATATTACGTAATTCCCGGATATTTTATCTCCTTGGCACTTTCTCTCTTTGTTCCACCGGTTTATACCGCGATCGCATTTGACTCCGGTGGAGTCGCAAGCGGTCCCATGACATCGGGATTCATTCTCCCCTTTGCTGTCGGTGTGTGCGTATCTCTTCAGGGAGAAAACGCGGTTCTCAGAGACGGTTTCGGTGTGGTAGCACTGGTAGCTATGACTCCTCTGATCACCATACAGATTCTCGGATTTAAAGCGATCATTTCCAATAAGATCAAGGAAAGACGCGCAATGAGACGTATTCTCGCGGCAGATGATGAACAGATCATCAATTTTATATAAGGAGGCAAGGTTATGGCAAACACCATAAATGAATCGGCTATTAAAAAGCTAAAGCTGGTAATCACGGTAATTGACCGTGCTAAAGCAGAGTTCTATGTAGACGTGTTCAACCAGTTTGAAGTAAATTTCCATATGGTGACCGGCGGTAAGGGTACCGCAACCTCCGAATTGGTAGATATGTTTGGACTTAATATCAACAAGGCCGTAATCATGAGTGTTGTACGCGAAGATATAATAGACGATATTATGAAATGCCTTGAAAACAAATTTAAGACCATACGTAACGGCAAGGGTATTGCAGTAGCTATCCCCCTTTCCGGAGTTATCGGCGTAAATATGTATCAGTTCCTGAGCAATAACAAGCATGGCAAGGAGGATTAAAAAATGACTACAAATAATCATGAAGCAATTTTTGCTATCGTTAACGCAGGCTATGCAGAGGACGCTATGGCTGTTGCCAGAGAGCAGGGTGCACGCGGCGGTACTATAATAAGTGGCCGCGGTGTAGCCAAAGAAAACGAGGCGGTATTTTTTGGAATTACCATTCACGAAGAAAAAGAGATTCTGATGATAGTAGTAGAAAAGGATATTCGTGACGGTGTGCTCCACGCCCTCTATAAACAGATGGGTATGCAGCAAAAAGCACAGGGAATCGTATTTTCTCTGCCGGTTTCTGATGTTGCGGGGCTGGTTCAGTTACCGAATGATGACGAAAAGAAAAAACACAAATAATAAAAATGGCGACCGTTTAAAACACGGTCGTCTTTTTTTTTGAAAATAAGCTTGTTTTATTTTTAAAATTCCTCGACAAATTTTGTTTTTAGGGGTATAATACAGTATCTACACTTTTCGTGGCTCAGAGGCAATCAAATGAAAGAAACAAAGAATAACTATAGATACAAAGAATATTTTGCAAACGTTATGCCCTGTATTTTCTATGGGGTGATATGCGGTGTTATTACCGGAGCTTTTACTTTCCTGTTTAAGCTGACAGCAAAGTGGGCGGAAGAGATTTCAAGATGGATCTATTCCCTATCCCGCGGTTCATGGATATTAATTACCGCTGTCTTTTTTGCCCTTACCATATTTGGATTTGGTATGGCATTTCTACACAAGAAGATTCCCGAGGTAAAAGGAGGCGGTATTCCGAGAAGCGAAGGTGTTCTGAGAGGTATGTTATCCTTCAGGTGGCTGAGAACCCTTGTCGGAACCTTCATCGGAAGCATGATGAGCTATATATGCGGTGTTCCCCTTGGCAGCGAGGGACCTGCGGTGCTTATGGGTACTGCCATTGGCGGTATGTGCGGAGGTATCTCGAAAAACCGTTCTACCTGGAACAGATACGTTATGACCGGTGGTGCAGGTGCCGGATTTGCGGTAGCAACCGGAGCTCCTTTTTCCGGTATCCTCTTTGCACTCGAAGAAATACACAAGCGCTTTACTCCAATGCTTGTACTGATGGTTTCGGTATCGGTTGTGTCGGCTACATGTATCAACCGTCTTTTCTGTACACTTTTCGGTATCAATGCTTCCCTCTTTGATTTCGGTAAGCTTCCATCCCTTGAGCTTGGTCAGTTTGGATATCTGCTTCTCGGCGGACTGCTTGTAGCACTTGGAGTTGGTATATTTGATAGCTCTATAGCTCTTTTCAGCAAACTTACGGTAAAGTTAAATAAGTATTTTCACGGATATGTTAAAACAGTAGCGGTATTTATTATCACCGGACTTCTCGCTTTTCTCTTCGCAGATACGATTTACAGCGGTCACGACATTATTCATCATTTAACAGAAAATAACAGATCTGTCATTTATCTCGTAATACTCGTAGTAATTCGTCTTGTAATGATGCTCCTTATTACCGACAGCGGTGTTACCGGAGGAATATTCATCCCAACCCTTGCTATCGGTGCATTAACAAGCGCGATTATTGCAAAGTTTCTTATCTTTATAGGAATGTCTCCTGATATATTCCCTGTTATCGTGATACTCGGAATGTGCGGTTTTATCGGAGGCACTCTCAGGGCTCCTCTCACTGCGACAGTACTTTTCGTTGAGCTGACAGAAAGTGCAGAAAACCTTTTCTTTGGTGCACTCCTGATATTTACAGTAAACGCAATAGTAACGCTTCTCGGTCAGACACCGTTTTATGATATGGCTCTCGAAAGGATGGAAGAAGCACAAAACGAAGGAAAAACACCGGTTATTGCATACTTTGAGATGCGGGTTTCCCGTGGTGCCTTTGTAATAGGAAAGACGGTCAGAGACATAATGTGGCCTGCCTCGGCGGTGGTAACAGGTGTTACACGTGCTGAAGAGTCAGAGGAAGACATGGACCACGATGGAGAGAAAAAGCTCCTTGAGGGTGACACCGTGGTTCTGCGAGCCAAGTTCTATGACGAAAATGAGATCGTCTCTCTGCTCCATGGTCTTGTCGGTAAAGATCACGAAATAATACGCAAGGAAATATAGAAGTGATTAAAAAGCCCTACAGGCATCAGCCTGTAGGGCTTTTTCTTATTCACAAAGAAGATCGTCCATTATCTCCTCAGCGCTGACAGGTGTAACCTTACCCCGGACAAATTTATCATAAAACCGCTCTGCTTCACTTAGATTGCGAGAGACGTCTCTGAGAAGCTTCTCATCTCTTGTTCCATCCTCGCCTATACGAATAACCGAGATGGAATAGTATTCTCTGAATAAACTCTCGCCGTAATAATTATCGTATACCATGTCACCACACCTTACCAGTCTATAGACGAGTATTGAGTCGCTTCCGAGATTTTTCACGGAACAACGCACAGTACGTTTTCTGATCCCGTATCTCTTTTCCTCGGGAATTACTCCTCGATTAAGCATAGATCCAATCTCCTTCTCTTTATGTGAATGTCGCTTATGTAAAAATTATATCATATTTTCAGAAGTCTTCAAGTTCAACAAAACGCGTAAAAAAAGAGGATTTTTACCATTAATTGTAAAAAGCACCCGTTTATGCCCATATTTTGAGGTAAGTGGAGAAATAATTTGTCTTTTTAGGTGCAAATATAGGATTTTATGTATATATTTTCTATATTTTCTTGGTTGTTTTGGTTATAATCTTTATTATTTTTTCTGTATCAGCATATTTATTCTTCTTTTGCATTTACTTTTCGACATTTCTTATTAATTAACAACCAATTATTACAATATATTTATAAATTGTGAAAAATTTTAAACATATATGGGATAATATGTCATTATTTCCTATATTTTATCATTGTTTTCACATAATTTTGATGTTATAATTTTAATATAATATTCGATGATATCTTCAAAAAAAAAGAAAGTTATTTTATAAAGCAAAAATATATTTTTTTATAAATATCAGTATATTTATGCTTTCTTTAGTATTTTTATAAATATACACACTATATTCATATTTTTTGTATGATTATTCTATAGAGGAGGTACAAGATGAAAAAAGGACTATCTCAAATAAAGGAATTCAAATTTTCAAGAGGTGCAAATCTGATTTTGACTTCCGGGCTTTCAATTCTCGTTTTCGACGTTATATACATAATAAGAGCAATTTTCTTTACTGACGGAGACGCGAGGTTAAGAAGCATTGTTTTGTTTCCCACCTGGGCAGAATGTATCTTCGTATCCCTCGTACTTGTTGTCGGAGGGGCATTATTTTACGACTATATAGTTAAACGGAACAGCAACAATAATAACAAATAAAAATTGCCGTAAGCCTAAGAGTTGTGTTGTTTTACCTAACGTGATGATCGTTAGATAAGTGATTACTGACAGAGGCTCCCTCCAAGAACATTGTTTACAATGTTCCGGGAGCTGTTGCCTGATTTACTTGTAAATCGGGCGACTGAGGGGGAACACGTCATGTTAAAGTTATTCTAAATCAAAAGTCGCGTATCGCAGCGAACCCCCAAAGCTCATTTCATTCGCTTTGGGGAACCACTGCCGCGTGCCACCTGAAATTGCAAAGCAAATTCATCTCTCGGAGGGAGGCTTATATTACCCTCCTGCAAGTGCGTGCTTACTCACCACCGAAAGTGGTGATGCAATAGAAAAAGCCGATACGGATATAAATCCATATCGGCTTTTTTACTGTCATTTAGCACCCGAAGCATAAGCTTACGGCAATTTTTATTTATATTTTACGCAAGGTTACTTCTGTATCGGCATCCGAAAAGGCGCATTCGAAGGTAAACACATCGTCTCCCTTTGACATAAGCACTCCAAGAGTGACAGTTTCACCATCGGTATGCAACTCGTCATATAACCAGAAGGCATCCGTCGGGTATCCGATAACTGATGTAACTCCCTTCAATGTGATTTTACTGATATTGGAGTAACTGTACTCAGTATCAAGTGTCATTGTCACACTGCCATTTTCAAAGGAATACGAGGTGACTGCTGCATCGTGAAGAGCAAAGCTATCATCGGTAAAGCAGTGGGGCAACTGAGACTCTATCTCATAATAATACTTATCATAGTCAGAGAGTGTTTTTTCCATCCTTGCTTCACTCTCTTTAGACAAACGATCCAGCCTTTTCTTAGCTTTTGGTGGAAGGAGGGTTATACCGACAAATCTTCTGTCGGGAACAAGCTCTAATATTTCAGCCGGCAAAAGTAACGAGAGACGCTCTGTCTCCTCCTCTGCTGTTTTTTTATACTGCTCTCTGAGTTTATCCTCATCGTATTCTTCGCGGCTGTTAAACATAGCTTTGAAGTCATCAAGTGAGTCCTCATAATCCTTTTTTATAGCATCTCTTTCCTCGGGAGGTATAAATCCCATTGATGCAGAGCTGGGTACAGGAAACTGATCTATAAATGTCATGTTTGACACCTTTTTTTCATAGGCAAGCTGATCTTTAACCCACTTTTCATATTGCTTTTCATAGTCTCCGTCCTGTGGGTGTGAGGCGGCTGAGCAACTCTTAAAATTAAGTCTGAGAGAGGCATATTGCATATCTCTGTACCACTCGGGTGTGAAAAATTTCATTTCATATTTCCTTTCTCGCAAGTTATTCTTCAGGTAACGGATCTTGACTAAAGGTTAATACAGTATATGATCCTACATTTTCACTTGAGATTACAGAATCTGACACAAGATTATAACTTTCAGAACGCAGGTAGTTCAGTTTATCTGAGGAATTAAGGATGATAAAATATTTCTCACTGTCTATACCGTACCACAGAGAATCTGTCTGATAGTTATATATCTCGATATTACCGCTCTCACGAATAGTTATACCCCTGACCTTAATATCCGGTCCTGCGATAACGGATATAGCGTGGGACTCCCAATAATCGGCATAACCGTAGGTAAGACCGTTTTCACTGAGATATTCTGCCAGCTCGTAAAGATGAGCATTGTCCTCACTCTCACTTGGTAATACGGCAGTCTCAACACCGGCAATCCCCGCCGCAATGAGAATGAATATCAGGAGAAGCACGGATACTCGCTTGCCCACCACACTATGAGAGAACAATTCCCAAACGGAAGCGAGAGTTGAAATGACCGCTGTACCGTACATTGGAATAAGACGCCAGTTTGCCGCCGCAAGTTTACCGAAAACGAATCCAAAAAGTACAAAAGCAGAAACAAAGAAGTGGGCTATAATAATTATTCTTATACTGCGATGTCTGATCTTTTTATACTTCGCTAAAGCGATAACAGGGACTGTAAGAACAATAAGACCAAAGGTGATTTTCAAAATATTGATCACTGAGCTAATATCAAAGAGAGGATCGTTACGTATTATAGACACTCCGATGAGAGAGAAATATTTCTGAGGAAATTCAAGAAGATTCTCTGCCCACTTTGTCATTGAGTCGTAAGTGGAATATCCCTGAGCATATCCTGCAGTAACACCGTCGGATATAATCTTCATTATCACTATACCAAAAAGAGTTGATACGGTAAGGGTAATGAGCACCGCCCAAGAGGGAGAATTTTCCTTTGATATCAGTTTTTTCTCTCCGTCAAGGAGAGTATCGATAAACAGAGCAAAAATAACGGGTGCGGTGGAAAGTACCACTACCTGAAGTCCATCGGTGGCAATACCTGCGGTAAGGACAGCTATAACACAGGTCATGACTGAGATAACAGTTATCGACCTTCTGTTTTCAATATATCCAAGCAACCTCAGCACAGAGCCAATAAGCAAGGCAAAAAACAGTATTCCGAGGCTATAGTAGATAACATGTCCGTAGAACATCTCACGCATTTTCTCAGACACTGAGAAAGTCAAAAGCATAACACCCACCGAACTAAATGATCCGGAGAGTCCCATACCCAGTGAACGGAACATGAAGTACAGCGCCGCCGCAAATAAAACGGTGAAGATAACCATACCTACGGTATGTGCGGTGATGGAAAAACCAAATATCCCTATGAGAGGGATCATAATAAGTTGACCGCCAAATGGAAGAAGTGCGGAATAATTAAAGGTATTGCTGACGATCTTACCGGATTCATAGCTTGCATTTGCCCAGTAGATGGTATCTGAAAAATCCGAATGAAATTCTCCTCTTTCGGGAACGATGATGTAATACACTGCAATCCCGAGAGCAAATAAAAACACAGTGAGGGAGACAACATATGCGATTATCTTTTTCATTTTTGTTATATTCATCTTTTACCTCCCCTCTTTTTTAGTCTCGTGATATTCTTTTTCTGTGTTTACGTTCCATATATCAGAACGATCACTATCCCCGCGGGAGAACGACCTCACTGCGGTAATAGCAGTAAGCATGGAATGATCCATATTATTATACCGATGCTGACCATTACGTCCGATGCAATAAAGATTATCTATTGAGTCAAGATACTCTCTGATAACAGAAAAATTCTCATATCCGTCAAAATAAGCGGGATATGCTTTTTTTACTTTAATACGAATCGCATCTTTGACCGCGTCCTCGTCTATTACACCGATGGAAACAAGCTCGTCCTTTGCAAAGGAAATAAACTCCTCGTCCGACATACGCCACAGATCATCGCCTTCATCACAGAAATATTCAAGTCCGATCCACACATTATTCTCGGGATCAGACACCATATACGGTGACCAGTTATTAAATACCTGAAGTCTGCCAAGACGCACTTCCCTCTCCTGAATATATATCCAACAGTCGGGAACTATATTGCCGAGTGTCTTTTTATCGGTTTCATTTTTAAGATTGAGTCTGTCAAAAAGCATGCCCACGGTAATAAAATCTCTGTACGGTAGGTCTGCCGCTGTAGCGGAAACTATCTCCGGAACATCATTCATTGATGCTATAAGATCCTTGATAGGCATAGAGGAGAAAAACGCATCGGCTGAGTATTCTGTCTCTTTACCTTCTGTCTCGGCAGTGACAGAGGTGATTCTGCCGTTCTCCCCTGTGATCTTTACAACCTTAGAACCGTATATTATTCTGCCGCCTGCCTTTTCTATCTCTTCGGCCATGATCTCCCATAGCTGTCCCGGACCACGTTTAGGATATAAATACTGCTCGATAAGAGAGGTCTCTACCTTACCTCCGCGTCGAAAGGGTTTAGTTATGACATTCTTTACCGTCCCCCAAAGAGAAAGACCCTTTACTCTCTGAGTACCCCATTCAGCGGAAATATTCTCCGGGTTTCTGCCCCAGAGCTTCTCGGTGTAGTCCTCAAAAAACATCTCATACAGTGGACGGCCAAAGCGGTTAATATAGAAATTGCGAAGAGAATCCTCTTTCTTTTTCATCACAGAAGAATACAGATATCCGAATCCTGCCTTCATAGTACGGACAAAGCCCATATTCTTAAAGGTCTCAGCCTTAAGGCTGATAGGGTAATCAAAAAACTTTTTAAGATAATATATTCTTGAAACGCGGTCACGGAGAAGCATTACCCTCTCCTCGCTCTCGGGGTCGGGACCGCCGTTTGGAAGTTCTTTTTCTCTGCCAAGCACCGCATCGTCGTACGCAGGCTTTCCCTGCATAGGCATAAGGATATTCCAAAGCTCGTTTACCTCATCTGATTTTGAGAAAAAACGATGTCCGCCAATATCCATCCTGTTACCCTTGTACCTGACAGTACGGGATATACCCCCAACGAAATTATTTTCTTCAAGGATTATCGGTATGCAATCGGTTTCGCGGAGCATGGTATATGCCGCGGTAAGTCCCGCCGGTCCTGCTCCGATGATTATTGCCGTTTTCTTTTCCATTTTGGCACTACCGTCCTTTGCAATATAATCTACCAGTTTAATTATACATCCTCACCTTTTTTATGTCAACAAGGTAAGGCTCGATGTAAATAAAAATAGGGGCTGCCATGCAGCCCTATTTTTATTTTTTATTTAACTTCTGAGAACGAATATCATTACCCTTAAAGAAGAATGGGAAGAACTCGCCCAGGATTCGGCTTGTTATTCTGTCAGAATATCTGCGGCGGAGTTCCGCGCTGTCAAGATTTGTACTGATTATAGTCGGCTTGTTTCTGTTCTGTCTGGTGTTGATTATATTGTAAAGGCAGGAAACAGTAAATGCCGATGCCATTTCTGTACCGAGATCATCTATTATCAGAAGATCGCAATCAAAATATCTGTCGGTTGCGTCACCTATCTCAGTGTTTCTGGAACTGTGAAATCTTTCGTTTTCAAAATCAAAAAAGATATTTTGCGCACTGTCATAGACAACGTCGTATCCACGATCAATTATAACTTTAGCAGATGCGGTAGAAAGATGAGTCTTTCCAAGTCCCGTATTACCGACGAAAAGAATATTGTCTGCCCTGTCGGGATTAAAGGTTTCTGCATAATGCTTCATCTTACGAAAGATAAGCTCAGCAATAGCTCTGTCCTCACCTTTATAGTAGTCAAGAGAAAAATTATCAAATGACTGAGTTTTGATAAGGTCACCTATACCCGAACTCTCATACCCAGCAAGGGTGAGGGCACGCTTCATGCAAGCACACATCTGACCGTCGGAAAATCCGGTATCGCTACATTTGTCACACTCATATACGATATCGGAATAATCAGCAGGATAACCTGCCTCCGCAAGGAGACGTGCTCTTTCCTCTCGGAGAGCCTTATTTTCACTTTTAAGAGCCGCCAACTTATCATCAAGACCTTCTCTGCCGGCACCTGCCGCAGAAAAGATCTTAAGACCGGTGGCAGACAGCTGTCTGTCTATCTCCGCTACCCCCGGAACCTTCTTCCACAGCTCATCACGCTTAGCATCTGCTGCCGCGCGAGCCACGTGGGGTTTCTCCGCATATTCGGTACGGATCTTTCTGTAGTTTTCACGGTTAAAACTAATTGTCCCCACCTCCGTTCAGTTCCTCTGTAAAGCTACGGCGCAAAGCCGCCTCAAAAAATTCGTCTGTGTCAAAACTGCCCATCTGCCTCTCGCTTTTGGCCGCAGGCTTCTCAGATGCCGGTATGTCGGCAGGAGTTTTATATCCCGCGATATGCCAATTTTCGAGTATTTTATCGGCGTAAGGTACCGACGGTTCTCGAATAGCATTAACCGTCAGCTCGTATGCGTGACGGATAAGCTCACTGTCAAGACTCCAGTCAATAATCCATCTGGTAAACGCCGCATGCTCCTTGGCAGTAAGGGCACGTGACCCTATGCCGAACATGTTTCGCAGCTCCCATTCTCCGGATTCAAACTGCTCCTTACGACGTAGGTGCTCTTCAAGCGCCAAAGGGGTATCGATCCCCTTGCCATGGAGAGTAAAGGCCATCTTCTCAATATACTTGAGGGAAGTCTTTCCTTTCTCAGCGCAATAAGCCATAAGAGAAAGTATGTATTCAGGTGCAAGCTTAAGATAGTCTCTCAGCACAAGCACCGTATTTGACTCAACTGTGTTAAAGACACGACCAAGGGTATTCTGGCAAAGAACAAGAAGAGACCTGAGCTCACTATGTTCGCTGAATACCTTATTGATCTCTTCAGACGTGTAGTCAGGCGGGGTATCTGTACCCTCAAGCTTTTTTTTACTTTTATTATCCGGCTCGGTGTCAACCGGCTTTGCAGGCCTCTCAACTGTACGTCCACTGCGTCTCGTAGCGGCAAATATTCCCGCACCGCGCATAAAAGAAATAGAAATATCTATCTCTGCACGGGTAACACCAAAGGTATCTGCAAGCTCATCAAGCTCGCTCTCGTCTATCTCACCCCTGAGAGCTACGGCAAAAATCATACGCATATCAAGCTCACTGAGCTCTGCCTCGTGTTCAATCGCCGCACGGGGAAGCGACACTGTATCTTCCGTCTTTTTAAATTTTATCTTCAAAGTAATATGTCGCTCCTTTACTGTTCTCACCGACTATCGTTATTATTCCTCTTCACCCAGCTCATAGCAGAGCATCATAAGAGAATCACCCATATGAACATTCTCCACTTTTACTCCCGACAAAGAAAGGTTAATCTCTATATTTGTAAAATTCCACAGACCTCTTATTCCCGCGTTAGCAAGACGGGCAGCGGTTTCAAGTGCTGAATCACGAGGAGTGGTAAGAATTGCTATATCAATACTCTTTTCACGGCAGAAAGCCTCTATAGAGTCCATATCGCCAACTGTATATCCCGCTACGCTAGTACCAATAACGGCAGGATTAACGTCAAAGAGCCCGCACAACTCCACTCCACGCTTTGCAAACATGACACTACCTGCAAGAGCACGACCGAGGTTACCGCATCCGACGATTACTGCGCGATACCCCATAGTAACACCGAGAATCTCGCTGATCTTACGGTAAAGATAACTGACGTTATACCCGTAACCCTGCTGACCGAAGCCGCCGAAGCAATTAAAATCCTGCCGTATCTGAGAAGCAGTAATACCCATCAGTCGGGCAAGCTCACCTGAACTGACACGGTTCTTTCCTGCGAGAAGCAACTCTCTCAGGTATCTGAAATATCTGGGAAGGCGCTTTACGACGGCCTTTGACACGGCACTTCTCGATCTCATTTCATCTGAGGGAGAGGCACTGTCACTCTTTTCAAGGAGAGTATTCTCGTCTATTTTCTTAACTGAGACCTCATCTTTTTTCACGGTGATGTCATCTCCAAACAAAATTTTATCGATATATCAAAGGTTTTTCATTACGTAATCGGCAAACTCTTCGCAGGTAGCACCGGTATCACGTCCGGTAATGGTAAGCGCCTTATCCTCAAACATACAATAGTCAAGAGCTGCTGCGAGACGCTCAGACTCAGCCTGGAAGCCGATATGAGAGAGAAGAAGAACGGTAGCTCTGAGCATAGAGCAAGGATCTGCATACTTGCCTCTGCCTTCCTTCATCATTCTGGGTGCAGAACCGTGAATAGCCTCGAACATTGCATATCTCTTACCGATATTTGCAGAACCTGCAGTGCCGACACCACCCTGGAACTCAGCAGCCTCATCAGTGATAATATCACCGTAAAGGTTAGGAAGAATAAATACCTCGAACTCGGTACGACGCTTCTCATCAACAAGCTTTGCAGTCATAATATCAATGAACCACTCATCGGTATTGATCTCAGGATATTCCTTTGCCATCTCCTCACAGATACGGAGGAACTTACCGTCGGTGGTCTTGATAACGTTTGCCTTGGTAACAACGGAAACTCTCTTCTTGCCGTTATTCTTTGCATACTCAAATGCAAGACGTGCAATTCTGGAAGTACCCTCGGTGGTAGTAACGGTATAGTCGATAGCAAGATCATCGGTGACGTTAACGCCAAGAGAACCTACTGCATATCCGCCCTCGGTATTCTCACGGAAGAAAGTCCAGTCAATTCCCTTCTCAGGAACCTTAACGGGACGGACATTTGCAAAAAGGTCGAGCTCACGGCGCATAGCAACGTTTGCACTCTCGATATTGGGCCAAGGATCACCGGCACGGGGAGTGGTGGTAGGACCCTTGAGGATAACATGACACTTTTTAAGCTCCTCAAGAACATCATCGGGAATAGCTTTACCTACAGCGGCACGGTTTTCAATGGTAAGACCATCTATATCGCGAAGTTCTACCTTTCCTGCCTTGATCTGATCCGCAAGGATAAACTCAAGGACACGTCTTGATGCTGCAGTAATAACAGGGCCGATTCCGTCGCCGCCGCATACACCGATTATGATCTTATCAAGGGTGGAGTAGTCGATAGCCTCCTTGTTTGCGTTTATTCTCTCAACTCTCTCCAGTTGTCCGCGAAGAAGTGCTTCATACTTCTCGGTAGCCGCCTTTATAATTGCATCGTAATTCATTTTTATTATCTCCTTTTTGTGCTGTGAAATTTTTATATCATCAACGGATTTTTTTATAAAAAAACCGAAAATTTCTATTGTTTTGTGTCAATTTAAATTTTATTTCCAAAAAAAGGGTTTTGCACTTTTCCACGGCTTTTTCCACACGCATAGGTGTAAAAAAGCCTATAACACCGCGGTTTTCCACTGTTTAAGTAAACGTTTTCCACGTTTTGTGGAAAACTTTATAACTTTTCCTGTGGAAAAAGGTCAGTTTGCGCTGGCGTTAAGATCGGTTCCGGCACGTACTCCGGAGAGGAATTCATAGTATCCCTGAGCCCCGATCATGGCACCATTATCTCCGCAAAGCGACATGGATGGAACACAAAAATCCACACCTTTTTTACTGCAAAGCTCACCGAGAGACCGACGAAGATGTGAGTTTGCCGCAACACCGCCGGCAAGAACCAAGGTCTTTGCACCGGTTTTCTCAAGCGCCGCCGAGGCCTTCTCGGATATACCACCGCAGATAGCCGCGGTAAGGGATGCCGCCATATCCTCACGGTTTACCTCTACACCCTTTTGGGCAAGATTATGTAAATAGTTAAGAGATGCGGTCTTAAGTCCGCTGAAGGACAGGTCAAGAGTACCGTGAAGCGCCGGTGACGGAAGAGTAATTGCGGCAGGATCTCCAAGAGACGCCAGCTTATCCATTTCAGCACCTGCGGGATATGGACAACCGATAACACGGCCGACCTTGTCAAAGGCCTCTCCTGCGGCATCATCTCTGGTACCTGCAAGATACTGCCAGTCGGTATAGTCCTTAACCTCGTAAAAGCATGTATGACCGCCAGATACTATAAGAGCAAGAAACGGCGGTTTAAGATCAGGATACTCAAGATATGCCGCGGCACCGTGAGCCTTAATATGGTTTACCGGTACGAGAGGTATATCATGAGAATATGCAAGTGACTTGGCAAAATTCATTCCCACAAGGAGTGCGCCGATAAGTCCGGGGGAATTGGTTACGGCAATCGCACCTATATCCTTTAGTTTAGCACCTGCACTGTCAAGTGCCTCATGGGTTATACCGGATACCGCCTCTATATGAGCACGTCCCGCGATTTCCGGTACAACACCGCCCCAGCGGCGATGTATTTCTATTTGCGATGCGACGATGTTGGAAAGTATTTTTTTACTATCTCTCTCCATATCCACCACTGCGGCAGATGTTTCGTCACAAGATGATTCAAGAGCTAAGATAAGCATTTTATCCTCTTCTCATTTCTATGGCATTCTCCACAGGATTGGAATAATATCTCTTCCGTATTCCTATAGGTACAAATCCAAGTTTTTCATATAAAGATTTAGCGGGTAGATTTGACTCTCTCACCTCAAGGAAGAAAGCCTTGGCACCCAGCTTTTCTCCGGCCGCAATTGCCGCACGAATCAACGCCGTGGCAATACCAAAACGGCGTACAGCCGGAGACACAGCTACATTAAGTATCTCTGCCTCCTCGTACATACAGTAAAGCACTACATATCCTACCGTATTGTTATCAATGTCAGATGCACGAAAAAATACTGAGCAGGGATTATCATAAGATGAAAGGAGTGCATCGTATGACCAAGCGTCAGTGAATATCTCACTTTCAAGACGGCTTACAGCCGTTAATTCTTCTCTGGGAAGCAGTTCTATTCTGTATTCCATATTATCTCGTTCCTACAGCTTTTTTACCGCATCAATTATAGCATCAAGGGCTTTCTCATATACTGCTTCATCTCCGCCATACGGGTCCGGAACAGAGACACCGAGTGGGGAGAGCTTTTCCGAATACTCGGGAAAGGAAGTGAGAATTATAAAGCTGTGATTTTCTGTAAGACCGTATACTCTGTCAGCCTTCTGAAGAAGCTCCGCCGTAAGGGGCTGAGACAGATGACGTCTGTAATCGCTTTTCTCTGTGGGTTCAATGCCCTTCTTCTCAAGGGCAAGCACGGCATTACGTGATATGGGTACCGGGTATGGGACAGACAATCCCGCACTTATAGCGGTGATCCCTCTGTCGCGGAGTAAATGGTTTGCCACGGCCGCTGCCATAGGAGAACGGCAGGTATTACCGGTACAAACGAAAAGATATATCTTGTTTTCCTCACCGCCGCGCAAGTTTTTTTCACTTGCAGGATCGGTGCATTTTACTGTATCAGTTATCTGTACGTTCATTTTCCCTCGTAAAAAGAAAATCAAAAGAGAGTTTCCTGACCGTCAATGTCATTCTTACCGCCGCTATACGGTATACCAAGATGCTCGTATGCCGCGCGTGTAACACATCTGCCTCGGGGAGTACGGCTGAGATATCCTATCTGCATGAGGTACGGCTCGTAAACATCCTCAAGGGTGACAGCCTCCTCGCCAACAGTAGCCGCGAGTGTCTCAAGACCAACGGGACCGCCGCCGTAATATTTGATTATTGCTTCAAGCATACGTCTGTCGGTATTGTCAAGACCAAGCTCATCTATTTCCAGCTTTTTAAGGGCATAGCTTGCTATTCTCTCTGTTATTCTTCCCTCGTTATCAATCTGTGCGAAGTCTCTTACACGTCTGAGCAGTCGGTTGGCAATTCTGGGGGTACCTCTTGAACGTGATGCAATCTCGAGAGCGCCATCACGGTCGATCTCAATACCCAGTATTCCTGCCGAACGGGTAACTATCAGGGCAAGCTCCTCGGGCGTGTAAAGCTCAAGCTTAAAGGTTACGCCGAAACGGTCACGGAGAGGAGTTGACAGCTGACCTGCTCTGGTAGTAGCACCGATAAGAGTAAACTTGGCCAGCGGAATACGGACACTGCGCGCCGCAGGTCCCTTACCGATTATAATATCAAGGGAATAGTCCTCCATTGCGGGATAAAGTATCTCCTCAACCGCTCTGTTAAGACGGTGTATCTCATCTATAAAGAGCACGTCACCCTCTGAAAGGTTGGTAAGAAGAGCCGCAAGGTCACCCGACTTCTCAATTGCCGGTCCTGAAGTGATACGGATATTTACCCCCATCTCGGTTGCAATTATAGAAGAAAGAGTAGTCTTACCGAGGCCGGGAGGGCCATATAGCAACACATGATCGAGAGTCTCACCTCTCAGCTTTGCCGCATTTATAAATACGCTCAGATTCTCCTTTGCCTTCTCCTGACCGATGTACTCGGACAGTGTCTTTGGACGGAGTCCCGTATCTGTTTCGGCATCCTCTGAGGTATAGGAGGTTGAAACTATTCGGTTTTCAAGGTCAAATTCTTCTTCGAACATTTTTTGTTCCCTCCTTTATTTTTCTCCGTAATTAGCTCTTTGAAAGCACCATCAGGGCTGATCTTATTATCTCTTCAAGCTCCATATTATCAGCTTTGATAGATCTGAGGGCAGAGGTTGCCTCTGCGCGGCTGTAACCAAGAACTATAAGAGCATTCTGAGCCTCGGAAAGCTTGTTACTACCACTGTCTCCCCGAGTTGCCGCCACAAAGGTATCTGCCGCAGCGGCACTGCTCTTAGCGGTTGCCCCCAGCTTATCCTTAAGCTCAAGAACAATTCTTGCGGCGCTTTTAGCACCTACACCGGACGCTCTTGAAATAGCCTTTGTGTCTTCACTGACTACCGCCAGGGCAAACTGCTCAGGTGTCATTATCGAAAGGATAGCCATTGCCGCCTTAGGGCCTATTCCCGATACCGAAATAAGCATTTTGAAGGTGGACAGCTCGCTTTCTGTAGCAAAGCCGTAAAGCTCCATTGCATCCTCCCTTACAGAAAGGTAAGTATAGAGCTTTACAATTGGGGGATTGTCTTCGTTATACGGAGGAAGTGTATTTTGCGTGGTACCGCTGACTGTCAGCTTGTACCCTACTCCTCCGCAATCGATAACTGCCATACCCGACTCAAAATAGGTAAGGCCGCCACGTATATGATAAAACATTATTATTCCTCCGATTGGGGAGTGTCGGTTATTTCCTCCGTTGCTGTATCATCGGACACAGGAGATTCCTCACAGGTATCCTCTGTCTCGATAACAGTCACAGGCAGCGGGAAGAATACCGCTTTTTCATCGGTCTCGCCGTCAGCGAGAACTGCCTTCTTACGCTTCTTACTGTCAAGAACGCAGAAGAGAACAAACACGATGAGAGACAGAACAGACACTATAAGACCTAAAACAAACTGCTTGGGAAGATATCTCATTTCAAGAGTATGTTCACCGGGAGTAAGGATATCAAAGGCAATGAGCGCATCAACTGTCTCGTATATCTCAACCTTCTCACCGTCAACGTACACATTCCAGCCCTGATCGTAAGGAATAGTGGTAAATACTGTACGGCGATCAGCGGTGGTGTTTATGGTTCCGGTAAAATGAGACTCTGAGTAATCATCGTCTATCTCATATCCGTACTGAGAAAGCTTAGGCATGATCTCCTCAAAGAGAGCCTCATCAAGATAATAGAGATAGTAAGATGAGTCGTTGGCAAGATAGAGCACATCCTCCTTAAGGGTCATTGTGATCTCGATCTTATCATCAGAGATAAACTCGCCCTTTTCACCGATCTTGACAATTCGCATCGTTTCGTTACCAAAATACGTGCCGTTTGAAAGGTTGTTTATTTTCATACCACATTCACGCGGATATTCGGTTGCAAAATAAGCATATACCTGAACGTCCTTCTGCGGAGACTCAAAAGCAAAATGTATTCTGGGATCTCCGTCACTGTTGCCGGACTTAGCATACTTCTTATGTCCGCTGACATAGGTAATATCAAGATTATAATCTGTCATAGACTTCATCTTCAAGGGTACAAAGAGCTCTACCGTCTTGTTCTCACCCAGCATCGCAGTGACGAGAGCGTTCATATAATCCATGGGATTATAGTACTCCTCGGGATCCACCTCGTTTATTGCCGGAGACACAGCAGTAGCAAGGGACATAACATAATTATTCTTGTATGCGTATACTTTCTTTTCATCTGCTGACTGAGTCCCCATCTCAAAGAGAAGTTCGTAGGGCTCGTCCATCTTCTTGTCTGAAAGGATATATTTAAGTCCCAGAATAGAGTCCGCAACAGGAGTTCCGCCAAGATACTTTGACCAGTGAGACTTAGAGGAAAGACCCATCTTTGCAAGGAACGCTATAGTATCTTTGTTGAGAGTAGAGGTGGAATTGGAAAGACCGTTGATGTCAAGTGTCATGGCATCATTAGTCTTACGGTGATCTGTCTTCTCCATACGGTAGAAGCTGTCATCATAAAGCTTAACCTTGTCTACCGCAGGCTGCCACTGAGCGATATAATCAACGTAAGAGGGTCTTGATGAGAAATGAACGTCCTTATCGAGGCCGATAAGATTAAGGAGACCGGAGGTAAACATTTCAAGACAGATAAGCACGCAGAGTATCATTGATGCGTGATTTACAGACACGTCCTTCAGTGCCGAATAGGATGCGATAAGATAAGCGATAACACAGATAATAGATATCCAGATAGCGTCAATATCGGGCATTGACTTATAATCGAATTTCTGAATGACCAAAAGAAGAATCACGTATATAACACTGGTAAGAAGTATGGTCGTGGGCTTGGCCTCTCGTATAAACTCGTAAGCCTTAAACGCTACCACAAGCAGTATGAAACAGAACATAAAGCTATAACGGCAGTTGAGCCAGTTAGGTCTCTGCATACCATGCCAGAACATGTCGATAACGGTGATATTAAAGCTTACAACGAAAACTGCAAGGAGGACACCTGTAGCTATACGTTCACGAACAGAGAATCTCTTGGAAAGGAAGTAGAGGGGTGCCATAAGCAGAGCAAATACGCCGCAGTAAATAAATGGAAGGCCCTCAGGACGTACAGTGTCATAGCTTCCGGGGAACAACTTAGTAATGATATCAAGGAAATCATACTGCTGACCGACTGCGTAATTGGGGTTAGAGAAGGTAGTCTTACCGAAAGTAAGTGAGTAGTAAGACGAAAGAATGATAACAGCTGCAATACCAACCGCAACAGCACTGTAAAGAGCAATTCTGATAAAGGAACGAAGGAAATGATTCTTCTCCTTCATGGGATTTGCGATTCCGTCAGTACTGTGAGCATACATGTAGTAGAAGAAGTATATGGCAACGTATATACAAACCATATATCCGATATAGAAGCTGGAGAGTATAGAGAGAGCGAGAGTGACAACAAACAGCTTATATTTGCCGTGCTTTATCATCTGCTCGATGCCGAGTGTAACGAGAGGAAGGTAGATGACGCAGTCTATCCACATGGTGTTATGCTGCTGAACAACAGCATATGATGTAAGCGCATACATCATGGAGAACATTACTGTAGCGATCCTGTTTGCGTTCGGTCTGGTCTTGTGGATATAATATCCGAAGGTGAGACCGCAGCTGCCGCATTTGAGAAGGAACATAACGAGGAGCGCCTCAGTCATTGCACCGTCAGGGAAAAGCGCGGTTAAAAAAGAGAACGGACTGGAAAGATAGTAGGCAAAAATTCCGAGGAATTCTCCACCGAGAGCACGCGAGAATGAATACAGCAGAGAACCGCCGTCTCTGATAATATTACGAAGAGCCTCAAAAAAGTACACGTACTGACCGTTGAGATCAAGAACGAGTACCGAATTATCACCAAATGGGAATACCTCCATGGCGATATAAATGAGGTACATAATTACCGCGGGAAGTAAAAAAGCGGCAACAAGATAGCCGTATTCCTTCTTAATGTCGGAAAAACGACTCTTCAGCTTGCATTTTTTTGGTTTTTCGGGAGCAATAGCATCTGCGGATTCTTCTGCCGCCAGTGTTATCTTCTCATCCATTACACTTACCTCTTTCTTTATTCTGATAAATTTTCGTGGCTACACTTTATTACCGATTTTACCGATCGCTCAAGCTTAACGCGCGGGACTGTCATATCACGTCCGCAACCGACGCAAACAACTCTCACGTCACTGCCTACACGAAGTACCCGAAGCTTGGATGAACCGCAGGGATGCGGCTTCTTCATCTCAAGCACGTCTCCCGATGAAAAGGTTATTACCTTCACTTTCTGACCCCTCCTCGTATCGACAACGGAAAATAGGCATACTCACCGAATTATAATATACATTATATCACATACTGCCCATTATGTAAATCCGCTAATCAAAAATTTAACAAAAAAGTCGCCCTCATTCCAAGATATTTTGGAGGAATGAGGGCTGTTTTGCTATTTTTTTCTGTCTTCTGCGGCAAGTCGGTAAAGAGTCTGCTCTATAGAGTATTTTTCTGTCATTTCCTTAACTGCCGCAAGATTTTTATCCGATATATTTTTACACTTCTTTGCTCGGATCATAATGTTTTTAGGTGAATGAGACAAGTCCACAAACTCAAGCAGATCAACCGAATAACCGTAGTCCTCAAGTATCATTGCTCTGATGGTATCGGTAAGCAGAGCCGATACCCTTTCCTTGACGATACCGTATTTGAGGAATACGTCAAGCTCACCGCCACGCTTTATGCTTTTGTTTACCTCGTGCTGACAGCATGGAACAGAGAAAATATTCTTCACTCCTCGGCTTACTGCGTACCATAGTGCATAATCGGTAGCGGTATCGCAAGCGTGCAAAGAAATAACCATATCTATCTTTCTGTCATAGAGAACATCTTTGGTTACATCGCTGACAACAAATTCAAGATCGGTATATCCATACTTCTCTGCTATTTTATTGCAGTTTTCTACTACATCTCTCTTAAGATCATAGCCGATTATCTTTGCCCTGATACCACGTACCTTAACAAAATAATAGTAGACGATAAAGGTAAGATAGGACTTGCCGCATCCGAAGTCAAGAATGGTTATGTCCTCACCTTTGTAATCTCCATATGCATCGTCGATAAGCTCGATAAAGCGATTTATCTGCTTATACTTATCATATTTACTGCTGACTACACGGAACTCCTCGGTAAATACACCAAGATCAACCAAGGCAGGGATATTGTCCCCTTCCCTCAGGATATACTCCTTCTGTCGGTTATTCTGTTTTGCTGCGGCGGTAGGTACTTTCATTACGTTACTGCTCTTCTTACATTTAAAACCGGAGCCCGAACGGGAATATGTCTCGGTCTCTCCACCGAAAAACACGGCTATTTGTCGATACTCTGCGGCAAGAGTCTCAAAGTATTTCCCTGCCTCTTCTTCCTTTACATTAAGGTGAAATACCTTATTTTCCCTGAAACGCTCTGCCTGCCATACCCGGCCGCTCTTCATATCCACCGGTCGGGTGGTTATCTTTGGATAGTCCGCACCAACGTCGGGGGAGCTGAAAGTCACCTTCACTATGTCCCCACGGGCGGAAACGATACGTTCTGACAGCTGAACAAACGATACGCTCATATTGTCTCCTTGGGTGTATCAGAGAGCAGACGTTCCAAGTATATTTGAAAGGTTGCTCTGTATTTTCTCGGCAACATCGGGTTTATTCATTGAATAAACATGGACGTTGCGTATACCGTTGGCATAAAGGTCTATTATCTGATCGGTAGCATAGGCTATCCCTGCCTGTTTCATAGCCTCGGGAGAGGAACCGAACTTATCAACGAGACTCTTAAATCTGTGAGGCATAAATGAACCTGACAGTTTGACCGCCCTCTCCACCTGATTTGCGTTGGTTATCGGCATTATACCGGGGATAACAGGAACGGTTATTCCCGCCTCTCTGATCTTATAGAGAAAAGCATATAGCAGATTGTTATCGAAAAACATCTGCGTGGTAAGGAATGAGCATCCCGCATCGACCTTTTCCTTAAGGTATCGGATGTCCTCCTTCTGAGTTGAGCTCTCGGGGTGTATCTCGGGATAGCATGCACCGCCTATACAGAAATCGGCTCCGCTCTCCTTTATATCACGGATAAGATCTACCGCATAACGGTATGCCCAAGTGCTTCTGTCGGTTTTCTCAAGCTCCGGTGTAAGGTCTCCTCTCAGGGCCATTACGTTCTCGATCCCCGCCGCCTTCATTGCAGCTATCTTTTCATGAACGGTCTCGGCGGTGGAGGACACGCAGGTAAGGTGGGCAACTATCGGCACACCGTGATTCTTCTTTATATTTTCAGCGATCTCAAGAGTATACTGACTGGTGCCTCCCCCTGCGCCGTATGTAACACTCATAAAAGCAGGGCGAAGCTTGGCTATCTCCTCGGTCGCACTCTTTACACTGTCAAAGGCCATTCCATTTTTTGGCGGAAAAACCTCAAAGGACATGGAAAGCTCATTTCTTTTTAACAGTTCGCTAAGTTTCATCTACTCTGTTCCTCTTGCTTGCTATAGTTTTTACTTGATTATATCACATCTTTTTTAACATATCAATATTTTTTACCGCCCATACAAGACTACAATACGAATATATTGAAGATTATTAATTTATGTGTTATAATGCAAGCAATATAAAATACTGTCCGAAAGTGAGCAAAGAAAATGTATCTTCTTCCAAACGAAAAACAGTACAAGGCAAACCTTCATACACACACCATTCTGTCCGACGGAAAGCTGACGGCAGAAGAGCTTAAGGAAATGTACAAGGCACAAGGGTATCAGATAATGGCCTTTACCGATCACGAGTTTTGCGTTGAGCACCAGGATCTGTGCGACGAAGATTTTCTTGCCATTACCGCCTATGAAATTGCAACCACAGACAAAAACGATCCCGAGAAACGCACATATCACATGAATCTTTTCGCAAAGGATCCTCACAATACAAAGCAGGTGTTTTTCCATCCATCTCAAATCAATGAGAAAAGGTACCATCAGCTCCCAATGATAAAATGCGATGAGCACAAAGAGAGAGAATACTCTGTCGAATGCATGAACGAGGTAATACGTGCAGCAAACGAGGCAGGATATCTGGTATCATACAACCATCCCACCTGGTCTCTGCAGAATTATGCCGATTATATCGGTCTTAAGGGTCTGTGGGGAGTAGAAGTGGCAAACGGAATCTGCATTCGTAAAGGGTATGAAGATTTCCAACCCCATGTATTCGATGATCTTCTCAAGGCAGGTAACCGCATTTTCCCCATAGGGGCCGACGATATTCATAATCCCCAGCACGCATTTATTGCGTTTATAAAGGTCGCATCCCCCTCTCTTAACTACGGTGACGTTATGAATGCACTTGAAAAGGGAGATTTCTACGCATCCACCGGTCCTGAGATCCACTCACTTACTCTTGAAAACGGTGTTCTCTCCATCAAGTGCAGTGATGCGGTACAGATAAGAGTATGCACTCAAGGCCGCCGCCGTTACGTTACCGACAGTCTTGCAAACGGAGGACTTATCTCCGAAGCTGAGTTCGACATAAGAGCTTGGTTTGACGAAACCGCAGAAAGAAAAAATCCCTTCTTCAGAATTGCTGTAACTGACGAAAGGGGACACGCCGCTTATACTCGCGCATTCTTCCGCGACGAGGTGACTGAGGCATTTTCATCGGCACAGCTATAATAACGAATAACACAAAAAATCGAAAAGGTACCCTTTGGGGGGTGCCTTTTCCCTTTTACCGGAACTTTTTCCTCATGACAAAAAAAGATTTATTTCGAAAATTATGATATAATTATTTCATTCACCCAACCTTTTCATTCTGAAAAGTGTCAATTAGACAAGCGCTTAAAAATCGGGAGCCCCGAAAAATGTGAAAGGAGAGCGTAGATGTACTACCAAAAGGAATCGGACGAAACATTGGTAATGCTTACCCTTGCCGGCGAGCAATGTGCCTATGAAGTTTTGGTAACACGTTACCAAAAGACAGTCATTTCATCCGCTATGACTGTTACAAAAAAGCATTTCATGGCAGAAGATGCCGCGCAAGATGCATTTGTTACGGCATGGATGAAGCTGAATACTTTGCAGGAGCCGAAAAAATACTGTTCCTGGGTATGCAGAATAGCTAAAAACTGTGCCATGAACATGATAAACAGATACCGCAGTTTTCTTCCGCTGGATGAGGTGGACAATCTGAACATTTACGCTGACGAAGCTGAAAACCCTGCCGAGATGTATGTACTGTCCGAAGAGAGAAATGAAGTAAACAAAAGTATTGACGGACTTCCGGAAAAGGTGCGTCAGATAATCTACCTTCATTATTACGAAGAGCTTTCCATTGCCGAAATAGCCGACCGTATGCATATCTCCGAAGGAACAGTCAAGTGGCAACTTCACGATGGCAGAAAACGAATTAGAAAGGAACTTTGCGCTATGAATGAAAAGTACAGTGATACGCTTATTGAGCGTGTTATGAAAAAGGTTGAAGAGATGAAGTTCTGGCAGATCAAGAACGATAAGAGCGGATTTGAAAGGGTATATAAAGAAGTACTCCGTGACGTTGAAGAGCTTCCCGAATGTACCAAGAAGCAGCATGCACTTGCCGACGTACTGATGCGCGGTTGGTGGTGGCTGCCCGGGGAAAAGAACGATGCTTTGTTTGCACGTATTGCGGATGCTGCTATGGAAGGGAAGAACGAGGAGGTAATGACCTTTATCGTAGCTCGCGAGGATTCCAAGGTATATGGAGGAGCTCGTATTGACTTTATTCGTGACAAACAGATTCCTCGTCTTGAAAAAGCAGGATTTGTTAAGGCTCTTGGGCGTGAGTGGTTTTGGCTCGGCTATAATCTTTTCCGCGAGGGAAATGTAGAGAATGGGCGCGCCGCATATGACAAGGTAGAAGCAATTCTCTCAAAAGAGGATGCTTACTGTATTCTTGTACCTTACGCACGAAAGATGGAAGAAATACTTGCATCGGACTATAAGGATAAAAGTGAAAAACGATACCTTATAGGAGCAAATGCCGAAGAATACAGATTGATCAATAATGATCTTTGCTTTTGGAACAGCGAAGGCTTTGGCGAAGGATACATGAATTCCATTGATAGAACAGTAAGGCACATATTCCGCAGTTCGTCAAGATGTGACGGAAAATTCTTTGCTGATATTTCTCTCGGAGAAACTTTTGTGGGTACTGATGGAGCGACACTTTCCTTCGTTTCAGACAGCGAAACTGTGGAAACACCGTGCGGCAAATTTGAAAATTGTCAACTTTGGATTACGAAGCTTTGGGATGATGATGGAAAGTCTATATTCAAGAGCTATTATAAGGATGGCATCGGAATCGTAAGACACGATCATACAAACGACGGCATTACAGAATCTTACTTGCTCAAAGACTATCACGTTAAAACTCAAAAAGGCTTGTTGCCGTTTGATGTGGGCAACACGTGGGAATATGTTTCCGGACACGATCCCGAAGCAATTACTTCTGAGTTGGTATTTACCGTATCTTTCGCAAATGATGAAAAAGTCATCGTATCTTCGTGGGAAAATTTGATTCGCCACAAGTACAATGATAATTCTTGGCTTGAAATGATCGGTCAGATACGATGTGACTATTGTGATGAAAAGAATGGCAGAGAGTTCGTCTGTGATGTCTATCCTGCCATCGAGCGTGCAGAGCAGCTTGCTGTGACGCCAATGGAAAAGGCACATACAAAGGCTGCGGCATCGGTAGCAAGACGAATACTTTCTACCGACACAACATTTAATCCCGATTACACAGCTACCGGTCATTGGAACTTCTTTTCGAAAAATGTAGTTCAGAAGAAAAAAGATACCCTCTATTTCTCTCATAACTATCGTTGGTCGTTTGAATGGAAGAATACGGGCAGTATGGGGGTTGCAGAAGATCCCATTCTTTATAATGATATTTTAGGTATTTTGCAGGATGCAACGAACTGCATTTGGTCGGATGAGTGGTGTGTTGGAGCAACTCCCATCATTGAATACACAAAGTGGTCGCGTGATGTAAGAACACAAATTACCTGCGAGAATGGCGGAACGATTACCACGAAAGCGGGAACCTTTGAGAACTGCTTCAAGCTCTGTCTTGATATCGGCGGTATGACAGATGGATGGTCGTATCGTGGTGGCAAGAAGGTTTACTATTTTGCCGAAGGAATCGGAATCGTTCGTACCGAGAATGAATACTGCGGTGGTACAAGAACAGCGGTTTACGAGTTGACCTCTTACGAGGGTGTTGGCGAAGGCTTTATGCCGC
>JAFYMF010000004.1 GCA_017556745.1 Clostridia bacterium
CAAACTCATCGGTCTCGGCAAAAATATTATAGAAATAAAATTTATCAAGGACATTGATGCCGTAATACGGTTTTGAGTTAAGAGTTACATTCAGCTTTTCGAGATCAAGCTCCTTTACAGAGTGCTTTTCAAAGCTATAGGAAGCCCCCAGATATCCTGCGGTACAGAGGGTACCAATATCCCAATTAAGGCCGCGTTCCTTTATTGCAAGTGCTTGCTCCTCGAATTCATTTATAGCAAGAATATCGAAATTAGTGGCTTTATCGTTTAAACCTGTACGCAAAAAGGGATCTTCTGCTGATACGTTGGGATAACGGGAGAGGAACAGTCTTTCACCGTTAATGAAGAAATCATATCCTGTACCGGAAATTCCGTATTTGGTAAGGTCTATCTTGAGAACCTTGTCCTTTGCCGCTTCATCGTTTATACGTGCCTTCTCTTCATCACTGAGAGGAGAAAAATCCGATGCGGGGATGCTGGTTCCGCCGGTAAGAACCGCGCCGTTCTTTTCTGCGGACATATATCTGATGGGGGACTCCGCAGTACCGGAATCCTCTTCGGTAAAGCTTATTGTCTCGGTGACATTATATTCACCGGATGCAAGAAGAACGGTGATTCCACCCTCGGGGAGACCGTCACCGGCTTTTATCTCACGGATCTTTGCCTGTGCCTCAGGAATATTCTTAAAGGGATTATCTTTTGTGCCGTCGCCGCCGTCTTTGGCTGCTCCGTCAACGTATATAACTGTACCCTCTACCTCAGGCCACTTGTCATCTGTGGGAGGAGTAGTGGTATCAGCGGCAGTTGTGTCTGCGGTAGTGGTGTCTTCAGGTGTAGTGTCTGTGTCACCCGAGCATCCTGTAAATGCAAAAATACAGAACAAACATGCCAAAAACAGCGATAGCATTCGTTTGGATATTTTCATGACTTATCTTTCCTTTCTCGAAAATATTTATACTACCTTGTCAGTTTAACATATCGGTTACTTAATATCAATGTACTATATCACATTATTTATGGACAAAATATGGTTTTTATATTGAAAAAATATACTTTTTTATGTACAATATACTTATACATCATCAATTTGCTGTACTTTGACCGGGAGAAATAATATGTATGTAAATTCCGCTTATTTAGGAAAGAAACATGAGGATATCGTCAGTAACAGTGAGCCTCTTGTCGTTACAGCCGTAGGATATTACAAAATACATACAAGCCGGGTAATTGAAACAATAAGACCACACGGGAGAGGAGATTATCAATTACTGTATATAGCGTCAGGGTGTGCACATTTTTATTTTGACGGTAAAGAGAGAATTGTACAGAAGGGGAATATGGTGTTGTACAGACCCCACGAGCCTCAGTTTTACAATTATTATTCTGCTGACAAGCCTGAGGCATATTGGGTGCATTTTACAGGATCAGAGGTATCTCATATATTGGACGATTTTGGATTGCCCAAGGATGAGAAGGTTTTCTTTACCGGTGTTTCTTCAGATTATGAATCGCATTTCAGAAAAATGATAAGAGAGCTTCAGACAAAGCGTGCCAATTATGAGGAGTTCCTCAGGCTTGACCTTAGGCATATTTTTCTCACGGTAAACAGATACATTAAAGAGAGTAACGGTGTGGGAACAGAGATACTCAGCGAGGTGGAGCGGGCTATTCGTTATTTTAATGATAACTATAATCAACGGATCGTTATTGAGGAATATGCAAAAGAACGGGCAATGACAGTAAACTGGTTTATAGAGAAATTCAGGGCAATAACCAAGCTTACCCCTGTGCAGTATATATTATCACTTAGAATAACCAATGCGAAGAATCTGATGGATAACACAGATTACAATATAACACAGGTAGCGGAGGCGGTGGGATATAATGACTCAATGTATTTCAGCCGTGTTTTCAAGAAGCATACCGGTATGAGCCCGACGGAATATAAAAAGCGTAACCTGAAAGATAATTTGTGATCGCTGATATTCGGCTAAAAAAATGCATCGGTGCAATTTTTTGCACCGATGCATTTTTTATGTATTGCTTATAATTACTGTCTGGTTGCAAGAACGGTCTTCTCGTATTCCTCGATGTCAGCATACCAGCTTTCATCTGCGGGAACACCGTGGCGGTTGCAGTACTCTTCCCAAATGTCAGCGAAGGGCATAGTCTTGCACTCCTCAAGAAGCATAAGGTTCTTTGTGAAGTTACCGCTGTCCTGAAGTGCCTTAAGGGTCTCGTGAGGCTGAAGAAGAGCCCAGAGGAGAGCCTTTGCGGTGTTTCTGGTACCGATTACCCAAGCGGCAACACGGTTGATAGCCGCATCAAAGAAGTCAAGTCCGATAAGAACCTTGTCAAGAGCATCGCCGCGAACGATCTCCTTCATGATCTCTTTGAGCTCATCGTCAAAAATAACTACGTGGTCACTATCCCAGCGAACACCGCGGGTGATGTGAAGAGGAATCTTGTCGAAGAAGGGAAGAAGAGCAGGAATCTTATCACTGACAAACTCAGTGGGATGGTAATGACCGTTGTCAAGAAGAGGATATACATCGGGGTGAGAAGCTGCGTAGCTTATGTAGAACTCACTGCTTCCTACGGTGTAGCTCTCAACACCGATAGCAAATACCTTGCTCTCGATACAGTCGATAACGTTGGGGAGCTTCTCCTCGAAGATCTTGTCAAGGCTGTCCTTGAGGAGCATTCTGGGACCGAGACGGTCTGCAGGGATATCCTTGAGTCCGTCGGGTATCCAAATATCGTTGAGAACCTTATCGCCGAGTGCCTCACCGATCTTCTGAGCAATGCGGCGGCAAGCGATACAGTGGTCGATCCAGAACTTTCTTACCTTCTCATCGGGAGAAGAAAGGCTGAGACCGTTCTTCATCATAGGATGGCTGAATACGGTGGGGTTGAAGTCGATACCGAAGCCGTGCTCGCGGGCAAACTCTACCCAGGGAATAAAGTGCTTGTACTCGATCTTATCTCTGTCTACCCAGCCACCCTCTTCAAAAATGGCGTAGCAAGCATGAAGGTTGATTCTCTTCTTGCCGGGGATCATGGATGCGGCCTTAAGGAAGTCTGCAGTCAGCTCCTCAAATGTGCGTGCACGACCCATGTAGTTACCGGTAGCGAGAATACCGTTTCCGGTACCTCCGTCGGGGTTGTCAAAGCCGGTGAGGTCATCACCCTGCCAGCAGTGGATGGAGATAGCTTTATTTGATGCGATCTCCATTGCCTTCTCAACGTCGATGCCGAGACGAGAATATTTTTCTTTTGCGCTTTCAAATCTTGTCATCTTTTTGTTCTCCAGTATATATTAATTTATTTTTTGCCGTTGTTTTTTATCTTTTCCCAGTATTCCTTTGCGGCGGTTTCCGTCTTGTTGTCACCGGGAATATAGTACCTGCGCCCTACGAGATCATTTGGCAGATACTGCTGTGGGGTATAGTGACACGGGAAATCGTGGGGATAAACGTACCCCTCGAACTTAGGAGCTCTCAGGTGCTTTGGAACTTCTGTTCCTTTGCCGTTTGCGATATCTGCCTCTGCGGCGTGAAGTGCTAAGTAAGCAGAGTTTGATTTTGGGGCGGTGGCAAGCATTATAACTGCGTTTGCAAGTGGAATCTTTGCCTCGGGAAGTCCCAATTCCCTCGCTGAGGAGACACAGGCGTGGACGATAGAAGCCGCCATAGGGTATGCGGCACCGATGTCTTCACTGGCTATAACCTGAAGTCTGCGGCAGACAGAGATAAGATCTCCACCCTCAAGGAGCTTTGCGGCGTAGAAGATAGCTGCATCCGGGTCAGAGCCTCGGATGGATTTCTGAAGTCCCGACAGAAGATCGTAGTGAACTGTGTCAGACTTATCGAATGCACCGAGAGCGACATCGCCGCATACAAGCGCTTCTACCGTCTCATCGTTTATCTCGCCGTCGGAGGTTGCCGCGGCATTTTCAAGAATTCCGATAGAGCGGCGTACGTCTCCTGCGCCGTAACCGGCTATCTTAAGAAGTATTCTTTCATTTGCCGTTATATTTCTTCCGCTTCTCTCGTTGTCTATGTCAAGAGCACGCTTTAGAGTGGGAATCATTTCTGCAGGGGTAACGGGCTTGAACTCAAACACTGAGCAGCGGGAAAGAATAGCGGGATACACATAAAAGTAGGGATTTTCTGTGGTGGAGGCAATGAGGGTAACTCTGCCGTCCTCTATATATTCAAGCAGGGATTGCTGTTGCTTTTTATTAAAATACTGAATCTCGTCAAGGTAAAGCAGAACTCCGTTTGCCCCGAAAAGATTTTCACTCTCACTGCAGGCGGCTTTAACGTCTGAGAGAGAAGCGGTGGTAGCATTAAGGTGACAGAGACGTTTATCTGATTTTGCCGCTATGATCCGTGCTACCGTGGTCTTACCAATACCGGGAGGACCGTAGAATATCATGTTTGACAACCTGCCTGAGTCAAGCATTCTGCGAAGAATGCCCTTTTCACCGCAGATGTGGCTTTGTCCCGATACTTCGCTTAGTTCTTTTGGACGGACAAGATCAGCCAGGGGGTGTGTGTTCATCATAATCTACCTCCTTCCGTTTAAATGTGTTATCAGTTTACAGTACCGTGTGCGCTATCTGCCAGTTGCTTAATTTTACCCGAGAGGGGAATGTTTTCCTCAAGGGATAGCTCGGGATCTCTCTCAAGCAGCTTGTCTGCGGCACTCAGGATATCCTTAAGCTCGCCCTCATCGGCAATGGATGAAGCAAAACGGAATTTCAGTCCCCCGCTCTGACGGGCACTGTACTGTGTTGCAAAGAAGTCACCGGGGCCTCTGAGCTCCAGATCCTTCTCGGCGATTTTATATCCGTCGTAGGTTGTTCTCATTGTATCAAGGCGGGCGCGACTATTGCCGCCTTCTTTTGATGATACGAGAACACAATATGATTTAGCCGAACCGCGGCCTACACGTCCTCTCAGCTGATGAAGCTGGGACAGACCGAAGCGCTCGGCATTTTCTATTATCATAAGTGTGGCATTGGGGACGTTTACACCCACCTCAATAACCGTCGTTGACACAAGAACGTGTGTTTTGCCTGAAATAAATGAAGACATTACGGCATCCTTTTCCACTGACGGAAGTCTGCCGTGCATACAACCAACCCTCAGCTGTGGCAGCCTTTTACCGAGAGCTTCGGAGTATTCGGTAGCGGCGGAGAGATGGTCTCCGGTATCCTCATCATCTTCGTCCGAATTATCTTCAACCGCAGGACACACTATATAACACTGGTGACCCTCGGACATCTGCTTTGAAATAAAGGCATCGAGACGGGCACGGTAGCTCTCGTCAACCACAAAGGTATCGACTCGCTGTCTTCCCGGAGGAAGCTCGTCAAGAACGGAGAGATCAAGATCTCCGTACATAGCAAGGGCAAGTGTTCGCGGGATGGGGGTTGCACTCATTACCAGAATGTGAGCGTCATCCGCTTTCTCGGACAGTGCCGCTCTTTGCATAACACCGAAACGGTGCTGTTCATCTGTTATAAAAAGTCCGGGACGCTTGAAAACCACGCCGTCACCGATAAGGGCATGTGTGCCGACTATCAAATGTATCTCGCCGGCCTCGAGTGCGGAGAGAATTTTCCTTCTCTCACTCCTGGAAGTAGAACCGGTTAGAAGTGCAGTGCGGTAACCAAGCTTATCAAATAATTCCGACAGCTCTGTCATGTGCTGAGTGGCAAGAATTTCTGTCGGTGCCATAAGGGCAGCCTGGTAACCGTTGTTTAGGGCAATAAATGCCGCGCCGGCAGCTACAGCGGTCTTTCCGCTGCCAACGTCCCCCGATACTATACGGCTCATGGGCTGTGTCATTACCCCATCACCCTCTGTCATATCATGTGCTATGTCACCGAGTGCGCGGCTCTGTGCACCGGTAAGGGAAAAGGGAAGAACTGACAGAAAACGGGACATGTCTCCCGAGATCATGCGTGGTGCGGATGCACGAACCATTCCTTTACGTGCAAGCCGCATAGCAAGGCCGAAGGTAAACATCTCATCGAACCTTAGACGCTTGATGGCCTTTTCAAGAGACTGACTGTCGGAGGGACGGTGTATCTCACGTACTGAAAACTGCAGGGTGGGAAGACCGTTATCGCGACGGATATCCTCGGGCAGATATTCGGTAACGTCGGGAAGATGGGAGCTAAGGGCGGCGGTAACCGCATCACTCACTATTCGTCCGGTAAGTCCCTCGCAAAGGGGGTAGACCGGAACGATATTTTGCAGATCCTTGCCCGGGACAATGGCCTCGGGCTTAGGATTATTCATTTTGTATATATCTTTTGTCTTTATGACACGACCGAAAAAGCGGATCTTGGCACCGTGGCGTATCTGATTTTTGTAATAGGGCTGATTAAAATAGGTTATCTCACAGATTCCGGTGTTGTCCGATGCGCGAAACTTCAGAATGCTCATATTTCCGCGTATACGGCGAAGCTGAGGCTCGGTTATAACCGTGAGAATGTAACTGCAATCCCGCTCAGGGTCACCGTCACACAGTGCTTTTGTATTACCGCGATCCTGATAACTTCTTGGATAGTGTGAGAGAAGATCGCCTACTGTATATATGCCAAGCCGAGCGAAGGCACGCGCCCGAACCTCGCCGATTCCGGAGAGAGAGGTAATAGGGCTGTCAATACCCATTTGCGGGACCCCCTTTCGGATAGATATACATGATAACAGTATATCATAAAAACACTTGCTCAGTCAATCGATTTTGTAAAGTCGGGCGGGGTTTTCTATCTCTTTTTTCTTATACCTATCTTGTCAAATGGTATAATATCAAATTCAGGTATAAGACGTCTTGCCACGGAGTTCTCTCTCAAGGTACGGTCACCACCGTCAAAATCGTAAAAGTCGGAGACGTCACCGCCTTCATTCTCTATTATGTAGTTGTGGTGCATCTCGGAAAAGTCGGAGATCGCTTCAAAGCAGAATTTACCGACAGAGTATTTTTCCGACCGGCCGCATTTATAGGCAATATTGTTTTTGACAATATTACACGCGGGAACTACAAATAGGTCGAGATCGTTTTCATCACCCTCGGTATAGTCGAACTTCATTTTCTTGAACACAGGGAACTTTTCTCTCCATTCGTCATTTAACAGGGAGAGAATATCTTCGGACATTGTTTTGAGATGCTTTTTCGGGAACCAGCCATCGTAGAAGGCGGCATCTCTCATTCTGTCATCGGGATCGATTGAGTAGATACCGGGGTTTATTATTATATTGTTTACGGCAATATTATCACGGCCGCCGCCGAGATAAATACCTCGTCCGGTAACGTTTTCGACTATGTTTCCGTATACAGTCTGACCGGACAGACCGTCGTCAAGGTAAATACCCTGAGCGCAGAAAAAGTCGTCTTCAACATCATGACATCCTATATCACGTATATAGTTATACCGTATTACAGTTCCGTAGTAAAACATTGTGCGGCCACTGTATATAGCTCCGCAATCGGAGGTCTCGTAGCACAGATCATAAAACTTGTTGTACTCTATAATGTTAAGAGGACCGTGGAAGATTATACCCGAATGGGTTGAGTGATATATTTCGTTGTGCGTGACAGTGCAACCACAGGTGTACATCTCTACAGCGGGACAGTAACAGGTCTTAATACGTGCAAAGTTGTGTATGCGGTTATCGCATATAAGTATATTTGATGGAGTAAGGGTTTGTCTGTCACCGCCGACAGCAATGATTCCGCAGCCGCCGGTCTCTTCGATCTCTGAATCAGACACAGTTATGCCACTTCCTCTTATCTCCATTCCGCAGTTACCTGCACCGAAAACGTGCATATCCGAAAATGTCAGACAGTTACCCTCTGCCTTTATCAGTGTATTTCTGCCGTAACATACCGAGAAACCGATAAATGAAATATTGTTTGCGTTTTTTATGTCTATGAGGGGGTCAATGTTCAGTGACAATTCAAAGGATGATGACATCAATTCGGGAGATGTATACAGATAAAGGATACCTTTTTCTCTGTCTATATAATGATCCCCGGGGAGGGACAGCTCCTCGAAGATATTATAAAAACAATAACGCATTCCTTTACCAAGACCGTTTTCCTTAATGTCCGTAAAGTTGACCTCGTTTTTCTCGCGATCAACAGAAAAGAGGGAGGTGCTGTCACTCCAGTGGTACTTATAGTATCCAAAGCTGTAGGGACTGGGATTGCGCTTCCAACGGATGGTTCTTTCTACCAGAGCCTCAGAGCAGGGACAGCTGTTTGATATCTTGCCGTCAGGGTTTTGATTTGTCTCATTTATGAGAAACCAGCCCTCTTTAGGATGTCTGCTCTGAGGTAGTCTCGTTACACCGGAGTAGAGCTCGGCCGAAGGCTTGTCAAGCGGCACTCTTGCAGGAACGTCACTGCCGTATTCATTTTCTGTAAGTCCCAGTGATGCAAGGGAGAGCTTCATCACCTTTTCTTTAGCGTTTGAGTCTATGATCTCATTGGCTTCACTGTCGTCTATGGGTGAGAAAAGATCTACGGGGATAGTGATACTACCTTTTATTATCGCCTTGTTTTTCTCTTCCGAAATATATCTTATGGGTGTATCTGCCGTACCGGAGTCGATGCTCTCAAGCAGGAGAGGGGAATATTCTCCCGGAGCTACCATAACGTCAACGGCTAAATTATAGCCGTCAGATCTCAAGCTTCTTATTTTATCTCTTGCTTCTGTAAGTGAACATAGAGGGGAGTCGGATGTACCGTCACCGCCTGCCTTGGCAGAGGCATCAACGTATATTATAATCTTGTCTTGGGTTGAAAATTCTTTTCTCATGTTTTCACCTTTTTTTATCACAGCTTTTTAGTACGGTGTAATGGAAGACTGGTTTACGGACAGTATAACAAAAAAGTGTGTTCCAGTCAATCAGTTTTGATAAAAGATGAGTGGTCTGTAATAAAGCAAAGGGGTGGAACATATATAGCTTTTTAGGTAAAAAATTATCGTGACAAGATAATATTTTAAGATAGAATTATGTCAGAATACTTCGGGGCGTTAGCACAGCCGGGAGCGCACAACACCGGTAGTGTTGGGGCATAAAACAAGAAAACCACCTAATGGTGGTTTTCAACAGAAGGGTGAATTTTCTAATTCACCCTTCTCTGATATAATATATTGCTTTTATTCCATGCTTAGTCTGTGTTTGTTATTCTCAAACAGCTCATCCAGACTATCATAAAGCCCTAAATACTGAGTATTAAATATCTTTTCAAGATCAAGGTCGGAGGCGATACAGCGTTCGGTTGCCTCGTGGTAAACAACATTACCGTCAACTATTTCCGCCGGACCGTATTCGTATATAAGAGTATCGTATCCGGTTACAGAGCTGAGGTCACCGCATTGCCAGAGTCCTGCAACACCCTCGACCGTTCTTTTCCATATCATGTTACCGTCACTGTCGGTACGGATGATCAGAGAGTAATGATCCTCGGGATGAAGGGTCTCTATACCGTTTTCCGTTATTATATAGGTGTTACCTATATCGTAATATTCTCCCGTGAATACAATAGCACCTCCGTTATCAAAAAGATAAGTCCCGCAGTTGCCGTAAATGCTGATGTTTACCGGGATTGTGTATCCGTATGCGGTTATAGAAGCTGCCTGTGATCCGCTTGGCATATAAAGGATCACGTCTGTACAAAGTCCTGTTACCTTGAGAGTATACGGATGGCCTATACTGCCGGACAGAATTTCTGCGGCTTTGTCAAACTCTCCGATATCGATTACTGCTTTTTCTATGATACCGTACTCATCCGTTACTGTTTCCGGCGTATATCCGCTCCAACTTGCCAGATTATTTACGGGCGGGGTAACATCGTTTTCTCTGCAGAATCGGTCAAGCTCGTTTAGATATCGTTTTCTTGAAAAGGCAGATTCACCGAATCTTGCGTTTTCGACAGCATCACGTGCACAGAAAAGTTTATCGAGAGAGTCATAATATGCCAAAGGATGCTTGAGAACTCTCCGCACTGTGTCAAGATCGTCCTCGGACAGGAAAAGAGCATCTATATATCTGTCATCAAGAGCCTTGTCGCTTCCTTCTTGCTTTCGTGCATCGTTCACACGGATAAAATCCGCTTTGCTGACTTCAAGCTGATTGACCGCAACATAAAGCATGGGGCGGTATTTCCTGTTAAAATCCGAGGTGGAGGAGAGATATTTTGCAGTCCAAGCTTCGAGTGTATCGTCCGACACTATCCCCTCAAGATACGTTGGGTCGTAGGTGAAGTCCATATACTCTCTGTTGAACATATGTTCAAAATCAAAGCTTAAAACAGAGGATGTAATGAATAGAGGGGTGTAGTCGGTGTTAAGATCAGAGAGAAAATACGAAAGATTTTTTCGGTGCTCACCATCAAGCTTGTATACCGCGGTGTGGCTGGTTACATCTCCGAGGCTATCCTTACTAAAGGAGAAAATGTAATCGAAAAATTCTGTGCCTCCGTCCTTTTCTGCTCGCATCGTGACAATCGCACCACCGCTGCCGAGACCTCTCTGAACACAAATTATTACGGAATTACTGTATCCTCTGGGTGGGGAAAGAGTATAGACGTATCCGACCTCAAGTTCGTCGTCAGAGATACAGAAGGTATTATCACAGCCCCCCCATCTACCGAACAGAAAAACAGAATTGTCGGAGAGACAAATATCTGTTTCGTAAAAATTAATTTTACCGCTACTGTTTCTGAAATTTTTCAGTTTTTCACTGCCGCTGACATTCTCCACGGTTACCGGCGGAACATTCTCAAACTGCTTTTCCGAATAAAACGATGTGTCACGGGAGATGCGTATTTCAGTTATATTTCCCTTAGGCTCTGACAAAAGGGATTCCTCGGTTGCACCCTGTACCGTCAGATCAACGTCTACAGTCAGAATATAGTCCCCCATATCTTTCTGATATACCGTAATTTTGCCGTTATCCCAGGCACTGTCCCAACCAAAGTCAGGTAGAGAGGTAAGTGATACTCCGATCTTAAGACCGAAAATACTGTCGGCGTAACTTTCGGTAAGTATTACCTCGGTGGGAAACTTTTCTTCATAGCATGACCTTACTTCGGTAAAATAGGAGAATTTGATATCATCAAATTCCTTTACCGAGTATCTGTAGGAGCGCTCGGCTTGACTGCTCCACGACTCTCTGAGTAGTTCACCCCAACTTTTTTGAATTTCGTATACCGACATAGTTAACATTGCTATAGGGTCTCGGGTGTCGACACGGGAGACTGATTCCGATGGGATATTCTCCTCTGAATTATCTGCTGTGGTATCAGATGTATCGGTAGTATCGGCAGGAATCTCTGCACACCCCCATATCGTCGATAGTAAAAGAATAAGTGAAAGCAGAAATATAACAGTTTTTTTCATATTCACGTCTTCCTTTGATAATTTTGATAATATTTTAGAAAGGACAAATATTCCTCTAATACATATATAGGAAAATCTGCCGAAAGGTTACGGCAGATTTGAAAAAATTAAAAATAATTATCAATTAAAATAAATGAAAGTTTATTCGATAATTTCGATAATTAAAGAGAAACAGTTTTTGTGTCTGCACAGATGGTATTTGTACCGTGTTATTTACACGATTAACTTGTGTCCGCAGTTGGCACAAAAGGCATCGCCGGGTGCTACTTTTTCTCCGCAAGCCGGACAGTAAGCATTTGCTTTGATTGAATCGGCTTCTGCCTGCAAGGTGTTGATTTTGCCACACAGATCACTTATAGATAAACAAATATCAGCCATTTCCGGGTCGGGACTTGAAGCAAATTTCTCGTAATACTTTCTGCCGAGCATGTTGAGTAAATTGTTGAGTTCATTGGTCGATTCTTCAATCTCCTTATTTATCTTGGAAACACTGGACATGTCTTTAACTTTGCCGGTTGCGCTTTTGCTGATCTGCGAGAATGTTTGTGAAAAGTCATTAAAAAAACTCATTGTTTTTCTCCTTTTGTATATTTTATGGTTTGAATACAAGAGTGATAAATGATCTTATACAGAAAACATTTATCAATTGAAAAAAGAAATATATTATGCTATAATTAATGCAGAATTATTTTTTGCTCTGCACTCTGCCGGAGATGAAGTTGATGGCGCGTTCGACTGCATCCTTGGAGTTGTTCCAAGGCTCGTCCTTGTATCTGTAGTCGAACTTCTTGCAGAACCAGCTGACGTCCTCGCGAAGCTCGTCAAAGTATTTGTTCTCAACTGTGCTCACCTGCTCAAAGAACTCGCCAAAGCGCTTCTTTGACAGTCTTGCCTTTGCTGCCTCAAGGAATCTCTTATAGTGGGGCAGGCAGAACCAGGGCTGTCCCGACAGTTTTTTGTGGAATTCGGGATCCTTGTCCCAGAGGAGAGCCGCGGTTTCAAGCATTTTTGAGAAATGGTACTCTATTCTGTTACACACATAGCAGTCCCCGTCAAGCTTACCGATAGCTTTGATCTCTCCTTCGCCGGGCTTCGAGAAAAGACCGCCGCCTGAGAAATTCTTTCTCTGCTCGTCAAGGTGACTCTCAAGCATGAGGGCAAGACCGAGACGGTTCTTGTAACCGAACATCATATCGTAGTGGTGACGGCAGAAGCCCTGTTCATTGGTCTTGATACGAACGTCAGGCTCCATCATTGATGCGCCAAGTATCAGGTCTATCTCGTTTGCCTCGAGCTTTTCGGCAAGAGAACAGAAGGGGCAGCCGAGAGAGTGATCGTCCCGCGCCGCTTCAAAGGCTTCATTTACCGGTATAGTATATATCTGTTCCATACTGTTACTCCTGATTTTTTTATCTTCTTGATTTAATTATACATTTTGGCTTAAAAATATGCAATAGTTTTCTTTAAATAGATTCTCGATTGAATGAAAGGAAAAATATGACCGTCACAGTAAATGAAATAATAAAAGAGGAATTTGTCTCGGGTGGTTCACGAGTACTTGTCCGTGTCCCCGATACCTTTTCGGTAAGACAAGTATTTGACTGCGGACAGTGCTTCCGCTTCGACCCTACTTCGAGTGGTGATGGAGACGGTGATGTTTCCGGTGTGGCGCTCGGGCGGCTTGTCAGATTCCGCCAGGAGAGAGTGGGAGAGCTGATAATTTACGGATCTGATGCAGGGGATTATGAGAAGCTATGGAAGCATTATCTTGGACTTGATACCGATTACTCTGTTCTCCGCGAAGATATAATGTCACATTTTCCAGCCGGTTCTGTAATGGATGAGGCCATTGAGTACGGACGAGGAATAAGAATACTCCGCCAGGAGCCATTTGAGACACTTATCTCATTTATCATATCCCAGAATAATAATATACCGAGGATAAAAAAGCTAGTAAGCGAGCTCTGCCGCAGAGCGGGGGAGGAGATAGGTGAGGGGGTCTATGCATTTCCTACCCCCGAGGCTATTCTGCGAATGGGTGAAGAGGACCTCAGAGATATGAAGACCGGTTTCCGTGCGGGTTACATATACGATGCCGCCTCAAAGGTAGCATCTGGTGAGATAGACCTTGATGTGGTAGCCGCTTGCAGTAGTACCGCCGAGGCATCCGCGTTACTTCAGCAGATAAAGGGTGTCGGTCCAAAGGTAGCCGCCTGTGCTCTTCTTTTCGGCTTCGGTAGATTTGATGCGTTTCCGGTTGACGTGTGGATAAAAAAATCCTTTGCCCGTCATTTCGGCGGCTCTCTTGACATCAACTCTCTCGGAAGCTACGCAGGTCTTGCCCAGCAGTATCTGTTTTACTATGAAAGATATAATAACTGAAAAAGCTTTGACCCTCATTGGGTCAAAGCTTTTTACTTTATTTATTGTCTTCTCTGAACTGTTTTCTGTAAAGCTCGGCGTATTCACCATTCTTTGCGAGAAGCTCATCGTGTGAGCCCCGCTCTGCAATGTGTCCCTCAGAGATAACGGCGATCACGTCTGCATTTTTGATCGTTGACAGTCTGTGTGCCACCACAAGAGTCGTTCTGCCACGGCAAAGCTCGTCAAGTGCCTCCTGAATAAGGATCTCGGTTGCATTGTCAAGAGCGGAGGTTGCCTCGTCAAGAATAAGTATTGACGGGTTCTTGAGGAATACTCTCGCGATACTCAGTCTCTGCTTCTGTCCACCGGAGAGGCGTACACCCCTTTCGCCGATAACGGTGTCGTAGCCCTCGGGCAGGGTCATAATGTAGTTATGGATATTCGCTCTCTTTGCGGCTTCCACAACCTCGTCCTCGGTGGCATCGAGTCTGCCGTAGAGAATGTTGTCACGGAGTGATGCATTGAAGAGGAATACGTCCTGCTGAACGATACCGATGTTACGACGGAGAGATTCTTTGGTTATCGTCTTTATATCACGGCCGTCTATCTTAATGGTACCGTTTTTAATATCGTAGAAATTCGGAATCAGATGACAGATAGTGGTTTTACCGCCACCGCTGGGCCCTACCAGTGCATAGGTCTTACCCTTTTCGATATCAAGGTCAACGTTGTGGAGTACCTCGCTGTCTTTGTCGTATTCGCATGATACACCGCAGAACTCTATGTGACCCTCAACGGTATCGATGTCGATAGCATCGGGAAGGTCAGCCTCAGGCTCCTCATCCATTATTTCAATGAATCTCTCAAAACCGGTAACACCGCTCTGGTACTGCTCGGTAAAGTTTATGAGAGTCATCACAGGGGTGATGAACATACTGACGGATACTACGAATGCAGAATAGTCACCAAAGTTTGCAATTGCACCGCTATAGAGGAAAAGACCGCCTGCGATAAGCACGATAACATTGAATACGTCTGTAATGAAGCTTGTCATTGAGTGGAACTGTCCCATGGCACTGTAGGCTTCTTTACGGGAGTTTGTAAATTCCTCGTTTCCTATTTCAAATTTCTCGCATTCCCTCTTTGAATTGGTATAAGCCTTTGTAACTCTGATTCCGGAGATACTGCTCTCAAGAGACGCGTTGATAACGGCAGTCGCCTGTCTGCTTCTCTTAAAGGCATCATGCATCTTCTTGCGGAGCTTTGCGGCGATAAAAATAAGTATCGGCACGCAAGCGAAGATTATAAGAGTAAGATAGAAGTTAATGGTTGAAAGATAAATGAATGATGTGATGACAGAGATCGAGGAGATAAGCAGATTCTCGGGACCGTGGTGGGCAAGCTCGCTTATGTCCATAAGATCATTTGTCATACGGGACATTATTTTACCGGTTTCATTTTTATCGTAGAAGCCGAAGGACAGACGCTGAAGATGTCTGAACATATCGCTTCTCATCTGCGCCTGCATTTTTACACCCATAACGTGACCGTAGTACTGGATGAAGTAATTGAGAAGCATTCTCACAAAGTAAAGGCCCAGAAGTCCGAGACCGAAGATGACGATACTGCGGTAGTTTCTGTTAGGTATGTAGTCATTGAGCATGGTTCTGGTAATTATCGGATAGCCGATACCGATAAGAGAAACCAGAAGAGATGCAATCATATCCAATGAGAAGATAAGCTTGTGTGGCTTATAGTAGGCAAGGAATCTTTTTAACATTTTTTCCCTCCGTCTTATTTGTCGATTGATTACTTTTAATTATACCATAATTCGTGAGGAAAGTAAATACCGCAAAAAAGAAGGAACCGCCGTGACGGTTCCGTTTCTTTTGTTATTTGTTTTCTGCGGCACCCTTAAGTGCGTCGGCAATGTGGGGGAAGAAGTTATCTGCTCCGATCTTCTCATCAAAGCCGTTTTTCTTCATTATTTTCATAGGCTGATCGTTTACATGAGAGAGAAGAAGTGTTTTGCCATCCTTTGTAAGGCTTGCGTGAAGCTTGTCCAGCGCGTTCATTGCGGTGATATCAATTGCAGATACGCTTCTCATTCTGAGGATAACACAGTGGATATCCTCTCCTGCGATAACCTTTTCAAGCTTATCGGCCGCACCGAAGAAGAGGGGACCGGTGATCTCGTATACTGCAGTTCCCTCGGGAATGATCTCTTCGGGAGAGTCGCAGGTAGATTCAAACTTAATAACGTCGGTACGGTCGCTCATCCTCTTCATAAAGAGAACGCAGGCAAGTACGATTCCCACAGCAATAGCAACAACAAGATCAAAAATAACAGTGAGAAGGAATGTGGTAACGAGAATCAGTATGTCGCTCTTGGGTGCGGTTTTTATAGTCTTTACAAAGGGTCTCCAATGACTCATATTGTAAGCCACCATAAAGAGGATAGCTGCAATAACGGGCATGGGAATAAGAGCGGCATAGGGCATAAGCAGAACCAGCATAAGCAAAAGAACGATGGCGTGGACGATTCCTGCAACTGGGGTACGTCCACCGTTGTTTACGTTTGCGGCGGTACGGGCAATTGCACCTGTGGCGGGAATACCGCCGAAGAGTGCGGAGCCTATGTTACCGATACCTTGTGCAACAAGCTCAGTGTTTGAATTGTGCTTTTTGCCACCGATCATTCCGTCTGCAACAACACAGGAGAGAAGAGACTCGATCGCCGCAAGGATGGCGATGGTGAATGCATCGGGGGCTACGGTCTTAATAAGTGAAAGATCAAATGCGGGAAGAGAGAAAGAGGGGAGACTTGTGCTTATGCTGTACAGTGAGCCTATCGTGTTTACCTTCATGTTTGTGAGGGCAATCAGCGCACTGCCGACAAGCACTGCGATAAGTGAGCCGGGTATCTTGTTCAGATACTTGATCTTAGGCCATACTATGAGAATTGCCAGGCTGAGAATACCTACGAGAACTGCGGAAAGGTTTACTGTGGAGATATTACCGAAGAACGCTTCAAGCTTCTCAACTGTCTCAATAGGCTTTACTCCATCGGGATAGCTTACACCGAAGAAATCCTTAAACTGACCGATAAGGATAGTGACGGCAATACCTGCGGTAAAACCGGTGGTTATAGTGTAAGGAATGAATCTGATAAGATTACCGAGACGAAGTACACCCATAAGTATCAGTATGATACCTGCCATAAGGGTAGCAAGAACAAGACCGGGTATGCCGTTTTTGGCAACGATTCCGGCGACTATAGTAGCAAATGCGGCGGTGGGACCTGAAATCTGTACTCGGCTACCACCGAAAAATGAAATGAGGAAACCTGCTATAATGGCGGTGTAAAGTCCCTCTTCAGGGCCAACGCCTGATGCAAGAGCAAGAGCGATGGAAAGGGGAAGAGCAATTATTGCAACAATGATTCCGGCGATTATGTCACTTATAAGCTGTTTTTTCGTGTACCCTCTAAGCGACAGGAATAGGGCGGGACAAAGATCCTTCATTTTTCCTCCGAAAATATATAAATATTAGTATAGTAGAAAATGCTCATTAAGTATAGCACACAAGCTAAAAAATGGCAATGTGCGATACACAGAATGATACTGTCAACAGAAAGATTTTTTTGTTGAAAATTATAGTATCAAAGCGTTCTGAACGGAAAAATGGAGGATATGATGGAATCTCACAAAATTGACAACTTTCGTGATTCATGAAAAAATTATTGAAAAACGATAAAAAGTTCTTGACAAACGATTCTTTATGATGTATTATGGTTATGCAATAAGAAAAAGCCTCAAAGGAGACGACCAATGCTTAAGATAGCAAGAAAAACATCTGTTATGATATCTATATTCTATTCCGCCTTCCTTTTCATTGTGGCCGGTGCAGGAATAGTAGGCATCCCGCGTCTGGCAGATTTTCTTATAGATATTCGTAATTCCATCGGTGACGGAAATTCCATTTTAGAAGAAGACAAAATAATTATTTACATTCTTGCTTATCTTGCTTTGGCTGTGATAGTTGGTATAAATATTCTCTTGCTATTTTTACTGTTCAGGGTCAGAGGAGGGCTTGTATTTACTCAAACCAGTGTTGCTCTTCTCAGATATGTATCCTGGGGATGCTTCCTTCTTTGCGCGGTGTTCTGTGCGCTTGCCTTTTTCTTCGGACTGTCGCTTATAATTGCTTTTGCTGCCGCATTTATCGGCTTCTGCCTGAGGGTAGTCAAGAATGTTCTTGAGGAAGCAACCGAGATCAAGTCAGAAAATGACCTTACAGTTTAAGAAGGGCAGGGCAGACTTGTGATCGTAATCAATCTTGACGTAATGATGGCAAAGAGAAAGATGTCGCTGAATGAGCTTTCGGAAAAAGTCGGCATCACACTTGCCAATCTGTCGATACTTAAAAATAATAAGGCCAAGGCCATCCGTTTTTCAACGCTGGACGCTATTTGTCACGCACTTGAGTGTAAGGTTGAGGATATAATAGAGTACGTCGACGAGGCGTAGCCTCGGCAAAAAAATAAAAAATGTGGAATCCTGTAATTCTTGGTGAAAAAATCTGTATCTATGTATATAGTCAGCTTTCGCCGGAAAGGAACAGCCTATGAAAAAGAAATACGTTCTAATCGCTTTATCCTTGATTTTACTTGCGGTACTTGTTACAGGCGCATATATGTTTCTTACAAAGAATTCCCGCATTCTTGGCGGAATGGTCAAAAACATGACGTTGATAATGAAGGACTGTGAAGGGATAGAGCTGATAGAAACAAAATCGGTCTACGGTAAACTCAACGGTAACGGAAACGGTGTTGACTTCTTCGGCGCAGTTCTTATCAAGGCCGACTCGGAGGCTTCGGTCAATGCGGCAGTCGCACGTCTCAAGGACACCTTCAGGCTGGTTGAATATACTCCGCAAAGGACTAACCTGCTGGAATCACCTTTTCTGGTACATAAAACCATCTCTTTTGACCATGGTTTTGATACGTCTGACAACAGTACATATTACTCAGTGTACTTTATTGCTTCTCATAAGGATTCAAATCTTCTTGATATAGCAGGTCATTAATCTGTCTGTACTACATAGTCAGCATTTGGTAAAAGATAAAATTTGTGTCAATAGACAATATAAGTTTACTCTAAGGAGGATCAACTATGAACGGAAACTATATGAATGACAATCAAGGTCAGCCAATGCCCATGTCCCCCGGTCAGAACTTTATGATGCAACCGCCTATGCCCCCAAAACCGCAAAAGGTTAAACGTGAGTACAAGGCTCATGAGATATTCTTTGCATGGTTTACCTTTTTCCTCGGTTTCCTTTTTTGCAGAGCATTTCCGGTAACGATTAAACCGCTTGGCGGATTTATCATAGTGTGGCTGGCTTTTGTTGCGGTGGCTATCTTTCTTGTAGCTAAAAGGCAGAAGCCCGGTGTTATGCCCATTTGCGTAGTGATCGGTGCACTTGTTATGTCCCCTGCACTGCTTATCAGTGCAAACTCATTCCTGCATTTCTTTACGTACGGATATGCAATAGCCGCTTTTTGTTACTTTATTTACGCGGTCTTCGGTAATACCGTAACAACAGCCTTTTCCGATATGTTGGCAGCGGATTTCTTCCGCGCACTGTTCGTCCTTCCGTACTGTTCACTTGTTGAATTTTTCCGTGCGGCATTCTACGGCAGAGCGGGTAAGGGCGGAAAGGCTATCGCAAAGGCTCTCTTAGGTATAGCGGTAGCGGTAATTCCTACTTTTATAATTTTTATTCTTCTTTCCTACGACAGTGAATTCATAAAGCTTATTGTTAGAATCTTTTCTTTTGACTGGTGGGACGTGTTGTCCTGGGTGATCAGTCTTATATTCGCAGTCCCGATTGCCATGTACATCTTTGGTCTTTACGTTTCCTCGGCTGATAACAAGGCAAAGGATGTAGTTACGGAGGACGAGTGTAAAAGTGCGTGGAAAAAGATAAAGTTCGCACCTGCAGTAACGGTATTTGCGGCGGTAATTCCCATACTTGTCCTTTACGTGATATTCTTTATATCTCAGTGGGGTTATTACATGTCCTGTTTCTCCGGTGTTCTTCCGGAGGGCATTAATTACGCAGATTATGCAAGAGAGGGCTTTTTCCAGCTTTGTATAATTTCAGGACTTAATCTTGTCATTATTCTTATCGTGTCCGCGTTTATGAAGCGTGGTGAGGGTGGAAAGTCTGTTTCTCTTAAGGTTATCTCTCTTCTCTATTCTGTGGCGACCCTGATACTTATTGCCACAGCTGTAGCAAAGATGGTAATGTACATAGACGTATACGGTCTTACACCCAAGAGGGTATATGCTCTGTTTATGATCGCGGTATATGCGGCACTCTTCATTTTGATAATATTAAAGCAGTTCTTTCCGGGTATAAAGGCAGTTGCAGTATCGTTTTTCATTTGTGTAGTCATGTTTAGTTGCCTTGCGCTTTCAAATATTGACGAGAGAATAGCCGAGTATAACATTGACAGATATTTTGATGGATCTCTTACCTCCGTTGATACTTATGCTCTTTATCAGCTTGGTGATAGTGCGGTCCCGGAAATGGTTCGTTTGTATGAGACACTGAGGAATAAGAAAGACCGTACCGACCTTGAAGAGGATATATATCAGGATATGAAGTTCAGACTCAAGTGGATGATATACGATATAACAGACCCGGATAAATCTATATTTGCTTTTAACATTCCACACATGAAGGCTCTTGGTGCCGTAACGCCTATTATTGACGGCAATGGTGAGCTTATAGAATGAATTTTGCTAAGAAGTATTGCTTGTGCTAAGAAGTATATATATAAAAGCTCCTGCCGTCCCTTATTTACGGGACGGCAGGAGCTTTTTTGAGAAAGATGAGTAAAGTTTTGTCTTTAGTAAAATACAAAACGCGGACTAAAGCTTTTGCCTTTATAAATGAATGTAAAACTGAAATCCGTATTACCCTGTTTCAAAGCACCGTATTCATCAACTGACACACCGGTAAGCTTTGCAAGGTCTTCCTGTGAGTATCCTTTTGTTTCTCGCAGCTCTTTGATTCTGCCCGCAACCTCTTTGAAGTCTAACAACTTCTATGTACTGACGTAGCATACACGGGAAACGTCTACTGGGTGTTTAAACCTTTGGAATCTCCGGCTCAGAAGTGATAGGAAAACTGCCGTCCTTTGCCGGGATCATACCATCCCCGACTCTCTGAAAAATTCATTGTAGGTTCCGTCTTCGTCGACGCCTTTGTGTTTAACTGTGTTACACTATACTCCGTCAATACGGAGGTGTCAAGTGGTATGTGAAAATAGAAAGCATGAACCTTTTTGAATATAAATATCAAAAAAATCGATAATTGGTTAAAAATTCAAGAAGATAATCGACCGGTGTGAGGCGAATGAATAATATTTGTCAAAGTTTAACAAAAACATAGACAAACTTTTTGTTGAAATAAAGAATTTATCTGCTATAATATAAATAGGAAAAGAAAATAAAGGAGGTACCGAGATGATATTCTGTGCTACAAAGAAAACCTTTGAGAGATATCATATGCCTCTTCCCGAGAAAAAGCAGACATCTGTCTCTAAACCGGTGAACACTGTTGCCCGCGGAGACCGAGTTTATGCTTGGGGTTGTAAGATTTTTTACTTTGATCGGCGCAAGAGTCTCCAGCTTGTGCATTACGATACCAGGCTTACTCTTTTTCTCGTGGATATCAAGATAGCGGATTCCACGTCTGTTTCTCTTGCTGTGTTTGATTCACTTCGCCGCCTTTATGCGTATGATCCCATCATGTTAAGGGCGGTGGACAGATATGTGTCAGCTCACCCCGATTCAAGTTACCGTCCTATAACCGACAGGCGTGTTATCGCAACACTTAACAGAAATCAGAGAGAGTTTGCTCGGGACGGTTATGCTTTTTACGACTATTTTGAGAACGGACGTGTTAATACAGAGAGAGCAAATGCTGATATTAATGCTGTACCATTCAATCGCAAATGGGGAAAGAAAACAGAACAGTGCCGTCCGTACGATCTTTTCAGAAAAAAACTGATCACAAAATTTAAAGAAGATAAATAGATATAAGAGGAAAAAGAAAACGCAACCGGATCCGGTTGCGTTTTTTATATGATTTTCTATCTCATCAGAACAGAATGATGAGGAACTGTGAAACAAGCACTACCGCGATAAGCGCGATGGGATAGGTTGCAGCATAAGCTGCCGCAACATCCTCAGTATCTGCGGTACCGATAAGAGTTCCAAGTGCGGGAGTGGAGGTCATACCGCCGGTGAGAGAACCGAGATTATTGAGAAGGCTAAGCTTGAGTACGTATTTTGCAAAGAAGAAACCGACGATCATAGGAATGATAGTCATTATGACACCGTATACGAAATACATAGGATCAAAGTTCTCAACGAACTCTGCTCCGCCTGGAATACCTGCGCCTACCAGAAAAAGAACAAGGCCGAGCTCACGGAAGAGCTTCAGGGTATGCTCGGTGGGCATGATGTTTATTTTGCCAATTCTTCCGAAGTGACCCATTATGAGAGCGGTGAGAAGACAACCACCGGTGGTGGTAAGAGAGAAACATGTTCCGGAAAGACCGTCGCCGGAAAGGGGAATCTTAATGGCGCCTATGACTGTACCGATAATTGCCGCAAGAGAGAATGCCGCAATACCCATGTGGTCAATGTGGAACAGCTTTACGATCTTTTTCTCTTTTACATTCTCCTGCTTTATAACAAGCTTTGCTCTTTCCTCTTCCATATTTGCCCGTGTGAGCTTGGGGATAAGCTGGACGAAGAGAACAACACCGATAACTCCGAATATGTATGCAATACCGTGTCCAACAGAGACAAGTCCCTGAAGAGAGGGATCAACGGTAGCTTTTGCTGCACTGAATGCGGGGGTAGAAGTGAGAGAACCGGAGAGAAGTCCGACGATCATTGCGGTAAAGCCCTCGGATGACTCGATTGTGGAACCGAATCCGATACCCTTGCCCATGTAGATACATGCTACGGCAGAAAGACCGCCGGCAAGAATGATAACTATACCGAGAAGAACGTATGACTTGAAGTTTCTCTTGAAGTTACCGAAGAACTTGGGGCCTGCAATAAAGCCGACCGAAGTAACGAAAAGGATAAGGCCGAGACTTTCTACAAGAGAAAGTGCATCGCCGAAATCATAGGGTTTATTTGAGAGACTGAAGATAAGCTCGCCGCTCTCGGGAGTGACCTTGAAGAGGATAGCACCGACAACGAGTGCAATTATGAAAACGCCGGCATCACCGAGAGAAATGCCCTTGATCTTGATTCTTCCAAGAAGATAACCGAAGAGAAGAACCGCGAATACTACCATGAGAACGGTAGAAAGATTTTTTATGTTAATAACGCCGTTTAGTAATTCCATTACTGTCTGTCTCCTTTATGCGTTGACCTTACGGGTATAGTCGGGGAGAAGCTTGGGGGAGACAGCATCGGTCTCGATACCTGCATCCATAATCTCTTTCTCAAAAGCATCTACATGCTTTAAGGTAAGAGAACCGATCTCTGTGGTCTTGGCAGCCTTAGCTGCGTTAATACCTGCGTTACGGCCGAATACGATAATGTCAAGAAGAGAGTTACCCATAAGTCTGTTCTTGCCGTGGATACCGCCGACGGCCTCACCTGCAACGAAGAGATTCTCAACATTTGTGGTCATGCCGTTTACGTTGATATCAAGTCCGCCATTCTGATAGTGAAGGGTGGGATAAACAAGGATAGGTTCCTTACGGATATCTATACCGTACTTCTCAAACATACGCATCATTGCGGGAATACGCTTTTCGATGGTTCCTTCTCCGCCGATCTCTTCGATCATGGGAGTATCGAGCCATACTGCGGTACCGTTACCGGTCTCAATACCGTTGTCGCGGTCACTGCATTCACGGATGATGGAAGCCGCAGTAACGTCACGGGTCTCAAGGGGATGCATAAATACCTCGCCGTTACGGTTAACCAGCTTAGCGCCGAGAGAACGAACCTTCTCTGTTACAAGAGCACCGAAGATCTGCTCGGGATGAGCGGCTCCTGTGGGGTGATACTGAAGAGTCTCAGCATAGAGGAGCTTTGCACCTGCTCTGTAGCCGAGAACAAGTCCGTCTGCGGTAGCACCGTAGTGATTGGAGGTGGGGAATCCCTGATAGTGCATACGTCCTGCGCCGCCGGTAGCGATGATAACGGTCTTAGCCTTTGCAACAAGAAGTTCCTTTGTCTCCATATTCATAAGGACAGCACCTGCCGCCTTACCGGAATCGTCAAGAATAAGCTCAATAGCTGAAGTAAAATCAATAACGGGGATCTTGCGGTTGAGAACCTCATCACGGAGAGTTCTCATTATCTCTGCACCGCTGTAGTCCTTAGCCGCGTGCATACGCTTACGTGATGTACCGCCGCCGTGGGTGGTCACCATAGTTCCGTCTGCTTCCTTGTCAAACTCTACACCAAGGTCGGACAGCCAGCTGATAGCCTCAGGTGCATCACAAACAAGCTTTGCAAGAAGATCACGCTTAGCGGCAAAGTGTCCACCGCCGAATGCATCAACAAAGTGGATAGCGGGGGAGTCGTTGGGTTTATCTGCCGCCTGAATACCACCCTCAGCCATCATAGTGTTAGCATCACCCATACGAAGCTTGGTAACGATGATAACGTCAGCACCTGCCTCGTGAGCTTCGATAGCCGCAGATGTACCTGCTCCGCCGGCACCGATAACGAGAACGTCGGTCTCGTAGTCTGGAGAGGAAAGATCAATGTCAGAAGCACTGATACGGCTGTGAGCCTGAAGCATCTCTGCAAGCTCGTGGGGAACCTTGTCACCCTTGTTAGGGCCGATCTTAAGAACTGAGAATTCGCTTGCCTTGTAGTCGGGGTGGTATGCTGCAAGAAGGTCTTCCTTCTGCTTTGCGGTCATACGCTCTGGCTCCATGGCGATATTTTTTGTTCTCGCCGCACTGACGGCAGCGAGGGACTCCTGATATTTTTCAGAATACATTTTGCACTTCCTCCTTATTTCTCGATCTCGCGGGTGTTGTAGAGCTCTTTAAGCTCCTCAACGGGCTTCTGCATAAGCGATTCGATAAGGTCATTGAAGTCGCCGTTCTTTATCTCTTTTACTCGGTCCTCAAGATGTCCGCAACCGGGAGCAAGATATTTACCGTTAATACGGCGGGCAAGCATCGCAACCTGAGGATGAGAAATACCTGCAGGGCAGCGGGATGAACATACACCGCACATTACGCAGTCAAAGGACTCCTCAGCGCACTTTTCAAACTCGCCGCGCTGTGCGTATGCAATGTACTGCATAACGTTAAGCTCCTGGGTACAAGCCTTGGTACACGCGTTACATCCGACACAAGCGTATATCTCGGGATAAAGCTGCATCATAACGCTCTCGTTTACGCTGATCTTGTTAATATCGTAAACCTCTTTAACGAGAGGGAAAAAGGGAAGAGTAGCAATGTACATATTGTCTTCCACGGTAGTCTGGCACGCAAGACAAGCCTTCAGCTCACGGTCGCCCTTGATGCGGTAGATGGTAGCGCAAGCACCGCAGAAGCCGTTACGGCAACCGCATCCGCGTACCAGCTGGTATCCCGCATATTCCATGGCAGTCATGATGGTGAGGTTTGCAGGTACCTCATATTTTTTTCCAAAGAGGAATATGTTAACCATTTTTTCCATGTCAATATCTCCTTAATATTCATCCGGAAGCTCGTCGAGCTCATCGCAACGGAAGACGGGGCCGTCCTTACAGACGTACTTTGCACCTACGTTACAGCGGCCGCATTTGCCGACACCGCACTTCATACGAAGCTCAAGAGTGGTATAGATCTGTGTTTTGTCAAAGCCGAGGGATACAAGTCCGTCAAGAGTGAACTTGATCATTATGGGAGGACCGCAGAGAACGGCGGTCTTGTCGGTGTCAAAACCTAGCTCCTTTACATAATTTGGAACAAAGCCAACGTGTCCGTCCCAGCCCTCCTGCTCACGGTCAATAGTAAGGTGTACATCCACACCTGCATCAGTCATCCACTCGTCGATAATTTCCTTGTAGTCAAGAAGGTCATCCTTGCTTCTGGAACCGTATACGATATCGATCTTTCCATAGCGGTCACGGTAGTGACGGCAGTAGTTGATTACAGAACGGAGAGGAGCAAGTCCTACACCGCCTGCGATGAACAGCATATTCTTGCCGGCAAACTCATCGTCTACCGGGAACGGTTTACCGTAGGGACCGCGGATGGTGATCTGCTGTCCTACCTCAGCCTGGTGGAGCCAATCGGTCACGCAACCGCACTTTTTAATGGAGAACTCCATGTATTCTTCATTTGTAGGGGAGGAGGTGATTGAGAACATTGCCTCACCCACACCGGGAACAGAAAGCATTGCACACTGTCCGGGACGGTGGTCGAAGGCCTTCTTTCCGTCAGGTGTAACTACTCTGAAGGTTTTTATATCGGGGGTATCTATACGAACGTCGGTTATGACACCTATCTTAGGGATCAGGGTTTCTTCACGATTATTCATTTTGATTCACCTCCCAGTTTCTTCATAACCTTTACGATGTTCATGGAAATTGGACATCTGGAAAGACAGCGTCCACATCCTACACAGCTAAAGAGACCGTCGTTGTTTTCTGGATAGTAAACAAGCTTGTGCATAAAGCGCTGACGGAAACGCTCCTTCTGTGAGATACGGTTGTTGCCGTGTGCCATCCTAGTGAACTCGGAATACATGCATGAATCCCAGCAACGGTAGCGGATAACACCGTTACCGGTATTAAAGTCCTTTATATCATAACACTGGCAGGTGGGACATACAAAGGTACAAGTACCGCATCCGAGGCAAGCCTCAGAAAGCTCAGCCCACTCGGGTCTGTCAAAGAGCTCAGTTGTCTTGCCGCCACCAAAGCTGTTGGTGGTAAGAGAAGCAAGAGGAAGCTTCTTCATGATCGCTCTTATCTTCTCCTTCTGCTCATTTACCGCCTCGTCGGTACACTCCTCGGTGAGAGATTCGATAGCCTTAAGCAGGGCCTCACCCTTTTCGGTATTTGCCTGCCAGTACATTTCATTATCTGTCTTAAAGCAGGATATATCACCTGCAGGGGTAGAGGGATCGATGCCGAATGCTTGACAGAAACAGGTCTCAGATGGTCTTGTGCAGGCAAGAGAAATTATTACACCGTGCTCACGACGGGATGCGTAGTAGCTGTCACAGGGCTCGGTGAGGAATACTCTGTCAAGAATGTCAAAGCTCTTTACGTCGCAGGCGCGGACACCGAAAACGGCAAAATCCTCAGACTCGGGACGAATATCGATGATCTCGATGTTCTTTCCCTCTGTCTTGAATCTCATAAGATCCTCGCTCTGAGGGAAGAAGAAGTCCTTGGGGCTTCTTACTGTGTTCAGCGCATTGCTGAGAACAGAACCATCCTCCCATTTTGAGAAAACTGCACGTCCGTCTGAACCGTCAACAGGAAGATAGAGAGCCATTGCTTCCGCGATCTTTGCAAAAACGGAATTAAGCGAATCAAGGGAACACTTACGCATTTATATCCCCCCTGTCAAAAACTTCTCCGGGCTCAAGGTCCTCAAGTGTGTAATCGGTAAGAGGAGACTTTGATCCAACGGTCTCTCCCGCCTGATACTCGCCGTAGCACTCGTTCATCTCCTTGATGAACTTACGGTTGAGCAGGTGGAGAGGAATATTCTGGGGACATACTCTTGAGCATTCGCCACAGTCGGTACAACGGCCGGCTACGTGGAATGCACGGATAATGTGGAACATTTTTTCTTCAAAGCTGTTTGCGGGAGCCTTGTTCTCAACACCGGATTTGGGGTTATTGAACACGCATACCTCACAGGTACAAGCCGGACAAACGTCGCGGCAAGCGTTACAGCGGATACAGCGGGACAGCTCATTCTGCCAGAAAGCAAAACGCTCATCGGGAGTCATCGCCTCTATTTTTGCCACCTCGTCAAAGCGAGCTGAATCAAGGATATCACCCTCATCTCCGAGAAGCTCGTCGTACGCTACGTGTTTCTTGCTCTTGCAGTTAACACAGCGCTCAGTGAGAACGTCCGCGGTATTGACCGATATGGGAGAATCCTCATATATGCTTGTTACAGAGAGCTTTTCTCCGCTGCAGTCGATGGATGATATACCGTCGCCACAGATAGCCTTGACTTTGTCGATATCTGCCATTCCCTCACAGGGGATACCGATAGCATATACCTTTTCACGGTCAAATCTGTGCTCGGTAAGAAGCTGGTTAAAGCTGTATGTGTCGCAAGGCTTGAGGAAAACAAGGATCTTCCCCTCAAGGGTACGGCATTTAGAAACAAGATACTTAGAGAAGTTTGCGCCGCAGAAATCATTCCAGACAAAGTTACCTGTAAGAGAAGACTCGTCTGAGAATACGGCAGGGGTGATATCATAGTCGAACTCACCCTGAGCCCAACCGAGAACGTGATTTACAGTACCGTCTCGAAGGAGTGCGGATGCTCTCTCAATAAGTTGTTCTTTAGTTATTTTTTGCATCTCAGATCCTCCAGTCTCTTGTTTTCACCAAGTGCGGCTACCTGTGTGACAAAGTCATTCATGGTTGCGGCAAACTTTGCACCTTCAGCGGCAGATACCCATTCAACACGGGTACGCTCTCTTTCAATACCGAGGAAATCCAGCATAGAGAAGAGCATTGCCATACGGCGGCGGGTAAAGTAGTTTCCTGAGGTGTAGTGACAGTCACCCGGGTGACATCCGCAAAGGATAACTCCGTCAGCACCGCGCTGAAAAGCACGAAGAATAAACATAGGGTTTACACGGCAGGAGCAAGGAACACGGATGATCTTTACATCCGCCGGATAATTAAGACGGTTGTTTCCTGCCAGGTCTGCTCCGGCATAGGAACACCAGTTACAGCAAAATGCTACGATTAAAGGCTTATATTCTTTTACTTGCATATTGCGTCTACCTCCGCCATGATTTGTTCGTTCATAAAGCCGCGCAGGTCCATAGCTCCGGAGGGGCATGTAACGGTACAGCAGCCGCATCCCTGACAAACTGCAGGGTTAACAGATGCAACACGACGAACCCGTGTGGTTCTGTCGGGCATACGGAATTCTTTATTTTCATAGGTAATAGCGCCGTAAGGACATACCTTCTCACATGAAGAACATCCGTTACACATAAGCTCGTCTGAACTTGCGACACAGGGGTTACCCTTAAGCTTGTCTTTTGCGAGAAGACCTATGACCTTGGATGCTGCCGCGCCTGCCTGAGATACAGTTTCGGGAATATCCTTGGGTCCCTGGCAGGTACCGGAAAGGAACACACCGGCTGTGGGGCTCTCTACGGGACGGAGCTTGGGATGTGCCTCGGTAAAGAAGTCATTGGTGTCCATACTTGCTGTAAGCATAGTTGCAAGAGAACGTGCGGACTTGTCAGGCTCAATAGCCGTCGCAAGGACAACAAGATCGGCATCGATATTAAGCTGCTTTCCGTCAAGAAGATCGGATGCACGAACCATCAGCTTCTTACCCTCGGGAGTGATCTTGCCTACCATACCCTTTATGTAATGAACGTCATACTCTTCAACCGCGCGGCGGTAGAATTCGTCAAAGTTCTTACCGGGGGTACGAACATCTATATAGAAAACGTAAACCTCTGTGTCGGGATATTTGTCTCGGGTCAACATTGCATGCTTAGCGGTATACATACAGCAGATCTTGGAGCAGTACTCCTTGCCCTTCTCAGCACAGGAGTCACAACGGGAACCAACACACTGTACGAATACGATCTTGTGAGGATGCTCTCCGTCAGAGGGACGAAGGAGCTTACCCGCGGTAGGACCTGCGGCATTGGTAAGACGCTCAAACTCAAGAGAGGTAATAACGTCCTTTGACTGGTTGTACGCAAATTCATCGAACTTATCCATGCTTATGGGATCAAATCCGGTAGCAACTACTATCGCGCCGTATCTCTCGGTAATGAACTCGTCCTTCTGAGTATAGTCGATAGCATTTGCCTTACATACCTTGGAACAAACACCGCACTTGCCGGTTTTGAGCATGGTACAGTGTGCGGGGTCAATGGTAGCTACCTTAGGAACCGCCTGTGCGAAAGGAATATAGATAGCACTGCGGTTGTCCATGCCAAGGTTAAACTCATTGGGAACCTTCTTCTGAGGACACTTTGTAACACAGTCTCCGCAACCGGTACAGATATCCTCGTTTACAAAACGGGCATTCTTCTTGATAGTAACGTCAAAGTTACCGATGAAGCCCTTAACATCTGTTACCTCACTGTATGAGAAGATACGTATATTCTCGTGCTGAGCCACGTCAACCATCTTGGGAGTTAGGATACATGCGGCACAGTCGAGAGTTGGGAATGTTTTATCAAGCTGAGCCATCTTGCCGCCGATGGTAGGCTTCTTTTCAACAATGTCAACGGGGAAGCCCGCGTCAGCAATGTCAAGAGCGGTCTGAATACCCGCAATACCGCCGCCGATAACAAGGGCACGCTTGGTAACGGGAGACTCACCGGGGGTAAGAGGTGCATTGAGATTCACCTTGGCAACTGCGGCCTTACCGAGGATGATTGCTTTCTCGGTACCAATGGGCATATCCTTATGTACCCAGGAGCACTGCTCACGGATATTTGCTATCTCAACCATATAGGGGTTGAGACCTGCAACCTGAGCGGTCTTACGGAAGGTAGCCTCATGCATACGGGGGGAACAGGAGCATATAACGAGTCCTGTGAGGTTATGCTCCTTGACAGAGCTGACGATAAGGTCCTGTCCTGCCTGAGAGCACATATACTGGTAGTCGGTGGAAAAGACTACACCGGGTTCTTTTTTGAGTGCTTCTGCAACAGCGACAACGTCAACAGTTCCGGCAATGTTACTTCCGCACCAACATACGAAAACACCAATTCTCTGCATTATGTCTCTTCCTCCTTACTTTGTGTATTTTCTGAACGCGCTGACGAGAGCCTGCTGAGGAATCTCATCGTCAAGCATTGCGGGAATATCGTTCGGTGTAAGACGGTTAGCACCCTGACGTCGGATAGCGGTCAGACGAACTGCCTCGATCAGCTTGGCCGGTTCAACGCCGCGGGGGCATCTCTCCACACAGGCAAAGCAGGTAAGACATCTGTAAAGAGAGTCGGACTCGAGCAGAGGCTCGATATCACCGCTTTCAACCATGCTTACAAACTGGTGAGGATGATATTCCATTTCGTCGTAAGCGGGACAAGTGCCGGAGCACTTTCCGCAACGCATACATTTCTTTGGATTAACACCGCTCATGCGGATAATGTCTTCTCGGAGATACTTTTTATTCATTTGTATCCTCCTTTACACCCAGAGCCTCGGCAAGAAGCTCGGTGAAGTATACCACAGGGACATCAGCACCGTTTTTCATAAGATTATATTTGCAAAGAGGGCAAGCGGTGATTATCATATCAGCTCCCTGCGCCTTTGCATTTCGGATAACGTCCCCGCTCTTCTTTTTCGCAAGCTCGGGGCTCTCCATTACAACGTATCCGCCACAGCACTCATTGCGATTGCCGTAGATTACAGGTTCAGCACCCATAGCGCGGATCATGTCTTCCATAATTGTGGGATTCTCGGGGTCATCCATCTTCATAACAGATCCGGGTCTGAGAAGAAGGCACCCATAATAAGCGGCGATCTTCTTACCGCTGAGAGGCTTAACTACCTTCTCGCGAAGAGCATCAAAACCTACGATGTCACGAAGCATCTCAAGATAATGGTAAACGGTGGTGCTTCCGTCATATCCACCCTCTGATGCCATATATCTGTTTACCTTACTGCTGAACTCAGCGTCGTTTTGCATCGCGTTGTTTGTCTGCTTTACTACATTGTGACAGGCGGAGCATACCGTTATAAGATCCTGCTCCTTGTCCTTTGCGGCTTTAAGTATTCTTACTGAGGAAAGCTTTGTGGCGATCTCGTCACGTGCGGTAGTGAATACACCACCGCAGCACTGCCAGTTTTCGATCTCCTCCAGAGAAATACCCAGAGCCTCAGCGGAACGGATCGCATACCTGTCAAGATCCTTTGCCTTGTTTTTCAAGGTACAACCGGGGAAATAACTAAATTTCATAATAATCTCCAATCAGCCTTTCGGCTGTACAATATTTTAACGGAAAATATCTATTATAGGTTACTACCGATCAGACCATCTCTTCCGGATGGAATACTTCGTCGAATTTTTCGGCGGTGAGGAAACCAAGCTCAACACAAGCTTCTTTGAGCGAGATGTTGTCCTTATATGCCTTCTTTGCGGTCTTTGCTGCGTTCTCATATCCGATATAGGGATTGAGAGCGGTAACGAGCATAAGAGAGTTGTGAAGGTTATGATGCATCTTCTCTTTGTTTGCGGTAATTCCTACAGCGCAGTTCTTGTTGAATGATACGATCGCTTCAGAGAGAAGTCTTGATGACTGAAGGAAATTGTAGATGCACACAGGCATAAATACGTTAAGCTCAAAGTTACCCTGAGATGCTGCCATGCCTACTGCAACATCATTACCCATTACCTGAACAGCAACCATGGTTACTGCCTCACACTGAGTGGGGTTTACCTTACCGGGCATAATGGAAGAGCCGGGCTCGTTCTCGGGGATAAAGATCTCGCCGAGACCGTCGCGGGGACCGGAAGCAAGCCAACGTATATCGTTTGCTATTTTCATCATGTCACACGCCAGTGCCTTGATCGCGCCGTGCGCAAACACAAGCTCATCCTTTGAGGTGAGTGCATGAAACTTGTTTTCTGCGGTAATAAAGGGCTTGCCGGTGAGCTCTGCAACAGTACTTGCCACCTTCTCGGAGAAGCCTGCGGGAGCGTTAAGACCGGTACCTACAGCGGTACCGCCGAGAGCAAGCTCGTAAAGAGGAGCTATGGAACGGCGGATAAGCTCAATATCTTTCTCAAGGCTGCTTCTCCAGCCGCTGATCTCCTGGCTGAACTTAATGGGGGTTGCATCCTGAAGGTGAGTTCTTCCGCTCTTAACAATACCCTCGTTCTCAGCCTCAAGACGCTTGAAGGTAGCGATGAGCTCCTCTGTGGCGGGAATAAGCTTCTTCTCAAGAGAGAGAACAGCCGCAATATGCATAGCGGTGGGGAATGTGTCGTTTGAAGACTGGCTCATATTGATATCGTCGTTGGGATGAAGGAGCTTCTTGTCTGCGATCTCGTTGCCGCGGTTTGCAATAACCTCGTTTGCGTTCATGTTAGACTGAGTACCTGAACCGGTCTGCCATACAACGAGAGGGAAGTGGTCATTAAGCTGTCCTGCAATGACCTCGTCACAAGCTTGGCTGATAGCAGAAAGCTTCTCGTCGGTCATCTTCTCGGGCTTGAGAGAATTATTTGCTATTGCGGCGGCCTTCTTGAGAATGCCGAATGCGTGTGTGATCTCACGGGGCATGATCTCGATGCCCTCACCGATTTTGAAATTCTGATGGCTTCGCTCGGTCTGTGCCGCCCAGTACTTGTCAGCGGGAACCTGTACTTCGCCCATTGAGTCATGTTCAATACGATAGTTCATAGCATATACCTCTGATAGAATATTAATGTTATGTGTAATTAAATTCAGTATTTGTTACGGAGTCCGGATAGACCCGATGGAGTTTTTTATCCGAGATTGGGTGGTCGGGTGGAACACTCGTCTTTTTGTCGAATAAAAACTTTTCCCCACATTATAATATTATACTCTAATATAATCAAATTTTCAATATTTTAGCGACTATTGTTTATAATTTAACGATTTTTCTGTATTTTACCATTTATAGTGGACGAGAAATAGTGAAAAGGTATATTTTTTGTAATAAATAATACTTTTTAGGATAAAATGCCACATGAAAAATGGTTCTGTTCAGATTGGTTTCGCAGATCCATATAGGGTTCACAATCAATCAGAATATACCGGCGAGGTCAAAGACATTATTTACTTATGGACATGGGATAATATCGATGAAACTACACATCAATTGGTTGGGAATGGAGATGACAAATACAGCCAAACATATATTCCTGTTAAGATCGAGTATATTACTCAAATAGATGCCATTGTTTTTTCTAATCCTCGTTGGGGTGGGTTGCTAACTAATAAGTTCTATATTGACAAATGACAAAATAACCTTGTAGGCTGGGCACGCGATGTCCAGCCTATTTTCGCGTTTTCAAGTGGTCAAAATGACCACTTGATTCTCAATCACCTTATCATAGAGTGATTTTTGTTTTGCGAAAATTATATGTTTAAAATATTCTCGAACATATCGAAAAACAACCGATAATCGAGAGTAATATAAACACTCGTTTTGGTGGTGGTCGCTGCGACCACCACCATTTTTACCTTTCGGAACAATGCTTCGGAACAATATCAAAAAAATACCGACATTATTCCGAAACTTTTCGATATTGTTCCGAAAGTGAATATTCGCTTTATTCGCTCTGTTTTAGACACACATTTCAACTTCTAATCTCAAAACACAATCAAAATTCGCTGAAAATTCGCTTTTTCACTCTACGAAAGCGAATTTTTATTTTCAAGTTATCAAAAGGATAACTTGATTTCAAGTGCTCATTTTGCGCACTTGATCGCTAAAGTGGAGTGGGCTGGGTCGCGGAGACCCACCCCAAAATCAATGGGTCAAAATGACCACTTGATTTTCTATCGGAACAATACCGAAAAAGTCGGTGGTATTGTTCCGAATATAGTTCCGCATATTGTTCCGAATATAGTTCCGATAGCATTTTCCCATCCACATAAACTTGTAAATTTTTTATCGCTTTTCTGCACTATTCCGCAATAACACTTGTTTTTTTGTCAAATTTTGTGCTATAATGAAAATGTATTATTATATCTATCAGGAGAGTCATAAAAATGCAAGAAATGAATCAGATCCCTGAACGTTGGTATTCTACCAAAGAAATGTGTGCCTATCTTGGCGTGACACGCGACACCCTGCTTGCTTGGATAAACGATAAAGGTATGCCCGCCCACAAGGTCGGTCGCGGCTGGAAGTATAAACCCAGCGAGGTCGATGAGTGGATAAAGAGTGGTAAAGCAGCGGATAATTAAAGTATTGTTAGAAAAATACTTGTTTGTAATCAGTAAGGAGCGTGATTGAATGAATAGTACTGAAATATTGGACTTGTTACGGTATGGGGAAAATATTAACTTGGAATGTAAAAAGGCAGAAGCTAATTTGCCTAATTCTGTATGGGAAACATATTCGTCATTTGCAAATACAGATGGTGGTGTTATACTATTTGGAGTCGAAGAGCATCGCAAAGAAATTGATTTTGATAAAAGATTTACGTTTGTTTCGATAAATAATCCAGCTCAACGGATTGTTGATTTTTGGAACACCATCAACAGCGAGAAAGTAAGTGCAAATATTTTGGTCGATGCAGATGTGGGTGCTTGTGACGTTAATGGCTGTACAATTATATGGATTCGTGTGCCAATAGCCAACTATAAACAACGCCCCATCTATCTCAACGGAAACCCCATAAAAGGAAGTTTTAAGAGAAACCACGAGGGAGATTATCATTGTACCGAAGAAGAAGTTAAAGCTATGCTACGTGATGCCAGTGATGCTGGAAATGACGGAGGATTGCTAATTGGCTATACTATGGATGACATTGACATGAATTCCCTTCGTTCTTATCGTATTGAATTTGAGCATAGAAATCCAGATCACGTATGGAACGGCGAAGACGACCAAAGCTTTTTAAGACATATGGGTGGATATGCTATAGATCGTACAACTGGTAAGGGGTGGCTAACATCCGCAGGTTTGCTTATGTTTGGAAAAGGAATTTCTGTGCGTGAAAGATTTGACAATATTAGGATGGATTACATCGATGAAAGTAATCTTATACCCGGTAGTCGTTGGAGTGATCGCTTGACATATGATGGCATGTGGGAAAACAATCTCTACAATTTTATGCGCCAAGTAACGCCTAAATTAGTAGCTGGAATCAAACGTCCGTTCAAACTTGAAGGAATGGTCCGTGTAGATGACACACCAATTCATAGAGCGATTCGCGAAGCCATTGTTAACATGATGATCCATAGTGATTACTTGATCACAGGTGTCTTAAAAATAATCAAGACAGACAATGGATATTTGTTTTCCAATCCCGGAAGCTTAAAATTATCAATTCAAAGCATCTATGAAGGTGGGCATTCTGTTGCCCGAAACCCTCGACTGCAAACCATGTTTAGAATGATCGGGTATGGTGATAATATAGGCTCTGGTTTCCCGACAATATTAAATGCATGGGGTGAGGAAAATTGGAGAAAGCCTGATTTAAGACAGCACGAAGAACTTCAGCAAGTAGATTTGAGGCTTTGGACAATTTCGTTAATGCCTCAAGAATGCACGGACTATTTGTGCAATTTATATGGATGGGTTTATCTAAATCTTCAAAGCGAAGAACAAATCATTCTTGGAACTGCTTACTTGGAATCAAGTGTAACCAATAGCAGATTACAATCCATTCTTGAAATGAATAGTATAGAAATTGGACACCTACTCTCATCGCTTGTTACAAAAAACATATTGCTTGCAATACGAAAAGGCAGATGGACAAGTTATCGATTAAATACTGAATATATAATCCCCGGTGAGCAACTTCAAGTTGAAGATGTATCTTCTGAAATAAGTTTCAAAAATGACACAGACAAAATTATTTACCAGTATATTGTGACAAATGGCTTTATTACATCCCCTCAAATACTGGGGATCACTAAAATAAAAACCTCTCAAGGTGCAAATGTAGCTTTGGGTAGATTGATGAGCGCAAATTTGATAAAAAAAGTTCGTAAAGGACGACAATTTATTTACGAACTAAATTAACAAACTATTACGCCAAATACAAAACACCAACTAAATATCATCCAATACACCAACTACTGGGTTGGTGTATTAGGGATAACAATTGGTGTATCAGTTGGTGTATTTCGCACTGAGTGGGTTGTATGCACACATTGAAAGGCAGAAAAACAATGACCAAAATCTACAATAAACTCGTTCGCGACCGTATTCCCGAAATCATTGAGGCATCCGGCGCAGAGTGCAAAACCGAAATTCTCTCTGACGAGAAGTATCTTGAAATGATTGACGCAAAGCTCGATGAAGAGCTTGCGGAATACCATAAGGATCAGAATATCGAAGAACTTGCTGACCTGCTCGAGGTTATTCGTGCAGCCACCATTGCTCGCGGATATACCCTTGAGGAGCTTGAGGTTGTAAGAGCAAATAAAGCTGAAAAGCGTGGCAGATTCGAGAAAAAGATTCTTTTGATTGAAACTATCGAAAAGTGAGGTGATACTATGGCTGAATACAGATCTGCATCGGGCAGTTCCGCCGAGGATCTGTTTATAGAGCTGTTTGCCGATACGTTCGGCGCAGAAAAAGCGGGATATCTGTATTCGCAGTATCCCTTCTATGACATTTATCAAAATGCGCGTTTTGCGGACTTTGTTCTTGAAAACGGCGCAACGCGCGTTGCCATCGAAATCGATGACCAAGCATCTCACGATCCGAGGCATATTTCGGTGGACAAGTTCTGCGATGACCTTTTGAAGCAAAACAGTATGGTTCATCTCGGCTGGGATATCTACCGTTTTGCTGTTCGTCAAATGCAGAAGCAACCGGAAACGGTTAAGGATGAGCTCCGCGTATTTCTTGGCAACGATCCTCGGTTTAAGGAGATCGAGGATTACCTGCCTACCCAGCAAGGCAAGGCGCTTGACGGCGAGAAGCTGGAGCTTCGCGAATATCAGCAAGAGGCGCTTGCTTCCCTTGAGACTATGCGCGCGAACAAGGAGACCATTGCACTGCTTTATCACGCCACCGGCACCGGCAAAACCGTTACCGCTGTTATGGATGCGAAGCGTTGCGGTGGAAGAGTTCTGTTCGTAGCCCACACAATGGAGTTGGTCAATCAGGCGTACAACACTTTTAAGAATCTGTGGAATACCGCTTCTGTCGGCAAATTTGCTGACGGCATAAAAGACACCGATTCGCATGTTATCTGTGGTAGTATTCAGAGTGTTGCCTTGAACATCGAACTCTTCCAAGATAATGACTTTGACTATATCATTATCGATGAGGCGCATCATGCCTCCGCTGATACATACCAAAAGGTTCTCGCCTATTTCAAACCCAAGTTTACGCTTGGGCTTACGGCTACTCCGGAACGTGCCGATGACACTAACATTCTTGAGATTTTCAAAAATACGGCACACAATTTGGACATCCAGACCGCTGTGGAAATCGGCGCACTCGTGCCCGTTCGTTGTATCCGAATTCACACCAATATTGATATGACAAAGGTGCGCTTCAATAGCGTACAGTACAACATCCGAGACCTTGACGATAAGATATTCGTTCCCGAACGCAATCAGCTGATTGTGGACACGTGGCTGTCTTATGTAAAAAACAAGAGAACCGTTGTCTTCTGCGCTTCGGTCAAGCACGCCGAGCAGATTGCAAGGCTGTTCCAAAATGCCGGAATCGCCGCACTTGCGGTGTCCGGTAGCATGAAAACATCAGAGCGAAATGAGCAGCTTGCCAAATTTGCAAGCGGTGATATTAAGGTGCTCTGCGCCTGCGACCTTCTCAACGAAGGTTGGGACTGTCCTCAAACTGAGGTGCTGTTTATGGCAAGACCGACAATGTCGAAGGTGCTCTATACCCAGCAACTTGGTCGCGGTATGCGTAACTGTGAAGGCAAATATCACCTCATGGTCTTTGATTTCGTAGATAACGCAAGCCAATATAATGCGCCGTATTCTATGCATCGCCTATTCAAGCTGAAGGACTACCACGCAGGTGGAACAGTTCTCGGCAGAAAAGGCGATAGAGAGGCTGAGGCGGATCTGTATGCTAAAGGTGAGCGCCCCGACGCAGTAATTGATTATCCTGTGGATGCTACCGATTACGAAATCGTAGATATTTTCAATTGGCAAGAAGAAGCCGCAGGAATGATCAGCCAAATGGAATTTATCCGTCGTGTTGACGTTCAGTCCGAAACCATTGAACGATATGTTCGCGACGGAATGATCCTCCCCGACCTTGTTATCCCTATGGGCGAACACCGCACCTTTAAGTATTTCAAAGAAGAAACGCTTAAGGCATATGCCGAGCAGTACGGTTGGGAGCTAATTGACGATAGTAACCGTAAGGATCTGTTCATGGATATGATTGAAAAAATGACCATGGATCACTCCTACAAGCCTGTACTCCTTAAGGCAATACTTACGTACGCCGACGCTAACGGTAGAGTGAAAATATCCGATATCGTTTCCTATTTCCGCTCTTTCTACGAATCGCGCCGTACCGCAGGTCTCGTTGTTGAAAAAGAAAATAGTATCTTCGCCAAGCCCGATTATACGGACAAGCAGGCTGAGCGCAATATTCTTTCCAACTCATTTAAGAGATTCGAGGATATGAATATGTTCAGACATACGAAAACACTCGGCGTTGTTGAAGTGGATTCTACTGTGTGGAAGAAACTGACCGATGTGGAGAAAAGGTGGATCGAATCTATTTGCGATGAACGACTGGAGAAATATTATCAGCGGATAATTGGGATAGTATCGCAAAACTCGAATAAATCATGAAGATGTGTAATCGACTGAAATGAGGTAAAAATATGGAAATAAAGCTTCCGAAAACACAAATAGATTATGCTCGACTCAAAGAAGCAAAATCATTATTCGCAAAAGGATCGCGAGCAAAATCTGTTTATCATTACACATCAATTAGCGGACTACAGGGCATTCTAAGCAGCAAAACGCTTAGATTTACCAATATTAAATACATGAACGATAAAGATGAGATCGTTGCAGGTTTGGATAGTATGGCGAAAGCTCTAAATGTTGATGAGAATGAGCGCGAAGCTATGCTATCATCGTTCATTAGCCACGGTGCACAAACATTTGTATGTTGCTTTTCGTTAGATGCGGATTCGCTCCCGATGTGGAATTATTACACAAAAGAGATTAATAATCAGGGTTATAACATCGAATTCGATGACAAGAAATTAGTCGAAAGCATTTTGCGTAGCAATCCGCTTTTGGACGGTTGTGATATCTCTTTTGGAAATATTGATTACAGTAAAGATAATAATTCCGAATATAGTCAAGCAATTACAAGCGGGATTTTATCTTCGGTACAAATCGCGGTATCAAAATTGTTTATTGCGGTGATAAAAGGGGCAAATGTTAAACGCTCGACAGACACAGAATCATCGATAAAAGATTGGGAAGCCCTAATCAGCGATTCAGAAAAGAAACAAAAGCTTACAAATCTCCCCATATATTTTTTCAATGGTGAAAATTGCAAGTTTGACAAAGATGTTTTTGGAAACTACATATTTTTTGTCAAGCGAGATCATTTTATCCAAGAGCAAGAATTCAGAATCGTCATCACTGTGCCAGACAAGCTTCTGCCTAAATTAAAGGAAAATGGACTCTATAAATTCCGCATTAGTAACGGGGTTTTGGTTCCCTATTTAGAATTGGCTTTTTCTGAAGATGTTGTAAAAAGTGTCACAATTTCTCCAACGGTTCAAAGCGATTTGGTTGAGTTGAGCATTCAAGATTTCATGAAATATTGTGAGTATGATATTCAAGATTTTTCGGAATTTATAAGGCACTCAAAGGTACCTGTTAGGTTCTGATATAGTTTATGTAGGATGCAATTATACTTCTACAAAAGTTTTGTTGGGGGATTTATGACAAAGCAAGAATTTCTTAAATATTGCTTCAATACATACGGCACCTCGCCTGATTATCCGTTTGACGAGGATTTTGAAACGGCGGTGCTGAGGCACGCGGACAACCGCAAGTGGTATGCCCTTGTGATGCGCGTATCGCGGCGCAAGTTTGGATTTGACAGCGACGAGGTTATTGACGTTGTTAATCTCAAGTTGCCGACTGAGATGTTCGGTTCGTTTGGTGCAACCGACGGTGTCTACCCGGCATATCACATGAATAAGCTCCATTGGGTCTCGGTGCTTCTTCCCGACGCACCCGATGATGTGGTGCAGTTTCTCGTGAACGTGAGCTTTGAGGCAACGAAAGACAAACGGAAACGCCAAAATTGCGAACCAATGGGAAGACTGAAAAAGCCTTATACCACAAGGCTTTTCGAGGTTTTTAAGAGAGTAAAAAGCTCTCTCGGAGGGTCAATTTTTGATACGAACCGAAACGAGATTTCAGCGTGCAAAACATAGTAAAAAGCACCTGATTTTTAGCAAACATCACTAAAATCAAGTGCTTTTTATTTGTTAAAATGGCGGAGGGAGTGGGATTCGAACCCACGTGCCCAGAGGGCAAACGGTTTTCAAGACCGCCTCGTTATGACCACTTCGATATCCCTCCGAGTGGTTATGGACGAATAACATATAGATAATACCACATTAAAATGAAATTGTCAAGGAATGAATGAGAAAAATAAGAAAAATTATTAAAACTTTTGAGTTTTATCTTGATTTTTTTAAACGTGTGTGCTAAAATATTAATGCTTTTGATATTTACGGCAGTTTTTGCCGTCTTTTGGTATGCTTACAAGTACCGTGCGTCGTCCCCGGTAGGCGCGAATTAATAAACAGATATTTCGGGGGGAAAGGATATCGTACGGCAGTTTCCGTACGGGTAATAAATAAATGTTTGAAACTATTCTTGGTATAGCCCTTCTTGTTATGTCTGTGTTCATTATCATTGCTGTTCTTATGCAGCATGGTAAGTCTCACGGTCTTTCCGGTACTATCGCCGGCGGTGCAGAGACCTTCTTCGGTAAGAATAAGGGTGCGTCTATCGACAGCCTTCTTTCTAAGGTTACCACTATTGTGTCTGTTATCTTTGTAGTTGTTGTTATCATTGCTTACATCGCACAGGATACTACTACTACCTCCGGTACCGGTAACAATGTTGTTACTAACACAACCACCGCTGCAACCGAGACTACCGTACCCAGCGAGACTACTGCTCCCAGTGATACCACTGTAGCAGATGAAACCACTGTAGCGGACGATACCACTGCGGCAGATGTTGCAGAGACTACTGTTGCTGAGTAATTTTTTTCGAAAAATATAATAGCTGCAAACGGGAAGCACAATATATACCGGCCTTGTGCGGCGCGGTTGTCTTGGCTTCCCTTTTTTGTACGGAGAATACGTTATGATCAAAGAAGATGCAATAAGAATAAGTATCAAGTCTGTACAGTATGACCTGGACGGCAAGGGAACAGAACTGTTTTTTGCTGAGGACGGCACTCCGTTTGTAGAGCAGACTACATCTGCCGACAAAAAGGATAAAGGCAAGGAAACTAAGGAGAATACCATTGAACTTGATACCGACGGTATCATTAAATACTCAAATGGAAGAATAGAGTTATCATACGACGAAACTGAACTCACCGGCATGGAGGGGTCTACCACTGCTCTTTATTTTGACGAGGATAACAGAGGACTTGTTACCATGCTCAGACAGGGTGCGGTCAACACCGTTCTTGTATTTGAAGAGGGTAAACGCCATGTGTGCGTTTATGAGACCGAGTATTTCCCATTTGAGTTGACAATCCATACCTATCGCGTGGAAAACAATCTTGGACCTGACGGTGGTACTTTTTCGATAGATTACGTTATTGAGATACACGGCAGTGCTTCTGAGCGTACCCGGTTCAAGCTGACAGCAAGAAAAATATAAGATAAACTGATATAGGAGGTTCTTATGACTGATACCGAATACAAAGCGTTGCTTACTTCGGGTGGGGTAGGAGCCTTTCTTTTCTATGGTGACGAGGGTTATCTTAAGGAGCACTGGCTGAAGACAACCAGAAAACAGCTTGTTTCTGAGGGGGATACCTTTAACCATATTATACTTAATGGTGTAAAGTCTATTGATAAGCTTCTTGATGCTATTGAACAGCCTCCATTTATGGCTGAGAAGAAGTTGATCGAGCTTCATGAGGTTGAGTATTCAGAGCTTAGCTCCGATGTGTACGAGGCACTGTGTGCCTGTGGGGATGCGGTTAAAGCGCAGGGAGATACCACACTTATTCTATACACACTGCCTGATGAGTTTGATTCGGGGACTCTTCCCAAAAAACCGTCGCCTGCGTATAAAAAGCTCACCGCTTCGTTTGAACCAGTGGAATTTGCTGTGGTTACTGCAGGAAAGTTATCTGCTTGGGCCGGGCGACATTTTGCACATGAGAGAATAATTGCTGAACCCCGTCAGATTCAGCGACTTATTGACCGATGCGGTGAGTCTATGCAGATCCTCGCCTCTGAAATCGAGAAGCTGTGCTGTTACCTGCACAGCCTTGGTCGAGACCGTCTTTCTGATGAGGATGTTGATCTGGTTACTGTTACGGGTATTGACAACGATGCTTTTGCTGTGTCAAACGCTCTTCTCGGTCGTAATAAGGATGCGGCTCTCGCCGCCTTGGCTGAGATGAAAGCAAATCACACAGATCCTATAATCGCTACTGCAGGTATAATCAAGGTGATATGTGATATGGCTGAAATATCAAGATACCTTGAATGTGGTCTTACGAAAGATGCTATCGCCAAGAAAAAAACGATGCATCCGTACAGAGTCGGACTTCATATCGATGCGGTAAGACGATGGGGCGACGGAAAACTGGCAGATGCTCTTGACATGTGTATGGAAGCTGATCTGTCACTTAAGACGAATTCCAAGGGGTATCTTCCTGCGGAGATACTTCTGGCAAGACTGTTTTCCTGATCAAATGAAAATTCCGAGGTTTTATGGATAAACTGAAGATTTTATACCCTGTGATAGTAGAGGGGAAATACGATAAAATTAAGCTGGATTCTATAATTGATGCCAACATTATCAGAACAGACGGCTTTGGAATATTTAAAAAGGACGAACTGAAGGATCTTCTTCGCCGTCTTGCTGATAAATTCGGGAAGGTAATAGTTCTCACCGATAGTGATGGGGCAGGGCGCGTTATACGCTCACATTTGCGAGGGATCCTCCCGAAGGGGTCGATCATCGATCTTTACACCCCCGATATAAAAGGAAAAGAAAAGAGAAAGACATCTCCCTCCGCCGCGGGGCTTCTTGGTGTTGAGGGGATGGAAGCAGATCTCCTCAGAGAACTGTTCAGACCTTTTTCAGACAGTCTTGAAGTATCTGCGCGCGGAGATATTACAAAGCTTGATTTTTATGAAGACGGCCTTTCAGGCGGTGCGGGGGCGTCAGGTAAACGTGAAAGGTTCTGTCGGTGTGTCGGGCTTCCCAAAGAAATGAGTGCAAATGCTTTGCTCTCGGCAATAAACATGCTTTATACCCGACAGGAATATTATTCTGTTCTTGAACGTATAGAGGAGGAACAATAAATGAGCTTCAAAATAAAAGAGTTTTTATCTAACTCACGTAAGATAATGAAAGATAAAAATATTCCCTTTTCAAAAAAGATACCTCTCTGCCTTGGGGAACATTATGATTTTGTCCTTTATTTCGTGGTTGGAGTATTGACTACTGTAGTTAATCTTATAGTATATTTTTCCCTTGTCAATCTCACCGAGGTCGATCCCTATACCAGTACCGCGGTTGCATGGGTCGTATCGATGCTATTTGCGTTTTTCGTCAACAAAATATGGGTGTTCAGTGATAAAGATTGGGGCTTTAAGCACGCGGGATATCAGTTTATTACCTTTGCCGCCGCAAGAATATTGTCATTCGGCATAGAAGAGCTTGTAATGTTCCTCGGTATAGAATTGTGTCACATCAACGAGAATGTTATCAAAATACCCACTCAGGTTGCGGTTGTACTCATCAATTACGTTGCAAGTAAGCTGTTTATCTTCAAAAAGAAGGATGACGGTTCAGACAAAAAATAAATCGAAAGGCGGTATGATTTTACCGCTTTTTTCTTTATTTCAAGATAATTCTTGACAAAATAAAATGCCTGTGATATAATAAACGGCACTGTGAGGGAGTAGCAAGCGCACCACGGCGTAACAAGTCAACATACTGGCTCATCAGCCTGGCTTGTTTTAATTTGCGAGACTCATGTATGCTAATTTTTTCTTTAGCCGTACATGGGGTCTTTATTTTTTTGTCTTGACACCAAGTACGGTATTACCGTACTTGGTTTTTATTATTTGGAGGATGAAAATGGAGCTTAGTTTTACTTTCTTCTTTAACAGTATTCTGCTTGGCATAGGACTTGCTATGGATGCCTTCTCTGTGTCTCTTGCGAACGGACTTAACGAGCCTTGCATGAAAAAGGGAAAAATGATGGGTGTCGCAGGAATTTTCTCAGCTTTTCAGTTTGCAATGCCGATGATAGGCTGGATATGCGTGTCTACTATCGCCCAGTATTTTGAAGCCTTTGAAAAGTGTATTCCTTGGATTGCTCTGCTGCTTCTCGGCTTTATCGGCGGAAAGATGCTTTACGAAGGCATCACAGACAATGATTCCTGCGAGGATAAACCCTCTATATGTATCGGAGCACTTTTGGTACAGGGTATTGCAACCTCTATTGATGCTTTGTCCGTAGGTTTTACCATTTCAGATCACAACTGGATAGAGGCGCTTCTTGCATGTCTTCTTATAGGTATCGTAACCTTCTTTATCTGCTTTGCCGGTATTCTTATAGGCAAAAAGGCGGGAACAAAGCTTGCGGGAAAAGCCGGTATTCTCGGTGGAGTTATCCTTATTTTTATAGGCCTTGAGATATTTATTACCAGCTGGTTTTAATAAATTGAAATAGGGGTGATAGAATGATCTGGCTTTCTGCCGCGGTTTTATCGGCAGTATTTGCGGCGTTGACATCAATACTTGCCAAATGCGGAATTAAAAAGACCGATTCTGATGTGGCGACTGCTATGAGAACGGTAGTTGTTTTGATCTTTGCCTGCATCATGGTATTTGTAGTCGGGTCTGCCAGGACTGCTACCGATATAAGTCCGATGTCACTTACTTTTTTGATACTGTCAGGTTTTGCCACGGGTGCCTCGTGGATATGTTATTTTAAGGCACTTTCAAAGGGGGATATAAACAAGGTCGTCCCTATTGATAAATCCAGTTCTGTTCTCTCGGTACTTCTTGCTGTTATTTTGTTCGGTGAGACGGATAACCTTATAGTTAAGCTGATCAGTATAGCGGTATTCGGCACAGGTGTGTTTCTTATGGTCGAGAAGAAGCAAAAGGAACAGGTGTCCCGAGAGGGTGGATGGATGGTCTATGCAATACTTTCTGCGGTATTTGCGGCACTCACATCTATTCTTGCAAAGGTGGGTGTTTCTCAGGTTGAGTCGAATCTCGGTACAGCAATACGCACTGTTGTTGTGCTGATTATGGCATGGATCATTGTATTCATAAAGGGCAAGCATAAAACTATAAAGTCGATTAACAAAAAAGAACTTCTTTTCATAGCTTTGTCGGGAATCGCAACCGGTGCATCTTGGCTCTTCTATTACTACGCCATAAAGAACGGTGTGGTCAGTGTAGTTGTGCCTATCGATAAAATGAGTATTCTGCTTACCGTTTTGTTCTCCTATTTCGTGTTTGGAGAAAAGCTTTCTCTCAAAGCCTTTGCCGGGCTTTGTATGATGGCGATAAGTACACTTGCCATGGTTATCTTGGCTTAGAATATGCGAATATAAATAAAAAGGTCTGTGTGACATTTGAACCTGTTTAATGTCACACAGATCTTTTTATTTAACAATTTTAGGAAGAATGGCTACAGCCTGCATATACTGGGCCTTATATGCCGACTCTACCTTGTCGGCACTGTAGCTGACAAGATCGTATAACGGATCGGCAAATATGTAATCGTTTGCAGTATATCCTGTGAGGACGGTACAGTGGGAATATGTGAGCCAAGTATATTTGGTTCCGTCTATGGTCCATGTTGCTGTGATTTGGGATTTGCGCATCTCAAGAGTGGTCCACATTATGACAGGTATTCCGTTGGCAACGTATTCTTTAAGCTCACAAAGAGGGGTACCGGTCAGATTTACCGCGTAATAATCAGCTTCGTTATCCCGAAGGAACTTGTTGGCCACTCGAGTTATTACCGGCGCAAGGCAACCGTATGCGGTTCCGCTTTTACTTGAGGTCGGATCTCCTACGTATGCAACATCTGGTGCCGTCGTTCCAACCGGACCGCAAGGAAGATAATCACGGGCAAATTCTTTTTTGTCGATATCAAAACCCAAATATCTGAGTACTGTCGCAAGGGAGACAATCTCGCACCCGTTAGGTAACTCCGGCATTTGAAGAAAGGTTACTATAGGGAGAAGATGGTGCTTAGGTATCTCGCTATTTCCGTCTTCGGTGTTATTATCGAATGATGGTGAATCGGAATGGATATCTTCGCTATTATCGTTGTTAAAAGACAGCGATGTTTCCTTGGCATCTTCTTGTGCGGAAATAGTTATATTGCTTTTTCTGAGTCCCAAGGTGAACATCACAAAGATCACTGAGGCACACAGACAGACAATGGAAACGATCATAAAGATCAAAGAGGTTCTGCCGTTTTGCATACAGACGTTCTCCTTGTTTTCTGGTATCATATATAGTGAATAACAGTGGAAAGCATATAAAATGCAAATGGGAACATACCGATAGAACAAACGCAATCACGAAGTCTTCTGCTGTTTTTATCGGTATTGTATATAATACCGTTATCACCGAGCAGGAAGAGGAGAGGAAGGAGCATGGGGATAAAGTAACATCCCAGAGCGTTTGCAGGGGAAAGGAGATCAAATCCGCTACCGATATATTCTCCGCCCAGAGCAAAAATAGCAGAGACACTGCCGTACACAAGAAGGACTGCCTTCGAACGACGTGAAAACTGTTCCTTTAGATTTCGGTCAAGAGCGGCCGCAATAAATGTTAAGAACATTATTACAATTGATGACAGACCACCGCTTATAACAACACCGTTGGCAGTGACTCGCTTGCCGAATATAGCAAGTACGGTTTCAGATGAGGTTTCCTTAAGCTCATAGAAGAACTTTTTGAAGAAGGCGCCCATGTCAGTGGTTATAATTGAAGTGAATTCCATTGATGTAGGATCGGTAACGCAGAATACGGTCACCCTTGCTATGCCTATAGCAAGAGGAAGGATAAGGGTTCCGAGTAAAGCCGAAAGGTATATCGAAGCAGACGAGAATCTCTCTCTCTTCAAAACGATAAGGGATAACAGCACCGATGGAATTGTTATGATACTGGAAGCGGCAGTGACGATAGCCACGACAGACAGAACAATTATTTTTTTTATGGTTATACTGCCGTCTGAATTCTTTATGTTCATTACCAGAGCAAAAAACAAGAATGAAAAAAGAAGAGGCACACTGAAAGAAGATACGGTACACAGAAGGGAAATTACTGCGGGGTTAAGGCATATTACGAAAAATATCTGTTTACCCCAAGGGATAATTTTTATTGTTATAAAGAGAAGTATAACAGCGAATAACACGCTGAATATACGAGCAAAATAAAATATAATTACAGGGTTATTACTGAAAAACTCACCAACGGTAATTCCGAGTGCCGCCGGGGCAAAGGAGAGGGAGGACAGCATATCCGACTTTTTTGCAGATACCGAGATAGTACCGTCACTGTCAATACCGTTTCGGAGGATGCTTACAGTAGGGGTGTAACCGGGTGCGTCGCTAAGTAAGCTTTCAAAGCTATCGGGAATAGTAAAGACCGGGGATGTATCGCTGTCACGATCAATAGTCGCTTTAAAAAAACTATCGTCGGACAATGAGTATGCGGCAGGGAACGCACTTGACTCCTGCACTCCGGCACCAAGGGGAATAATCAGCATTCCAAGAGCGAGAAAGGCACAGACAGAGACCAGAAATGCGTTTTCCCGTCCAAGAGACAGGGAGTTTATGAGAATGTATACAACCAAAATGAGAAGAGAAATGCCTATCAGGAATGTGAAGAAAAGTACGATGGCTATCCGATTTGAATGAATTGGCGCTACGGACAGTGAACAGTCAGTGTCGTGGCCGTTAAGATATGCCGTCTCATCTCCACCGATAAAATACAGCGGGACCGGTGCGCCGGTACCGTCAGAAGTGATCGTTATGCTGTATGTTCCCGCACTTCTTCCAAAAAGGTTTGAAAAGGTGACTGCTATTGGGGAGGAATAGTCGCTTTTTGAGTCAAAGATCTTTGTGACCAACATTTCTCCGTCCGGAGAGGATATGGTTACAGATATAGTCTTGTTTTTTAAAACAGGAGGGGAAAGCTTTATTGTAATGCCGCAGAAATTTTTATCTGCTTCTATCGATTGAGTAAGGGTATATGCACCCTCGTAGTCAAACGTGTCTGTGGCATTGGGTAGATCGGACTTTATATAATTCTTTTCGGTTGCAAAAAAAGCATTGAGAAAGACGACGGAGGAGAGGATAACTATAACAAAAAACAGAAGGTATTTAAGTCTTATTTTCTTCAAAATCGATTCCCTCCTTACGCGTAGTGTTAATATGGTATACCGAAATATACTTCATTATGTATTATAACACGATAAGGTTTTTTCGTCAATAAGACAGCATAAACTAGGAGATAAACTTGGTTGACATAACGCGCCGTACTGTGGTATAATTAAAAAACAGGTTGACCGCGGGAACGGCCCGAAAGTGAGGGGTTTAAAAATAAAAGTTCTCGTTATCATACCTGCCTATAATGAAGAAAATTCCGTCAGCGGTGTGGTAAAGTCACTTTGTGATACCGTGAATGGGGATAACTATACTGTTGACTATATTGTGGTAAACGACTGTTCTACAGACAGTACCGAGGGTGTATGCCGTGAAAACGGACTCAGGCATGTTAGTCTGAGAAACAATCTTGGGATCGGCGGTGGGGTGCAGACCGGGTATATTTATGCCCTTGAGGGCGGATATGACATTGCGGTACAGATGGACGGAGACGGCCAGCATGATCCTGTCTCTCTTGATGATCTCGTTATGCCGATAATATCGGGAGATGCTGATATGACGGTCGGATCTCGTTTTCTTGGTATGGGGGATTTCTTTTCAACCGGTATGCGCCGAATTGGCATCAGATGGCTCAGACTTATGGTGACTCTGGTGAGCGGGGTCAGGATAAAGGACGTAACCAGCGGTTACAGGGCAGTGGGTAGAGAGCTTATTTCTCATTTTGCCTGTTGTTATCCGTGTGATTATCCTGAGCCTGAAACAATAGCGGCTGCGGCAAAAATGGGGTACCGTATTGCTGAGGTGCCGGTCATAATGCATTTTCGAAACAGCGGAAGATCGTCTATCAGGGCACTGAAGTGCGTTTACTATATTATCAAGGTTACTGCCGCTATACTTATCGGTTCTCGTGCACCGGGACGGAGGTATGAGAGATGACAGCTTGTATCATATGTGTGCTGGCGGCACTTCTGTTTTCTTTGGTTCTCTGGCTTGCGGTGCGGGTACATGATCTGAGTATACGCGTCAGACGTCTTACACAGTATGCAGCCATAACCGAGAAAAGGCTGCGTGATGAAATAAATAAAAACAGTAAAATATAAATTCAGCCTACATATATGTAGGCCGAAGTGGGAGGATAATATGCCAATCAAAATTCCTGAAGGACTTCCTGCAGGGGGAATACTTGAAAAAGAGAATATATTTACAATGACTGAGCTCAGAGCTCAGACTCAGGATATTCGTCCTCTTAAGATAGCTATACTTAACCTTATGCCAACAAAGATAGCTACAGAGACTCAGCTTATCCGTTTGCTTTCCAATACTCCTCTTCAGATAGAGCTTACTCTTCTTAAGACTGAGACTCATACGTCCAAGAACACTTCAGAAGATCACATGTCTGCATTCTACAAGAATTTCAGCGATGTTAAAGATCAGAAGTTTGACGGATTTATAATTACCGGTGCTCCGGTTGAAAATCTTGATTATACCGAGGTTACTTATTGGAACGAGCTCTGCACCATTCTTGAGTGGGCAAAGAAACACGTTTATTCAACTCTTCACATCTGTTGGGCAGCTCAGGCGGGCCTCTATTACCGTTTCGGTATTCCCAAGTACAGTCTTCCCGAGAAGATGTTCGGTGTGTTTGATCATACTCCTGTGGATCCCTGCCATCCTCTTATGAGAGGCTTTGATGCGTCATTCAAGGCACCCCACTCACGTCATACCGAGATACGCGAGGAGGACGTTCTTAAGGTTCCCAAGCTTCAGATTCTTGCAAAGTCTGATGAAGCCGGTCTCTATATTATAGCTGACCAGGACTGCAGATGCTTCTACGTAATGGGACATGCAGAGTATGATAACGACACTCTTGCAGGTGAATATTTCAGAGATATTGACCGTCAGCTCCCCATCGCACTTCCCAAGAACTACTTCAAGCATAACGATTCAACCAGACGTCCTGAGAATATGTGGCGCAGTCATGCCAATCTTCTGTTCTCAAACTGGCTTAACTATTTCGTATATCAGAGAACTCCTTACGATATATCCAGCATTGATTCCATTGAGGAGTAAGTGGAAGCGTGAGAATAGATGGATAATACGATTTATTTTTCAAATTTTGTCGGTGCTGACTTTTTTTCACGAATGTCGCAGGCAATGGATGAAGCGAAAAAAGTCCCCGGAACCACTCTCGTTATAGAGCCAGGTGAATATGTGCTTACCTCCGAGCTTGCCAAAAAGGTACAAAACGAATGCATATCCGGTACATACGGTACAAATCCCGAGTCAAGAATGTTTCGTTCGTACTTTGAATATTTCCGTGGGATTGATTTCACGGGACATAGGGGCACTAAGATCCTCGCTGACGGGGTTAAGCTCATGATCGATGGATTTATGGAACCTCTTTCTGTGCGTGACTGTGAGGGCGTTATCATAGAGGGTCTTACTATTGATTACGTAAGACGTCCGTATAGCGTAGGTACAGTTATTCGCAGTACTAACATTGATGATGAAACGGCACATATAGACGTGGAGCTCGAGGCGGGGAGCGATGTTTGTGCAAAGACTCCCGTTAATATCCGTAACTTATATTATAATGCTCAAAACAACCGTCTTGAGACACTTCCGATGGATGGTGCCAAGGGAGAGGTGCTGAGCAACAATATTGTCAGATATACCGGACGAGGTCTGCGTAAGAATATCGTTGGCAGTCGGGTATACCTGTGGCATGCAGGTAATTTCCGCCCTGCCATCCTTATGGAACGCGGAGCCGACCTTACAGTCAGAAACGTAACTGTGCACAGTCAGCCCGGTATGGGTATCACTGCAAATAACTGTGAGAATATTCTGCTTGACGGATTTTCGGTCGTTCCGCCTGAGGGAATGCATGTGTCGGTAAATACCGATGCTGCTCACTTTACCGCCTGCAGAGGGGAAATCAAGATAATTAACAGTATATTTGAATCTCAGGGCGGCAGTGCGGTGAATGTACATAATTACTACCACGCGGTGCTTATAGTTGACGGAAACCGTAATACAGTGAGAATGGAGGCTCCTTCCGGTACTCATACCAATACTCCCGATTATCCGAGAATGGGAGATATTATGGAGGCCAGCCTATTCTCTTCTCTTGAGACAGTAGGTACAAGACGTGTTATTGACTACAGTGTCAGACCCGGTACGTATGTTTCCGATATAACCCTCGATATACCACTCCCCATTGACTCTCTTGAGAGAGGAATACAGATAACCAATGTCAGTGCTCTTCCTAAATTCCGTTTTGAGAACAACCGTTGTCTCGGTAATTTCGGACATGCCCTGATTATAAATACTCGCGACGCTATTGTCGTAAATAATGTTTTTGAGGACGTTATGTCATCCCCTGTATATATCTGCCCCAATGCTCCCGCAGCACAGAGTGTAGCTGCGGCAGACGTTACTGTGGACAGTAACGTAATGAGAAGATGCGGTCATTCTGCGGCTTCACAGGGTATTGGCGGTGTAGATATTACTCTTAATGCGGAGATGCCTACAGCTATCCCTCAGATGAGGAATATCAAAATAGTAAACAATACTGTTGACTGTCCCGGTACCGGAGTTGCGTTCAGAATAAACAATGTTGACGGACTTGAGTTTAGCGGTAACGTCAATGTTTCATCTATACGCACCATAACCATGGAAAATTGCAGTAACGTGACTGTACAAAATTAAAAAGAGAGGTAACAGAATGAGCAAAACATTTTATCTTTCCGAGTTCAGCGGAGAGGGCACTGCCGAGAAGCTGAATGCCGCAATGGCAACTCTTAAGGACAATCCCGGTTCTACTCTTGTTATTGAGCCCGGTGAATACATACTCACTACCGAGCTTGCCCGTCAGGCTCAGGAAAACGTTATGAGCGGTGCATGGGGTAAGGACCCTCAGCCCATTATGTTTAACCCTGACTATAAGTATTCTGTCGGTGTTGACTTTTCGGGACACAAGGATACTACCGTTATTGCAAACGGTGTTAAGTTTATTGTTGACGGTTTCATGGAGATCGTTTCCATGTCCGACTGTGAGGGTACCACTATCGAGGGACTTACCATTGACCACAAGAGAAAGCCTTTCAGCGTAGGTACAGTTAAGAATTGTACCACCGTCAGTGACACCGAGGCATACTTTGACGTTGAGCTTGATGAGGGCTTTGAGATACAGCCCGGTACTCCCGTAGGAATGCGTTACTTCGTATATAATCCCAATACCGAGCGTCTTGAGTGGCCTGACCTTTATGCTCCTCACGGAAAGTATATAGACGAGCGCACCGTTCGTTATACCGGTAAGTGGCTTAAGAAGAATATTGACGGCTGGAAGTACTACATCTGGCACACATATCATTCCCGCCCCGCTATACTTTTCCAGAGAGCAAAGAACGTTACCGTTAAGAACGTGACGGTACACAGCCATCCCGGTATGGGTATTACCGGCAACCGCACCGAGAATATCCTTGTTGACGGATTCCGTGATATCCCTGCAGAGGGATTCCATCTGTCTACCAACACAGATGCTACTCACTTTACTGCATGTAGCGGTGACCTCATCATGCGTAACTGCCAGTTCATCGAACAAGGTGACGATGCTACCAACGTACACGGCTACTATCACATGGTGATCGCAGAAAACAACGGACGTTATACCGTTCGTAATGATTTCCCGGACGGTATCGCTCATACTCAGACTCAGGACTATCCCGATGTTGGTGATACCCTTGAGATCAACGAGTATGGATCTCTTACCGCTCTTGGCACCGTAAAGGTTCTTGAGGTCAAGAGACTTAACAACCGTGAGTGCGAGCTTCTTCTCGACGGTCCTCTTCCCGGTAATCCCGTAGAAGACAAGACCTTCCTTTTCAATATATCAAAGCTCCCGAGACTTGAGCTGTATAATAATCTGTGTAAGGGTAACTTTGCCCGCGGCTTCCTCTGCAAGACCAGAGACGTTTATATCCACGATAACGTATTCGAGGATATAATGGGAGATGCAGTCTGTATTTACGCGGAGCATTCGTGGAGAGAGGGTACCTTCTCACGTGACATAAGGGTAGAGAATAATATAATCCGCCGTTGTGCACATCTGGGAGATCCTGACGATGACGATTCTGTAGGCGGTATAGAGATCGATATTTATTCCGAGACACCTCCGTCAGAACCTCAGATCAAAAACGTATCTGTTATAAATAACGTAATCGACTGTCCCAATACCGAATATGCGATTTCAATAAGATACGTTGACGGTCTTACTGTCAGTGGCAACTCTAATATTTCTTCAAGAAAAGCAATAAGAGTCAGAGACAGCAAGAATGTTGAGCTTTCTCAGTAATTTTGCCGATAAAAATCAAATAATCCCCTGATATTTCTTACACACCCGTCCTTGACAAACAGGGGCGGGTGTGTTACAATTAATACGTAATAAATAAACACTTGTGTGACTGACGGAACTTTGTGGAGCACCACAACGGAGCGCAGGTGTAGATATGCCGACCGTCTGGGCGATCCCGCACAAGTTGCAGGGTTGCCCTTTATTGTTTTTTTTACGATTAAAAGAAAAGGAGTATATATATTATGCTGTTTGAAAATGCCTGGAGAGGTTTTAATCTTGGCAACTGGAATGACAATATAGACGTAAGGGATTTTATACAGAAAAATTATGCTCCTTACGAGGGGGACAGCAAATTTCTTGCTCCCGCCACCGAAAGGACAAAAAATCTCTTTGAAAAGCTCAACTCCCTTTTTGCTCTTGAGAGACAGTTCGATGGGGTTCTCGGTATAGATGCGTCAACTGTATCTTCCCTTACACACTATGAGCCTGGTTATCTTGACAAGACTAATGAAATAATTGTTGGTCTTCAGACTTCCAGACCTCTTGTTCGCGGCGTTAACCCTTTTGGGGGAATCCGCATGGCAAAGCAGGCTTGCGAGGCATACGGATATAAACTCAATGAGCGTATAGAGGATGAGTTCACTTACCGTACTACTCATAATGACGGTGTTTTCCGTGCATATACAGATGAAATGCGTGCCGCACGTTCGGCAAAGCTTATAACCGGTCTTCCGGATGCATACGGCAGAGGAAGAATTATCGGTGACTACCGCCGTATTGCTCTTTACGGTATTGACTATCTTACCAAGTGTAAGCAGGAGGATAAGGCGAGAATAGGTGACGGCGATATGGATGCCGATTCTATCAAGCTGACAGAAGAACTGTTCCAGCAGATCAACTTCCTCGGAAGAATGAAGCAAATGGCAGCCGCATACGGTATTGATATTTCCGTTCCTGCTACCAATGCCCGTGAAGCTGTACAGTGGCTGTATTTCGGCTATCTTGCGGCTATTAAGGAGCAGAACGGCGCGGCAATGTCTCTTGGCCGTGTAAGCACATTTATCGATATTTATATAGAACGTGATCTCAGAGAGGGTACTCTTGACGAGTCCGGCGCTCAGGAGATCATAGACGATTTTGTAATGAAGCTCCGTATGGCAAGAGAACTTCGTACCCCGGACTACAACGAGCTCTTTGGCGGAGATCCCATGTGGATCACTGAGGCAGTCGGCGGCATGGGTGAGGACGGCCGTACTCTTGTAACCAAGAGCTCCTACCGTATTCTCAACACTCTTTACAATCTCGGCCCGGCACCTGAGCCCAATCTTACCGTACTGTGGTCAAAAGATCTTCCTATAGCATTTAAAGAATTCTGCGCAGGTCTGTCTATCGATACCGATTCTATTCAGTATGAGAGTGACGATCTTATGCGCCCCATATATGGTGACGACTATGCTATTGCCTGCTGTGTTTCCGCTATGAAGGTGGGTAAGCAGATGCAGTTCTTCGGCGCAAGATGTAATCTGCCTAAGCTCTTGCTTCTTGCTCTCAATGGCGGTCATGATATTACCTCGGGTAAGAATCTTGGACCTCAGGGTGATGTTATGAATGTTGACTTCCTTGATTATGATGCAGTAAAGACAAGATTCGATGAGTATCGCGCTTGGCTCTGCCGTCTCTACGTCAAGACTATGAACACTATTCACTACATGCACGATAAGTATGCTTATGAGAAGTCACAGATGGCTCTTCACGATACAGACGTTCATAGATTTATGGCCTTCGGTATTGCGGGTCTGTCAGTTATTGCCGATTCCTTCTCTGCTATCAAATATGCTAAGGTTAAGCCGATAATGGGTGATGATGGTTATATTCACGGCTTTGAGACAGATGGCGATTTCCCCAAATACGGTAATGATGACGATCGTGTTGACAGTATTGCATGCGAGGTTGCCCATGAGACAATTGAGGAGCTCCGCAAAACTCCCACATACAGAAAGTCAGAGCACACCCTTTCTGTTCTTACCATTACCTCTAACGTAATGTATGGTGAGAACACAGGAGCTACTCCCGACGGCAGAAAAGAGGGGGAGGCATTTGCTCCCGGTGCAAACCCGATGCACGGAAGAGAAGAGAAAGGTGCTGTTGCAGCACTTAACTCTGTCGCAAAGATCTCCTATGACGATTGCCGAGACGGTATTTCCAATACTTTCTCGATCACTCCCGATACTTTGGGACGAGATGACGAAGGACGTAGAAAGAACCTTGTTGCTCTTCTCGATGGTTATTTTGTGAAGGGGGCTCACCACCTTAACGTAAACGTACTCAGGCGCGAAACTCTTATAGATGCATACGAACACCCTGAGAAGTATCCCAATCTCACAGTTCGTGTTTCCGGTTATGCGGTTAATTTTGTCAAGCTGTCAAGAAAGCATCAGCGTGAGGTAATTTCTCGTACTTTCCACGGTGCATTATGATAGGCAGAATACATTCCTACGAGTCTCTCGGTGCTCTTGATGGACCGGGACTCAGATATGTTGTTTTTATGCAGGGATGTCCTCTTTCCTGCGGTTGCTGTCACAATCCGGACACCAGCACTTTTGAGGGCGGAGAAGAGATAACTCCTCATGAACTGTATGCAACAGTAGAGAAATATCGACCGTATTTCGGTACAGAGGGTGGTATTACCGCATCGGGTGGAGAACCGCTTTGCCAGGCGGAATTTCTCAGCGAGGTGTTTTCACTGTGCCGTGACGGCGGAATCACCACCTGTCTTGATACATCGGGGTATATGCTTAGTGAGACGGTAGAAAAACTTCTCGACCTTACCGATACCGTACTTCTCGATATAAAGTACTCGTGTGATGAGGATTACGTGAAATACACCGGTATGAGCTACTCGGCTGTGATCGATTTCCTCAAAGTACTTGATAAAAAAGGAATAAATACAGTTCTCCGCAGAGTCATCATTCCCGGACTCAACGATAAGCCCGAGGACAGTGAATGTCTTGTAGAGCTTTCCCAAAAATATTCTTGTGTTAAAAAGGTAGAACTTTTACCTTTTAAAAAGTTCTGCACCGAGAAATATGAAAGACTCGGCATTCCTTTTCCCTTTGCTCATATTCCTGAGCCGGATCCCGAGGCGGTAAAAAAAGAGGAAGCGCGAATATCCGAGCTGATTAAAATATCATAAAAAATCCCTGCAGATCAATTGATCTGCAGGGACTTTTTTTGTCATAATTTTTATGCCATAAGCTGTGCGATATAAGAGTGCCAATCTACCTTAAGCCCCTCGTAGTCTTTACCGAATGCGGCGGTAATATCCTGTGTGCGGTACGCATCAAGCACCTTGTCGATGCCGTATACATCTGCAAGATAAAGCACTAATGATTTTGCTTCGGCGTAAGTCAGCTCTCCTCCTATTCCCTCATACTCTTTTTGTGATGAGGACTCATATATTTCGCCAACAGTCGTAGCATCATCAAGGTCGGATACTACTGCCGAAAAGATATCGCTGTACAGACGAAGATCAAAATTGTCAACGTTGTCAAGCAGCCCGCCCCGTGCGGAATACATTTCGTACAGCGTTTTGTAACCTAACGAATACTCTTCTCCTGCGGCGGCTCTCTCGTCAAAATATCCCTCTTTTGCCAAGGTCAGCATCTGAATATGTGATGCCGCGATCAGATCGTTAAAGCCAAGCATCTCACCGAAATAGCTGCATATACCTTCGCTCAGCCAAATGTTACCGTTATCTCTTATGCCCATGGCGTGCATCGCCTCGTGAAGGGCCGAATAAAAGTCATTTATGTACATATTACCGTCGGGAAAGGAGGTCCTTGACACTGTGCTTCCGTCAAGGGTCATATAAAAGTTGAACTCTCTTTCCGTGTCAAGCCCTGCGTCAAGCTCGTTTTTCTTTAGATATTCGATCATTTCGTGAAGTCCTACTGTGTTACAGTACAGAAACATGTGGTATTGGGTCGGACTACCCAAACTGAAATCCTTAAAATAATAGGTTGCTCTGTCAAATTTTATTATGTATTTGTACTCGGAGCTTGACGAGAAATCCATAGACGCGAGCAGATATTCGACCTCCGGTGTCTGAATGTATTGGGGCTGGAGTCCGAGAGACTCAAGAAATTCGTTTTTGTATTCAATACGCTTGTCTGAATCAAGCAGTGCATCCGCTCCGTGTTCGTCCACTATAAAACGGAACAGTGCTTCTGCCACCGGAACGGATTTTTCCATGTTATAAGTGAAGAAATGATCGTACAGAGTCAGGTACGTCAGGTTTGAGGACTCAGAAAAGAAATCCTTCAGATCCTCGGGCTCACTACCGTCCTCGTATGCTTTAAGACCTACAAGAATCCATTCTTCACCGCTTCTCCGAACCTCCGCAAATTGGTCGACTGCAGCATCGGTCGTACCGTCGGCGGTAGTATCCGTGCTGCCCGTTTCTCCGCCTGACGGAAGCTCGGATGTTTGCGAGCAGGAGACAAAAAGCAAGGCGGTAAGCAAAAGTACGGACAGTAAAAGAAATCTGTTTTTCATTTTTTCGATTTATCCTTTCGATCCACTGTAAATAGCCTAAACACACCAGGCTCAGTCGGCGGTCTGATATTTTTTTGCCTGTACTGTGTACATCTCGGCGTATTTTCCGCCAAGAGTCATCAGCTCCTCGTGACTGCCTGTTTCCGCTATCTGTCCGTTGTCAAACATATATATTCTGTCTGCCATTCGGGTGGTAGAGAGACGGTGGGAAATAAATATTACCGTCTTATCCGCGGTATATTCGAGAATAGATCTGTTAAGCTCGTATTCCGCGATAGGGTCAAGAGAACTTGAGGGCTCGTCCATTATTATAATATCGTGATCTCCCGCGAATACTCGGGCGATTGCCACCTTTTGCGATTCTCCGCCCGAGAGTCCCTCGCCGTCGCTGTAAAACTCTCTCGTGAGATGGGTATGTATTCCCTTTTCAAGGGTGTTTAGCTTATCCTCAAATGATGCGGCACGTATCGCACTAAGAACTCTTTCCTCGTCAGCATCGTTATATTCACCGCCCAGTACGTTTTCCGCAAGTGTGGCGGCAAATATTCTGTAGTCCTGGAATACCGCACCGATGTGCTTTCTGTAGTGTTCCGGTGAGAAATCACGAATGTTTTCACCGTTATACAGAATATCTCCCTCGGTGGGGTCGTACAGACGCATAAGCAACTTGATGAGGGTGGTCTTGCCTGCGCCGTTATATCCGACGAAGGCTATCTTTTCTCCTCGGTTTATCTTCAGATCCACCTTCTTCAGTATCATTTCGCCTTCCCCTGCAAATGAGTATGAGAAGCTGACGTCCTTGAGGGTGAGACTGTCAAAGGGCGGGATATCGGTGCGGTCACCGTTTACTTTAGGCCTGTATTCAAGGAATTTTTTTACCTTTCCGAGATAAAGGCTGTGCTCACTGAACTGGGTAAAGTAGTTACCAAGGTCTCCTATAGTCCAGAAGAGCTTATTGCAGGCGTTGGCACTTGCCGCAAAGCTGCCGAGGGAAAGGGTACTGTCAAGCAGGTAGCGTATTATCAGATACCCCGTTATACCCACGTTGGGCATAACGTAATTGATAAAGTTATTAAGCAGGGTAAATGGCATGAATTTCAAAAAGTATTTACGCAGGGTGGCAATTTTTGTGCGGTTGGTCTCCTCGTACCTCTCTCTGAATGTCTCGGCTATATTACCCTGTCTGAGCTCCTTTGCGTGGTCGGGCTGATAGAATATTCTCGAAATATATCCCAGCTTTCTGTGTATGGGATTCATCTCCACAGACTGCTCGTGCTTGAGTTTATTCAGCTTCAGCTTGAGCAAATATGAGATTATCAGGCAGAGAACCAAAATTACGGCCACAACCCACTCCATTAATGCCAGCAGAGTGAATATCGTTATACTGGATATGACGCGGTTGATGAAAAGGCTCATAGCCTCCATTACATCAACCACGCGTGTGTCGGATTCGTTCATTGCCCAAACGAAATCGTTATAGAATTCCGGGTCGTCGTAACAGCTCTGATCGATCGTTCTTGCCTTTTGGTATAGCTCGATTTGTATAGCCTCGTGAATGATCAGCCGTACTCTCGGGTTATATACCTCAAGTCTGTATTTGTTAAACAGCTCGAACAGAGCATTATACAGTGTGTAAAGTAGAATGCCGGTAAGCACTTTGCCGAAATCTACTCCTAATTCGATAGCGTCAAACAGATATTTGATGAACAGCACTCCGAGAATATGCCATATTCCCCGCCCGATGCCCTCGGTAAGCACCACTAAAATATAGGTGGGAGCGTGCTTAATGGCCAGATTCATCATAAAGGCTACGTTCTTTATTACCTGTATAGGGGACTGAGCGTTATCCTTTTTTTCTTTTTTGCGCATTATGCTCTCACCTCGCTTCCCTCAATATAGGCATCGGCCTGCTTGTGCCACATTTCGGCGTATTTTCCGTTCAGCTCAAGCAGCTCTCCGTGAGTACCGCTCTCGGCTACACAGCCGTTTTCAAAGAGATATACTCGGTCGGCCATGGTGGCACTGGACAGGCGGTGAGATATAAATATTACCGTTTTACCCTCGCAGGCGGCAAACATATTCTTGTACATTTCCTGCTCGGCTATCGGGTCAAGGGCGCTGGTGGGCTCATCCATAATAACGATCTCGCGGTCAAGGGCGAATATACGGGCAATCGATATTTTCTGTGCTTCACCGCCGGAGAATACCACACCGTCATCGTCAAATTCCTTCGTTACCACGGTTTGTGCCGAGTGTGGAAACGACTCTATCTTTTCGTATATACCGCTCTTTTTTAAGGCGTCCGTTACCTTATTCTTTTCTTCTTCGGTGAGTCCGTCCTTCAGCATAACGTTTTCCTCGACCGTGGTTGCGAAAAGGGCATAGTCCTGGAAGACGGTACCGAACAGCTCTCTGTAGCTTGAAAGACGGTAATCCTTTATGCTTTTTCCGTTTATCAGGATCTCACCCTCCGTAGGATCGTAAAAACGGAGCAGAAGCTTTACAAGTGTGCTCTTGCCCGCACCGTTGTGACCTACCAGAGCTATCCGTTCTCCTTTTTTTATAGAAAGATCTACCTTTTTCAGTACCGGCTTATCCTTACCGTCATATTTGAAGCCCAGGTCTTTAAGACTGAGACTTTCGAATGGCGGCACGGGAGGTGCGGATTCTATTTCGGGGATCTTAGTCTCGTATTCAAGAAAGGATCTGAGATTATCGATATACAGTGAGTGCTCGTCCAGACGGAGAATACTGGCACCCATATAATCTATGGTGTAGGACATGCTCGTGATATTGTTGATTATCATCACGCAGTCACCGATAAGCATACTGCCGGTAACGAGTGTCATATATGCTGAGGCGATCATAGAAACGCTGTTCACCGCAACGTCGAATATAATGTCCTCAAAGAGATATCTGAACCACATCATCTTGTATCCGTATTTTTTGGCGATAGCCTTCAGCTCCGCCACACTTTCTCTCATACGGGTGAACATGACCTTGTACATCTCGGTCATTCGCATTTCCTTTGAAAAATCAGAGAGATAAAAGGTACGGCGCACGTAATCCTTTTGCCGTTCGGTCTCCTGCCGTTTTACGGAGTATTCGTAGCTGACACGGTTTCTCCGTTTACCGATCGTCAGGGTTCCTATAAGCGGAATGAAGGTAAGCGGGAGAAACAACGGGTTTATGGTGATCATTAGTACGACCACCGAGCATACGTTTATTACCGACCAAAGAATATCGAGAAAGCAGTTAAGCACGTTATACGCTCGGTTTATTGCCTCTCCGTTTGCCTTTACGTATACGTCGTAGAATTCTGCGTTCTCAAAGCAGGACAGCTCTACCTCGGCCGCCTTTTTGTGTATGGTGTTCTGAATATAGGCGTCGACCTTCGGTATATTCAGCTCTCTGTATACCGACAAAAAGTAGGTGATCAGCAGATTGGCGATATTAAACGTCAGTATAAAAACAAGGGTTGTAATAATGTCACTGAGCTTCTCTCTTCTCTGAAGAGCGTTCAGCGCATACATAAGAAGATACGTGTAGGTAAGAAAGTTTGTTACAGATGAGAATACCGCACTGAAGGTTGAGGTCCAGAGTATACCGGGTGCGGACTTACGTATCATTCCCAGTATATAAAAATTGTTTCGGAAGGTTCTCTTCCAGTCGATCTTGTCCTTTTTCTGCTTTTCCTTTTTCACGGTACATCAGCTCCTCCGCTGTAATATTTCTGTAAAGCAGATTTTGTATGGTATTATAAAGCGGCAAAGGTCAATTTGTAAATAACCGCATAGTTGAGGTTTCTTTTGGGGCATATGAAAAAACTAAACTATGCGATTAGGTCGTATTGTTTATTATATCTGTTCAAAAAAATCCCCTATGTCGCAGGAGAGCAGTCTTGACAGCTCGGGCAAAAGAGTAACGTCGGGATAGCTCCAGCCCCGTTCCCATTTTGAAACCGCCTGGGCGGATACACCGAGAAGATCGCCTATATCCTTCTGAGTCATTCCGCTTCTTTTTCTGAATTCTATGAGTCTACCGCTGATAATCAGCTTGCTCACGGTATAACCTCCTTCGTATTATATACGGTGTGTGTTTGGTTTGTCGAAAATTCGCTGACTTTTAAAACGTCTGCTTTCTTTTTGAGACGGCCTCTGTTCTGAACACACCGGGATTACAGCCGATCTTTTCTTCAAATTTTCTTGAGAAATGCTGAATGGTTTTAAAGCCGCACCGATGTGATATCTCTTTGATGGGCAGATCGGTAAAGGACAGGAGCTTTTTGGCTATGACTAATCTGTGATACCAGAGATACTCTATCGGTGTCATGCCAAGCTCGTCCTTAAACAGCTTTGTCAGCGATGAGTGGTTGAGCGATGCGGATATTACTATATCGTCAAGGGTGATATTCTCGCCGTAGTGGCTGTCAATATATATGACCGCCTTCTTTAAGTGCGAGTTTATTATTTTACTTGCGGAATTATCACAGTCGCCCTGTCCGATCAAGCCGTAGGTGCGCTCAAGCAGCAGCATCATTTCTATAAAATAGGATCTGCTCCTGCAGGACCAATACCAGTCGCTTTGTTCACGAAGCTCTTCGTCCAGCCGCGAGAATAATCCGTATATGCTGCCCGAATATTCGTCAAGTAAGGGGAACACATATCGGGACCTGTCGGTAAAGGGTCTCAGCAAGAACATATCGTGTATCTGTGCCAGCTGATCGTAGTCCTCACCGTGTATTCTTGAAAAGCTCATATTGACGTTTAAGAAGGTAGGACTGAAATATACCGAGTCACACTTCGGGCATCCGCGCAAAAGCTTTGGTGACTCGCTTTCATCAAAACAGACGATGCACGGTGCGATAGCTTCAAAAAAGCTTTCCCCTACCTTGAAATAGCCTGACCCTTCCTTGATTATCATCATCAAGAAGCAGTGCCCCTTTATTTCCGTGTCGCTGAGGTCATCGTTTTTTACGCACTGCACCGGAGCGATCTTTCCTACGTTATATTCACGTCCTATTGTCTGAGGTATCATAGCTTCACCTTGATTTTATTTTTTTTTGCGGTTTGTTTACTGTATTATAGTGTATTCGGCAGTGCTGTTTCAAGAAGCTCTGCACTAAAAGTTAAGCAGAGATAAAAAGCGTTTAAGGAGAGGTAAAAAACCTTGTTTTTTGCCGTTATTTGTGTAATATGATAGAGTAATTGTAACATACACCTAAATAAATGTCAATGCTCACCAAAAATATATTTGGTGAGCACCAAAAATAGAAATTAAAAATAGATCCGAGATGAGCTTTGAAAACACATCGGATTTTCCTTATATCAAAGGAATATTGCCTATATTTTAAAATATACAGTCTATTAAAACATCTGTTAAAAATTGTTAAGCAAGGTATAAAATGGCAATAGACTATTGACAACTTTTAAAAATAACTGTAAAATGAATACTGAAATGAGGTGGTCAGAATGAAAAAAGTCAGATTTGTAAAAGAGCCCGGTTATATATATGATCTGCTTTGCGTTTTTACCCTGTATTTTAATGATGAATATTGGGAGACTGTTTTTATCAACCGTCAAAAGGCGGCAGAGGACGTAAGCTTTTACAAAAAGGTGATCGAGGAATTCGGCCCTATTCCCGACGATCTCAGGATTTTTTTCGCACTTGACACAAAACGGAATGCCCGTGTCTTTATGACGAAGTATTATTTTGATCCCTTCGGGGAGGAAATCTTTAGCGGAAACTATAATATATCCGCACTTCAGAGAGAGCTTTCCGACTACGATAGGGTTACCCGAAACGTGCTTGAGTATTATTTCGGGTATGCTCCGGCAGAGGTGCTGGAGGAATGTCTTACGTCCGTTAAGACGGCTAATAATCTTATTCGTGAGTCCGAGTACAGCGACCGCACCAAAAACGCGCTGTATTCATTTCTCATCGATCCGGCAGAGGTACTGCAGCGTCTGATATACGAGCTGATAACCAAGGAGTTTATGCTCTCAAAGCAGTATGAAAGGCATGTCCCTGAGCTGTCGGCACTGAAAGAGAATTTTGATATTGATGCGGTGGCGGAGAAGCTGAAAAAATTTAACGTCGTGTCTGTAGATCTGGACGGCTTTTCAGAGGTGGTCGTATCCTTTTGTATAAATAACAAGAACCATATATCTGCGCGTTACCATGATGATACCGTGCTTCTGTCTCTCGGGTTTGATTATGAAGACGCTATTAAATATCTTTCCGATGATATTATGGAGATTAACCTGCACGAATTCGGCGCCGCCATCTCGGAAAAGAACCGTGTCTCGATACTGCAGTACATCTATGAAAATAAAGAGGTTACCATAAAAGAGATCGAGCAGGCACTGAACTTAGCGGGAACAAACGCCTATTACCACCTGACGCTTATGATCCGTGCGGGTATACTTAAAAACCGTAACCACGGAAAAACGATACTCTACAGCGTCAACCATAAATACTTCGCATCACTCAGCCGTACGATCGAAAAATATTCTGCGGAAAACAGCTCGGAGAACTAAAACGGTTATCCGACGGACGGAATGCAGAGGAAAGAAAAATGGATAAGGAAAAAATAAGGTCTATTTTATATACCGCCGTCAGCTCAATACTGCTGTTTGCCTTTTATATAGGGGTATCAAAGCTTTGCTTTGCGATATTTCTTTCGAATATGTTCGGGCAGGACTATATGTCAGAGAGAGTACTTGACACAGTAAAGCTTATAATTTCCCTGTTCATTTTTTATTCGTTGGCCTATACTTTCAGCGTTAATAACAAATATGCTTTACAGGATTATGATAATCGCGGATCGACGGAGAATTTCTTCGGCTCAAAGCTAAGTCACGTTTTATCGGGAAAGTTCTTTTGGGTACAGCTTTTGTGTATATCGGTATTGTCTCTTGTTTTGCCGCTTTCCTTTACCTACGGCTTTGTCGGCGGTGTTTTCCTGCCGCATTTGACCGGATTATTGCTTAAGCTTTCTACTCTTGCTATCATTCTGCCGATGTTGTTTGTTTTGGTGCTGATCTCAGATATCGAGGCGTACAGAAAATTGTTTTGCCTGAAACGAAAGAAAAAAGTTATAGATACGGGCATAGCAAAAACGGTAAAGGAGCTATGTATAGTCGCAGCGATATTTTTGGCCGGTGCTACCTGTGTTCCGTGGTTCTTGCCTTTTATCGTTACCATGATCAATTTTGCGGGTAGATATAATCTGCCTTTTATCGTCATTAATCTTACAGGCGCGGTTTTATCTGTTGTCTTCATTTACGTAGCGGTTGTCTATTTAAGAGCAATAGCAAAGAGAAGACGGTTTATGTGTGACCTTAAACGCTTGTCTGAAAAAAGCGATACGGTGATTTCCGATATCAATAACGTGTACGGTTCTCTTTTCTTCAGAAGAACGGGAATAAACTTCAGCGTCGAAAAGAATAACAGACGTTATGACTGTAAATTCGTGCCGGGTGTGTTTTACACATCTCCTATAATTTTCTCCGAGAATGGAAGCGGTATATGTAAACACACCTTCAGATTCCTCAGATTTGAGCTTTTCAGTATACTCAGCAGAGTAGATTATGCTTTTGACAGCGGAAATGAAAAAATACTTATAGTATTGCCGATACCGAAGGATATTTATGTGGCAACTGCTGACAGTCAACCCCGTCCGGCAGACACCGGGGATAAGACAGGGGAATACAAGATTTATAACGCGACCGGATTTTTAAGCGGCCTTGAGAGGGGTTCTATCATTATATAACAGTAAAGGAAATTGCAGTATATGAAGAAAGAATACTTATCCAGAGCGTTTTTATGTTTTGTCGAGCTGTTTGCCGGGTTATGGATAACTCTGTTTATATCCCTGATAGGAATTTTTTTTGCTCGTTTTTGGGTTCCGTTTGGCTCTATTGAGGAAGCAATATTTTGTTTTAGTGTCATGACGGTGGTTATGTGTATAAGCCTTTACGTTTGTGCATACCGTATGGGAGATAAGGACCGCAAATTTGATATAAAAATAATACTTATACCCCTGGTGATGGCTTTTATCATTCAGCTTATATATGCCGCGATATTTTCCTTTTCTATATATACCTCAGGTCCGGCGTATTATCTGGGTAAGATTATTTATATGTTAAGGGGTGGCACAGAGCCTACTGTTCCCAATCAAATCATCTTTGTGTGTATGCTTGCTTTTGACGTTATTTATACAGCTGTTTATTTGCTTGGTGAATACTTTGGGGTAAAGCGACGCAGTAAAGACCGTGAACAATTACTGTCAGATGCAGGCAAATAACCTGACAAAATATTATTTGGAGGCAAAATAATGGAAACTAAAATTATCGGGATCTGCGGTCCATCGGGTAGCGGAAAAAGCACGGTTGCGGCTGAACTGGCCGAGCAGCTGAATGCACCTGTTATACATCTGGACAGAAATTTTAAGGAAGAACTTCCCGAGATCTGTTCACCCGATGACGGTCAGAATTATCCCGACTGGAATAGTCCCGACTCTATCCACTGGGACAGAGTTTTAAAGCAGATCCGAGAAGAAAAGGAAAAGGGAGAGTCTGAGTGGGTGATCGTTGAAGGAATGCTCCTCTTCTGTATCGAGCCGCTGTATAAAGCCCTTGATATAAAAATATACGTATCTGCAAAAATAGAGACCTGCCTCTACCGAAGAATAGTAAGGAACATCGGACTTTTCGGTCAGAGCCCTGAATATATCGGCGGGTACTACCTCAAATGTGCCAGACACAGAGAGGCGGAATACTGCCTGCCCTATGCCGATCGTGCGGATTACGTTATAGATAACGATATTTCATTTTCGGATCAGTTGAAAGAGGTCAGTCTTGCTTTCCGGAATAATCGGTAATACGTTTATATATTTACATGTTTGATGTCTTTGCATAGAGAGAGTCATCAGACATATTTTGGTCAAATGAATTTGTAATTCATCTTGGGATAATAAGAAAGAGACCGTGAGGAAACTCACGGTCTCTTTCTGTATACCTTTTGTAGGAGGTAGTTTAACCCCAAATAATCTTATCTGAGCTTTGCAATACCAAGAGCTGCAGCGCCGATGATACCTGCGTCGTTACCGAGAGAAGCAACCTTGATAACGGTCTGCTTGGAATCGCCGCGGGTGTAACGCTGAGAGTTAATATTGTTCATAAGCGGAACGAGAAGGTTGTCACCCTCCTTGCAGATACCGCCGCCGATACTGAGGATCTCAGGCTGGAAGATATTGATGATGTTAGCAATACCGGTGCCAAGGTAAGCAATATACTTGTTAACAACCTCGGTAGCTGCTGCATCGCCGGTAGCCTTCATAACAGCGAAAGCGGTCTTAGCGGAAACGTTTGCAAGATCGCCGTTGATATCGTCTTCCATTGCGGTCTTGGTACCGTTAGCACGGCACTCCTCGATCTTTTCCTTGGTCATACGAACAAGGCTGGGTGCGGAAGAATATGCCTCCCAACAGCCCTTACGGCCGCAGTTACAGGGAACACCGTCATGCTCGATAACGATGTGACCGAGCTCAGCACCGGCGAAGTTGAAGCCGGAGTAAACCTTGTTGTCGATGATGATACCACCGCCAACACCTGTACCGAGGGTGATCATAACAGAGTGCTTAGTACCCTGAGCCGCACCTGCAACAGCCTCTGCAAGAGCAGCTGCGTTAGCATCGTTCTCAATATAAACCTTCTTAACACCGAGATACTCGATGAGAATGTCTGCGATGGGGAAGTTCTCGAAGTTGAGGTTGTTAGCATACTCAACAATACCGGTGTCGCTGTTTGCGGTACCGGGAGTAGCAATACCTGCATACTCGATCTCGTCTATAGAAATATTCTTTTCAGCAAGGAGCTTCTTGCAAAGGTCAGCCATATCACGGATAACCGCACGACCCTCACGCTCAGCGCCGGTAGGAACGCTGTCCTTGATGAGAATGTTATAGTTTTCGTCAACAATTCCGACGGCAATGTTAGTTCCGCCGAGGTCAATACCAAGATAATACATAGTGATCTCCGATCCGTCGTAAGAAGTGACTTTTATTTGCCGTATGCATATATCACCCGGACAAACTGGCTTACGACTTATAATAAAGTAGTGTACCAAAATTATAAAACAATAAAAATGCTTTGTCAAGTGCGATTAAAAATCAATTTGTCTGTTCATAAAAAATTAACAAGGAATAGTTGAGTGTTATCCTTGAAATAAAGGGTGTTTTGGTATATCATATAATATGCGGTAGAGTTTTGTTTAATAAAACCCTGCTTTGCATTTATCACATAGATTATTCACAGAAAAGAGGCCATTTTTTTGGAACGTTTCGTATACGCAGATAACGCGGCTACAACTCCGGTATCAGAATCGGTCAGACGCGCGATGCTTCCTTTCTTCGAGGATGGTTGGGGCAACCCCTCAAGCCTTCACAGAAAGGGTAGAGAAGCGAAAGCCGCAATAGATAACGCACGCAGTCGGGTGGCTGCAGCAATCGGTGCCGAGGCACGCGAGGTATATTTCACCTCCTGTGGTTCTGAGGCGGACAACTGGGCTATCAAAGGAGCCGCTTATGCCGCACGCCGCAAGAATCCCGAAAAGAACCATATAATTACAACAGTTATTGAGCACCCCGCAGTTCTCGAGACCTGCCGTGCTCTTGAGAAGGACGGTTTTACTGTTACCTACCTTCCCGTTAACAGTGACGGTTTGGTTTCCGTAGATGTTCTTAAGGATGCCATAACTCCCGCAACTGTCATTGCCGCAATAATGTTTGCAAATAACGAGATAGGCACAATCCAGCCTATCAAGGCGCTTGCTGACACGGCTCACGAGAAGGGAATCCTTTTCTTCACCGATGCGGTTCAGGCCGTCGGTGCTATCGATATCAATGTTAAGGATCTCGGTGTGGACATGCTGTCTATGTCAGGCCACAAGATGCACGCACCCAAGGGTATCGGTGCTCTCTACATCCGTCGCGGTGTAGTTATCGATCGTTTGATCAATGGCGGCGGGCAGGAAAGAGGACAGAGAGCCGGTACCGAGAACGTGGCTTATGCTGTGGCTCTTGCTCAGGCAATTGAGGATGCGGTGGCTTCTCTTGACGATATGAAGAGAGTACAGGCTATGCGTGACAGACTTATTGACGGTCTTTCCGCGATCCCCCGTTCCTATGTTAACGGTTCCAGAGAGAGCCGTCTTCCCGGAAACGTAAATATTGCCTTTGAATTCATCGAGGGTGAGAGCTTGCTTCTTCTGCTTGATATGGCTGGAATTGCGGCATCCACCGGTTCCGCTTGTTCCTCCGCATCTCTTGAACCCTCACACGTTCTGCTTTCGATAGGACTTCCTGTTGAGAAGGCACACGGTTCACTGAGACTTACTGTTTCTCACGACAATACCGATGAAGACATTGATTATATACTCGAGCAGGTTCCGAAGGCTGTCGCGCGTCTTCGTGAGATGAGCCCGCTTACAGAATTCTGATATAAAGGAAAGGAGACATAATATGTACAGCGAAAAAGTAATGGAGCATTTTTCAAATCCCCACAATATGGGTGATATAGAGAACGCAGACGGCGTAGGTACCGTTGGTAACGCAAAGTGCGGCGATATAATGAAGATCTCTCTTAAGATCGAGAACAACATTATCACCGATGCTAAGTTCAAGACCTTTGGTTGCGGTGCGGCTATAGCAACTTCCTCTATGGCTACCGATCTTATAATCGGTAAGACTATTGACGAGGCTCTTACTCTTACCAACTCTGCGGTTGTTGAGGCACTTGAGGGTCTTCCCCCTGCGAAGGTTCACTGTTCCGTTCTTGCTGAGGAGGCTGTTAAGGCCGCTATCAGCGACTACTACAAGAAGAACGGTATCGACAAGGAGATTCCCGATGCATCCTGTCACTGTCACGGTGATAGCTGCGGTTGCGGCGAATAACACTGATAACGAAAATACCTGCCGATGGCAGGTATTTTTTTGGAACAAAAACGGATAAAAGAACGTCTAATTTTAAAAATATACAAAAATTTTCCGCTGAATAAAATATTTCCCACAAAAAAACGAGATGTAGGATAGAGAGGGCGCACTCTTAAGTACCGAGAAGCGGAGGTAAGCCATGGACGACAGTAAAATAGTTGATCTGTATTTTGAACGTTCCGAGGATGCAATAAAGGAAACATCGAAAAAATACGGAAAATACCTCTATAGCATTGCTTATTCCGTTTTGTCAGACAAAATGGATGCCGAGGAAAGTGTAAGTGATACATACTATGAGGCGTGGAAGATAATTCCGCCTAACCGTCCGCAGGTACTGAAGACTTTTCTCGGAAAGCTGACACGGCGTATCTCACTTGATATATACCGTCGGAGAACCGCCGACAAACGGGGCGGAGGAGAAATATCCCTTGTGATCGACGAGCTTGATGAATGTATCCCATCGTCTGTAAGTGTGGATAGTGAGCTTGACAGCCGTCTCATAAAGGATTCCCTTGATTCTTTTCTCGGTGAGCTTGGTGACAGTGAGAGAAAAATCTTTGTTCTTCGCTACTGGTACGGAAAAAGCTATGATGAGATATGCGATATAACGGGTATAGGTGCGAGCAAGATCACGGCTATGCTTTACAGAAGTCGCCTTAAGCTTCGCACAAAGCTTGAAAAGGAGTTGCTGCTATGAGTAATAAGAACAGCGAAAAATTATTTGATATGATCGGTGAAATAGATGACAAATATATTGAAGATGCAGAAAAGAAAAAGAAGCCTGTAGGCAGGATAGCACTTTCTGTGGCCGGTGCCGCGTCGGTGGTATGTATAATGATTTTTTCACCCCTTGGCATGAATCTGTTGGGACGTTCACACGAAAACAGCCTTCCACCGCTTGTACCCCCCGATACGGTAAGCAAAGATGCGGTTACCAACGAGTGGGGGCTGGTAGTTTCTCCCGACAAGGAAGAGACTGATCCTCTCATATATGCGGAGATAATTACGGACACCCGCTATCCCGCCGATACCAAAGAGGATCTTCTGCCGCCGGATGATGGCGGCAACGTTACCGCTACTCTGCCTGAGGCTCCGGACGGGGAAATTACCATAGAAACGGCATTTGAATATCCTGTGGATACTAACAGTTCCGCCGAAACCGGAAAGGCTCCTGCAGTAAGTACATACATTGGGAAGTATCCGGATACCGCAGAGGAACCGAATTTGACCGTACCGGTATACGTGTGGTACGTCGACGGTAACGAAGTGATCTCGGCGACGGTTACCGCAGAGCGTAACACAAGGGATATATTCGCCGCCTGGAAGGATAAAAACGGTATCGGCCCCGAGGTGGAACTGATCGGGGTAAAGGTCACCGACAATTCAAAAACCGAGTATGTGGATTACGGCGGAGAGAGTATTGCCAAGCATACTGCTGCAACCGAGTGGTATATGACCGTTACCGTGTCTGTCGAGCTTGAGAATTATTTCGATTCTATGGGCAAGGAACTGCTCTATGAATCTCTCGAAAAAACTATGATTGGATTTGCCGACAAGAGAAATCTTGTGTCGTACGAGCTTGTGCTTGAATAAATGTTTTCCGTGGGAGAAAAGAAAATATGACAAGAGGGATAAAGATATTCTGTATACTGCTTTTGCCGATGCTGTTGTTTTTCCTGCTTGCTACACCGTACAGTTATCTTAACCAAGAGGTGATCGTTGACCGCTTCGGGTGTGGTTGTCCACAGATAGACGAGGCGGGGAATATGATCGAAAAAAACTTTAATGCCAATACAGTTACCGCAATCTTTTGGTTTTCGGTGACAGGAGTAGTAACGGTGATATCTTTCTTTCTCTCCCGTAGATATCTTCGTGATTTTAGAATCATAAGACTGCTCTATATGCTGGCGGTAATAATGCTGTCCCTGTTTATCAGCTTCAGATTTACCGAGGCTATGATGTGGAATTGAGGTATGTATATGAAAAGGATAATTTGTTTTGCACTTTTTATAGTAACCGTTTTCTCACTTTTTTCCTGTAAAGAGAATGTTATCGGTACGATGCAAGAGGGAGATGCTACCGATACGGTGGATACCGTCTACACGGGAGATGTTCCGGATGATTTTTTCTTCTCTTTGCGCTTCGGTACTTACGGTGAGAGTTCCTACGACAGCCAAAGCGGTAAGCTGATAAAGACGAGAAACAGTACTCATCCAGAGGACTATGATACAACACTCACCCTCACAGAGGAAGAAATGCGGGAGATATATGGTCTGATAAGAAAGATAAACATTAACACTTATCCTGATAACTACGACCCCATCAATCCCCCCGATGCAGAGGATAAGTTGATGTCTATTCCATATACGACCCTGTCTCTTACCGCAAGATACGGTGTCATTCCCAAAACCGTCCACTGTGAAGAGGTTGCTTTCGGTGGGGGTGGGTATGACGAGAAGTCAAGAGCGTTTCTTGACTGTGTATACCGCATAAGAGATATTATAGTAAACAGTGAGGAATGGAAGGCACTTCCCGATTATGAGTTTCTTCATGAATAAGAAAAAAGGCTGTAAAGCTCAAACCGAGCTTTCACAGCCTTTTTTGGTTAGAATAAAAATTCGAGCTTTATCGCTTCTGTGTTATCGGGAGAATATTCGAGTTCCTCTGACAGCACCCTTGCGTGTTCTGTTATATCGGTGGACGGATCATTTTCCGCAAGGGAAGCAAGCAGTCTTTCGCAGAAAATGGAGAATCCGAGAGAAATACGCAGATCACTGTCACTTTCTGCCCCGGTACAATGGCGGTAAATGAAATACGCAAGAGCTCTCTCAAGACATTTTTCAATGCTTTCCGGGACGTGCGCGTGGGATGAGTATACCGATGAAAAAATGTCTCTGTGAGAGTCATCAAGATACTCAAGATCACCGAGAAGCTGTTGCCATGCGTCATCATCAAGTATTTCGGGGGATACCCCGAACCGGCGGTATATCATAGCTAATCTGTCAGAGTATTTGATATTCCGGTCAGAAAGAATTGAATACAACTGCTTTCTTGCCGGAATACAGTCATATTCCACGTCTATCTCTTCGTCGGTATCACCGATCTCGATAAATGTGTTGTATTTGTCGGAGGATAAAATTATCCGCGCCGCCTCTTCGCAAGACATTCCGAGACCGACCTCCTTGCCGCGGAGTGTATCGTTATAGAACCGCGGATGTTCTCGGCAAATATTGCAGAGACTGTCTTCTCCGAGATTCAGTATCATCCTGCAGAGACCGTGTGAGTCAAGATGAGGACACCTGTCATCATCATCGGTTATAAAGTGAGGGGTGTCGGAGCCAGTGTCTATACTGTCCCTTACTGTTTGGCCGTAGGGATGAGTTATAGCGGAGTATTTTTCCATCGATAGCGGATCCACATCGATCTCCCAGCCAATACAGCAGCTATGACGGCATTTGTCCGCGATACAAACAAAATCGCGGTAGTATTCGGGTGCGTACAGTTTCATCATATTACGGATATCTGAAATATACTTGGGTTGAATAATACTCATACCTGGAGTCGGAATGATATGTAAATCCAGCACCAAAATGCTTATATTCCGGCGTGAGCATTACCTCTCTGTGTGCCTGAGATGTATACCAAGAGTGGGTGATAAAAAAGACGTTTGTGGTTTTTGTTTTATTGATATAGAAATATCCGGCCTGAATGTTCTCTCCGCAGTAAACACCGTCGATTCCTTCATTCCTCAGTCGGTAGCTTGCGCGGTTCCCGTTAAGATCTGTGTGCTCGAAGTACCCGTTTCTGGCCATGTCGATACTGTGAACTAAGGATGCGTTCGAGGCCTCATTTGAGTATTCAAGGGGAGAGAGACCGTTTAACATTCTGTAATAGTTAGTGATATAAAGGCAGAGGACGTTCTGTGTTGTATAGTCGGTTACCTCTTCTCCTTTAAAAACTGTTTTATCGTTCACTGTATTGAGACCGTAGTCAAATTCAGTGAGCTTTGCCCAGGAGGAAACCAGCTTTTTACTGCCGATTATATCGGTAAAACAAAGAATATCAATATTGCCGTCTGAGATCAGCTGCATGTTTTCGTCATAGGCAATGGGGATATGAGATTTCTTTGTGGGCATGTGGCAATAGATATATCCGCTGCCGGCTGAAAATATTGCAGATACTTTACCGTTGTGGAGCTGATAAAATCTCAGCTTCATCATATTACTGCAGTAGATGTATGTTGTTACGTATCCTACAGAAGTGCTTTCCACGATAATATCATTTGGCTCTCCTGCAATCTGTATCAGCTCAGACTCAGTTATTCCAAGACACAGAACTTCTTTGCCGCAAATAGTACAAACACTGTCTACTACATTGTGTGGAAGCATACTGCCGTTTTTATATCCGCACACTGAGCAGGTCTCGGGTGATGTACAGGTGGCGGGGGTATAGCTGTGCGGGAGCAAATCAAGCGCCTCGGAATAACTGCTGCCGCAACTGCATGAAAATGTTTTGCTACCATTTATGGAGCAGGTGGAATTTTTGGTAGAAGAAAGTGAGTAACTGTGGGGGAGTAGTTTTAGCTCTTCCGAATAACTTTTACCGCATGCGCATGAATAAGTTTTACTGCCTTTTTTTGTACAGGTTGAATCCACTGTCGACGAGAGTGAATAGCTGTGCTCATGTACTGTGGTGACCGCTTCTGTCTCAGTGATCTCTGCGGTATCAGTTTCGGTGTCGGTTACCGGTTCTGTATCGGTCGTTAAGTCAGAGGTATCAGACTCTGATGTAACGTCGGAAACGGCGGTTGTATCTTTTGGCGTGGCTTCCGTGTCGCTCGTTCCTATCGTTTCGGATTCCGTATTGTCGGTACTGCCTGTCTGCTGCTCAGCACAGGAGATAAATATGATTAAAAGAAAAATTGACAGTACCAAGCAAAATAATCTTTTCATTCCGTCAAGACATCCTTTTGATCAATTTACTTTAAATGCGCCTATTCTGCAGGCATGTCCCTTAGATCGGTTACTCTTTTTGTCGGTAACCTTTATTTTCAAAACATGTTCGCCGTACTCAAGTCCTTCGGCAAACATAGTATCTCCCGCTCTGTCATATTCTACAGCATAACAGTCAAAGCAAGGCTCATTTCCGGTATGAATACCGTCAACGCAAAACTCGATCTCTCCGCCGTCACCTGCAATTATCCAGTATGCACCGATTCCACGTCCGGTGAATTTAAATGTCATAACGGAGCCGGGCTCTGTTGCTTCAATGTAGTGTGGGTATCTTCCGCACATGTCCTTTTCAACGCGGTTCCAACCATCACCAAGCTCTGCACCGTAAGCATCCTCGAGTCTCGCGGTCATGGTAAGGGGGATAGGTGAAAGCTGCTTTTCCGGAAGAATTTTGGGAGACATCTTCTCAGGAGCATTGCGATTTAGGTACTTTGCGAGGGTTGATATAACACAGTCAGCATACACTGCATAGCCGGTATCATTGGGGTGTACACCCTCAAGAGTATATTTCAGCCAATCTCCGCCGTCTGTTTTAATATGATTTCTGAGAACCTCACCTATGTCAATTATCGGAATGTTTCTGTAGTAATTCGCTACAGCTGAAGCACTGGTACGGCTTGTAAAATCATGTCCGCTGTCAAGGTCGTCGGAAATATCTTTGGTTGTGGTATGTATTATTATTATATCTGCTGTAGGAATCTTGGCCCAAATCTTGCGAAGTATGGTTTCTGCGTTAGAAGTGAGCGATGCAAAGCTTCCGCCGTTGTCGTTTACCGAAAATTCGTAAAAAACGAGGTCGGGGAGCTTGTCTGCAAGATCTATATCGCAGCGGTATATTCCAAGGCCGGTACCGGTACCTCCGATTGCCGCCTGAATCTCGTTTATCTCGGCGTCGGGGTATGTATCCTGCAGCCACTTTGTGGTGAGTGCTCTCCAGCAATATATATCGGGATCGGATGCCCCGGCTCCCTCTGTTATTGAACCGCCAAAATACGCAACATTGAGCTTTTTATCTTTTTTGATCCTGTATAATGTATTCTCAAGCATCAGTTTGGTCCTCCGATGATTTTTTTTTATTATATCACAGTCATAGGTAAAAGGCAACCGCACAGTATTTGTATTTTTTTATAAAAACTTTTTCTTTTTGACTGTAGAATATTTTTACATTAACTATTGATTTAATTTTAACAATGTAATATAATAAATATGATTGCAGAAAAATAAATTCATTAAATATAAAGAGGTAGTTAAAATGGCACTTGTAAACACAAAAGAGATGTTTAAGAAGGCTTACGAAGGCGGATACGCTATCGGTGCGTTCAACATCAACAACATGGAAATTATCCAGGCTATTACCGAGGCAGCAGGTGAGCTTAAGTCTCCCGTTGTTCTTCAGGTTTCCGCAGGCGCAAGAAAGTATGCAAAGCAGGAGTATCTTCTTGCTCTCGCAAACGCTGCTATCAAGGATTCCGGCGTTGATCTTGCTCTTCACCTTGACCACGGCGCAGATTTCGAAATCTGTAAGGCTTGTATCGACGGTGGTTTTACCTCCGTTATGATCGACGGTTCTCACCACTCCTTTGAGGATAACATTGCTGTTACCAAGAAGGTTGTTGAGTACGCTCACGAGCGCGGTGTTACCGTTGAGGGTGAGCTTGGCAGACTTGCAGGCGTTGAGGATGACGTAAACGTTTCCGCTGAGGATTCTACCTACACTCGTCCCGAGGAGGTTGAAGAGTTCGTTGCTAAGACCGGTGTTGACTCTCTTGCTATCGCTATCGGTACCAGCCATGGCGCATACAAGTTCACCGCTGATCAGTGCACCAGAAATGAAGAGGGTATCCTTGTTCCCCCTCCGCTTCGCTTCGACATTCTTGAAGAGATCATGAAGAAGATTCCCGGTTTCCCGATCGTTCTTCACGGTGCTTCCTCTGTACCTCAGGAGTATGTTCAGGAGATCAACCAGATCGGTGGTAAGCTTCCCGATGCAGTTGGTATTCCCGAGGAGCAGCTTCGTAAAGCAGCATCTCTTGCAGTATGTAAGATCAATATCGACTCTGATATCCGTCTTGCGATGACCGCAGGTATTCGCCGCGTTCTTTCCGGCCAGCCCGAGGTATTTGATCCTCGCACCTATCTTACCGTTGCTCGTGATGAGGTTCGTAAGATGGTTGCTCACAAGATCAATAACGTTCTCGGTTCCGCAGGTAAGCTTTAATATAGTATTTGACATTCACGTGACCGCGGAGCAACTTTTGCTCCGCGGTCTTTTTATAACATGGTGAAAAAATGAAATGGACTGAAAAATTTACGATTAATACTCACGATGCCGATTCTTCCGGCGTACTAAGAACGGGTGCACTTCTTAAATACATGCAGGAGACTGCCAACCTTCAGTGCCGTAACACAGGTCCCTCAAATGAGGAGCTTAGAGATAGAGGCTTGGGTTTTATTGTCAGCCGTATGGCACTCAGTGTTTATAAGAAGATAAATCCGTATGACGAGATAACCGTTACCAGCTGGCCCTGCGGAGGACGAGGCTATACTTTTAACCGTTGTTATGACGTAAGGATTAACGGTGAACTTGCGGCAGAGGCATCTTCCGCCTGGGCGCTTATTAATATCGAGACCCATCGTCCTTGTCGGGTTACCGATATGACTGAGGGATATCTTTCCGGAGAACATGCCCCTCCTGTTGAGATAGATGCACCTCTCCGTATAAAGTTGCCTGAGGAGAACAGTGTTTCTCTTGTCGGAGAGTATACTGTTTCATACAGAGATATTGATGTAAACCGTCACATGAATAATACTGTCTATGCAGATATGCTCTGCGGCTTTCTTCCCATGGAAGGTAAGAAAGTTGTTTCTCTTTGTATTAATTATCAGAATGAGGCTCCGCTTGGGGAAGTTCTTAAAGTGTATACATCGGTTTCTGATGACGGTACTTGTTATCTCAGAACACAGAGAGAAGACGGAAAGATTAATGTTGAAGCAGAAATATTGCTTGAGAACATCTGATAGATATGGTACGACCATAGAAAGGACAAAACAGTGAAAGACAGAACTAATTGTTTTCGCCCCTCGGCAGTGCCGCTTGTTACTGTTGACCCATATTTTTCCATATGGTCATTTACAGAGGATCTGACTTCTGATTATACCAGACACTGGGCCGGGAAACGGCACGGTATGTGCGGACTTTTGAAAATAGACGGCATTACATATTCATTTCTCGGAAAAGCATCTGTTGACGAGACTGTATATACAAGACGCCCCCTATCAATGAAGCAGACCGAGCTTCGTGTAACCCCAACCTCTACGTATTGTTCGGCAGAAGCTGCGGGGGTTGAGATAAAATTCACCTTTACATCGCCATTGCTTCTCGATCGTCCCGAGATAATGTCATCGCCTGTAACTTATCTCGATTATTCTATCGAATGTATTGACGGAAAGGAACACGAGATAGAATTTTATTTTGATATTTCACCTGAATGTGTTGTTAGTGATCTTTCAAACAAGGTCATATACCGAAAGACACCGTGGGGAGTTTCATGTGGACGATCGGAACAGGATCCGCTTCACTATTCCGGAGACAGGAAGACCATGGACTGGGGGTTCCTGCATCTTGCGCATCCCGAGGCAGATGTTATGGATGTTACAGAGAGAGCAAACTTTATCGGTAAATTCTTTCCCCGTCAGGGAGGAGAACACTGGTACGGCGTTCCCGAGCAGGCATCGAATCTTCTTTCTCTGTGTATAAGAACAAAGGCAAGACAAGGAGTTATTACCCTTGCTTATGATGACATTGTTTCGGCAAAATATTTTGATGAGGTTCTTCCTGCTTATTACACCACGTTTTTTGGTAGCTTTGAGACGATGCTTGAAAATGCTGTCAACAATTATCAGGAATATCGCCGCTTAGCTGACAAGTTTTCTGAGTCCTTGATGTCGGAGATGATGAAATACGGTGAGAAATATGCCGAGGTCGGAGCATTACTTTACAGGCAGGCGGTCGCATCACACAAGCTTGTGATGAGTAATAAAGACGGAATCATTTTTCTGTCTGATGAATGTAATTCAGGTGGATTTGTTGCAACTCTTGACGTTACGTATCCCTCGATTCCATTGTTTTTGCTATACAACCCCGAGCTTGTCAAGGGAATGCTTCGCCCGATATTAAGATATGCAAAAATGCCGGAATGGCCATTTGAATTTGCCCCTCACGACGTAGGATACTATCCTATATGTGCCGGTCAGCTGTATGAAGCAAAGAATGGCCGTCAAAATCCTGATATGCAAATGCCAATAGAGGAATGTGGAAACGCAATTCTTACAACGGCAGGGATTTGCAGAGCAGAGGGCAAAAAGAATTTTGCTTATGAGCATAAGGAACAACTTCTGGCTTGGACGGAGTACCTTTGCAGGTATGGGTACGATCCGGAAAATCAGCTCTGTACAGACGACTTCGCGGGACATCTTGCTCACAACTGCAATCTTTCTGTTAAGGCTATAGTAGCCATTGCGGCAGCAGGCCAATTGTTTGACGAACCGAAGTATACCGAACTTGCACAAAAAATGGCAAATGATTGGTGCCGTGATGCCAAGAGAGATGGTGTGGGCAGTCGACTTGCTTTTAACGATCCGGATGGTTGGAGCCTCAAATATAATTTGGTGTGGGATAAGCTTCTTGGTCTTTCTTTGTTCCCTGAAGAGGTATTTACAGAGGAGATAGAGGTATACAAAGGCAAGATGAACAGATACGGCGTTCCTCTTGACTGTCGCGATAGCTACACTAAGCTTGATTGGCAAGTGTGGACCACTGTTCTTACCGATGATAAAGAATATTTTGACTGTGTTATCCGTGCTGTGCGGGATGCGGTGTGTGAGACTCTTGATAGAGTTCCGGTGACCGATTGGTATGATACTCTTACTGCAGACCAGTGCAGTTTCCAAAATCGTACCGTTGTTGGCGGATATTTTATTCCGTTGCTAAGGGACAGATTCTTAAATGATTAGGTAAATAAAAAAATAACTGATCTGTATGCGTTGTGTTCTTAAGGACAGTTTTGAGATTCAATAAAACACATTATCTACCTACGGGAAAAAGGATAGAGAAAGCAACATGCAATCTCTATCCTTTTTTCTTGACAAGCACTGCATCTGAGGACACAAATGCTTTTATTATAGACTAATTCACAAATTTATGATATAATTATAAAAAAGTTCCAACCTTTTTCAAAATCCGTGTCTATATGGGTGAAAGCTTTCAACGAGGTACAAACAAGTGAACAGACAAGACGCCGAAAAAATCATAACTGAATATCTCAAGCCCATATTTGGCTTTGCGCTGAAGCGGTGCAAAAACGCACACGACGCGGAGGATTTATCGCAGGATATCGTGTTAAAGGCGTTCCGTGCACTCTTGATCAAAGACGATATTTGTGACATCAGCAAATTTATATGGACGATTGCCCATAATGCGCTCAGCAATTACTATAGAGATGCCGCCAAAAGCGTAATAGGCGTGTCAATTGATGAGGTGGCGGAGCTCATTGCAGATCCCGACTCAATTTTGGTAGATGACGATAATGCCGATACCATCCGCAGATTGCAGAGCGAAATAGCATATCTTTCCAAGCTACAACGCAAGATCGTAATTGCATACTATTTTGAGAACCGAAAGCAAGCCGATATTGCAAAAGGGCTGGATATTCCTCTCGGTACTGTTAAATGGCACTTGTTTGAAGCAAAAAAAGAATTGAAACGAGGTATGGATACTATGAGAAAAACAAGTGAATTGAAATTTAACCCCATCAAATTTGACTTATGGGGATTCAGCGGATCTGTCGGTACGAAAGGATCTCCCGCAAGATTTTTCGATTCTCTTATTGCACAGAATATAGAGTATTCTGTCTGGAAAGAAGCGAAAACAGTTAACAGAATTGCTGATGAACTCGGTGTGTCTCCCGTGTATGTTGAAAGCGAAGCCGAACGCCTTGAGGAATATGGACTATTAACTAAAATCGGTGATAAATATCTTTGCAACATACTGCTCGAGGAAAGCACCACCGAACTTAGCCGTTTACACGATCAAATCTATTTGAAGGCGGCAGACATCTTTGCGAATGAATTGTTTGATAAACTGATGAATTCGGGAATACTGGATGATGGCAGAATATGGGGTGGCACAACCGAACCATTTACTTTTACTTATGATCCACCCAAAGACAAAAACTTTATGTTGTGGGCGCTCATCCCATACATTGCATCTATGAGCGGCAGTCAATTGATATATGATAGCACAACATTTGAAGAAGCTGCTACTACACGACCGGATGGTGGGAAGAATATTTGTTATGCTTCGATTCATCCGCACGACGTTGTATTTCCGCTGTACTTTGATAATATGAAACGTTTTTTCGGCCCTTGTTGGACTGGTTTCGGTGAAAAATTCAAGGTATGGACGATTGATTCCGAATGGTCGGAAAAACGGATCGCTGAGGATTATCAGAAAACCATTCATCATGATCTGTCGTTATTAAATATTTATTTGAATGGTGATACTTTATCTCCCGAAGGGTATGCGTATCTTTGTGAACGAGGATATATTTCAGTGTTAACACGGGAACGTGGCTTGATGAGTGATGTCAGCGCAGGATTTGGCGACAGTTTTGTTTCCAGTGAAGATTTGGGCGACTATAAAATCAAATTCCGTTGCCTCTGTCTTTCTGATGCGGAAATAAACAGACAACTTATAGAGATCGGTGACCGTATAAAAGAAAAGCATCAAACCGAGTTTCACAATTTGAAAAAAGAGTATATCGATGCAGTTCTTAAAGAAACTCCAAAGCAGCTGCAGACCATGCAAAAACATGTGCTTCAATATATCTTTCACAGTGATGGTTGGTTTGTCTTGCACTGTATCAAAGCTCTGCTTGCCAACGGAAAATTAAAAGAACCGACTGAAGATCAGAAGAAGTCGCTGACAACAATTATTATTCAAGAATAATAGTACACCGCCGAGAGTAACTGTTTACTCACTCTCGGCGGTATATTGTTTATTCTCACAACCACCTCTGGTGGTGAGTAAGTGCGCACTTGCAGGTGAACTGCACAAGCCTCCCTCCCGGAGGGAGCCTCTGGCTATAGCCGTTTCGCTTTCTGGCGAATGATTGTAAAAACTGTCCTTAAGAATACGCACCATATGATCAGTTATTTTTTTATTTCATTTAATTATATACAATTGTTTTCCTTGAGAAAATCTACAAGCGCCGAAAAACTTTCGCTTGCATCTATATTGTTCATGATCAGATCAATTTTCTCTGCAAGAACATCGGCGGTATATTTTTTTTCGTCATCGGCTTCTCTGCGTTCCCACTCGTCTATATTGAAGTCACCACGCCCTTGGCAACGCTGTCTGCGTACTTTTTCAGACACATCAATATATACCGATAATAAATTGTCACCGTACTCACTCCTGAGGGCATCAAGGGCAGCAAGATCTACAATGGCTACGTAATTTCCGTCTTCCAGATTTATACTGTCCTTTGATGTAGCGTATCTCCATACATCGGGGATACCGTTGTATAGGGTGTTGTATTCACGTGACTCAATGAATCTTCCTTCGTTCTTCTGCTGCAGAAAATCTTCGTTTGATATAAAATTATAGGTTACTCCGTTGACCTCACCCGGACGTATTGGGCGGGTGGTTACCGGAAGAACTCGTTTGAATCCGGACTCGGTTATCAGCTTTGAGAGTAATGTATCTTTCCCGGAAGCACTTTTTCCGAGTAGAACTACAAGCTTTCCCATTTTTTCTCTCCGTATAGTTTTTTATTCTGCCTTGCGTATCAACTCTGCTACCCTTGGGTTACCTCCGGCATCGCAGAACACTTTACAGTCAAATCCGTTTTTATCTGCTATTCCGTTTATTTCTTCACCTTGATCGTACCCTATTTCAAAGAGTATTTTCCCGTTATACGAGAGAAGAGCCGACCAAAGCTCTATTATTTTGCGGTAGAATATAAGACCGTCATCTCCACCGTCAAGAGCTGCTGTTGGTTCAAATGCCAGTTCCGGCTCAAGATCATCAAGGACTGCAGTTCTTATATAAGGTGGATTTGATACTATAATATCGAATTTTTCTTTCAGAACATCCGGCGGATTATCAAGTACGTCTGCCTGAATAAAATTGATTCTGTCGGACACGCCGTTTCTTTCGGCATTTTGCTTTGCCGCTTCAAGGGTATCCATGAAAAGATCGATTGCTACAGCGGTAGCATCATTTCGTGATGCAAGTGCGGATATCCCGATACAACCGCTTCCGGTGCACAGATCAATGAATCTGCCGTTTTGCGGAAGACTGTTTATCACAGCTTCGCAGAGAAGCTCGGTATCGCTTCTTGGAATAAGACAATGCGGTGAAACCAGATACTCCTCATTCATAAAAGGCCAAACACCTATAATGTATTGCAAAGGCTCGCGGTTACACCGCCTTGCTACGGCCGCGTCAAGCTCGGGAGAAGAAAAATCTTTGTTTCTGTCTGCCATAAGTGCGGCTGAAGAAATTCCAAAAAAATGACAGATGATGAGAGACGCATCATTTTTTGCGTTTTCTATTCCGGCTCTCTCAAATTTTTCGGTTATCTCTCGCAGAGTCATTCTTCGGTTTTACTCTCGTCAGACAAAGAAACGGAATCTTCGGCTGTGGTTTCCGTCATGGGAGTATCTGAACTTTCAGTTTCCTTGGAAGGGGGGACAAAGTCAGGAAATTCGTGGATCATAGCAGATTTGAGAGCACAGATTGCGATCTCAAGCTGAGAATCATCCGGTTCGCATGTGGTTATTCTCTGCATCCAAAGACCGGGGGTCGCAAGTATTCTTACAATAATATTATCACTGTGCTTTCCGGCGAACATGATGAATTCAAATCCAAGTCCAACGCTGACGGGAAGAAGCAGGATCTTGAGTCCGGTACGGAGTATTGCGTTAGACCATGGAAGGACAGCACCAAGGATAACACTGAAAAGAAGCATAACAAACATAAAGCTGGTTCCGCAACGGGGATGATAACGCTTATACTTTCTTACGTTCTCGGGAGTGAGCTCTTCTCCGGCTTCATAGGCAAAAATCGACTTGTGCTCTGCACCGTGATATTCAAAGGTACGCTTTATGTCACCAAGACGGGATGCTAAGAAAAGGTAGAGTACGAAAATGGTGATCTTGATGGCGCCCTCAACAACTGTACGCCACCCACCAAGCTTACCGCCTACAAGGCCGTCAAGAAGCTTGGTAAGGAATGAAGGGAGAAAGAAGAACAAAAGAATAGCAAGCAGCACACCGAGAATGGATGCAAATACCAGGAGTACATCCATCAGCTTTTTGCCGAAATGACGGGTGAGCCATTTCTCAAACTTGGTCTCCTCCATCTCGTCAAGGCCGAGGGCTTCGGTAGAATCGTTCAATGTCTTCATACTGAGAATCATAGACTCTACAAAATTAACAACACCTCTGATTATCGGGATGTTGAAGAATTTGTTTTTCTGTCTCAGGGATTTTACAGTATCGTTTTTGATCTTTATAGAACCGTCGGGCATTCTTATTGCGAGACTGGAACGATCCTTGTGTTTCATCATGACGCCTTCGATAACCGCCTGCCCGCCAACCTGGTTAAGACGACAATTCTGTATTTTCTTTTCTTTTTTCATTATGTGTCAACAAACCTTTCAGTAAAAAAGCTAACAAATATTATTTAGATAATGTTTATATGAGAAAACATTTATCTAAGATATCATTATAGCAGATAAATCAAAAAAAATAAATACCATATATAAATAAAATGTAGATTTTTTTCAAATAATAATACAAGAATAACTGTTTTAAGGTAAATAAAAAACTTTTAAAAAACTTAAAAAAAGGTATTGACAAACCGAGTGAGATGTGGTAGAATAAACGAGTCGCCAAGAGCGACGGAAGATCCTTGAAAATTGAACAACAACGAAAGAACGAAAACACAAACTCGTAATTCTTTTGAGAAGAAGCTTTCCGAGGAATCGGGAAGTAAACTCTAAAACATTAATTAAGAAGCTAGAAAACAGCTCTAGGTAAGATATTTAGGCCGAAAGGTTTATGTATACAATTATTTAGAGAGTTTGATCCTGGCTCAGGA
>JAFYMF010000005.1 GCA_017556745.1 Clostridia bacterium
AATTATCTCTTCTGCTGAAGATCGTAGTGAACATCGTAAGCAGTTTCCTCGTCGGTGTACTTACGGAGAGTGTTGATAACCTCACCGTTGTTCCACTTTCTGTCTCCAACGTCCTCGGTGGTACCCATAACGGTTACGTTGAGCTGACGACGGCGAGCACGTACGTGATCCCAGTCGATGAAGTAAATGTGAGCAAACTCACCACCGTCAAGAACACCGTCCTTGATGGTCATGGTCTCGCTTCTGCCGAAGAATACAGAACGAAGGTGACCGTCTGTGTTCATAGAAGTAAAGTCACCGGGCTCCTTTACATAACGGCCGAACTGAGAATGGATAGGTCCGGGATGACGGTAGTCACCCTCATTGGTATAGTCGGGAATCATCTTGCGCATAATGTCAAGAAGATCGTGCTGAAGGTACTCAAGGTCAAAAGAGTCAATATCGTGAGAACACTCCTGAATCATAACAGAGCAGGTAGTGTGGTGAGATGCGATACATACGGTACCGTTCTTTATTCCGGAAGCTGCTACGATCTCCATAATCTCCTTAGATACGTCGTGGAAGGTGGGGATCCAGCCTCTGGACTGCAGTTCAAGCTCTTTCTGAAATACTTTGAATTCCATTTTAATAATCCTCCGAATGTTAATTTATAGTTATATTATTTTTTATATTTTATCTTTGTTGAGTCGCTCGCCTACTGCTCCACCGGGATGCACCAAAGCAAACTGTTCGTTTTTGAAATCAACTTCCTCTATCAACGCAGTCTGCAGCACATGGAAAATAACAGCAAGAGCGGTTGAGGAGGTAGTTCCCTGACAGTTATATTTGTCAGTTTCGCGATTTACGTATTGTTTGATGACAACATCGGCACCCTGCGCCAACGGCGACTGCAGATTTTCGGTAATGGTAATAACATGGACACCTTTTGCCTTGCAAATATCTAGTATCTTCAAAAGCTCCGCGGTTTTTCCACCGCGTGATGCAAATACACACACATCACCTTTTTGCAAAAATCCCGTGCCGCCGTGCACTGCTTCTGCAGGAGAGATGAATTTTGCAGGCTGATCAATACAACACATTAAATGAGCAAAATGCTGACAAATAATTCCGCTGTGTCCGCAACCGGTTGCACCGATACGCTCGGCATTTTTCAAAAGCTCTACCGCTTGAGAATAAACATTTTCATCAAAATGCTCCAGCATTCCCTCAATACACTCTTTTTCAATCGTGTATGCGTTCAATGCTTGTTTCAGAGATTCCTGTTTTATTTTATGTCACTCCCTTCAGCGAAACGAACCGCTAAAAAATGAAATAGAAATAACATTATTTCGTAACTTCTTTGACCAATTCTTTATACTTGTTTTCTTCGTTTCACTACAAAATAAACACATAATCATTATATCAAACTAATTGTTTTTTTTCAATACAAATCAGGTAATATATAACAAATTTACTCGCAAACGCTTATGTAACAAATTCAAACCATACACAAGCGAAGACCGCACATCGGAAAAATCCGTTTGTGCGGTCTTTGACATTCTAAATGGTTTTATTTTTCTCACTGAAAATCTGTTATTTCTGCACTGTAAACCAAACAAATATATCCGTTTCTCAAGGCAGGATCTTCAAGGACCGAAGCGGCTTGCAAGTCTCTGTTACCGTAGACTACATAAAACGTACCGTCGTTCTGCTCAAGGAGCATATAAAAGCTTATAAACCCCTCTCCGTTATCACGGTATGCCTCATATACCGTTTTGTTGTTATGCATAATGCTTAGGATATCATCACTGTCTAGTGTTCCGATCTTATCGTTCTGAGTAAGCAAAAAACGGGACTGAAAATTATCATCACTTATTTCTGTTTTCTGCATTTCGGAATAAAACTCCCATTCCGTTCCGTATTTATCAAAATGATAAAGATTGTTATCTTCATCTACCCTGCAGTGCGGAATATCTTCAGGGGTGTAATCTGACATCGTATTAAGATGGTTGTGATATAATATTTCAATCGGAGAAAGTGTTATTTCATCCTGTCCCAAGGATAACTTGGATTCACTGATCGGGTTAGTCAAAAGGCAAACGATCACAATAGCCGAGACTGTCAAAGAAACAACTATTATCCAAGCGGCAGGCTTCTTGAAGTTCAAAATCGTTTTTATCCTGTTTTTTACTCCTACCTCACCAAAAGCAAGAGGACATGCGGTTATCATTTTCTTAGGTATACTGCAGCTAAGTAAAACTGATGTATATTTTTTTCTTTGCTCTGTGGAAAATTCTTTAATAACTCGCTGATCGCATGCAAATTCTATATCACGGCAAAGAAGCATATATGCAAGCCAAATAATCGGGTTAAACCAATATACCGAAAGCAAAATAAATCCGATAAACTTTGAAAAATGATCATACCGTAAAATATGTGCCCGTTCATGAAGAATTACATATTCAACTTCATCTTTACTCATAGAAGAGGGTAAATAAATGCGGGGACGGAATATACCGAATATAAACGGTGTATTAATCGCATCACACACAAATACATTGTCCGTTATCTGCATGGACGATTTTACTCTTTTATACGTTTTAATATATGAGTTTACCATATATAAAAGCATTAAGACAACACCTATCATCCATATAAACGATACTACACGTATTACACCAAAATTTTCAACCGAATTGCTGATCTCGAAAGATGCTTGAGATAACGAAATTACGTCTTTTCCCGATGAATGGACAACCTCGGACTGCAGAGAATCTACACTTATATTTGGAGCAATAGATCTAATTATACTTTTTGAAATATCGGCATCCGGTGCTAAGCTGATAACACTTTCAACAGAAAAAGGAAGGAGCAATCTAAACCCAACAAGCACCCACAGAAAACACGTTATCCATTTTGGAGCCCTTTTGAAAACAAAACGAAAAATAACTATAACCAAAGTAATATAGCTTGCCGTTATGCTCATATCAAGCAACTTAAAAAATAAAGCTTCCATAATTACCTCCTGTTATTCATACTTGTCTATCATACGTCTCAGTTCGTCTATCTCCTTTTTTGTAAGAGTTTTTCTCTTTGTAAACGCCGCAAAAAATGCCGGCAATGAACCGTTAAATGTCTCATCCACAAATTTTTCGCTTTGAATCGCAAAAAACTCTCCGCGAGATATTCGAGACACCACTGTACCGTTTTCATTTGCAAATATGCCCTTCTCACACAATTTACGTAAAACAGTATAGGTGGTCGGCTTTTTCCAGTTAAGTTCTTTTTCACAAAGTTTGACAAGTTCACCGGAGCCCACAGGTTCGTTTTCCCAAATTATATCAGCGAAACGAGATTCAACCTCGCCAAGTTTCAAATCATTCATTATTTCACCCCCTTGTTTGGTTTATTTTGAATAAACCTATTTCTGAGTTTAGTTTATCATGAATAAACCAGCTTGTCAATACTTTTCGGGAAATAACAAAAAATATTTACCGTCTGCAACGATACCATCTTAGTTCCAAAATAATTTTATTTATATATTTATCGGGAATATCTTTTCACGGAGATATATTTGATGTATAATGACCATATAAAGTACGTACACGTATTCGAAATACATATCAAGGAGACAACAAATGAAAGAGTTTGAAAGATTTGACCGTGTAGGAACTACTCCGCACAGAAGTTACTATGTTCCATTTGCTGTTGATGATACAGTAAAAACAACACACGGCATTATAGACCGCACCTCAAGTTCAAGATTTATCTCTCTTGACGGTACGTGGCAGATAAAATCTCTTGACCATGTCTGCGATTTTAACGTAAATGATATTCTTGAGAGATCGATTCCCGTACCGTCATGTGTTCAGATGCACGGATACGATCATATTCAGTATCTGAATTTCAGGTACCCTTTCCCTGTCATATTACCGCACATTCCCTATGAGAATCCTTGCTGGCACTACAGACGTATCTTCAATCTGAAAAAGAAAAACGGGGAGAAATACTATATCAACTTTGAAGGTGTCGACAGTGCATTCTACCTTTACATCAACGGACAGTTTAAGGGGTATTCGCAAATCTCTCATTCCACAAGCGAATTTGATATTACCGAACTAACCGTTGACGGAGAAAACACCATTGACGTACTTGTTCTTAAATGGTGTATATCCACATATCTTGAGTGCCAGGATAAATTCCGTTTTTCCGGTATTTTCCGTAACGTATATATTTTAAAACGCCCCGAGGATCATATCATCGATTACAAGATAGAAGCTTCCGTATCAGATACTGACGGAATTCTCACATTCATAAATGAAAGTGACGTGGACATTGATCTCGTATTCGAAGATCACTCTGCTACAGTTTGTGCGAAAGCAAAGTTGGAAATAACCGTTCCTAATGTTAAGCTCTGGACTGCAGAATCACCCGAGCTGTACACTCTCCAAATATATGCAAACGGTGAGAAAATCATCGAAAAGGTCGGTTTCCGACAAGTCACAGTTGACGGTAAAATATTTAAGATAAACGGCAAGCACGTAAAGCTCAAGGGAGTAAACCGACACGACTTTAATTGCGAAACCGCGGCCACCGTCACGCTTGACGATATGGCAAAGGATCTTCTTTTGATGAAAGAGTTAAACGTAAACGCAGTCAGAACCTCTCACTATCCGAACAGCCCCGAATTTTACCTGTTGTGTGACGCAATAGGTATCTACGTCATGGATGAAGCAGACGTTGAAATGCACGGTGCGAGTTGCCGAGAAGGAGAAGGCTCACGGGAACAGTTTGAAGAATATGCAAACGATATATTCTTTGAACCCGGTATAACTGACAGACATATCGCTCTGGTAGAAAGAGACAAGAACCGTCCCTGCGTTATTATTTGGTCTCTCGGAAATGAGAGCTCCTTTGGCAAGGCATTCATAAATGGAGTGGAATACATAAAAAACAGAGATAAAACCAGACTTGTTCACTATGAGGGTTTGCAGTACGCTCCCCCGGAATATTACTATACCGATCTTGTGGATATGGTCAGCATAATGTATCCGGACACTCAAACTATTAATAAAAAAATACTCGATAACCCCGAGGAAACCCGTCCATTCGTTATCTGTGAATACAGTCATGCCATGGGTAACAGTTGCGGAGACCTGGCAACGTACTGGGATTGGATATACAGTAACGACCAAATGATGGGAGCATTCGTTTGGGAATGGGCAGACCACGGCATCAAAACCGACAAAGGTTTTCTGTACGGAGGGGACTTCGGTGAAAAGGAGCATGACGGTAATTTCTGTATCGACGGCCTCGTTACTCCTGACAGAAAGATAAAGTCAGGCGCACTTGAGATGAAAGCAGTATACGGTGGAAAGACCAAATCAGAAATACGCGACATAGACATCCCCTGCTATAACAATACCTCGTCAAAAGTCGATATAACAGTAAACGAGCATACCGGAGAGATAACCTCAATAAAAGCAGACGGAAAAGAAGTACTGTGTACACCCATGCACCTTAATATAATACGTTACACAGACAATGACCGTAATCTTATCTCTCAATGGATAGACCGCTGTCATCTTAACGAGTGCAGACCCCATATCTTCTCTTACGTAAAGGGAGATAGCTTCCATGAGTTTGAAGGTGCACTTGCGGCAAATTGTCTCATCCCCGCAGTAGAGTTTAAGCTCACATACAAAACAAACGCAAACAAGCTATCTGTAACTGTTGAATATAAAATCTCGGATTACGTAAAAAGTTTCCCTCGCTTTGGAATCGAATTCGGCATAGACAAAGAAAACAGTGATTTTTCTTATGTCGGGTTTGGTCCTACAGAAAGTTATATAGACAAACACGTAGCCGCCGATTACGGTTACTACACAAGCACAGCTAAGGATAATTACGACGGAAATTATGTCCGTCCGCAGGAATCCGGAAGCCACTATGCTTGTAAATATCTGGAGATAAAAGAGTTGTTCAGTGTTACTGCAGAAAAGTCTTTTTCCTGCTCAGTAAATCCTTTCACCACAAAAGATCTATTTGAAACTCTTCATTCCTTTGAACTTCCACAAAACGACTTTGTTAACGTTTGCATAGATCTTGCCATGCGGGGTATCGGATCTAACTCATGCGGCCCGGATCTTACACAGGAATATGAGATTCCCCGAACATTCAGCAACACGTTTACCTTTGTGTTTTAAGGTAAAGTAATTCTAAAAAGAGTAAAACGGGCTGTCGCACTTGCAATGCGTCAGCCCCGGAGTTTGATTTGACGGTCCGAAAACCGCCATTTGGGACATAAAAATGTCTCAAAACATCAAACATTCGTCTCAAATTCCTTTGGAATTTACAAAAACAGCTCCATTCGGAGCTGTTTTTGTGGGGGTGTTCGCTTAACTCGACACCCCCCTTTTTTTGCTAAAATTCTAATTGGTATAAATTCCCGTAATTATCGGAGTAATAACAAATATCATTTTCAAAATCTATCATCTCCGGTTCTACAGTAATATTGAAATCGGAAAAAAGGTACATCGCCTTTTGTTCTTTTTTTTCAGTATCAATCACCCTGATAGCGGGCGGATTTACTGCACTGTCAGTAAATCCTTCCAGTGAGTATATAAAGCCATTATGACAGCAAGCTCCTTGAAGATATCTGTGATATTCACAGTCAAACTGTACCTTTATATTCTCTTCGCCGAGAAGCACACGGCTGACACTGTATTTTTCATCATATAAACCGTCACCGAGTTTTGGCAAATCAAACGCAAAATATCTTGTGACTTTGTCTTCATCTCGCATAGTAAACGCATAGTAAACCGCATTTTCACGGTCTATGACAAAATTTCCAAATGGACGAGAATCCTCAATGTTTTCGGATCGCCAAATGGAATTATCCGTAAAGTCAATCTCAATCAATTGTACTAGCTCAGTCGAAAATTCTGTTCCATTTTTTTTGATATGGTATACACAGGTGACACCCTTCATCTTATCATCAGATGCGGCATAATTATTATAAATATTGGTATATAAGAGCGGGAATTCATCTTCCGGACAGTAAAATTCTTTGCCAAATGTTACCGAATTACTGTGTGGTTTAATAACATCCGCTTTATCTAAAGTAAAGTTTGAAATCGCCATGTATCTTGTATCTGTGCTCCTCATACAATCTTTAATATCGAACACATTACAGTTACCTTTTGCATCAAACCGAAAAAGGTACCCATTCCAGATAGCTCCGTCTTGTTTACCCGTAATTTTTCCCAAGTATTTTACCTTCATAAAATATCCCCACATTCTATTTACTTGTTAAATTATATATTAAACAACTTAAAAAGTAAATAAAGATAACAATAATCTCCTTGTTTTACAGATACTAACAGTACAAATTTGTAAAACAAGGAGATTTTTATATATGAAAGCCACAGGAATTGTTAGAAGAATCGACGATTTAGGAAGGGTTGTTATCCCGAAAGAGATTCGCCGCACTATGAGAATTCGTGAGGGTGATCCCTCTCATATAACATTGACACTGCTTGACAGATTTATCATAGCGATACATAGTGTGGCGAAAAAAATAACAACGAGGTGAAATCCACCTCGCTTTACAAGAAAACGGAGCAGAATCACTGCTCCGTTTTTACTTTGCTTTGTAGTCATCTATAATTTGAACCAAATGCGAAACGAAATCGGTTGGAAGTCCATCAACGTTTATTGAATTGGTCGGTATTAATCCCAACAAATAATCCGTTGATACGTTGAAAACTCTTGATAGCTTAACGAGCATATCAATAGAAGGCTGAATGTTATCATTTTCCCAATTCGAAATCGTTTGCTTTGTCACGCCTAATTTTTGAGATAATTGCACTTGTGTCCAACCAAAAGACAGTCTTAATTCATAAATGTTTTTACTCAGCAAAACTCCCACCCCCAAAACCAAACATTACAATACTATTGTATCCAAACGCTTGACAAGGTAAAAATACTATAGTATACTATTATTTGACAAAAGTCGCTGTTTTTTATTTCAAAAAGTATAATATGATCTTAGGAGGTTATATGAAAAAATTGTTTTTCGTGAGTAATTGGAAAGATTTGACTCATGCGTGGTCAGGTACACCGAATGGTTTGTATAAAGCTCTTTTAAAAAAAATTGAACTTCAAAAGATAGAAGCGATCGTAAGCCTTGTAAAGATTAATAAGCTCCAAAAGTTACTATCAATCTTTGATAATTTCATGATGAACTTATTTAATGCGAAAAAGACAGGTCACATCATCAATAAGCAGGATAATCCAAACGAAGACCCATTTTTTGTTTTTAGTGAGTCTTTATCAAAACATGTAGGCAAAACATATTGTTATCAAGATTTGTCGGTTGATTATTTGTTGCGGTTGCGCATGAGTCAAGCCCCCGAAGCTCATTTTGCGGTTAATAGTGCAATTCCCACACAAAACATAAAAAGGAAAAGGAAAATTGCAAACAAATTCTATCAAGAATGCGCAGGAATTTTTACAATGTCAAAATGGTTAAAAGCCGATCTTGTAGAAAACACCGGCATCCCCGCAACGAAAGTACATCACGTTGGCGGTGGTTGCAGTATTGATGTGAATAAGATTGATACCAGCTGTAAGACGGGAAATAAGTTTTTGTTTGTTGGTAAAGCATGGGATAGAAAAAATGGTGATTTAGTAGTGAACGCATTCTACAGCATATGTGCTTCCCATCCTGAATTGAATCCAAAGCTGTATGTTGTGGGGCCTGTTGAAAAGCCGAAATCTATTACTGACGATAAGAATGTTGTTTTTTTAGGCCGATTAACACATGAAGAGCTGGTGCAATATTACAATATGTGTGATTATTTCGTAATGCCATCAAAATTTGAAGCATACGGTTTGGTTTTTGCCGAGGCTCTCTGTTTTGGTTTACCTTGTATTGGAAAAAACATTTGCGCCATGCCGGAATTTATCACTGATGGTTTGAACGGGTACTTAATTAAGGAGGACGATACCGAAGAATTGGCTTCTGCAATGATTAAATTGCTTTGTAATGGCCACGATTTGGTACAGTTTGTACAGCAGAATCAGATGCACTATATTGAGCAGTATTCATGGGACAGCGTTGCTGACAGAATCATATCTGTTTTACGACAGGATGGATTTGATTTGCAAAAAACAAGCAGTGAGTGTACCGATGTGTGCAAAATAAAGGATACCGCAGTAATTGCAACTCTCGCCACAAATTAATTCAAGGTATCAATACCAGATTGTTTTGAACAAACACAGATAAAAAACACAACCTGATACAAGTATAAATCCCCCCCGTTTGCAGATACTAACAGTACAAATCTGTAAATCAAGGAGATTTTTATATATGAAAGCTACAGGAATTGTGAGAAGAATAGACGACCTTGGTCGTGTTGTCATTCCCAAAGAGATTAGAAGAACCATGAGAATTCGTGAGGGCGACCCTCTTGAGATATACACGGACAGAGAGGGGGAAGTAATTTTCAAAAAATACTCGCCTATAGGAGAGTTGGCATCATTTGCCGCACAGTATGCAGAAACGCTCCACAAGACCTGTTCCCTCCCCACTGTTATATGTGACAGAGACAGTGTAATCGCTTTTTCGGGGGTTCCGAGAAAGGAATTTGCCGAAAAGAAGATCACAAAAGCTCTTGAAGAAGTGATGGAGGGCAGAAGTCTTTATCAGAGAAGTAAGATGGGCGATGCTCCTTTTCTTTACGCTACGGATGAATCGTCAACCTATGCAGTAAACTGCGCAATGCCGATAATTTCCGCAGGAGATATAGTTGGTATCGTTATATCCCTCATACCCTCGGACACTGAGGCTGTGAGAGGCCGTATCAACTCCGTTGATGAATCGGTTGAAGTAAAGCTGATACAGACCGCCGCCGGTTTTCTCGGCAGACAACTGGAAAACTGAGTCATAACCACCGGCTAAACCGGTGGCTTGCTCATTCCTATAAGGGCATGTTACCGTCGGGGCTGAAAACCAACCAAAAAATTTGACACTTGCAAAATTGCCCTGACACCACAGATGTGGCAATCATTCCTCAACATCTCTCAAGAGGAAGCCTTATTACGTAAGAATGTGCAACTGCAACTTTCAAGTTACCGTTATATAATATGCACATTCAGCCTCCCTCCCGAGGGAGGTGGCACGAGCAGCGCGAGTGACGAAAGGAGTTGACCCCTCGTTAATTTGTTTCATATAACTTCATCTTTTCAGTCATACTCCCTCAGTCTCGCTATTTGCTTCGCAAATAACGCTCGACAGCTCACTCAGGAGGGAGCCGATTCGGTGGGACTGTTCAACGTCAAAAGTCTTTTGGGTACAACCCCCTTAGTGGGTGGTTTTCAAAGAAATAGGCTGTTACAAACGATTTTTCCGTTTGTAACAGCCTATTTTTTAATCTTCATATCTTGCAAGAAGCTCTTTTCGAATCGAACCGACAGTGGTTGCGGTTATTGCCCAGTGGATAGCTGTAAATGCCATATCAAGCATCCACATCTGTCTTATATACGGCATATTTACAACACAGATAACAGATATAACAGCGGATACACATCCAAAGGCAAAAGCCACCCAAAGCTTACGTCTCAGTTCTCTGTGAAGTCTCCTCAAACGAAGACTGTGAGCATCGCTGTTTATGTTAATCACGGCCTGTCCGGTATGGTTATTTATAATGTTGCACAAATTAAGTGTGATAAAGAGAAGAAATACTACAAAGGCTATTCCCTTAACACAGTTTGAGATACATACGTCGGAGTAAAGGATATCAGCCTGCTTGCGGTAACCGACATCGTCCATAACGAACTTAGAATTAAAGGTAAGCTCTGTTATATATGAAAATACAGTAGCCGCAAGATAACCCGCCGCAGAAAGGGACAGTGTACCAACAAACTTATTATGCTTAACCGTGGCAATGAGCATGGCTATCAAAATAACAGCACAAATAATGTCAGGTATGAGGTTTACCATTCCCCAGTCGGTTATTGTTTTGGTAACAAGATTTGCCGCCTCATTATATATAGATCTGTCGTTAAGTGCCGCGTAAAAGTCTATATTGAATCCAAACGCAACCGCAAAGATAGAAAGTGCCGCAAGGAGAGATCTCTTTACAAATACGTTGGGATTAGCGGAAAACTCCATATCGTACTTTTCGTTAAATGTCGCAACAAAAACCTTATTTTTTCTCATTTTGCCAAAATAACGCAAGATAAGTATAAGCCAAATTATACCCAGTATCAGCACTATTAAAGCAAAACCAAGAGTAAGAATGTTTCTGCGTACCACCCTGAAGTAATCCTTCATCACGTTTACCTCATATGAGGAAAGAGTGAAAAATTCAGGAACAACAGGGAGGAAACCGCGCAACACAAAGAATATTCCGGTATAAGTCCGTAAACCCTTCATTTTTAGTGCGGAGGTGATACCACATCTGATACCGACGTCTGAGATCTGTCCCAGTAGTCTGAGCATTGTGGGAACCAAAAATACCATTTCTGCCACGAAGAAAACAAAGGTAAATACAAGAGCTGAGGCATCGTCATCTGCCGCACCCTTTACACCGAAGTAGAGAACTATCGAGGCAACAAACTTTATAACACCGAACCATGTAAGATGCATAAACATTCTACGCATCTTCTCGGTGGAGGAAAACGCGATCTCGGTCTTGAGGAGACCCCTAAATATGAGAAGGTATCCTATGAAATCCGGTAAAACGTCATAAATACAGACAGCCGGGTTAAACAGAAACACAAATCCCAATGCAATTAAGCCAAAGCCCATTTTGTCCTCCAATAAGTTTTACTTTTTTTTGCCTTTTTTCTTTTTCTTATTATTGTTACCGCTTCTTCTTTTGCTTTCGTTATATTCCCTTACCTCTTCGCCGGAACGCTCAAGCTTTTTTATAGCTTTATCAAGTCTTGCATTCATGCGGTTGATAATAGCAAACCGAGAGGGTTTTATCGGCATATCTTCATCTCCCTCAACACAAATACGCATATAACAGGAAAGAAGAAGTATAACATTAAGAAAGACCACAAATATTCCGAAGAGCTGCATTATCAGCTCAAATGTCTGACGCTGTTTCTCAATGATCGGAAGAAAATCACTTATAATAGAGAGCAGATAATAAAACACCGTTACCGTCATATTACGTATTGCTCTAAACGCAATCTTACTAAGTCCGGTCTCACGTCCAATATCTCTAATTCCCATCATAAGGGCAACGTGGTAAGCAAAACAGAAGAACAAAGATAAAGAATCACTCATGTCTGAGATGCTGAGAGCAACTGAATTTACAGATATCCCCGATATGGCAATAATATCAAATACAAGGGTAACTCCGCCCAAAGCTATAAGAGGAACAAGAAGTATTTTGGCGTATCTGAAGCCACGGTTATAAACCGCAAGCTTGCTTACCCCGGCAAACATAAGCAGATACCCTATTATATCCGGTAGATAGTCAAATGCTGAGTACGGTCCGCCGAATTTAAGCATGAACATATATCCGACAGCCAAAAGTCCAAAGCCCACTTTATATTACTCCTTTTCAGAAAAATAAGCGGACACCGAATTATTCGGCATCTTCATCCATTCCGCAACACTTTTTATACTTTTTACCGCTACCGCAGGGACAAGGATCATTTCGTCCAACCTTCTGTTCCTTTTTCACCGGAGTCCCCTTTACAGCAGGTGAAGGTCTGCCATTTGCGGCAGGAGTCGCCATAGGCTGTGCAGGAGTTTCGGAAGGTGCATTGGCAAAACCCTCAGAGGTAGCGCGCGCCACAGTAGCTCTCTGCATCTGCACATTTCTCGGCATTACAGAAAGTATCATTCTGACAGTATCCGATCTGATATCAGATATCATAGCATCAAACATATCGGCACCCTGAATACGGTACTCGCTAAGGGGATTTCTCTGTGCGTATGCATGAAGACCGATACTACCGCGAAGATCATCCATAACATCAAGATGATCCATCCACTTCTCGTCAACGTTACGGAGAAGGATAATACGCTCGATCTCACGCATTGCTTCCTCTCCGAAAAGCTCTTCTTTTTCCTCGTAGAGCTTCTCTGCTCTTTGGGTAAGCTCCTCAGTAATAGACTCTGCTGTTACGTCGTTGAGCTCGTCTCTTGAGTACTTGAAATCGTCCTCATTACAAAGAAGTCCTGCATAACGATTACGAAGTCCCTCAAAATTCCACTCGTCGGGAATCTCGGACTGAGTAAATTCAGCCACGCTTTCTTCAAGAGTAGTAGCTATCATAGAAAGAATCTTCTGTTTAAGATCAAGACCGTCAAGAACCTCTTTTCTCTGACCGTAAATGATCTTTCTCTGCTGATTCATAACGTCATCGTACTCAAGGACGGTTTTACGTCGGTTAAAGTTCTGTCCCTCAAGACGCTTCTGAGCTCCCTCGATAGAATTTGAAAGAATTCGTGCATCGATAGGGGTAGTCTCATCAAGACCAAGACGATCAACCATACCGATGATACGGTCGGTGCCGAAAAGACGCATAAGGTCATCCTCAAAGGAAAGGAAAAATCTTGATTCGCCGGGATCTCCCTGACGACCACTTCGTCCTCTGAGCTGATTATCTATACGGCGGCTCTCGTGTCTTTCTGTGCCGAGGATGAAAAGTCCTCCGGCCTCTCTGACCTTCTCTGCCTCGGGTGCAATTTCTGCCTTATATTTATCGTAAAGATCTTTAAATACAGCTCTGATAGCAAGAATTTCTTCAGAGGCGGTCTCCGCTGTTCCTGTTGCCTCAGCTATAAGCTCATCACTGTATTCAAGACGTTTGAGCTCCTTCTTTGCAAGGAATTCGGGGTTACCGCCAAGCATAATATCGGTACCTCTACCCGCCATGTTAGTGGAAATTGTAACCGCACCTATCTTACCTGCCTGAGCAACGATCTCCGCTTCCTTCTCATGGAACTTCGCGTTGAGCACAGTATGCTCAACACCCTCTTTTTTAAGGAGTCTTGAAAGGAACTCCGACTTCTCGACCGATACGGTACCAACGAGAACCGGCTGTCCTCTGTCATGACACTTTTTAATCTGTTCTACAATAGCAATATACTTTCCGCGCTGAGTTTTATAAACGGAATCCTCATGATCTTTTCTTATCATGGGCTTGTTGGTAGGAACCTCAACCACATCAAGTCCGTATATCTCACGGAACTCACTGTCCTCGGTAAGAGCAGTACCTGTCATACCTGACAGCTTACTGTACATACGGAAATAATTCTGGAATGTAACAGTAGCAAGAGTCTTGGTCTCATGCTCGATCTTTACCTTTTCCTTTGCCTCAATTGCCTGATGAAGTCCGTCGGAAAACCTTCTTCCGGGCATAAGACGGCCGGTAAAGCTATCAACTATAATTACCTGTCCATCCTTAACGATATATTCCTCGTCACGGTGCATAATACCGTGAGCTCTGATGGCGATATTGATATGATGAAAAAGCTCGGCGTTCTCGGGAGCGGAAAGATTCTCAACGGAGAAAAACTCCTCTGCCTTTTTCATACCGGACTTAGTAAGAGTTACATTTCTCGACTTCTCGTCAACAATATAATCAGCATCGATATCATCGTGAGACACCTTATCATCAAGTTCTTTGATAACAAACTTTCTAAGCCTTGACGCAAATTTCTCAACGTGATCGTACATATCGGTAGACTTTTCGCCCTGACCGGAAATTATAAGAGGAGTTCGTGCCTCATCAATCAGTATAGAGTCAACCTCGTCAACGATAGCAAATGCATGTCCGCGCTGTACCATATCCTTTTTATAGTTGACCATATTATCACGAAGATAATCAAAGCCAAACTCATTGTTTGTACCATAGGTTATATCTGCGTTATATGCAATCTGCTTATCCTTTCTTGTCTGACCGTGCACTACAAGACCTGTAGTCAACCCAAGAAAGCCGTATACTCTGCCCATTTCCTCGCTGTCACGGCGTGCAAGATAGTCGTTGACGGTAACGATATGAACACCGTCTCCCGCAAGTGCATTAAGGTACGCCGGCATGGTTGCAACAAGAGTTTTACCCTCACCGGTCTTCATCTCTGCTATTCTACCCTGATGGAGAAGTATACCGCCTATAAGCTGTACTCTGAACGGTCTCTTACCAAGGACTCTGTCATCAGCCTCACGTACAAGCGCAAATGCATCGGGAAGAATATCATCAAGAGTCTCCCCTGCCTTAAGACGGGAATACAGCTCATCAGTCACTCCTCTGAGCTCATCATCTGTCATATTGCCATACTTGTCGGCAAGTCCCTCTATTTTATCCACCAGCGAATTCAGCTTTTTTACCTGTCTTTCGCTGTAAGTTCCGAATATTTTATCTGCAAGCCCCATTATCTTTTCCTTTCCTTGATACAACGGTATAAGCAAGAACGAACAATATTTATATCAGACTATATAATTCCATGTTAATTATACATCATTCGATCATTCAAAACAAGAACTATATGTAAACATTTCGCACGTCTTTCGAATGCAAGTAAAATATTTTTCGACTGTACAGTAAAAAAGCGGAGCACTTTTGACAAAGCACTCCGTTTTTTTGACTTATTATGTAAATTCCGATTTGTATGATTTGAGAATAATATCAACCTTTTTCTTTGTAGATTCATGCTTTGATGAAAAAGCGTTACTTCCCTGGTTTAATATTTCTGAAAAGTTTGCGGGATACCTGTTGGCAAGGGTATCGATGTATATCCATGCGGCATCAATGGAAATACCGTCTACTATGATATCCACAATACGCCTTGATTCGGCGTCTGACATATACTGTCCCTTAAGCACGGTATCAAGGTAAAGCGGCATCGTTTCACGGTATGAGTATGATGCCATAGCCTCAAGAACAGCACCGACAATCTCGGGAGAGGTATTCATTTTGGGAATGGCAACCGCACAGAAACTGGTGTCAGGGAAGGAATAATAGTTTTTCTGGTTTTTATCATATTTATTGCTGTACAGCGCTTAAAAAACTAACTGGATCCAGATAGTCATTTTTGTCAATTGTCGCATAAAATAAAGGTGTTTGCAATACATTTAATGTTGTTTTTTTACAAAAAAGATACTTATATTAATGAATATTTCTGTATTATAGTTTACATGATTTATGTAAAAACACGGTCATGTACACGCTAAATAACGATTTGTAATTCTCACATAAAAAAATGTGTTTTTATCTCTTTTTTCAGTTGATTTTAGGAATAAAATGGTTTATAATATAAAGTGGTTTTATATGTTTATAATTAACGGAGGTAATATAAATGGCTAATTCTCTTAAAAAGTTAAACGGCTTTGACGGCGTTAAGGGTCCTGTGCTCACCATCGTAATGGACGGTATCGGAATCGCTCCTGACAATGCGGCTAATGCTGTAAAGCTTGCTTACACCCCTACTCTTGATAAGCTTTTTGCTGAATGTCCCATGGTTTCTCTCAGAGCTCACGGTGTTGCGGTAGGTCTTCCCTCTGACGACGATATGGGTAACTCTGAGGTTGGACACAATGCTCTCGGTGCAGGTCAGGTATTTGCACAGGGTGCAAAGCTGGTTACTCAGTCTATCGAGACCGGCAAGATCTTCGCATCCGATACTTGGGTTGAGCTCACCGCTAACGTAAAGAACAGCGGCGGCACTCTTCACTTCATCGGTCTTTTCTCTGACGGTAACGTTCACTCTCACATCGATCACCTCAAGGCTATGATCGAGAGAGCAAAGGCTGACGGAATCTCCCGCGTTCGTATCCACATTCTTATTGACGGCCGTGACGTTGGTGAGACCTCTGCACTTGAATATATTCTTCCCTTCGAGGATTTTCTTTCCTCTGTACGTTCCCCCGAGTTTGACATAATGATCGCTTCCGGCGGCGGAAGAATGAAGATCACCATGGATCGTTACGAGGCTGACTGGAGCATGGTTGAGCTTGGTTGGAAGACTCACGTTCTCGGCGAAGGCCGCCGCTTTGCATCCGCTGAGGAGGCTGTTAACACCTATCGCAGTGAAGCTAAAGTTATCGACCAGGATCTTCCTCCCTTCGTTATCGAGAAGGACGGCGAGCCTGCAGGTACCATCAATGACGGAGACAGCGTTATTTTCTACAATTTCCGCGGCGACAGAGCTATTGAGATATCCAAGGCATTTGACGATGCAGAGTTTAGTAAATTCGATCGCGTAAGACATCCCAATGTTGTTTACGCAGGTATGCTTGAGTACGATGGAGACCTTCATATCCCCTCTAAGTACCTTGTATCTCCCCCCGAGATCACCAACACCATGAGCGAGTATCTCTGCGCTACCGGTGTAAGCGAGTACGCTATCTCCGAGACTCAGAAATACGGTCACGTTACCTACTTCTGGAACGGAAACAAGAGCGGTAAGTTTGATGAAACTCTTGAAACCTACGAAGAGGTTCCCTCTGATGTAGTTCCCTTTGAACAGAGACCTTGGATGAAGTCCGCTGAGATCACCGATAAGCTTATCGACGCACTCAGAAGCGGCAAGTACCGTTATCTCAGAGTAAACTTCCCCAACGGCGACATGGTAGGTCACACCGGTAACATGGCAGCGACCCGTATCGGCGTTGAGGCTGTTGATATCCAGCTCAAGAGAATTCTCGACGTTATCGACGAGCTTGGCGGCGCAGCTCTTATCACCGCCGACCACGGTAATGCTGACGAGATGTACGAGATGGACAAGAAGACAGGTGACATTAAGAGAGACAAGAACGGTAACGGCAAGGCTAAGACCAGCCACACCCTCAATCCAGTTCCCTGTTTCATCTACGACAAGAACAATGATTATAAGCTTAAGGCTGACAACGGTCAGTTCGGCCTCTCCAATGTAGCCGCCACCATGGTAAACATGATGGGCTACGAGGCTCCCGACATGTGGGATGAGTCTATTATTGAGTTCTGATAAATAAAATTGCAGTAAAAAAGAAGGTTCGTTTTCGAACCTTCTTTTTGTTACCGGTAATCAGTATATAAGTATAACACAATCGGAACAGTAGATAAAGCCATGGTTTTTTTCTTCTCCATCTTCGTCACCCTGATAATGTTCATTAGTGGATATCTCGGCTATAAGTTCAAGGTCAAGAGAATATATTCTCGTAGTATTTTCACCGTCCGATATTCCTTCGGCATAGAAATATCCGCAGTATTCTCCGTCTGCAGAGTATGAATAAAGATTGAGTCCAGATGAAGATTCAAGATATTCTGCGGTATCTGCGTCAGGCAAGATCTCCACCGCCACACCGTCTCCACTGTCTCGGAAGACTCTTGTATAATTTTCACGTGCATCGGGAGCAAGGCTGTAGATAATGCCGTTTTTATATGTTACCGGAGATATATTGATATCTTCATACGGCAAATAGGAAAAAGTCTCTGTACTGATAGTATATATTCCGTATCCTTTGTACGGTACTCCCAAAACCAGATTATCATTGTCGATAAAGAAGCGCGGTTTATACGCGGTGGCAGTATACATATCGATCCACGGTTCTGTGGGTAATATTTCCGTTTCCTCCCCTGATGAGTCACGAATATAGGTTCGGTTATCGTAATATCCCTTTTTTTCTTCCAGCGGTACACTATCACAATATGCGAACAGACTACCATCAGGAGAGGTTGCGGTTTCAGAGAAATATTCCGGCATTGTATCAAAGTCAGGAGTCTCCCCTTCCTTTTTAGTAAGTGTCCATACACCGTCATTTTCGCTGAGCAGATAATACAGCGGGATACTTACCGTATCTTCCCCGACAGTCACCAAAGCAGTAATGAAAATTTCACCGGTGGTCTCGTATCTTGATCTTGCGGAAAGCGTCACTTCGGAAGTGAGTTCCTCTGACAGATATTCGTATTTTCTCCCGTTAACGTCGTATATGCCGATCTTATAGGTGTCAAAGGAAGAATCACCGGTATACCGCATGATCAGGAGAACGGTATCACCGTCTATCTTCTGTACGTTTACGTGATCGGCATCGGTAATAATATAGTCTATCCCAAAGCCGTCCGTTTTGTAGCTGAGTTTTCCGAAACGGGGTTTACTCGGCTGTTTTTCATTGTCTGCGGCTGTAGTGTCATCTGTAGGATCTTCATTCAAAGGCTTCGTAATTTCATCCGAATTTGTAACGTCACCGTTAGCCGCGCAACTAAAAAAGGAAAGCACAAGTAAAAAGCACAGCAAAACACACAACTTTCTTTTCATAGATTTTTCTCCCTTTCTAAAAATTCTTTACAGATTTTTATACCCCGATTCGTCTGTGTGTTTATATTAACAAAAAAAATAGTGAATGTCAATACATTTATTGTCATATATAACATTTTGCATAACACAATGCATCATTTATTAAACCCATTCTGTCTTGCTATCTCAAAGGCAAGGATAGATGCGGCAGAGGCGGCAGAAAGTGCAGCCTTAAATTCTCTGCCGTAATCAAGTCTGACTATCTTATCCGCATGATCAAGCACGGCACGAGATATTCCTCTCTTCTCACCACCTACAATGAGCAGAAGAGGTTTTTTGATCTCTGTTTCATATACGGAAACAGAGTCTTTTATATCTGCACAGATAACGCTGTAACCGCGTTTTTTTGCTGTTTCTGCAGCATTCTCAGGTTCACATACATACATAGAAATCAGCTCCGATGCGCCTGCTGAAGCGCGGCACACTACCCCTGCGGCGGTCATCCAGTTACGGGGTGGGATAATAAGTCCGCCAACACCTGCGGCATAAAGGGATCTTACCGCATATCCGAAATTATAGGGGTCCTCTATCCCGTCAAGCATAATGTAATATCCGTTTTCGGTAAATGATTCCTCAGTAAGTGTAGGATAGCTTCTCTCGGAGCAAACTGCAACTATACCTCCGTGTGAGTTACCGATACACATCGTATCTATAGTATCTCTATCTGTCAGTATCAGCTCAAATCCATACTGTTGTTGCTTCCTTTTTATGTATGAGAGCTCACGTTGTTTTTTCTCGCTTCTCTCACGATCAAAATAAACCTTTTCTATTCTTCGGTCACTGTTCCCCGATTCAATTGATTTAATCACCGCATCAAGGGACACCATTCCCTCAAAAATTCCCGATGGAGAGAACTTTTCTTCTTCCTTTTTTACTTTATTCATAGCTGTCTCTCTCCCCACACAAATTGTGTTAGACTTCCCTCTGTCTCAAGTCCCTCGAAGTTTTTCTGTCTGAGAACCTCGTAAACCGCTATTGCCACGGTATTTGACAGATTTAAGCTTCTTAGATTCTGCCTCATTGGCATACGCACGCACTTTTCCTCGTTATCAAAGAGCAGTTTTTCCGGCAAACCCTTTGTCTCCTTACCAAACATCAGAAACACTTCATCGGGATATTCTACATCAGAATAGGTATTCTTTGCCTTGGTGGAGAAATAGTATATCTCTGCCCCGGGATTTTTATTGAAGAAATCCTCGGTGTCCTTATAGTAGGTTATGTCAAGTTCGTCCCAATAGTCAAGTCCTGCACGCTTAAGCTTTCTATCATCTATCTTAAACCCAAGGGGTTCAATGAGATGTAAAGATGCTCCTGTAGCCGCACAGGTGCGGGCAATATTTCCGGTATTTTGCGGTATCTCCGGCTCATGGAGAACAATATTTATTTTCATAGCTTATTTTACGCCTTTTCAAAATATATTTATTTTACAATATCTATAATATCATCTGCGGATATTCCCGCATATTTATAAAGCGACTCGGTTTTCTCGGTAGGAGAAACAAAATCGTCATCTATTGCAAGTATCTTTGTTTTGAGAGAATAATCTGTCTTTTCAGAAAGAATAGAGGAAATTATCATCGCGGCACCGCCGTTCTTTATTCCTTCCTCAAGGAAAATCACCATACACTTATCGTCAGGAAGCAAAGAAAGTATTTCTTCCGCAGTTCTATCATATGGGCGTAAATGCTGCAGAAGAATAATACCGCACGTTATCCCTTTTTCACCAAGCTTTTCTTTGGCACATATCGCCTCCGAAATAATGCTTCCGTAGGTAATAATAACGCAATCAATATTATCACTTGAGTGAAAATCTGCACTTGCAGATAGTACGCCGCTCATACTTTTAACAGAAAATTTATCTGACACAGGGCTGTCACTTCCGTTAGGATAACGGATAGCAACCGGACAGCTAGCCGTGGAAGCATATTCCATTGCCACCCCAAGTGATTCAAAAGAAATAGGAGCAAATATCTCTATCCCGGGAATTGATGACAAAAATGATACATCAAAAATACCGTGATGGGTAGCACCGTCTGCACGGTTAAGTCCTGCCCTATCAACACCGATAACAACAGAAAGCTTTTGCAGGGCTATATCATGGAGAAGATTATCGTATCCACGCTGAAGAAATGATGAATAAACACCGATATACGGCTTATATCCTGCGGCAGAAAGTCCGGCACAAAATGTCAGTGCATGCTCCTCTGCAATCCCCACGTCAAAAAAACGCTCCGGAAACTTTTTTGCAAATTCAGAGAGGCCGGTACCTTCAGTCATTGATGCTGTAACCGCACATATCTTATGGTCATTCTCCGCAAGAAGGCACAGTTTTTCTCCGAATGAAGCAGAGAAATTCTTACCGTGAGAAACAGATGATGCAGGGCGTATACAGTGAAATTTTCCGGGATCATCCTCAGCCGGCTGATAACCCTTCCCTTTTTTTGTTTTCAGATGTATAACGACACTCTGTCCCTGATCAATAGCTCCTCTAAGCATAGATTCTACTCGCATATAGTCGTTGCCGTCAGCAGGACCTATATAAAAAAGTCCGAGTTCCTCAAAATAGTTACTGCCGTACATCATATTCTTGAACATCTTTTTTATGTTCTTGATACCGCTGAATACCGCATTACCTATAAGTGGAATCTTCTTTATAAATTTAGTCGTACCTCTTTTGGCAGTTATATATTTTTTCGATGTGCGGACACGGGCAATATAATTTGCAAATGATCCTATATTCTTTGAAATAGACATCTCGTTTTCATTGAGAATAATTATCAGCTTAAGATCCTTTTCACAGTTATTAAGGGCCTCGTGTATCATACCGCCTGTATACGCACCGTCACCAACTACCGCAACGGTATAATTATCCCGTCCTGCCAGCCTATCTGCCTTAGCAAAACCAAGTGCCGCTGATAAAGATGTACTACTGTGCCCTGCGCCGAATGAATCATACTCACTTTCGCTTATTTTCGCAAATCCTGAAAGACCTCCCGGAATTCTAAGATCATCGAACCTATCACGCCTGTCGGTAAGCATTTTATACACATATGATTGATGTCCCACATCCCAGATTATTCTATCACTCGGAGGAGAAAACACACGAAGTAAAGCCACAGTAATCTCTACTATACCAAGATTGGATGCAAGATGTCCCCCGGTTTTTGTTACCTTCTTAACAAGAAAATCTCTTATCTCATCATTCATAGCAAGAATTTCAGAATCAGAAAGAGACTTCACATCATCAGGAGTATTTATTTTATCAAGAATACTGTATTCAGCCATTTTATATCCTTTCGCCTCACCCTTATAAAAGCATAGGGTTTAGCAACTTACACTCTTACGATTATATTATCATACATAAGGAATATTTTCTGTATACATTTCGTAAACTTTACTGTTTTTAAACCCATTATTTTTAATAAAAGTCTTGTACACTATTGACTTAAAGGGAAAACTATGATAAAATATTAAAATATTCTTTAAAGTCCCATTTTGGGGATAATATCGACAAGGAGGTTTGGCTCTCTGCCGAATTCAGCAATGGAACAAATTTTAAACAACATACTTGATTACTTTAAGTCTATCGACTTCCTCTCGCTCGGTGAATATATTCTCCGCCTTGCACTTGCCGCTCTCTTTGGCGGAATCATTGGTAACGAAAGAGAACATACCAACCGCCCCGCAGGTCTACGTACCCACATGCTGGTTTGTGTAGGTTCAACGCTTGTAATGCTCACGTCAATATCGCTATTGTCCCATTATAACGGTACTGTCTCTTTTGACCCCACACGTATGGGTGCACAGGTTATAAGCGGTATCGGTTTCCTTGGTGCAGGTACCATTATTAAGGAAGGTTTCAGCGTTCAGGGTCTTACCACTGCGGCCAGCCTTTGGACAGTATCTTGTATCGGTCTTGCAATCGGTGCAGGTTTCTACTCTGGTGCGATTACAGCAACGATAATTATTTACATAGTTCTTGAGGTTATGAAGCGTATGCTTCTCCGTAAGGTTGTTAACAGAATGATCGCTCTTGAGGTTGAATCCCTTGATCAGGTAATTGAAGCAGCTTCGGCTGAGCTCCACAAGCTTAAGATCAAGATTCTCTCTACCGAGATCGGTGTTATCGATGCAAAGGATGGTCATCCTGCTACCCTTGAAGTAAGAATATTCGTTATGATGCCAAAGCAGAAAGAGATATTTGAGTATGCTCTCACAAGGCTCAGAATGATCGACGGTGTAAAAGCACAGCACGTAAGTTAATCACAAAAAAGAGACATCATTATGATGTCTCTTTTTATATTCAAATTATCTCTCCTCACGGAAGTAAGGAAGACCAAGGTGTGCCGGAGGCTGAAACTCACGACGCTTACGCATGCTGATAACAACAAGAACAATGATAGTAACAACATAAGGAAGCATTTTGAAAAGCTCCTGTGTCGCAGTTCCAAGACCCTGAATGTAGTTGTTAGCGTTACAAAGAGCACCGAAGAGGAATGATCCGACGATAGCAACAGAGGGCTTCCAGAGAGCGAAGATAACGAGCGCGATAGCCATCCAACCACGGTCACCGAATGCGTTGTTGGTCCATACACCGTTAGCGTATGCCATAACATACTGAAGGCCGCCGAGTCCGGCGATAGCACTTCCGATACAGGTAGCAAAATACTTGTATCTTGTAACGTTGATACCTGCTGCATCTGCGGTAGCAGGACTCTCACCTACCGCACGAAGGTTAAGACCCACACGGGTACGGTTAAGAACAAATCCAACTATTACAGCAACTATTATTGCAAGATAGGTAAGGAAATCGTGAGACAGGAAAATATCACCAAACCATCCGAGCTTGTCTGCAAAAGGAAGCTTGGTTGAGAAGAAACCGCTGGTCTTTGTAAGTGCGATAAATGTTGCCTCTCCGCCGCCAAGCTTAGTAAGAGAGCCGCCGAAGAAGTTACCGAGGCCGATACCGAATGTTGTAAGTGCAAGACCTGTTACGTTTTGGTTTGCACGGAGAGTAACTGTAAGGAAGCTGTAGATCAGTCCCATTATAACAGAACCCACGATCGCACAAAGGAGAGGAATAAGTACCGCAAGAAGTGCGTTCATCTTTGCAATATCATTGCCGCAGGCTTGTTCATAGAAGAATGATCCTATAATGCCGCTGATCGCACCAACGTACATAACGCCGGGAATACCAAGATTAAGATGTCCTGACTTTTCTGTTACTATCTCTCCAACAGAACCAAAGAGAAGCGGAACGCCGAGAAGTATAGCACGGCAAATGAACTGTATTATCATTCTTTATTCCCCTTTCTTGCTCCACGAATTTTAACAGAATATTTAATGAAGAATTCACAACCCACAACGCAGAGTATTACAATACCAACGAAAATATCTGCAAAGGCTGAGTTAAGATGACAGGAGTCCGCAACCTTTCCGGCACCTGTATTAAGAAACACTATTATTGCCGTCATTATCAAGGTAATAAAGGGATTACACTGTCCGAGCCAAGCCATCATAATAGCAGTAAAACCCTGACCTCCTACGCTGGCAGTACGAATAGAGTGATCTATACCAGATACAATAAGCATACCCGCAATACCGCACACCGCACCGGAAATAAGCATTGTGCGGATGATGACCTTCTTTACGTTAATGCCGATATATCTTGCTGTATTCTGGCTCTCACCAACAACAGAAATTTCATATCCGTGCTTACTATATTTAAGGTATATATAAACAACCAAGGTAAGAACCGCCACAATACCGGCATTGATAAAATAATGTGCATTACCCGTAGAAGGAGCAATTCCTGCCTCCACAGGCTGAATTACGTTTGATCCGCCGCCTTTGATATACACGTAATAGGCGATTATCTGAGTAGCAATGTAGTTCATCATAAGGGTAAATAGTGTCTCGTTTGTATCAAAGAACGCTTTGAAAATAGCGGGAATCACACCCCAGACTGCACCGCAGATAATACTTACTACAGCGATGATCGGAATAAGTACCGCAAGAGGAAGCTTACCCTCAAGTTCTATCATGCAAACCATTGCACCAAGACCGCCCATAAGAGCCTGTCCTTCTGCGCCGCAGTTCCAGAACTTCATTTTGAATGCGGGAGTAAGAGCAAGTGCAAGACAAAGAAGGATCGCAACTTCCTCAAAATATTTGAATAGCATCTTGAAGGATCCGGTCTCTATTCTTCCGAAAACACCGCGATACATTATTTCAAAGGTCTGTATCATTCCTTTTCCGGTAAGCAATGAGGAAATAAAAACCATAACAAAAATTGAGACCACGATGGTTATAGCTCTTATTCCCCAAGCCTTCCACCATACCATATCATCACGCTTGACAATATGGAAAAGCGGCTCACGGTGCAATTTGGTAACTGTTTTTTCAGCCATTGTTTTATTCCTCCTCTCCCGTTTTTGTCATAAGAAGACCGATCTGCTCTTTTGTTACTGTTCTGGCATCTTCAATACCGGTTATTTTACCGGAACCGATAACCATTATTCTGTCACAAAGTTCGAGAAGCACGTCAAGATCCTCTCCGACGAATATAATTGCAACACCTTTCTCTTTCTGTTCATTGAGAAGATTGTATATCATATAAGATGAATTTATGTCAAGACCTCGCACAGGATACGCTACCATAAGTACAGTAGGAGAAGCGGCTATTTCACGTCCTACAAGTACCTTCTGTACGTTACCACCTGACAGACGACGAACAGGCGTACTTGCACCGGGGGTAACTACCTCAAGGTCTTTTATTATCTTCATTGCAAGATCCTTGGGAGCCTTTCTCTCGAGGAACGCAGAACGGCCTTTTGAATAGCTGCGAAGCATCATATTGTCAACAATATCCATATTCGCTACAAGACCCATTCCCAGTCTATCCTCAGGCACGAAGGAAAGACGAACTCCCAGATCTCTTATCTGAACAGGAGTTTTATCTCTCAGATTCTCAGTCTTTCCACTCTTGGGATCATTGTATAGGATATCGCCCTGACTTATATGCTGAAGACCGGCAATAGCCTCAAGAAGCTCTCGCTGACCGCTACCTGCAATACCTGCTATACCAAGTATCTCTCCTGAACGAGCAGTAAAGGAAATGCTGTCAAGTACTGCGACACCGTCACGGTTGATGCAGTCAAGATCCTTGACAACAAGACGATCCTGCGGATCTTTAGGATCACTGCGCTCTATATTAAGATCTATCTTCTTACCTACCATCATCTCGGTAAGCTCACTCTCACTCGTCTCAGCGGTATTTACCGTACCGACGTACTCACCCTTACGAAGAACCGATACTCTGTCAGAAAGAGAGAGAACCTCGTGAAGCTTATGGGTGATTATAATTATACACTTTCCGTCGTCTCTCATCTTACGGAGAACGTCAAAAAGCTTTGCGGTCTCCTGAGGAGTAAGAACAGCGGTAGGCTCGTCAAGTATAAGTATATCAGCACCGCGATAAAGAACCTTGATGATCTCAACAGTCTGCTTTTCAGATACAGACATTGAATATATCTTCTTCTCCGGATCAAGATCAAATCCGTACTGCTCACTTATCTTTTTGATCTCCTCGGTAGACTTCTTCAGATTATACTTTCCCCCATCTATACCAAGAACAATATTCTCTGCAGCAGAAAAAACATCAACAAGTTTAAAATGCTGATGTATCATACCGATCTTAAACCCAAAGGCATCCTTGGGAGAGGCAATAACAGCCTCCTTACCATTTACAAATATCTGTCCCTCGTCCGGAAAATATATACCGGAGATCATATTCATAAGTGTCGTCTTGCCGCTTCCGTTCTCACCGAGAATAGACAAGACCTCCCCGTGGTACGCGGTAAGGCTGACGTTATTGTTAGCTATTACCTTGGCACCGAATCTTTTTGTAATATTTTTTAACTCTATAGCCGGTTGTTTTGTCACGTTTGGCCTCCGTTTTATCATAATTCTCAAGAACGCGTTCCGTCCGTCGGAGCGCAGTCTTCAAAATTAGGATAAGGCGAGGCAGGAATTGCCTCGCCTTAAGCTAATTATTATCAACCGTAGTTTTCGTCAAGAAGAGTAATACCGTCGATTCTTGCATCGAAATAAGGAGCGGAACGGTACTTAGACTCATAGAATACACCGTTCTCAACAACCTCGGTATCCTTCTCATAGTTAGCATCGGTATCAACGTCAGCCTTGTAGCTGGTAACGGTCTCGCCACCTATGGTGAAATTAGCGGTATCGAATACATTGATAGATCCATCAAGGAGAGCAGCCTTAACGTCAGCAAGCTTCTCAACGGTACCCTCAGCTGCAACTGCGGTATTAACATCGGTGAGAACAACACTGCCGGTCTCGATAGTACCGGTCCAGTCGGTTGCGATTTCCTTATCGTTAAGTACGCAATCAATGATATACTCAAAGTAAGGAACCCAGTTGATACGAGAAGATACGATAAAGGTATTGGGGCAAGCAGAGAGTGTGCTTCCGTTGTAGGAAACGTTAGGAACACCTGCGGTCTCGCAAGCAGTGGGAGCGCCCATGGAGTCAGCATGCTGGCTGATAAGCTTACAACCACCGTTGATAAGAGCCTGAGCTGCTTCCTTCTCAAGCTGCTCGTTGTACCAAGAACCGGTGAACTTAACGTCCATGGTTACAGTGGGGCAAACGGACTTAGCACCGAGGTAGAAGGAGGTGTAACCGGACATAACCTCTGCAAAGGTAAATGCGCCAACGTAGCCCATCTTAGCCTCTTCAGCGGTAAACTGGCCTGCAGCGATCATCTCGTTGAGCTTCATACCTGCTGCAACACCTGCAAGGAAACGACCCTCGTAGATAGATGCAAATGCGTTGTGGAAGTTCTTAAGTTCGGAGGTGTGTGCCTGAGTACCGGTAGCGTGGCAGAACTCAACATCGGGATACTCTGCTGCAGCCTTCATAAGGAAGGACTCGTGACCAAAGCTGTCTGCAAAAATAAGGGTACAACCGTCAGACTCGATAAGCTCTACTGCTGCAGTGTAGCAGTCGTTACTCTCGGGAATCTGGGTCTTCTGAACGTACTCAACACCCATCTTCTGGCAAGCTTCCTTAGCTGCGTTGATGAAGTTGAGGTCGTAGGTGGAGTTCTCGTCGTGGAGGAAAATAAATCCTACCTTGAGATCTTTGCTGCCCTCAGCGGGAGAACATGCAACGAAAGCAAAGACCATCATTGCGGCGAGAAGAACTGCGAGAATTCTTTTCATTTTTGGCCTCCTGAAAATGATAAAATAATATATGTAATAAAATTACATACTGAATTACTGGGGACGGAACTTTATATTACCGTCTCCCATACTGTCAATAATGGCAAGAGATTCTACCCTAACACCTCTGGCTCTGAGCTCATCTCCACCTTTCTGAAACCCTTTCTCGATAGCTGATACAGCACCGGCAAGAGAAGCTCCGGACTGCTCAACTATATCGATAAGGCCAAGAAGTGCCTTACCGTTTGCAAGGAAATCATCGACTATAAGAACAGTATCATCGGCGGAAAGATGCTCTGCGGAAACAACAACGTTATAATCGGTACCATGAGTATAAGAATGAACAACAGTCTGATACAGTTCTCCGTCAACATTACCCGTCTTGTTTTTCTTAGCAAAAACCGCCGGCACATGCATTGCAGCACCTGCCCCCACAGCTATAGCAATACCGGACGCCTCGATAGTCAGTATCTTGGTTACACCGGCACCCTCAAAAAGACGAGCTATTTCCCTGCCCATCTCCATTATAAATTCAACGTCAAGCCTGTGGTTCAAAAAAGAACCAACCTTGAGTATATTCCCGGGAAGAACCTTACCTTCCTTAAGAATTTTTTCTTCTAAAGCTTTCATAATCCATCAGCCTCCGACCACAGACATGCTACAGTGAAATAGGTTATATAAAAACTGAAAGGCAGAAACGATACGGGGCTCTGCATGCCAAAGTAACGCTCCTGCGACTATACAATAATTTTATCACACTGAGCATGTATTGTCAACCTTTATTTCGACATACCTCGTTTAAAAACATCAGTAAAACCGTGAATTTTTTTGTACGAATTAATTGAATTCGTGATAAAAGCTTATATATCTGCAATTCTGTCCGCTACGTATATTCCCATAGCACCGGACTGAGAAAGTCCGCGGCAGATACCGCTACCGTCACCGATTATGTATACTCCGTCAACAAGTTCAAACTTATCATTCTTAAACTCGGGACGGATAGAGTAATACTTGCTCTCACATCCGTAAAGAAGGGTATCATCGTTTGCTGTACCAGGTGCAACCTTATCAAGAGCATAGATAGTTTCTATAATATTTGTAAGTATTCTGTGCGGAAGAACAAGGGAAATATCACCGGCAGTTGCCCTAAGTGTGGGAATAACAGTGTTCTGACCAAGACGATGATCGTTTGTACGACGTCCTCTGATAAGGTCACCGAAACGCTGAACAAGAACATTACCGCGACCTATCATATTAGCAAGACGAGAAATACTCTCTACGTACTCGGTAGGCTGATTAAACGGTTCTGTGAATCTGATACTTGAAAGTATTGCAAAGTTACAGTTTTCTGTCTTTTTTTCAGGTTCTGCATAAGAATGACCGTTTGCGGTTATAATACCGTGATTATTCTCCGCAGAAACAAGACCACCTTTGTTAAAGCAAAACATTCTGCATCTGTCTTCAAATGTCTTTGTCTTATATAGTATTTTAGGCTCATATATCTGATCGGAAAATTCCTTCCAGATTATATCTTTCATCTCAACGCGAACACCGATATCAACGTAGTTGGATCTCATGTGCACACCAAATGAACGGCAAAAATCGGAAACAAAATTTGCTCCCCCACGACCGGTAGCAATAATTATCTTATCGGATGTGATTTTCTCGCCGTTTGCATAATGAAGAATATATCCTTCCTCTCCAGATTCTGTAATATTTTCACAGTCGTAGAACGGAAGCAGCTCTGTTCCGTCCTCGGAGATGCGTTTTATAAGATTCTGCATCGTTATAAAATTGTTATCTGTACCCAAATGCTTTACGTTCATGTCAAGAAGTCTGAGATTGTTCTGAAGGCACTTGAGTTTAAGTTCTTCGTTTGAAAAATAGACCTTGGGGATTCCGGATGTACAATACTCGTTGAGTATTTCGTCCACCTCACTGATATAGTAGTTAGCATTATCCTCACCCAGCTCCTCTCCAAGAGTGCCGCCGTATGCAGTTCCGAGATTAAACTTACCGTCAGAGAAAGCCCCCGCACCGGCAAATCCACTGGTTATACTGCAGTGCTTACAGTGAACACAAGTTCTGTTTTTACCCGCAGGGCAATTACGCTTTTCAAGGGTATTACCTCTCTCGGTAATAACTATCTTTGCCTCGGGAATACGTCTCTTAAGACGATAGGCTGCCATAAGACCTCCTATACCGCCTCCGATTATGGCAATATCATATTTTCTCATATCAGAACTCCTTTTTACAATCATATCTTATTCTTCCCCTAAAAGCTTAAGGGCGTTTTTAAAATAAATTCTGTTTTTCATTTCATCTGAAATAGAAAGAGACTCTATAAAATCATAGGTTTGTCCGGGACACCCCCATGGTGTATCACTGCCAAAAAGTATCCTTTCCGGATCGTGCTCAAATATAATTCTCTCCGTTATCGGCTTTTCAATCTGTGAACCACACGGAAGAGATGTGTCCACGTACACCCTGCTTCCCGCAAGATATCTGAGGACATCATCCCACATACAATTCGAACCGAAGTGTGCCGCAATAAGTCTGAGTTCGGGGAATTTATCCTGAACTTTTCTTATTTTTTCCGGAGATGCATGAATAAGAGTTGGAGAAATAACATCAAACCCGGCATGTATGATCACAAAAAGTCCAAGATCAGAGCATTCTCCGAAAATTGGCTCGAAATCCTTGTCATCTATCATGTAACCCATATAGTCCGGATGAAGCTTGATACCCTTTATACCACTGTCTTTGAGCCGTTTCAGTTCACTCACAACACAGTCACTTGCAGGATGAACAGAGCCAAGAGAAATAAACCGGGGGTTTAAGTTCAGTTCTATAGCAAAATTATTGACCTTCTCCTGTTGACGAGGATTTGTTGCAATATTACATATCACAGATCGTTCAACGCCGCATTCATCCATTTTTCTGATCAAATCTGCTGCGGTACCGTTTGTATAAGGCTCCGTTTTTGCAATATCTGCAAGCTTAGGTATTGCAGTGACGGCAAGTTTGTCCGGAAAACAGTGTGTGTGAAAATCTATAAGCATATTACCTATTTCTCCTTTTTAGGATAATAACCTCTGTGATGCGAGACAATCAATATTTTGAACGTTACGTACTTTTTAAGTATATACTCTTTTCATATAAAATTCAAGATAAACCTTTTTTTTATTTCTATTATATTATATTTTAATTGTAAATACTTAAATAAAACCTTGCAATTTTTGAAAAATAATGTATAATATTCTTATAATGGGGTAGAATGGTATCCTATATTTTTAGGACAATCATTTCCCTCTAACAGTTTTCAAATCCGATCCTGTGACGGCAGCCGCAGGACACGGAAGACCATATAATCACAGTTGCCGAGATTTGGAGAGTTTCATGGAAAAAATCTCAAGACCTCAGAGCGCAGAAGAACTGCGTCTGGCTCTTTCTTCACTTGATAAAGATAGCGAAGAAACAGCTGCAAAGACCGGGCGTTTGTCCGCTCGTGTTCGCCTCCTTTCTCTTTTTGATGAAGGAAGCTTCGTTGAGACTCAGAAGTATCTGCGCCGCAGTGCTACCGAGTTCGACACATCCGCATCCACCGATTTTGAGGGTGTGATCTGCGGATACGGTTCTGTATGTGGCAGACTTGTTTTTGCCTTTGCTCAGGACTTTTCCCGTATGAGCGGTGCTCTTGATGCCGCACACGCAAAGAAGATCTGTGATCTTTATGACATGGCAAAGAAAAACGGTGCTCCCGTTGTTGGTATTTTTGATAGCGCCGGAGCATGTGTAATGGAGGGCGTAAGTGCTCTTGCAGGTTATGGAAAGGTAATGAAAGCAGTTGCCTCTGCTTCCGGTATCATTCCTCAGATAGCTCTCATTCCCGGTGTGTGTGCAGGTAGTGCTGCAGCTATTGCCGCTATGTTTGATGCAGTAGTTATCTCCTCAAAGAATGGTAAGCTCTTCGTTAACTCACCCTTCATCGTGGGCAAGGAAGTAGCTGATGCTGATTTTGCAGCAGCAGAGGGCCTTGCAAGTATTGTTACAGCAGAAGAACCCGAAGCTCTCGGTGCCGTAAGAGATCTTCTCTCTCTTCTTCCCTCCAACAACGCTGAAGGTACCGTATATACCGGTGCCACCGATGAGAATACTCAGGGTGTCTCAGTAGCTTACAACGACAATGTAAAGGATCTCATTCTTTCTCTTTCGGACGACGGCCTCGCAACCGAGCTTTCCGCCGGATTCGGAAAAGAAATTGTTACCTCATTTGTCCGTCTTGGCGGTGCAGTTGTTGGTGTAGTTGCAAACGACCACAGCGTCAATGCAGGAATTATAACCCCTGCCGCAGCACGTAAGGCGGCACGCTTTGTAAATCTTTGCGACAGTTTCAATATTCCCCTCCTCACTTTTGTTGATACCGAGGGACTTGATATTACTGCTGAGGCAGAGTCAAAATCCTACGCAGCAGAGCTTGCAAAACTTGCTTCTGCATTTGCTGTATCCGAGAGTGCAAAGGTTACTGTCGTTCTCGGAGAGGCTTACGGTACAGCATACACCGTTATGGCATCCAAGAGCATCGGTGCCGATATGGTATATGCTCTTGACAGCGCAAAGATCGGCATAATGAAGGCTGACCGTGCAGTTGAGTTTGCATGGAAGGACAAGGTATTCGAGGCAGAAGATCCTCAGAGTGCACGCAAAGAGCTTGAGGCTGAGTGGAACGCTACCCTTTCCTCTCCTGCTGAAGCTGCTGCCCGCGGTGAGGTAGATGATATCATCGCTGCAGATGAACTCAAGCCCCGTATCTGTGCCGCATTTGAGATGCTCGGCTCAAAGAGTGAATCTCCGCTTTACCGCCGTCACTCAAATTATCCTCTCTGATATAGGAGGAATCAAAAATGACACTTTTTAACCCGTCAAGACTCCTTGACGTTGATATCGGTGCTACCATGGGTAACAACGCCCCCCTCGGCGAGAGACTCAGTCTTGCACTTGAGGTAACTATCCTCGGTATGGCAACCGTTTTCTCGGTACTGATAATCATTTGGGCTACACTCGCGCTTCTTCGTGTTCTCTTATACGGTATACCAAGCAAGAAAACAAAAGAAGCAAGTGATAAGCAAGCTCCCAAAGAAAATCCCATACCGACACCGAGTTCTGCTGACACCGTGGCTGCCGTTGTGACTTCTCCTGCGGTAGACGATAAGCAGTTGGTAGCGGTCATCACAGCCGCTATTGCCGCATCAGAGGGCAAGCCCGCATCTTCTCTGCGCGTAGTTTCGTTCAGACGTGCAGGTGCTCCTCGCTGGAACGAAAGATAAAAAACTGATCTGTATCAAGAAAGAGGATAAAAATGAAAAAATATAACATTACCGTTAACGGTACCGTATATGAAGTCGAAGTAGAAGAGGTTGGCGGTGCGTTTACCCCCTCCGCCGTTGCTGTTCCTACCGCTGCACCCGCAGCACCTGTGGCAACTCCCGCTGCAGCTCCTGCCCCTGCCGCAGCTCCTGCTCCCGCTCCCGCAGCGGCTCCTGCTGCTACCGGTGCGGCAGGCTCCGTTAAGATCACAGCACCCATGCCCGGCAGCATTCTCAAGGTCAACGTTACCGCAGGTCAGGCTGTAGCTAAGGGTGACGTTCTTTGCGTACTCGAGGCAATGAAGATGGAGAACGAGATAATGGCTCCCTCTGACGGAACCGTTGCTTCCGTTAACACTCAAAAGGGTGCATCTGTAAACTCCGGAGATCTTCTCCTTACTCTTGCGTAATCTGTTTTACAGAAATAATTAACAGAGGTTTACAGCAATGTCGGATTTTTTCTCAAACATAACTAATGCCGTTAAGGATTTCGTGGGAACTACCGGAATTGCTCAGATGCTTGAAAACAATGCGGATATGATAAAGACCCTTATAATGTACGTTATAATCGGTGCTCTTTTCTATCTTGCAATAGTTAAAAAATTTGAGCCCCTTCTTCTTGTTACCATCGCATTCGGTATGCTTCTTGCTAACCTTCCCGGTGCAAATCTGTTCCATATGGATCTTTTCATAAGTGAGGAAAGTTCATCTCTTGACATCGTAAAGATCGTCAACGAGGGTGGTCTTATAGATCTGCTTTACCTCGGTGTTAAGCTTGGTATCTATCCTTCACTTATCTTCCTTGGTGTCGGTGCAATGACCGACTTCACTCCCCTTATTGCAAACCCCAAGAGCCTTCTTCTCGGTGCGGCGGCTCAGTTCGGCGTTTTTGCCGCATTTACCGGTGCTCTCCTTATCGGTTTCTTCCCTGAGGCAGCAGCCGCTATCGGTATAATCGGCGGTGCTGACGGTCCTACCGCTATTCTTGTTACCAAGATACTTGCTCCCGAGCTTCTCGGTGCAATTGCTATCGCGGCATACAGCTACATGGCTCTTATACCTATAATTCAGCCTCCCTTTATGAAGCTCCTCACTTCCAAGAAAGAGAGAGCTATAGTAATGGGTAACCTTCGTCCTGTTTCTCAGACTGAGAAGGTTCTCTTCCCTATCGTTGTTACTCTCGTAGTCGTTCTTATCGTTCCCGATGCGGCACCTCTCGTAGGTATGCTCATGCTGGGTAATCTGTTTAACGTCTGCGGTGTTACCGACAGACTTTCAAAAACCGCACAGAACGGCCTTATCAACGCAGTTACCATCTGCCTCGGCGTATCTGTCGGTGCTACAGCAAAGGCTGACACCTTCCTTTCCGTTCCCACTCTTTCCATCGTATTTCTCGGTCTTGCGGCATTTATCCTTTCCACTGTCGGAGGACTCCTTTTCGGAAAGCTTATGTGCTTTATTACCCACGGTAAGATCAATCCCCTTATCGGTTCCGCCGGCGTTTCCGCAGTTCCCATGGCGGCTCGTGTATCTCAGGTAGTAGGACAGAAGGAGAATCCATCCAACTTCCTTCTCATGCACGCTATGGGTCCCAACGTTGCGGGTGTTATCGGCTCTGCAGTTGCAGCCGGTGTATTCCTTACCAGATTTGCCGGTTAATTCAAACAGAAAGTGTAGAATATTATGTCAAAAGTAAAAATAACAGAAACCGTGCTTCGTGACTCACATCAGTCACTGATAGCAACCAGAATGACTATCGACCAGATGATCCCGATCCTTGAGACTCTTGACAGCATAGGTTACCATTCTCTTGAGGCTTGGGGCGGTGCGACCTTTGACTCCTGTCTCCGCTTCCTTAACGAGGATCCCTGGCAGCGTCTCCGTATAATCCGTGACCATGTAAAGAACACCAAGCTTCAGATGCTTTTCCGTGGTCAGAATATTCTCGGATACCGTCACTATTCCGATGACGTTGTTGAGTATTTCGTGCAGAAGTGCGTTGCAAACGGTATTGATATTATCCGTATCTTCGATGCTCTCAACGATCCCAGAAACCTTAAGACCGCTATAGATGCAACCAAGCGCGAGGGCGGACACGTTCAGGCCGCTATCAGCTATACCACCGGTCCCGTATACAGCAACAAGTACTTTGCAGAGTATGCAAAGCAGCTTGAGGAAATGGGTGCTGACTCCATCTGTATCAAGGATATGTCCGGTCTTCTTAAGCCTTACGATGCATACGATCTCGTTAAGGAGATCAAGAGCCGCGTAAGCCTTCCCGTTCAGCTTCATACTCACTATACCTCCGGTCTTGCTTCCATGACTCTCCTTAAGGCAATTGAGGCAGGCGTAGATATAGTTGATACTGCTATCTCCCCCATGGCTATGGGTACCTCTCAGCCCCCCACCGAGCCCCTTGTTGCTACTCTTGAGGGTACTGAGTACGATACCGGTCTTGATCTTAACAAGCTTGATGAGGTTTGTAAGTACTTCACTCCTCTCAAGGAAAAGTTCATGGCAGACGGTCTCCTTGACCCAAAGGTACTGAAGGTAGACATCAATGCTCTTCTCTATCAGGTTCCCGGTGGAATGCTCTCCAACCTTGTTTCTCAGCTTAAGCAGGCAGGCAAGAGTGATAAGCTTCTTGAGGTTCTTGCAGAGGTTCCGAAGGTTCGTGCTGATTCCGGTTATCCCCCTCTTGTTACTCCTTCCTCTCAGATTGTTGGTACTCAGGCAGTATTCAACATCATCGCAGGCGAGAGATACAAGATGGTTACCAAGGAGTTCAAGGGTCTTGTTCGCGGTGAGTACGGTAAGACTCCTGTTGATATCGATCCCGAATTCCGTAAGAAGATCATTGGCGACGAGGAGGCTATTACCTGCCGTCCCGCTGATAATATTGCTCCAGAGCTTGATACTCTTCGTGAGAAAGCAAAGGGTTATATGGAGCAGGACGAGGACGTACTTTCCTACGCACTCTTTGATCAGGTTGCCACCAAGTTCTTTGAGTGGCGCAGTGCACAGAAGTACAAGATCGACGCAGAAAACGCTGATCCCGATTCCAAGGTTCATCCCGTTTAATAAACGAAGTCACAACAAAAAAAGAGGAACAGACAAAATTGTCTGTTCCTCTTTTGCATTTGTTAAACTATTTCAAGAAAGTCTCTGTCAGGAAGTGCAGGATAATCGTCATCAAGATTATCGGAATACCAAAATGCAACGGAAGATATATCGTCCCTGAGAGGTAAATATCTCGCATCCTCACGTATACCGAGTGCCTGTATTGTAACACGTATATCAGAATCAAAATATATAGGATCTACTATATGCCAACGATAAAGATTAAAACGTTGCTGAGACGAATACATTCCGTCAGGACGGGTTACCTTAGAAAGGCCCGCATAGGGTGTACAATATTCTACATATTTATTGTTGACATCAAAGTTATGAGACCCACAGAAATAATCCTCTGTCCCTGTACCGCATATTGTTGGGAAATCACGGTCACCGTCAAGGTAGAATTTTATTTCCCCCTCTCCCCACCAACCGTTATTATTTGATCCCCAAAGCATATAAGTACCAACATACTGACCCTTGCCCTTTACATTGTCAAGAATAGTATAAACTTCCTTGTATGGAACAGGATTTGTACGTCGAAACTGAGCATGTAAATAAGCAATATTGTCCGGCTGTTCGGTAAGAACATAGTCTATCTGGTAAAATACCATTATCTGCAAAGGAGAAATATTCTCTAAAGTGATCTTGAAATTTTTCTTGAAAGGCATGTCCCAGTAGCAATTAAATGCTCGGTTGGGATTAACGCAAACAGCGGCTGAAGTAAGCTGGCGGAAATCGTAGGGATCCGCACAGGCAAAAAAATCTCCGAATGGAACCTCCACCGATGGTTTATCACTGCCATCCCAATATATTCTAAGTATCAATGAACGGTTAAGCCAACAGTTTTCTGTGATCCATATATGTCTGATAGACCCTTCACCGTCTATATCAGCCAATGTAAATGTCTCTCCTGCAGGAATATTCACAGATGGTGATATCTTCCACCCTTGTCCAAGATCACGAGCGTTTACAGCACCTGTACCGTCGATAGCCATACCGCCCTTTCCTTTTTCACCGGTAAAATTCTCTGCTGAAACAGAACGGCTCTTTGCATTAATAAGTCTCGAAAGATTGCTCATATTATCTGTAAACATCTAAATTTACCTCCTGTAGCGCGTTTGGTAACATATATAAGGATATTAAAGTTACTGTTTAAATCTTGCTTTAGGATGGAAATCTCCGATCTCCCACCAATAATATCCCATACGGGAAAGAGCATATTCTCCACGTCTGATCATATCTACAAAATCAGCCATATCTTTCGCACGTCTGGGAAGGAAAACACCTCCGTATGGTTTTCCACCCTTATTATGATAGTCGGATCCGGTAATTGTCTTTATCTTATAGTGTTCTGCAAAATCAAGAGCCATATCATTACTGTATCTGTCGTTACTACCGTAATTAATACTTTCGATACCATCAAACTTATCAGGATCGTAAGGTTCATCCTCTTTATTGTAAAGGTGATCCGGAAGAACGGTCATCCACATTCTGTACGGATGTGCGTGAAAAATAACACCGCCGTGGGAATGTACTATTTTTATTACGTCTTCAATCTTGCCGTATCCGAAATAAGGACCAAGGTCGAGAAGCATCTCCTTTGTCACTCCGTATATCAGATAATCGTTGGAACAGCCCTTCATTGCAAGTTCCATACCGCAGAAAATATCAAGCTTATCTCCTGCAGCTTCTTTAAGACGTCTGTAACCGTTAAGATAGTATTCCGCAAGTTCTTCTGCATTTTTTTCGGTAAGTCCGCGATTCTTAAAAACACCGGGATTCCAGTGATTGGTGAGGTTGATTCCGGTATAGCCCTTTTCAAGAAATCTTTCAACAAGCTGTTCTGCAGTAGCAGAGGCACAGGGACTTACATCGACAGAGTGAACGTGCATTTCATACTTAAACATTTTGGATCTCACCTCCTGAGATCAGCTTATACTCTTCGTTGCTCAATATTTTCACAAGGTCGGAGTTGTCTTTAATTTTTTCTTCAGTAGCAATGCCACCTGCTATTCTGTCACCGACACTTGAATATCCGGAACCGGAAATAGTAGGAGTATTATAATCTCTAGCCCATTTTTTTGTAAGAAAATGGTTTGCCTTTTCCTCATCCTTGGCAATATAAACCTCCATACCGTCAATTCGCTGTTCGAGAGGTCGTACCGCCGGTCTTAACTGATATACCTCTTCCACAACGCGGCTGTAAGGCATAAAAGGATGAGCCTGATAAATAAGCACGTCTCCAAGAGCATGTATGCGGGCAAAAATATCAGGAATCTTTTTCAACGAATATATACCGCTTAAATCAAACTCTGCAAGTTTCTCGGGGGTAAGACCGTAAACAAGATATTCATTAGTGCAGTGCTTAAATGTTACTTCTGCGCCAAGGAACACGTCAAGCTCTTTTCCTGCAACGTTCTTTAACTTATAGTATCCCTCCAGATACTCCTCAGTTAACTGCTTCGGACTTTTATAAATATAATCACTTCTCTTAAAAGGTTGATAACCCCATGGATTGGTAAGTACAATACCACTATAACCGGCTTTCAAATAATTCTCTACTACCTCCTCGGCAGAAGGAGCGTCAGAATATTTGGGAGCAAAGTCTTTGGTACTCAGATGTAACTCGTACTTATACATTATTTTACCTCTTATCGGTCATAAATCTGTATTTCGGGTGTAACTCACCCATGATCGGTGAGTAGTCATCGGGGAGAACTAAGGCATAACGGTCATTTTGAAGAATATCTATCAGCTCAGCTGAGTTATGGATAATCTGCTCGGTGTAGATTCCACCCATATAACGTCTCTCACTGCCGTGATAGTCCGAACCCGTTATAGTCTTTAATTTATACGTCTCTGCCCAAAGCAAAGCTGTATCATTTGAAAAATAGTCGTCGTTACTGTAATTTACCGCTTCAATACCGTCAACCTTATTACGTATTATACCGTCATCTTGAGTTCTAAAAATATCGGGACCCGTTACGTTAAGCCATGAACGAAATGGGTGAGAACGGTATATAAGACATCCGTGGTCGTGCGCGACCTCGGCAAGCTCCCCCGGAGAAAGCTTATAAAAATTTTTTCCCAGATCTATTAAAAAATCGCGGTCGATATTATACACAAGATATTCGTTAGGCTCTAAGTCGATCTCAACGCCGCAGAAAACTGATAATTCATCGCCTGAAGCTTCACAGAGTCTCTTATAGCTATCCATAAAGAAATCTGCCTGTTCCCCGATACTCTTTCCCTCGAGATTCATACAGTGAATTACTTCCCTGCTCCAGTGGTTGGTAATATTCACACCCGTATACCCAAAATCACGGTATACCTGAGCAACCTGCTCGTGAGTTGCATCAGCGCATGGACTTACGTCTGCAGTATGAAGGTGCATCTCATATTTATACATCATACTTCCTCCCCTTTGCAGATACTGTAGTCTCTGCTTTTTAAAACAGTCAACAGATCATCATTTGACAAAATCGGAGATTTTGTTATTATTCCACCACCAACATTTTCACCGCTGTGTGAAAGATCTGAACCGGAAATACCTCCTACACCGTAATACTCTGCCCTTGCCTGTGCAAAAGGATTACTGCACACATCAGCTTTACAGTGATTATACACCTCAAGACCGTCTATGGTACGTAACGGATGTTTATCCTTTCCGTTAAGGTCAATTATTACAGAACCATTTGCGAAAGGCACCGCTTGATAGACAAGTATATCTCCGCTGGAATGCAAATTGGTTATAAAATCGGTAAACCACATTGCATCGGAAATCGTTCTGTCATACTCGAGTATAAACTTGGGAGTCAAACCGTATATCAAAAACTCACCCGAGGCACTCGGTACCGACATCTCAGCACCAAGAAGAACAACAAGGTCATTTCCGGCAACACTTCTAAGCTTTTCATATGCTGAAATAAATTCTTCACCAAGGGTTCTCATACTCTTTCCCGCATGCTGCTCATCGCTGAAAACTTTATTCCCCCAAGGATTGGTAAGAACGATTCCGCTATAACCTGCTTCAATATGTGCAACAACAGTTTCCTCAGCAGAAATACTTGATCGTCCGCTATATGTAAAATCTGACGTAAGAGCATGAAGATCGTATTTATACATTGATTTTACCTCTTTATGCTCGTAAATCGGTATTTCGGATGCATTTCGCTGACACCTGCAACCGGTCCGTCAGGAAGAGATAATGCATATTGTTTATTATTAAGCACATCTATCAGCTCTGATTGTGAGTTGATAGGTTTCTCGGTATATATTCCACCCCAGGGATTATTCCACTCTCCATGATAGTCTGAGCCGGTTATGGTTCTTAAATCATGCTCCTTTGCCCAGTTAAGAGCCATATCATCTGTATAATGATCACCGTGGCTGTAATTTATCGCCTCTATTCCGTCAACCTTATCCCGTGACATAGCTTCATCCACATGACGGAATATATCTGTGGGAAGAATCGTAAGTCCGTCTCTGAATGGATGTGACTGATATATCAGGCATCCATGATCGTGAGCAATACGTGTAAGTTCTTCCTGAGTAAGCTTATAGAAGGACATACCCAAATCTAATATAAAATCTCTGTCGATATTATAAATAAGGAACTCACAGTATGCGGGTTGGTCTATCTGAACCTCAACACCGCAGAAAACAGAGAGCTTTCCCTCGGCAGCTTCCTTCATTTTCAGATATCCGTTCATAAAGAAATCAGCCCTCTCCTGTAGGTTAAATCCTTCAACATTCATATAATGCAGAACTTCTCTGCTCCAATGATTTGTAACATTTACTCCTGTGTATCCTTTCTCGCAGTAAGCATTAACTACTTGCTCCGGAGTAGCTTGCGCACAAGGACTTACATCGGCAGTATGAAGGTGCATCTCGTATTTATACATTTTTATTTTCCTCACCTACAAGAATATATTTTCTGTTTTTCAAAACAGATACAAGGTCAGCATTTGAAGTTATAGGCTTTTCAGTAAGAATTCCGCCGCAAACGCTTCCGCCACGGTAAGAAAGATCGGAGCCGGACACTGCACCCACGTTATAATGCTCAGCACGTGCCGCGGCAAAGTGATTACAACACACATCCGCTCTGCGATGGTTATAGACCTCAAGGCCATCTGCCATGCGTTCCGGATGTTCTTCTGAAAAATCAACGACAACCGACCACGGTGCAAAGGGAGATGCTTGATATACTAACACGTCTCCCTTAGAATGAACATATGATGCAAAATCGGAAAACCAATCCTTATCTGCGCGGTGCGGTTCATACTCAAGTAAAAACTCCGGTGTAATACCGTATAAAAGGAAATTACCGTTAGCACACTCTACCGTCGCCTCTGCTCCTAAAAATATATCCAGAGCATTTCCTGCAGCAGTCTTTATCTTTTCGTATGCGGCAAGGAATTCCTCTGCCAATTGCTTTACATCCTTACCATCGTGAGATGGGTCACTAAATATCTTTTTTCCCCAAGGATTGGTAAGCACCATTCCGCGGTATCCTGCGAGGATATGTACCTCGACAGTCTCTTCCGCGGAAATATCAGAGCGGCCGTTGTATGTAAAATCTGCTGTTAATGAATGAAGATCGTATTTGTACATAATTTTCACCTATTTATTTCTGAGCGAATATTGTAATACCTTATAATTCGGGAGATAATTCTCTATCAAACTATAAAAACGATTACCGTGATTTTTCTCTTTTATATGTGCTAGCTCATGGACGATAATATAATCTATCTCATCTGCCGTCAAACGCATAGTAAAGCATGAGAAGTTTAATCCATTCTTCGGACTGCAACTACCGTATCTGGTACGAGCACGGGTTATTCTGATACCTGTATAGGTAAGTCCCATTACCTTTGACCAATACTCAACCCGTGACGGAATATATTTCTTGGCGGTCTCTGTCAACGCTTTTATATCGCCGTCGTCACCGACTGCAAAAATATCACGTCTTTCTGAAATTTGCTTTAATTTTTTTAAAACCCAATCGTTGTGCTTTTCTATGAAAGAAATGACATCTCCATCTCTTGCCCTTTGCGGTACACGTACTTTAACGGCACCGTCTCTTGTTACCTCAAGAGAATAGCTTTTGCGCTTTGAACGAATAACGGTATAATCAAAGTTAAATTTCATATTATCTGCTTATGCAAGCAAAGAATCAAACGCTGACTTAATGTCAGAATACATATACAGCGAACCGAATGCAGCGATTACTTTCACACCCTCGTTTTTGGCTTCTTCATAAGCTGAAGCTACTGCACTCTGAATACTGTCATACGCAACAGACGTCTTCCCTTTTTCACGGAACACTTCTGCAAACTCCTCTGCAGGAAGAGACCTGGGATTATTTGGAGTTACAGTGAACACCTTGCTGACAATAGGTAAAACAATATCAGCAAGTTCCCGATAATTCTTATCAGCCATTACCCCTGTTATAAGATATATCTTTTCACCGCCAAAATACTGTTCTATACTTTCAACCGCCGCCCTGATACCGTGAGGATTATGAGCACCATCAAGGATTACATACGGTTCCTTTGATATTATTTCGAAGCGTGCAGGCCACCTGACAGTCCCAAGTCCTGCTTTAACAGTATCATTGGTAATACCTGTGAATTTCTCCTTAAGTATCTCAGTCGCCTCAAGAACCATTGCCGTATTCTTTTTCTGAAACATCCCTACAAGAGGTACGGTTACACTGTCATAGTTTTTATACGCAATACTTGTACCGCAAACAGACGAACCAAGATCATGAATAAGACTAAAATCGGGAGAATAGAGCATTGCTCTTTTTTCTTCCGCAACAGCTCTTATAACTTTTTCTGCCTCCGGATTCTCTCCGTAGAAAAGTACAGGACAACCGTCCTTAATTATTCCTGATTTTGCGGTTGCAATCTGACTGTAATCCGAACCGAGCTCTTTTGTATGGTCAAGTCCGATGGCGGTTATAACAGATAGATCGGGAGAAGTAATAACATTGGTAGAATCAAGTCCACCGCCCATACCAACCTCAAGAACAACTACGTCACATGCGTTACGTCTGAAATACTCAAATGCCGCCACAGTTATAAGTTCAAATTCAGTCGGTTTATCCTCCATAGCCTCAGCATGGGGTTTAATAAAGCTGATAACTTCTACAAGCTCATCATCCGGAATATTCTGTCCGTTTATTCTCATTCTCTCGTTAAAGGTAACGATATATGGAGAGGTATAAAGACCGGTTTTATATCCCGATTTTTCAAGTATACTCGCAAGCATACAGGAAAAGGAACCCTTACCGTTGGTACCTGCAACGTGGACGAAACGAAGTTCTCTATGAGGATTACCGATACGGTCAAGAAGTTCTATAGTTCTCTCAAGTCCAAGCCGAGATCCGCGCCAATTTACGCTGTGTATATATTCTATTGTTTCATTGTAAGTCACAGTTTGTCACTTCCTTATTTTTTTCGCTGAACAGGTAGTATTCCTCGCCTCATAATAAACAAAATAGCAAAGAATTCAACAGTTCCTACCACAAGGGACACGCCCAAACCTATAAAAGCCCCGACCGTAGGCATACCGAGCCAAAGGATTTTGGCGATAGATTTTATAATGACCTGTCCTATAATATGGGCAGAGGCTACTGCAAATGAGTATTGCACGCCGCCTCTTTTTCTAAATATATACCTCGGTACAGCACCCGAACAAAAGCCCACCGCCGCGGCACCGAGAGTTATAAGCGGAATCACAGCGGGATTGGATGAACAAAGGCAACTGAGCAAGTCAGCACAAATACCGCAAGCAGCACCGTAAAATGGACCGAAAGTAATGCCTGCAAGAATTATCGGCAGGTTTTCAAACGTTACTCTGTAATAAACGTTGAAGGTAAAAAAATTCTTACAAACAATGCCGATTATTACACTGAGTGCCGTAAGCATTGCAACTGCGGTAATAGTCTGAGTTTTTGAAAAGACACTTGAATTTTTTTGCATAAAAAATATCCTCCTTTACAAACAGGGTGCGCTATCGCTGCAGCCACATAAAGGAAGATACTATCCTTATGTAACAGCGGGATGCGGAATCGGCACCGCTGACGTTTACCGTCAATTCGTCCCAATGACAACTCCCCGTCCATCGGGCACTATCGCGCCGTATCCTACTCTGTTTTTTTCACAATCTATATTGTAAAAAACCATTTATAAGTATACCATATTTTTATTTTTTTACAAGTGGTTACACCGATAAAATACCATTTTCGATAAATAAAAATATCCGACGCCAAAATCAACGTCGGATATTTTTATTTACCTGCATCAGATTCGGGAGAGCACGATATAAATAAGCACTTCCGCTTACTTATCTGTTTAAATTATAGATATAAACTCAGTTACCAAAAATCTTATTATTAAGTTCTTTTACTAAAAGTTTGAGTACCCTGTTTTTACTTGCAAGATTAGTTGTAAACTCGCTCAACTTATTATTTTCTACAGGATATCTAAAGAGGAATGAGCCTATCTCTCCCATTTGTTTGTCATATGTAAGCCCTGCATCAACTCTCGTATTAGTTATAATCATGTCAAACATATTTCTGGACTGTGGATCGCTTAGATATTTTCCTTTAAGTACCATCTCTGAATATACAGGAATAACTTTACGCCAGGTCTCGGCGCTGAGTGCTTCCAGAATAGCGGTTGCCATCTCGGGGTTTCTGTTGGTTTTTGGCACACTGTAAGTCTGAAACCTCTCGAAAGGCATTGAATAATATTCTTTCTGCTTTTCATCATATTTTGGCATCGGAAGTATACCGTAATCATCCTGCATGTTACGGAATTCAGGAGTTTCAGCACATACAAGCTTCTGGGTAATCATAAACACATTGCCTGATGTAAACAAAGTATCAGCATCCTTCGCTGCTGTTATGTTGCTGAACGCACCTTCACCGTAACAAAGCGCTAATATTTTTTCAAGTCCGTTATATGCCTTTTCTTCATTGAGCACAAACTCATACTCACCTATATCATTATATGCAAGAATGTCGATATCAAATGCACTCCAATAGGAATCTGTTGACCAATAGAGAGGAGAGCAATAGCCGTAGGTATCATCCATATCTCGAGTATCATCACCGTCAAGATCAGAATACATTCCTGATACAAGAGCAATCTGATAGTCTATTGTCCAATTTCCGTTATTAACTACATCATAAAGATTTTCAACTTTCTGTTCTTCAGCAATTCTCTTGTTGAAGAATGTTGCATGAATAGAACGAGTCATTGACAGTGACAAAGATCCGGCAAGTAAATAAATTTCATCATCATTGCAAATCTCATCAAAAAACTGTCCTGACCACCATGGAGCCTCAGGATCTATATAATCAGTCTTAAGATCAAGAACATTATGGTAATATCCATCAATGGCATAGGAAACAGATTCAGCAGCTCCAAGCCCGATAATCTGATATGCATCCTCATCGGCACCAAATGTTATTTCAAGTATCTCACGAATTCTCGATGAGTCCTCACATACACTCTCAATCTTACAGTTAAACCGTTCCATGACATACAAATTACGGTTATAAATAGAGTCATTGAGCGGTTCACTTGTCAGCTCATCTACCCAGAGCTCATTATCGTATACATATCTGGTCGAGGAAGTGTTGATAACTGGAGCAAGTGAAAGAATACGAATTGTCTCTCCGCCGAAATTAAGAGCCGGAACACCATCCTCAAGATCACGATAGAGTTGAACTATTCCGTTCGGATTCTCATTCAAACTTGCGGTAGTTACAGACGTATCCGTATCTTTACTGCTGTCTACCCCAACCGAACATGAACATAACAATATTGCTATGAAAAGTGCAAGAGCGATAAGACGTATTTTTCTCATTTTCAGTCTCCTTTTTGTCTGTAAAATTTTTATGCTATGTTTTTATATTAATTCGAATAGACAAACAGCATATCTATCGTCAAATATAACACAGCACATTTTTAGTGATTTTCGACAAAGAATACAGAACTTTTCATTTTTTATAGTATATCATACACATATTTCTTTTGCAAGCAATTACACAAAAAAATACCATTTTCAGTAAAAAAATATCCGACGTTGATTTGAACGTCGGATATTTCTTGTTTATCAGTATTTAAGTCTGAAAAGCCAGTCGGAATCAAGCTCGTCAAGAGTAGCAAAAGTATATCCGCTGGACAGAAGAGTTTCAATTATATACGGAAGAGCCTCTACGGTAGGCGAAGTAGTGTCGTGCATGAGCATGATCTTCGGGTAACGTGCCGAACAACTGTTTATTGTCTCAATCGCCGAACGCTTAAGGTATTCAACCTCAGGCATATCCTCAGGCTTGCCGCCGAGATAACGATCATTATTTGCACATGTCCAGTCAAAACTTATGTACCCGATATCCTTTACTGCCTGATAAAACGCAGGAAAATCAGACTTCGGCAGTGCATAGTTGTTTGAACCACCCGGGAATCTGAATATTTTTTGTTCAGGTATGTATCCCAGAGCTTTTTCAACCTCTGCTTCCCATTTTCTGATATCATTTACAAGAGACTCGGGGGTAGCATATACATCATCAAACTCATGTGAATAGGTATGACAAGCTACAACGTGACCTGCCGCCACCATGTTTCTCACTCTCTGCGGATAATAGGAAACAAAGGTACCGACGGTGAAAAACGTTGCCTTGACACCGTAGTTGTCAAGTATCTCAAGCACAGCATCGTTATACTTGTTAGGTCCGTCATCAAAGGTCAAATATATAACCTTCTCCCCATTACCCTGAACGTTTGTGGGAAGATCGTCAGGGGTAACAGTAGGGGGTGCAGTGGTTTCCTCCGGACCGAGACTTACTATAACAGTAATCGGATATGCCTCGTTAATGCGAAGATACGATTCCTCTTCTCTGCCGACATAATTACAGGATATAACAACGCCTGCTTCTATGTCCGAATGAGTGTACGAAAAAGAATATTTAATTTTTGTGTTGTCAAAAATTGCTGAAACCTCCGGCTCTGTTTTACCGACAAGGTTAGGAATGGTTATAAATACTTCTCTGGCTGTGGTCAGTTCTTTGGTTACCCATTCCATCGTACTGTTATCAGTACCGCTGGTTTCCGTTGCCCCTGTGGTAACCTCTGTACATCCGATACCGAGGGACAAAACAACGACAGAAAGCAAGAACAATGCAATGTACTCTTTAAATTTTTTCATTAATTTTTTACCGTCCTGCTACGATGTAATTTTCAGTAAAATATATTATTCTTTAAAGGCAAGCTCATTAAGATTTTTAATAAACAGTTTTAGCATTCTACTTTTGGATGCAAGATTTGTGGTAAAGTGTTCAGCATTATTATATTCAATGGGATATCTGTAAAGATTTGACGGAATACTTCCGATCTTATCGTAAAACATAATTCCGGAATCTATCTTTACGCTACCAATAACCTTATCAAACATAGTTCTTGACTGTGGGTCGCTTAAATATTTTCCTTTGAGAACCATCTCCGAATACGTGGGGATAACCTTTCTCCAGGTTTCTGCACAAAGTGCCTCAAGAACAGCAGTTACCATCTCAGGCTGAATAACCGTCTTAGGTATAGAATACGTCTGAAAGATCTCAAAGGGCATTGAATAATATTCACTCTGCTTTTTATCATATTTAGGCATAGGAAGAATACCGTAATCATCCTGCATATTACGGTATCCGGGAGCCTCCGCACACGCAAGCTTCTGTGTTATCATGAAAACTCTTCCTGATGTGAACAAATCGTCGGTCTGTTTAGTTGACTCGACATAACTGTAGGCAGCATCACTGTAACAAAGCTTCAGCACCTTAATAAGTCCGTCATACGCTTTTTCGGTATTAAGTACAAACTCAAATTCTCCGTCATTGTTTTTGGAGAGAATATCGATATCGAATGCTGACCAGTATGAATCGGATGACCAGTAAAAGGGTGAACAGAATCCGTATGAGTCATCCAAATCATGCTCATCATTACCGTTAACATCACGGTACATACCCGATGTAACCTCTATCTGATAGTCTATAGTCCAACGTCCGTCGTTAACTACTTCATAAAGATTCTCTACATTTTGCTCTTCTGCTATTCTCTTGTTGAAATAAGTCGCATGAATGGAGCGTGTCATTGACAGGGACAGTGCACCGGCAAGCACCATGATCTTATCATTTACGCCTGTTGCCTCAAAAAACTGCTGTGACCACCAAGGTGCTTCAAAATCGATATAGTCTGTTTCGAGAGCTGTCAGATCGTGAAAATAACCATCAAGACTAAGAGAAACAGTAGGTGCCGCCTCATGTCCGATTACCTGATAAACGTCCTCATCAGCATTAAAGAGGATGTCAAACTTTTGTGTAATTTCAGCTGCTGTAGCTACATCATTTTCAATCACGCAATTTAAACGATCCATAACATACATATTACGGTTATAGATAGAGTCACTAAGAGGCTCGCTTGTAAGATCTTCTACCCAAATTTCGTTGTCATATACGTAAGCCGTGGAGGATGAACTATTCTTAAGAGAAAGGATTCGTATTGTTTCACCGCCTAAATTAAGACTATCGGGAAGAGAGTCCTCCTGATCACGGTAAAGCGAAGAAATTCCATTTGGATCTTCGGTCTTCTGTGCGGTAGTGTCAGATGAATTTCCTTTGTTTGTGTCAGAATTACTACCGGTGGAAGAACAAGCTATGGTAGAAAGAAGAGACACTAACAGAAGTAAGGATAAAATTTTTCTAAACGCGCTTTTCATTATTATTTTCTCATTTCTGCTTATAAAAATTCTAATTTAACTTTCAAGATTACTTTATCACAAAAACATGTTATTCTTTAGAAGCGAGTTCATTAAGATTTTTAATAAACAATTTCATGTTTTTGCTCTTCGAAGCAAGTTCGGAAGAAAAATTTCCCGGATCGTTGATTTCTATGGGATAACGGTAAAGAGCTGATGCTATATTACTTATTTTTATGTAGTACATGATACCGGCATCGATTTTTGTGTTGCTGATGATCATATCGAACATATCTCTTGACTTAGGATCATTTAAATATTTTCCTTTAAGAACCAGCTCTGAGTAAGTAGGTATGATCTTTCTCCATGTCTCTGCACAGAGTGCCTCAAGCACAGCGGTAGCCATATCCGTCCGAGCTGTTGTTCTGGGAACTGAATATGTCTGAAATATCTCATACGGCATTGAATAATATTCGCTCTGCTTCTCGTCAAATTTGGGCATAGGAAGTATACCGTAGTCATCCTGCATATTACGGAATTCCGGAGTCTCCGCATATGATATCTGCTGAGTGGTCATAAACACGTTACCGGAAACAAACATATCACCTGTATTGGAATAATGATAAGCACCTTCACCGTAATAAAGAGCGATTATCTTAAGAAGACCGTCATAAGCCTTTTCAGAATTGAGCACAAATTCAAAATCACCGTATTCATTTCGTGAAAGAATATCGATATCAAAGGCACTCCAATATGAATCGGTAGACCAATATTTAGGCGTACAAAAGCCGTATTCATCCTCTATATCTTTTGTATCATTACCGTTGACATCTCGGTACATACCCGACACAAGCTGTGTATGGTAATCAATTGTCCATAATCCATCGTTTGTAACGGTATAGAGATTTTCAACATTATACGCTTCCGCGATTCTCTTGTTAAAATAAGTCACGTAAATAGACCGTGTCATTGAGAGAGACAAGGAACCGGCAAGGGCAAATATTTTTCCGTTAGCATTTGTTGACTCAAAGAATTGACCCGACCACCAAGGTGCATCAAAATCAATATAATCAGTTTCAAGATTTGTCAGATCGTAAAAATACGAATCAAGTCCGAGATTGAGCGCAGGTGCTGCCTCAAATCCAACAACCTGATAAACATCTTCATCTGCAAAATGGGTCTTCTCAAGCATCTTGTTAAGATCCGCTGCTACCGCAAGCTCGTTTTCTATTTTACAGTTGAGACGTTCCATAACATACATATTACGGTTATAGATAGAGTCGTTGAGAGGCTCACTTGTCAGCTCATCTACCCATATTTCGTCATCATACACGTTTCCCGTGGTAGATCCTCTGTTTTTCAAAGTGAGAAAACGAATTGTCTCTCCGCCGAAATTAAGACTGGGAAGGCTGTCTTCAAGATCACGATAAAGCTGGGATATACCGTTTGGATCTTCGGTCTGTTGTGCAGTAGTTACAGACGTATCTCCTTTATCCTTACCGTCATCTGAATCCATAGAAGAACATGCAACAACAGAAAGAAGAAACACCGATACAAGTATTAATGAAAAAATTCTAAGTGTGATTTTCATTGTGATCTTTCACTTTCTTTTTTTAGTAAGCTTCCTTTTTGACTGTAACATTACTTTGCTACTAAAAAATCGACTTACTACTCTTTAAATGCAAGCTCATTAAGGTTCTTGATGCACATCTTCATAATTCTGTTCTTGGAAGCAAGATTCTTTGTGAACTCGGTGATCTTATTATTTTCTACAGGATATCTGTAAAGGAATGCACCAATCTCACTGGTATGCGCAACGTATACAAGTCCGGCATCAACTCTGGTATTAGAAACGATCATGTCAAACATGGTTCTTGACTGAGGATCACTCAGATATTTACCCTTAAGTACAACTTCTGAATAGATTGGCATTACCTTACGCCAAGACTCAGCACAAAGCACCTCAAGAAGTGCAGTAGCCTTTTCTGGATTTGTGTTTGTTTTAGGAACGGAATATGTCTGGAACACCTCAAAAGGCATTGAATAATATTCACTCTGCTTCTCGTCATATTTGGGCATGGGAAGTATACCGTAATCATCACGCATGTTACGGAAAATTTGTGCTTCAGCACACGCAAGCTTCTGTGTGATCATAAAAGCATTACCTGACACGAACAGATCATCTGCATCACTGGTACCCGCTATATCGCTAAAAGAACCTTTACCGTAGCAAAGAGCCAATATCTTGCTTAAGCCGTCATATGCCTTTTCTTCATTAAGGGTGAACTCAAATTCCCCATCATCGTTTTTGGAAAGAATATCAATATCAAAAGCACTGAAGTAGGCATCGGTAGACCAATATTTGGGAGAACAAAAACCGTATTCGTCCTCTTTATCACGCACGTCATCGCCGTTAACATCTCGGTACATATCTGATACAAGCTGTGTCTGGTAATCAATAGTCCAACGGCCATCGTTTACAACATCATAAAGGTTCTCTACCTTCTGCTCTTCAGCAATTCTCTTATTAAAGAAAGTAGCATGTATGGAACGAGTCATTGACAGCGACAACGACCCCGCAAGAACATAGATATTATCGTTGGCGCTAACCTCATCTAAAAACTGTCTTGACCACCAAGGTGCATCAAAATCAATATAATTGTTTTCAAGTGCATTAATATTTCTGAAATACCCGCCAAGAGCGAGATCAAGTGCTCCTGCAACAGTAAAACCGACAACCTGGTAAACATCCTCATCCGCAAAATGTGTCTTCTCAAGCAATTGTTTAATATCAGATGCATCTGCTTGTTCACTTACAATTTTACAATTAAGACGCTCCATAGCATACATGTTACGATTATAAATAGAATCGCTGAGAGGATCGCTTGTAAGCTCGTCTACCCAAAGCTCATTGTCGTATACATATCTAAGCGAAGTAGACGTTTCGTCCTTTACAAGTGTAAGAAAACGGATAGTCTCTCCCTCGAAGTTAAGAGCAGGCACACTGTCCTCAAGATCACGATAAAGCGTAGCAATTCCGTTTGGATTTTCAGTCTTCTGTTCGGTAGTTACAGATGTGTTTTCTTTATCTTTGTTGCTATCGGAGTCTCCGGAAGAACAAGCAATCACAGAAAGAAGAAATACAAAAAGAAGCATAGACGAGAGAATTCTTAGTGTCAATTTCATGATAGTACCTCTATTTATTCTTAATATTCGAAAGCAATTTAACTTTAACAACAATGTTTAGGCAATGGTAACTGCGTTAATTTTCATTCTGGATTGGTGCAAATCAATCGTCAAACACCGATTCGTTAAGAAGCTTTACATACATCGGCATTTTTCTCTTTATTTTCTCAAGATTAGAAGCAAAATTCTCAGGTTGATTTCTCTCAATAGGAAATCTGTAGAGGTGGGAGCCGATCTCGCCTATCCTTCTGTAATACATAAGCCCTGCATCTATTTTGGTATTGTTGATAATCATATCAAACATTTTTCTCGACTGGGGATCACTGAGGTATTTTCCTTTTAAGACGATCTCCGAGTATGTAGGAATGATCTTTCGCCAGGTTTCTGCAGAAAGTGCCTCAAGAATTGCACTTGCCATCCCTGTATTACGACAGGTTTTTGGGATCATATATGTCTGGAATATCTCATAGGGCATAGAATAATATTCTTCCTGCTTCTTATCAAACTTCGGCATGGGGATTATGCCGTAGTCATCCTGCATATTACGAAAAGTAACTGTCTCAGCACAAGCAAGCTTTTGGGTGATCATAAATGTCTCACCGGAAGCGAACATCCTCTCGACATCGCTGTCATCGATATTTTCACCGTGAGCACCGTCACCGTAGCTGAGATTATATATCTTCTGGAAACCATCATAAGCCTTTTCCTCATTCAGAGAAAACTCAAATCTTCCGTCATCATCAAATGAAAGAATCGTCAAGTTAAAAGCACTCCAGTATGAATCAACAGCCCAGTAGAATGACGTTGCATATCCAAACCTGTCACCGATATTTTTAGTGGTGCTTCCGTCAAGGTCTCGATACATATTCGATACAAGCTCAGTCTGATAATCGATAGTCCAGCGGCCTTCATTTACAACATTGTATAGGTCCTCGACACCCTCGTCCTCTGCTATTCGCTTATTAAAGAAGGTAGCATGGATAGAACGGATCATTGACAGAGATAGCGAACCGGCAAGAACATATACACGATCGTCTGCCGCTATCGATTCAAAAAACTGTCCCGACCACCAAGGCGCATCAAATTCTATATAGTCTGTATCAAGATTGTTCAGGTCACAGAAATATCCATCAAGGCTCTTTGCCAAAGATTCTGCGGCCTCATATCCGATAATCTGATATACATCGTCATCCGCATTGAAGTGCTTCTCGATAGTTGACGAAACGGTAGATGCACTGGCAAGTTCATCTACGATCTTACAGTTAAACCGTTCCATAACATACATATTACGGTTGTATATAGAATCTTTGAGCGGATCACTGGTAAGCTCCTCGACCCATATCTCATCGTTATATACTTCACCGGTCATATCTCTGTTCTTGAGAGTAAGGAATCTGATTGTTTCTCCACCGAAATTAAGCTCAGGAAGACTATCCTCGCGTTCACGATAAAGCTCTGAAATCGCCGGTGTCTTCTGATCTGACACTGTCGTTTCCACTATATTTGACGTTTCGTTATTTTTACTACCGTCACTATCAGACGAGCATGCGCAGAAAGTAAATGTAATAGCTACAAGAATGATGCCTGAAAGTATTCTCGTCATTTTCATTATAACTGTCTCCCTTCATTTACATGAGGATATTATTTGAATACTTGGGTTCAGATTACTCTATACGTATACTTTTATTCAGCTGTAATTATTTAGGTTCCTTCAGACGGTTAAGTTCGTCAAGGAATGTTTTAACATCCTTAAACTCGCGGTAAACCGAAGCAAATCTTACGTATGCAACCTCGTCAACTGCTCTCAGATGCTTCATGACCAACTCACCGATCTCTCTGGACTGTATTTCACTCTTGAGAGAATTCTGTATTTCGCTTTCTATCGCGTTAACAATTTCCTCTGCATTAACAGGCCTCTTCTGGCATGCCTTAAGAATACCGCCAAGAAGTTTTGAACGATCAAAAAGTTCCTTATCGCCGCTCTTTTTTACTACAATCGTTTGAATTGAGTCTATGATCTCATAGGTAGTGAACCTTTTAAAACAATTGAGACACTCTCTTCGACGTCTGATGCTGGATCCGTCCTCAACAGGACGAGAATCAAGTACATTGCTTTTAAGATGACCGCATGCAGGACATTTCATAAAGTGTTCCACCTTTCACTTTAATTAAATAAAATATTGCTATTTTAAGTATACCATATGGGGAATGGAAAGTAAACAAAAAATTCAAAAAAATCGCCTGATTTCGATATTTTTTTCAATTCTACAAAGCAATCCGGAAATGTATTCCACATGTTCCTTTTTACTTCACTAAAAACAGCTTTTTGAAATTATTTGACACATATTATCCGCAGTAAGTGTAAAGATATTTGACGGTCGCTTTTTCCTTATCAACATTGACAACCCTTATAAAGTGTGATAAAATAAATCTGATTATGTTATTATATACTGAAGTAATTATTTAGCAGATTGGAGTGTCTGAAATTAAAATCACATCTGAAACCGGTCTTTCCCGTAGTGAGATTGAAGTTGCTCTACGCGAGTCTATCAAAGACCGTTCACTGAAAAAAGTTCTTCTTCTTCCACCCGATTATACCCGTATGTATTCCGGTGCCGGAATAATAACAAATATTTACTATAATATGCTCAAGGACAGCTGTGAGGTAGACATAATGCCGGCTCTCGGCACTCATGAGCCAATGACCCGTGAGGAATGTACTGCATTCTTCGGAGAGGATGTCCCCTTTGAGAAAATCCTCGTACACAACTGGCGTACCGATGTTGTAAAACTTGGTGAGGTTCCCGCTGAATTCGTCTCCCAAGTATCCGAGGGGCTTGTTAACAACAAGGTAGATGTTGAGGTAAACCGCCGTCTCACCGACCCATCCTACGATCTTATAATTTCTATCGGTCAGGTCGTACCCCACGAGGTTGTCGGTATGGCAAACTACTCAAAGAACATCTTCGTAGGTTGCGGCGGCAGTAATATGATCAATAGTTCGCATATGCTCGGCGCATTCTACGGAATGGAAAGAATTATGGGTAAGGACTTCTCTCCTGTACGTCGTGTATTCGACTATGCAGAAGAAACCTTCCTTGCTAACATTCCGCTTATGTACGTACTCACAGTAACCACCAACACTGGTGACGTTACTAATATACACAGTCTTTACACAGGACGTTCAAGAGCCAACTTTGAGGCCGCTGTTGCCGACAGTCAGAAAGTAAATCTGACCTATGTTGATCAGCCTCTTAAGAAAGTCGTAGTTTATCTTGATGAGCGTGAATTCAAGAGCACTTGGCTTGGTAATAAAGCTGTCTACCGTACCCGAATGGCTATTGCCGATGGCGGTGAACTCATTATCCTTGCTCCCGGTGTACGTAAGTTCGGTGAGGATGATGAAAATGATGCTCTCATCAGGAAGTACGGCTACGTTGGACGCGAGAAAGTGCTTGAGCTTGTAAAGAACCACGATGATCTCAAGAACAATCTGTCAGTTGCCGCGCATCTTATCCACGGCTCCTCAGACGGACGTTTTAACATAACCTATGCCACCGAGAAACTCTCCGAGGAAGATGTAAAGGGTGCCGCATTCGGATACATGCCTTATGCTGAGGCAGCAAAACGCTACGATCCCAAGTCACTTAAAGACGGTTTTAATACACTTTCCGACGGTGAGGAGATATTCTACATCAGCAATCCCGCTCTCGGACTGTGGTCATATAACGGTGACAAATAATGAGTGAAAAATACATTGACCTTCATACTCATACAGTACATAGCGACGGTTCTATGACCCCCACCGAGGTTGTCGAGGAAGCGGCGCGTGCGGGACTTGCCGCAATCGCGGTATCTGACCATGACTGCATGGACGGTGTGGAGGAAGCACTTGAGGCTGGTAAGCGATTAGGTGTTGAAGTAATACCCGCCGTTGAACTTTCAGTTCAGAGTGAAACAGAGACACACATTCTCGGTTACTGCATTGATATACATAACAAGGCAATGGTAGACAAGCTTGAAGAGGTCAAGCGGGTTCGTGTCACCAGAAACGAGGAAACCTGTGAAAATCTTCGCCGTCTCGGCTTTGACGTAACTATGGATGAGGCTTTGGCACTTGCTCCCGGCGGACTTATTGGTCGTGCCCATTTTGCAAGGGTTATGGCTAACAAGGGTTACGTTTCTTCTGTCAAAGAAGCATTTGACCTTTATCTCGCTAACGGACGTCCCGGATATTCAAACACTCAGTGTCTTACCCCAGAGGAGGGTGTTGAGTTGATAAAGGAAGCCGGCGGCGGTGCATTTGTTGCTCATTTGCACCTGATAAAGATAGCTGACGATCCCCTGAGAGAGTTTCTCAAGAGACTCATGAATGTGGGACTTGACGGTATCGAGGGTTATTACACCGAATATACACCCTATATGGAGGCAAGATATCAAGCTATGGCAAGAGAGCTTGGGCTCATGATGTCCGGCGGTACCGACTTCCACGGTAAAATGAAGCCACATATTTCAATAGGATGCGGTCTCGGTGAAATGAAAATACCATACGCTCTCGCAGAAAACATAATAAACAAATTCGGCAGATAAGTATTTAAAATGGACATAAAACTTGCAGACCTACATCTGCACACCACTTGCAGTGACGGTTCTATGACACCAATCGAGCTTGTTCGACACGCCTATGAATCAGGTCTCTCAGCCATTGCTATTACAGACCACGACTGTGTTGACGGGGTTGAAGAAGCTATCGAAGAAGGATCGCGTCTGGGAATCACTGTTATCCCCGGAATAGAGATATCTGTGGCAAGTGCTACTGAGACTCATATTCTCGGGTACGGTATAGATATACACAGCAAATTTTTGTCAAGCAAACTGCAGGATATAAAGGAAGTGCGGCGAGTACGAAACGCTGATATGTGCGACAAGCTCCGTGACCTCGGATTTGAGATAACTCTTGACGAGGTAAAGGAGAATGCAACAGGTGATCTTTTCGGCAGTACACACTTTGCGGCAACTCTTCTGAAAAAAGGTTACGTTTCTTCAATGAAGGAAGCCTTTGATAAATATCTTGCAGCCGGACGGCCGGCCCACGCAGAGGCACAATGCCTATCCCCCGAGGAAGGTATTGAGCTGATAAAAAAAGCAGGAGGCGGCGCGTTCCTGGCACATCCACATCTTATCAGAATAGACGATGCAGCACTTAAAGAATTTGTATCATTTCTATACGATGCCGGACTTGACGGAATTGAAGGTTACTATACTGACTATACTCCTGAAATGGAAGAAAAATTCCACCGGATAGCCGGTGAATTTGGGCTTATGATCTCCGGAGGAAGTGACTTCCATGGTTCAATGAAGCCTCACATAAAAATAGGACAAGGTCTTGGCAATATGCGTATTCCCTACTCTGTTGCCGAGTCTATAATAAACAAATTTGAAGAAATATATCTTTGAAGGAAGGTAAAAGATAAAAATGAAAAAATCTGACATCGGACTTATCGGTCTTGCCGTAATGGGCGAGAACTTGGTCATGAACATGGAGAGCAAGGGTTTTACCGTTTCGGTATACAACCGTACCACCGAAAAGGTAAAGAACTTTGTTGAGGGACGTGCAAACGGCAAGAACATTGTCGGTACTTATTCTCTTGAGGAGCTTGTTGCTTCTCTTGAAAAGCCCCGCAAGGTCATGATGATGATCAAGGCAGGCGAGGCCGTTGACAATATGATCGAACAGCTTATCCCCATGCTTGAGGAAGGCGACATTATTATTGATGGTGGTAACTCCCACTTCCCCGATACCGCTCGCCGTACTGCATACGTTGAGTCCAAGGGTCTTCTTTACATCGGTACCGGTGTTTCCGGCGGTGAAGAGGGTGCGCTTAAGGGTCCCAGCATGATGCCCGGCGGTTCTCCCGCGGCTTGGCCGTCTGTAAAGCCTATTCTTCAGGCGATTTGCGCTAAAGTAGAAAACGGTGCTCCCTGTTGTGACTGGGTTGGTGAGAACGGTGCCGGTCACTTCGTTAAAATGGTGCACAACGGTATCGAATACGGCGATATGCAGCTTATCTGCGAGGCATATCAGCTTATGCGTGACTATCTCGGTCTTACCGCTGACGAGATGCATGAGATCTTCGCTGAGTACAACAAGGGCGACCTTGACAGCTATCTTATAGAGATCACCCGCGACATCCTTGCATACAAGGATACCGACGGTTCTCCCATCGTTGAGAAGATTCTTGACACCGCAGGACAGAAGGGTACCGGTAAGTGGACCGGTATTGCCGCTCTTGATGAGGGTGTTCCGCTTACCCTTATCGGTGAAGCAGTATTCTCCCGTTGTCTCAGTGCTATCAAAGAAGAGCGCGTTGCCGCATCCAAGGTACTCACCGGTCCCACTCCCAAGTTTGAGGGCGACAAGGCTCAGTTCATTTCCGACATAAAGGATGCTCTCTTTGCAGCTAAGATCGTTTCCTACGCTCAGGGTTATACCCTTATGCGTGCCGCAGCAAAGACTTACGGCTGGAACCTCAACTACGGCGGAATTGCTCTTATGTGGAGAGGCGGATGTATTATCAGAAGTGTTTTCCTTGGCAAGATCAAGGAAGCATTCGACCGTGATCCCGGTCTCACCAATCTTCTCCTTGATCCTTATTTCAAGGATATTATGGACAAGGCTCAGGCAGGCTGGCGTCGTGTTTGTGCAGCTGCTATCACCAACGGTATTCCTGCTCCCGCTATGACCACCGCTCTTTCCTACTTCGACGGCTACCGTGCAGAGAGACTCCCTGCTAACCTTCTTCAGGCACAGCGCGACTATTTCGGCGCACACACCTATGAGAGAGTTGATGCTCCCCGTGGACAGTTCTTCCACACCAACTGGACCGGTGAGGGTGGAGACACCGCCGCATCCAACTACGTGGTCTGATAAAGAAAGGCGGATACAAAGATGAAAGAACTCAGAAAAAACTGTAAATATTCCCTTGTAGTGCCCACCAGTATGGGTGTTCGTATCACTCCTGAGAACGGTCAGCCCGTTCAGGCAAGTGATATGTTCCGTATGCAGGCAACCAGTGCAGAGACCAATGTTGCAAGCATCTCCTCTTACCTCGGTCTCCCCGTTAAAGTACTTACCAAGTTCGTTAAGGGCAGTCCCATTGCCGCTTTCATCAAGAGCAATCTCCGTGCCCGCGGAATGGATTTTGAGGGTAAGGAAGTTGAGCAGGGTGGTCCTTGGGGTTACCGTCATCAGTTTAACATCGCTGACAGCGGCTACGGTACCCGTGGTCCTCGTGTTCACAACGATCGCGCTGGCGAAGTGGGACGTACTCTTTCCATTGACGATTTCGATCTTGAGAGAATTTTCGGCGAGGAGGGCGTTCAGATTCTTCACCTCTCCGGTCTTATAGGCGCACTTTCCGCAGACACCAGTAAGTTCTGCCTTGAGCTTGCACGTGCTGCAAAGAAGTACGGCACTCTCATCTCCTTTGACCTTAACTACCGTGCATCCTTCTGGGAAGGCAGAGAAAAGGAGCTTCACGATATTTTCACCGAGATCGCAAGCATCTCCGATATCCTCATCGGTAACGAGGAGGATTTCCAGCTTTCTCTCGGCATAGAGGGTCCTGAGGCAGGCGGTAAGGATATCGCATCCAAGATCGAGAGCTTCAAGGAAATGACCGCAAGAGTAAAGAAAGCATTCCCTGGTACCTCGGTATTCGCTACTACTCTCCGTCAGGTTATCAACGTAAACAGCCACCTTTGGGGTGCTATCACCCTTGTTGGTGACGAGTGGTACATCGAGGAGCCCCGTGAGATCCGCGTTCTTGATAGAATCGGCGGCGGCGACGGTTTCGTTGGCGGTCTTCTCTACTCCATCCTTCGCGGTTGGGAGCCTGAGAAGTGGGTACAGTTCGGCTGGGCAACCGGCGCTATGGCTACCACCTTCCTTACCGACTATGCACAGCCTGCAGATGAAGAGCAGGTTTGGAGCATCTGGGGCGGTAATGCAAGAGTAAAGAGATAACTGTAATAAAAAATCGTGCTTGCACAAGCACGATTTTTTTATTATCTGAAGAAACGACCTCAGCAAACTGCTGAAGACCGTTCTTTTTTGTTTTCGATTTTTCACTTTTTCCCCATCTTCATATCAGAGGTAGCGGGTCCGGTAATTAGGTTTCCGTTCGCTGTAAAGCGCGAGCCGTGACATGAACAGTCCCAACTATGCTCTGCTCTGTTGTATTTTAGAGCACACCCAAGATGAGGGCATCTAGGTACAGTAGGAGTTATCACACCAAGGATCGATTCACCGATATTTTTGACAAGCTGTGGGCAAAGGACTGAACGTGATGGAGAAAACATATCCGCATAATCGGGCTTGTCGCCCATCAGCATTCCTCTGAGGATCACCGCAGATACCATGGCTGAGGTCATTCCCCATTTACCGTATCCGGTGGTAACGTAAAGGTTCCTTGTTCCGGATGAATATTTTCCAACATAAGGCACCGAGTCAAGAGTCATACAGTCCTGAGTTGCCCAGCGATATTTTACACGACTGCCGGGAAACGTTTTCTCCGCATAAGCTTCAAGCTCACGCCAGCCGCCACCGCTCTTCCCTGTTCTATGTGCTCCCCCACCAAGTAATAACAGGTCTCCACTGTTTCTCAGAGACATACCTGTATCCTCTGAGTCAACGTACATATCTCCCACATCCGGAGCATTTTCAAGAACAATAACGTAGGAACGGTGCTGATACATCTTTATAAAATATCCGCCGTGCTTGTTTATTATCGGGAAGTGAGTTGCTATCACTATTCTGTCCGCTTCTATCACTCCTCTGTTTGTTTTGACTCCATTTGTGGTAAATTTCTCCGCCTTGGTATGTTCAAGGATATTAAGATCCTTTGCAACCGAGTATAAGAACTTCAGAGGGTGAAATTCTGCCTGATCGGGTATTTTCACACCACCTACAGTTTCAAAAGGCAGTGACGGATTTGCGAGTAATTCCACCTCCGCACCTATTGATTCAAGCGTTCTGTATTCAGCTTCAAGCTTAGCTCTGTCATCAAGTGAATATACCACAGAATCCTTTCTTCGGAACTCGCAATCAATTTCACTGCAAAGTCGAGCGTAGCTTTCGATAGCTTCCTTTCCCAAAGTGTAATAGGCTTTCGCATAATCTCTTCCGAATCGTTCTGTGAGCTTATGGTATATCAGTCCGTGCTGAAGAGTTATCTTTGCTGTGGTATTACCTGTTACACCGCCGCATATCTCGTCCGCTTCGATCAAAGTATAGTCTACGCCCGATCGGTCAAGCAGATACGCAGATAAAATCCCTGCAATACCGCCGCCTACAATGAGCACATCGGTCTTTATATTTCCGTTTTGAAGGTTAAATTTCGGTTTTTCTGCCGTAGCTTTCCATAATGATCCCATAAAAAATCCTTCCGTCACCTTTATACTACAATTAGTATTTGCATAGTGACGGAAGGAAATTCACATTATTCTTATTCACGATATTCTTTATCCTCAAAGAAATCGTTTACACTGCAACCGAAAAGATCTGCTAAGTCAGGCAGTATAGTTATATCGGGATAACATTCTGTTCTTTCCCACTTTGATACTGCTTGTGGGGATAAGCCGAGAAGTGCCCCAAAAGCCTCTTGTGTAAGATTGTTTTTGGCACGGTAGGCTTTTATCTTCTCGGATATTGTTATCTTCCTCATTTCTCATTCAACCAATATGTTTCTTTCTCGCGTGACATAATTCCTGAGGCAATCATATCACGGCGAATGGTACAATGATCATCGTGAAAACGGTGTATGATCTCATTCACCTCTTTTTCGTCATATCTGATCCCTACCTCAAAGCTCTTTGCGATCTCACAGAGAACAATATCACGTTTTTTTCTCTGCATTGGAATCTGTACAAGTCTACCGTACTTAAAAAAGTTTGAGAGGACATCTTTTTTATATTTTTCATCTTCATCGACTACCGGTTCATCTTTTTTTACAAGCTCGTATAATGGCTTATCGAAGATATCACGGTTTAGAGAATAAATGATATAGAACTGTGCCCTGCTGCATCTGACTATTCCGGCTGATTCCATCTTTTTCAGATGATAACAAATAGTGGCAGGGGTAAGAGAAAGATCACAGGCAATCTTTTCCACATAGGAATCCTCACACATAAGGATATTAAGTATCTTGAGTCTGGTCTCATCGGCCAATAGCTTCAGAAACTCGAGCTTTTCCTTCATATTCGCTTCTCCCATGCTTCATCAAGACATTCTTTTGAAAACATAAGACCGCCAAGCTTTTCATCAAGCTCTATCTTTTCCCAGTCATCGGCAAGTGCGAGCTTTGCTTTAATGTCAAGTGCAGTCTTTTCAATATAGGAAAGAATACCGTAATACAGCTTATAATCGACCTTATCTTCTTCCGAAGCGTCGTCACATAGCTTCAGATAATCGGGATTCTCCGTCAAGTAATTATCTATATCAAGATGTGTACACCCATTCTTCATTACTCTATTACCGTGATACAACATCATAGTTATGCGTAACACCGTTGACAGCCTGTATTTGGCACATTTATATTCCGCGATACTTTTACTCTTTTCATTTGGCACCATATCAAGGTATCCACAATAACCGTCTATTCTGTTAACCTCCTCGACTAATGGACTGTATGCCCCACTGTAAAAGCTCGACTCTTTACTGTCAAAAAGTCCCGGAAAAATACCGTTTTCTCTTCTCCATTCTTCCCACTCTCTGAAAATATTTTCAAAAGAACCAACCTTTATCCTAAGTTCAAAGAGAGCGGCTTCATCTTCCGCATTTTCCGCCTGATGAAGCTCTTTAAGATAACCCTCATATATTTGATTACGCATAAAGATCTCGGCCTGAAAGGTGTGATAAAATCTTTCTTTATCTTCTTCACCGAGCGCAGAAAAAAACTTTTTGATATGGGGGTAATATTCAAGAATCCTTGCGGTTATATTCCGTCTTGTATTCATAACAGATTCACTGCCGCCCTGTTTATAACAGTAATGAAGTGTTCCTACTCGGAGAAACAAATTATACATTTCAGATTCTATTATCAGAGCTTTTTTCTCTTTTTTATTTTCCTTTGGTACCGCGGCAAGACGCGCCCTGCTCTCTTCTACTCGCCTGAGCACTATTTCTGTCAGAGCGTTATATATATCGTTATTAGTCATCTAGTCATCTCCTTTATACCTTTGTCACGTGACCTCACAGTGATATTATAGCCATCTAATCACTTCATGTCAATAGTGATTTGATGATTTTCTAATCATTCTACCAATGGTAGAAAAAATAAGCTATGGTGTAAATACCATAGCTTATTTTTCTATAAAATTATTTAGTTGTCATCTCCCAGATGAGCCAACCGCTTGAGGTTTTAACACAAGTAACATCCCAGGAGCTTACATAATGACGCTGATTGTCCCATCTTGAGAGCATTACGTCACAGTAAATCTCGCAGGTAAAACAGTTGTCACCGTAATCTACAAAACTACGTACACCGATATCATTGTATTTAATGGTCTTAAGGGGACTGTTCCATTTGATACTTTCTACCGATGAACTGAGCATTTTTGCGACCGGAGAACCGGATACAACGTAAGGAAGGAGTGCTCTGTAGTTTGCTGTAGTACTTTCACTTCCGTACGCAGTATATTTCACGTATAGCTTCAAAAAGTCAAGAAGAACATTACTGTCATGTTCCTTATTGCTAAGCTCACCGAAGTAAATTTCATCGTCTTTTCCGTTATCTTTTCTCTCGATTATTTCAAGTACCGTGTCACCCTGCTTTGCCGTATACTCAGGTGAAACATAAAGTCCGCTTATCTCATATACGTCACACATCGGGAAAGTGTCAAAATATTTTTCAAGTCCGTCAAAACGGGGATTTTTTTCATTTTCTGACACAAGATAACTTCTGTCAACCAACTTATCATGAAGATAGAGCGAAACACCCGTGGGTACACTTATTTTAGATGAGAAACGCAAGACATCCGGGTACTGAAGCATAAAGATGTCACCTTCTCTCTTGCTCTCAAGAGAGAGACCGTCGATATCCCCCACTACATTAGGTTCTGTGACCATTCCATCAATACGGTAGGTTACAGAGTAAGGTATATTCGGATGTTCTAACTCGATAGCAAGTATATCAGAATACTTACTCGAGGAAATGATCATATCCTTAGTAAGCAGATAACCGTTGACCGCAACCGATGCGTTGCCGGGAGCCATAACAGTGTAGGAAGAAAGAGATGCATTCATAAATACGTAGTAGAAATCCTTCTTCGTCACAGCACTGAGAGAATCACCGTCTTTTACCGCAGCGACCTGAGGAATGGTATAGAGATCCGCAACCTTATAGCGGATAAGCTCGACCGAATCAAGACCGGTCTCATAGGGGTTTAAACTACTGTATTTTACATTACTGTCTTCAATATCTTTCTCGCCAAGAATACGACCGTTTACAGTAACTGTTACGCCTGTCTCAGCAAGAACGGTAAGAGTATGCACTTCCGTATAGTAATATGACTCATCAGCGGTTATGCTCTTTACACGCCAGCTCTTCATACCAAAACCTACACTATCACCCTCTTCAAGAGCAAGTGTAAAATACGGGATTCCGTCGGCATATATAGAATATACAGGAGCAGCTGCGGAGTATTCCCCTACCTTCTTATTGTATGACAACTCTTTTCCCTCAATTTTAGCAGAAAAAAGATGACTCAACTTACCCTCATTAGTTTCATTACCCTTTGACGCCTCGTACAGGAGAGTGTAACCACTCTCAGAAACATACGGTTCAATAGCTCTCTCCTGAAGAGAACGCTCATATGAAGCCATAAAACACCACAGTAAAACAAGAACAAGCGATAATAATACAGTAAGAATCCCCGCGTAAATCAAAAGTCCGCGAAGGAATCCGCTGATTTTTCGAGATTTGATTTTTGTTTTTTTACCTCTTACGGTAGGTCTTACCTCATTCATTCTACCACCTCCGGCATAACGAGAAATGAGGTAGCAATAACTCTTTCTCCAAATATGTATGCGCTGTTAGTAAGATACTCATCATTATATATCATAATAGACGAAGATCCACCGTCAAGGTTAGAGGCGTTGACCGCACCAAACTCAAGCATGATATCTATAAGATCGTCGTATGTTGCACCAAGGCTATCCATCTGACGTCCGTTTATAACAAGAAGCAACACTGCGCCGTCTGCTCTCTGACCGATAGCGGTACGAGGATTAAGTCCACCGCCAAGTGGTTTAGATGAATTGGTCGGTTTACCGTTTATGATAAGAGAAGGGCCGAAACAAACAGCATCGGTTATTCCCGCTTTAACAGCCTGTGCTGCAGTCATTCTGCCAACATGGAGAATATTATTTGCATCAAAACCGACAAGACTATATGTTGTCCCATTATTACCGTGATCCCAAAGCACCTTACCGTCAACTATAACAATGCCATCGGGAATACCACCGGTTCCGTTACCACCTTCATCCGCAAAGCCACCGGCATTAATACCTGCAACAGCACCGTATTTTTTTATCATCTGCTTTACCGAAAGCCCCTTTGATGAAGCTCCGAAGCTATCGGGTGTACCAACAACAAGACGTGACGGATCCTTGACAATCATCATCTTACCAAGATAAGAGCCACCTTTAATGTCAACGACCTCAATACCACCGTTTTCACCCTTATCCGCTGGATTTCCTGCAGGCCCCTCATATCCGGGAGGCAGCTCACCTTGACTACCTGAGGTATCCTCCCCATGATTATTATTAGGTATCTGTATTAAAGATGAATCTGTTTTATCAGTTATTTCTACTTCATCATAAAAAGAAGCAAGCTCTTCATCGGAAAAATAAATATTTGCAAGGAATCCTACTGCACTGGTTTCTCGTACAGATAAAGCAAAGAGTCTGCCAGCCGCAGGAGAAGGTCCCCTTGCAATTATCCACATACCGCCAAGAAGGAATAAAAGAATCATCACTACGGTAAGCAAAACCACGCAAAGAGAACGCAGAAATATCTTTATTGCTTTCTTCATTCAAATCTCCTCTCCTTGTAGTAAAATTAATTTAATCATATAATTAATTCTATCACATAGCTAATGCTCTGTCAATACAACACAGAACGTGACGTAAGAAAAAACATTAACCGGTAAAGTTTTTGTCACAGTGACAATATGCCTTTATTTCATAAAACTCTAACAGCCAATGTGCAACTTACACTCATCTCATTCAGGGTCACCAAAAAGAAAAACCTCACCATTTGGTGAGGTTTTTCTTTTTGGTGACCCGTGGGGGAATCGAACCCCCGCCTTCGCCGTGAGAGGGCGACGTCTTAGCCGCTTGACTAACAGGCCATGTCCTTACGACTCTGTTATTATACTACATATGTATCTATTTGTCAATAGCTTTTTACAAAAAAATATAAAAAAATATAAAAAAACATTTTTTCAAAAAACGCAAAAAAAATCAAAAAAAGTATTGACAAATCGCATATCTTTTGATATAATAATCAACGTTGTGAGACGCTGCTATGGCTCAGTTGGTAGAGCGCGTCCTTGGTAAGGACGAGGTCCCCGGTTCAAATCCGGGTAGCAGCTCCAAAAACTCCTTGAGATTTCTCAAGGAGTTTTTTATTGCTTCCATCCGGCTTTTTGGGGAAAATATGATACTGATTTGATTTCACTAAAAGCTCTGTGAAGTCTGCGTTACAGAAGCAGAAGACAAAAGAAAATTCAACTCTTATTATGATTAATTAATATTTGAAGTAAAGAAAATCATAGTTTTAGACCGTTCGATAAAAAAATCCGTTCACAAAAGTGAACGGATTTTTCTTTTCCTGCGCAAAAAATATATTCAAATTACTCTTCAAAAAGATCGTATTCGGTAAGAATTGACTTAGCTGCAGTATAGAGCACTTTAATAGCTGCCTGTTTTACCTCTAAGGGTGTATGAGCCAAACGTCCTGAACGACCTCTGCGTCTATATGTGAAAAAGCTGTCTGCCTCAAGAGTGAAAGTTCCCTCATATCCGGATTCAATAAGTCCTCTCATAAGAGAGTCATAATCAACAGTTCCGAAGAAAGGGCAGTCATGCCAGTCTGATGAGCTGTCATTGTCATGCACGTGTATCGCTTTCAGGTTTTTACCGAGCTCCATTATCTGTGTATAATGGTCGAGTAATTCAATATGCGCATGTCCTACGTCCCAAGCGGCACCGAAAAGCGGATGATTCATGTATTCGATCATAGCATTCAGTTCTTTTGCAAGCATGGGGTAATAACGCACCTGTTTTGTCCCGTTTTCAAACAAAACGTTAACGTTATTCTTTTCCATAGCAGGAATAAGTGCCCTAAAGAAAGTTTCATTCGCTTTAAAAAATGCTAACTGATCGTCGGGATATTTTATATCGGGAAAGGTTCCCGGGTGCATTACCATATTTTTTATTCCGAGCATTCCACAAGCCTCAATAGCACGGATCGTCGCAATCAGGCCTATCTCACCCTCTTCGCCGCAAATCTCACATGCAGGTCCGTGAGCCTGAACAAAACGGAATCCCAGATCATCAGCCACAGCCTTGCTCTCAAGAATTACGTCTTTCCAACCATCTGACAACATCGGACTGTCCGGATAGGCAGCTCCATAAAAGCTGAAGTCCAGATAACGGAACCCGCTATCTTTATAAAAACTGATAGCTTCTGCCGATGAGGAAGCAAAGTTTGCGGAAGAAGAAAAATTATACATTTCAGCAATAGTAGTAGCAATTTTCATACAAATCACCATCCTTCAAAATTGTTATATTACATCATGATAACATATAACTAATTTTTTCAAAACAAAAATTATAAATTATTTCCCTATCGCCCTGTTGATTGCAGAGAACAAAGCATTTATAGAGGACGCGATAATATCGTCGTGGATTCCCGCACCCCAAACCTTCTTACCGTTTGCAAGCTTGATACTCATATAGGTAATCGCCTGTGAGGTAGATGTTTTGGTAAGTGCATGCTCCTCGTAGGTAAGCTCCGAAAACTCTATGTTTAGTGCTTCCCTTACCGCATTGCTGACCGCATCAAGTCGACCGTTACCGGTTGCGGTAAGTTCCCTTCTCTCTCCGTCTATCTCAACAGAAAGCTCAACTGTGATCTTGCCGTCACGGATAAAGTGATAATCGATAAGCTTGATATGATCATTGATATTAACATAGGTATCGGTAAATATGTCCAGCACCTCGTCGGGAGAGAGCTCTGCATGAGCCTTGTCAGAAACACTCTTGACAGTATAACCAACATCCTCCCGCATTTTTGAGGGAAGAAGATATCCGAAATTATTCTCAAGCAGATAACCGATACCGCCCTTGCCAGACTGGGAATTGATACGAATAACATCTGTCTCGTATTCCCTGCCCACGTCTCTTGGATCGATAGGAAGATATGGCACGGTCCATATGTCACTATCCTGTTCATCACGCCACTTCATTCCCTTGGCTATAGCATCCTGGTGTGAACCTGAGAATGCGGCAAAAACAAGCTTACCGGCGTAAGGCTGTCTTGCATATATGTCCATGCCCATTATCTTCTCATAAAGTGCAGATATTCCCGGCATATCGCTAAAGTCAAGTTCGGGATCTATGCCCTGAGCATACATATTGAGTGCCAAGGTAACTATATCAACATTACCTGTTCTCTCTCCGTTACCGAAAAGAGTGCCCTCTACTCTGTCACCGCCTGCAAGAAGACCAAGCTCTGCATCTGCAACAGCACATCCTCTATCATTATGAGGATGAAGAGAAATGATAACCGAATCTCTATATTTAATATTATCGCAGATATATTCTACCTGATCTGCATACACGTGTGGGGAGGCAAGTTCGACCGTAACAGGAAGATTGATTATAACCTTCTTATCAGGTGTCGGTTTCCATACATCAAGTACCGCGTTACATACCTCAAGTGCAAATTCAGGTTCCGTGCCGGTAAAAGACTCCGGCGAATACTCATAGCGATAATCCGCACCCATCTCCTCTGCTATTTTAACAAAAAGCTCTGCACCATCGGTAGCTATTTTCTTTATCTCTTCCTTACTCTTCTTAAACACCTGCTCGCGCTGTGCAAGGGAAGTGGAATTATAAAGATGTACAATAGCATTCTTGCATCCGCGAAGAGCCTCAAAGGTCTTTCTGATTATGTGTTCACGGCTCTGTGTAAGCACCTGTATTGTCACATCATCAGGAATAAGCTTTCCGTCTATAAGTCTGCGAAGGAAAGTATATTCCGTCTCAGACGCAGCAGGAAATCCTATCTCTATCTCCTTAAAGCCAATGTCCACAAGAAGCTCAAAGAAATCAAGCTTCTTCTCAAGGCTCATTGGAATCATAAGTGCCTGATTACCATCTCTGAGGTCAACCGAACACCACACAGGAGCCTTTTCAATAAAGCTTTTTCTTGCCCATTTTCTCTCGGGAGCGTTGACAGTAAAAAACTGTCTCGTGTATTTTGAAGTGTTCATCATCTTTTACTCCGCGTCAATGACCGCGATGGCTTCTACTTCAACAAGAGCCCCCTTGGGGAGAGCCTTTGCCGCAATACAGCTTCTTGCAGGAGCAGAGGTTATATACTTGCTATAAACCTCGTTAAAATCCGCAAAATCAACCATATCAGAAAGAAAGCACGTGGTCTTTACTATACTGTCAAGAGATGCACCTGCCGCACTGAGCACTGCAGAAAGATTTGCCATTACCTGCTCGGTTTGTTCTTTTACATTATCTCCTACAAGCACACCGCTCTCAGGTGAAATCGCAATCTGTCCCGAAGTATAAACCGTATTGCCGGACTTTATTGCCTGGGAATAAGGACCTATTGCCGCAGGAGCCTTATCCGTAAATATCTTTTCTATCATTTTATTATCCTCTTTATTTTTCAAGCACGTTTGCGCCTCTGTCAAGAGCAACCACACCTGTACGGCACATTTCAACAATACCGATCGGCTTCATTACCTCAATAAAGGCTTTTATCTTACTGGGTTCCCCTGTGACCTCCACACACATAGCATCGGTGGTATAGTCGATTATCTTAGCACGATATATCTCGGTTGCCGCCATTATCTCGCTTCTGTTCTCAGGGGTATTCTTTACCTTTATCAGCATTATCTCTCGCTCAACTGTACTGTCTCCGCCAAGAAGCTTTACACTTCTGACATTCTGAAGTTTTGTAAGCTGACTTATAAGCTGTTCTCTTGAGTTCTCGTCTCCGTCCATTGTAATGGTGATTCGTGAATACCTCGAATCCTCTGTCTCACTAACAGTCAGAGAGTCAATGTTAAAGCCGCGTCGCATAAATAACCCCGCAACTCTTGCAAGAACACCGTATTTATTTTCAACGTATACTGATATAACCGATCTCATTATTCTGCACCGTCCTTTTCATTTTCATCATCAGATGAAACATCTGAGGATGAAAAATCCTCAGTTATTATATCCTCCATTTTTGCTCCGGGTGGGAGCATTGGAAGAACAAATTCATCCATTCCGATAGCGGCATCGATAAGATACGGGCCGCTATAACTAACGGCACGTTCAAATGCCGCCTTAAAACTTTCGGCACTGTCTACCCTTTCACCCCTTGCACCAAAGGCTTCTGCAATCTTGACAAAATCAGTTTTTCTGTCAAGCACCGTGCTTGAATAATGCTTGTCGTAGAACAAGGTCTGCCACTGTCTTACCATGCCGAGAACACCGTTGTTCATAATAACAATTATCATTGGAATATTATAAGTCACGGCAGTGGCAAGTTCTGTCATATTCATTCCAAAGCTACCGTCACCGGTTATAAGTATAGGCCTCTCGTCTTCAGCTATATACGCACCGATAGCAGCACCCATACCGTATCCCATTGTACCGAGTCCGCCGCTGGTAGCAAGCCTGCGGGGACGTTCAAACCGTGCATACTGTGCGGTCCACATCTGATGCTGACCAACATCGGTAACGATAACCGTATTATCATTTTTTCCGTTATTTATAACGTCAAGTATTTTCTTTGGAGTAAGAGTATCACCGGCATTTTTCTCCATCTCGGCACCTATTGCCTTACCGTACTCTCTATATGTCTCTATCTTCTTTTTCCAATTAGGATGCTTCTTTTCTTCACACAGCTCGGTCATTTTCAGAAGTGCTGATGTTATGTCTCCAACAATCCCTATATCAACCGAAACGTTTTTATTTATCTCCGCGATATCTCCGTCCAGCTGAATGATTTTAGCATTTTTTGAATACTGCTTTACGTCTCCTATCGCTCTATCACTGAATCTGACACCTATAGCAATTATAACATCTGCCTCTTTTGCGCCGCGGGAAGAGGCATATCTGCCATGCATTCCCTGCATACCGAGAAAACGGACGTGAGAGTTGGGAATAAGAGAAAGTCCCATAAGAGAACTACCTATATATCCGTCAATTTTATCAGCAAGAGCAATTATTTCTCTGCTAAGTCCCTCTCTTGCGGCACCGCCGCCAATGTAAATATAAGGGCGGACAGCAGAGTTGATCATATCTGCAGCCTCTGAAATGAGAGCTTCGCTTGCCTGAGCAAACCTGATCGGATCATATGGTGCGGCATAAGTATACTCGCATTCCGCCTCCTGTACATCCTTGGGAATATCTATAAGAACAGGGCCCGGACGGCCTGATTTGGCTATTCTGAAAGCATCTCTTATCGTCTCAGCAAGATCTTCCACCTTAGTGACGAAATAATTATGTTTGGTTATCGGCATAGTAACACCGGTTATATCAACCTCTTGGAATCCGTCTCTGCCTATAAGATAAGTTGGTACGTTTCCGGTTATTGCAACCATAGGAACGGAGTCAAGCATAGCGGTAGCTATACCGGTAACGAGATTAGTAGCACCGGGACCGGAGGTTGCTATAACAACACCCACCTTACCTGTAACTCTCGCATAACCGTCTGCGGCATGAGCAGCCCCCTGCTCGTGAGCAGTAAGAATGTGCCTGAGTCTGTCTGATGCACAATATAATGCATCGTATATATTAAGCACCTGACCGCCGGGATAACCGAACACATCGGTAACACCCTGCTCTATCAGAGTCTCTATTGCAATCTGTGCTCCGTTCATGATCATTACTGCTCGCCTCCTTAAAATATAATTAATACAAGTAATATAACAAAAAAGCCCTCTCGTCTCCCGTTATCGAACCGATAACAACTAAGAGACGAAAGAGACAAAACATAGTGTTTTAGTTCTTCCGCGGTACCACTCTTATTCATCCTGACAGGATGCACTCAGGTGCCGGCACACCGTACCTCTATTACGGGAGTACCCGTTCGAAATTACCCACAGAAAATCTGCTTTACCCCGACCGCTCCATGGCGAGTTCACCGCATCCACCGGATATCTCACACCAACCGATACCTCTCTGAAGACAACGAAAAAACGGCTACTACTCCACTTCTCAGCGTTTAGTTCATTATATCATCAACATTACTTTTTGTCAATCTATTTTTATTTTCGCGCCATTTTGACAAAATTAATACACTAACCTCATCTATCTGCCCTCAAAGTAAAAGTTGCACCCCAGCTGCCGAGCACATGCACAGAAGAAAATCCTGCTTTAATCAGTGCTTCAGTCTCATGTTCTACTGTAAGTGGTGTGTCATAATGATATAATACCCCTTCTTCTGCGGACTGTTCTTTTTTTAATCTTAACAGTTCACTGCGATGCTGTATCTCCTCTTCTTCTGACATTGAAAAATAATCAGTAAGAATAAAGTACCCACCTTTTTTCAGTGATGCATGAAGCTTTTTATAAAGTGAAATTTTCTCCTCTTTTGTAAAATGGTGAAGAGATTCCACCGATACCGCAGCATCAAACTGCTCTTCACCGAAAGGAATCTCAAAATACGAACCCAAAACAGTTTTTATGTTTTTAGATGGGAATTTTCTTTTAAGTTCATCGAGCATACCGACAGATATATCTATCCCGGTCACAACCGCTGTTGGATTAACTGCAAAATATTCAGTCAATTCAAGACCCGTACCGCATCCAAGATCGATTATCTCTGTTTCTTTTTTCTTTGGTAATACATTTGCTGTTAATCTGTAAAATTCAGGTGCAGATTCTATGCATGTCAGCATATGCTCATCATATTCGCAAAGTCGTTTTTCAAAAAATTCAGCCATTCTCTCAAGCATAAATAAACACCTACAATTCTTTTGTTTTTTTAATTATATCACACTTTTCAAACAATGTAAACTCCACATGTTCAAACAACTTTTGCCCTATAGACAAAACATTTATTCTGTGATATACTAAAATAAAAACGAGGTGTTAAAGAATGCATAGAGTAGTATTTAACCGTTTTCCCGGAGGTGTAAGCCGTTGTCTCACCATGAGTTACGATGACGGCAGAAAGGAAGACGTAAGACTTGTTGAAATATTTAATAAAAACGGAATCAAAGGCACCTTCCATCTGAATTCCGGTTTTTTCTGCAGAGATAACGTGATCTCCTTTGAGGATGTAAAAGATCTATATAAAGGTCATGAGGTTTCCTGCCACATGGCTACTCACCCCTGGCCCACTATCATTCCCGAAACAGCAAAGCTTGCTGAAATATACGAAGACAGAAAAGCACTTGAAAAAGCCTGCGGTTATCCTGTTCGCGGTATGTCATATCCATACGGCAACTTTGATGATGAGACCATAAAGGTAATAAAGAATACCGGTATCGAATATTCTCGTACTGTTCATTCTACAAACAATTTTGACATTCCCGAGGATTTCCTCCGTTGGGATCCTACCTGTCATCACAGACACGATATAGTTGATAAAATCCCCGTTTTCCTTGATCCCGGTCGAGACAGTCACTACAACCTCTTCTACGTATGGGGTCACAGTTATGAGTTTAGTCACAATAACAACTGGGAGCTTATTGAAGAGTTCTGCGCTAAGATTTCAGGTCTCGAAAATGTATGGTACGCTACCAACATTGAGATAGTAGATTACATAAATGCTACTAAATCCCTCAGAATGTCTCTTGAACTCGATTCGTTCTACAATCCTTCTGCTATAAGTGTCTGGCTGACTGTAGACGGACAGACTCTCGAGATTCCCGCAGGTACTACAGTAAAAATATAATATACAAATTAATATAACAATGTAAATACCCGCTTACGGTAAATAATACTGTAAGCGGGTATTTCTTATATAGTTTTTAAAACAATAATGTGATCAATTATTTTCAATGCGTCCGATTTCTTCAAGAGGAATTTTTACAAAGCCGTTCTTATAGGCCTCTGCATCATCGGCAAGAGTACAATCACCATCCTCAATGCCCGGAAGCTGAACGTGTTCGGCATCGGTAAATTTAAGATTGTTCTCAATAATTCCCATCTTGAAGCACTGATAATCATACACCATATCCTCGCAGATTCTACCATCTGTCATAAAGAACATGTTATTTCGCACTACATTGTTTGCAGGGTTGGTTGACAGCATAGGATCGTCATAATCACCGTCATATCCATTAACGTAAGGGATAATATCGCCGTATCCCGGGAAAGCCTCGTCCCACTCGGGATTTTTCTGCATTGCCTCTACGTGCTCTGCCAAGTCGCGGGCATGCTCATAAACCATATTCGGCAACGTACGGGTACGTGCAGTGATACTGATCGGTGAATCGTCGCTGTCGATTATCAGGTTGTTTTCAATGATATTGTCTCGTCCGCAGGTAAGAATACCGTAACCTGTTACGTTAAAGATAACGTTACCGTATGCAGTCTGTCCTCCAAGGCCGTCATCGTAATATATACCCATCGCCCATCCTCCGTCAGAGCCTATGTCGTGGATGAAATTATAACGGATTGTACTACCGTAGCAGTCAAGACGGCGACCGGAATAAAACGCACCGCAGTCATCTGTCTCATAACAAACGTTGTATAACTCGTTGTATTCCATTATATGATTTGGACCGTACCATATAACCGCCTGATGAGGACCCTCATAGATTTCGTTGTGAGAAACTACTGTTCCACATCCTTTAAGTTTAACCGCATATTCCTGAGAGTGATTAATCTGATTCCAGTGATGTATACTGTTGTTGTATATCAAATTACCTGAGGAAGTAACTGTATCCTGGTCACCGCCGTTCATAATGATCGCACAATCACCGACCTCACAGATTTCGCTGTTTTGTACGGTTAAGTAACTACCGTTTGCACGTATAGCGTTATTACCAATACCGGAAATCTTACAGTTATCAACTGTAAGATGGTCACCGGAGAGAGAGATTGCATCAGCCCTGGTACCGGTTATATTAAGCCCATCGAGAGTAATGTAAGAAGCACCGTTCATCTTTACAATATAATTGTCAAAAGAGGAAAGAACGATGGAACTGCTATCAAAATTCTCCGTGGGGTAAAGGTAGAGTATCGCATTTTCACGGTCTATATAATATTCGCCGGCGGTGTCTGTTTCGGCAAACACGTTGAAGAAGAACAGACGGCCGTCCTCGCTGATGCCGTAGTGGTTACTATGTCCCAAAGTTACCTGCATTTGATTTGTGTCTATACTCTGAACAGGAAGCACCGCAGATGACCAGTTCCAACCGAGAAAACCTACTATCCATATATCATCCGTCTCCCAAAGAGCCGCATGAGTAAATGTGTCCTTATACGCATCTTTAAGACTGAATACACTCACGTCATCGTTGTCACCGATCTTCACAAAAGAAGCGTGAAATCTATCCTCAGTTGCCTGATTGGGATAACGGGAAAGCTCCATTCTTGTACCGTCAATAAAGAGCTCACTTGTCCAAGTACCGACTCCACCGGGATAATCACTGGATCTTGAGTCATTTCCGTGAGGATATATTTTGCCGATGGTCTCTGTTGTAAGTCCGTATTTAGAGAGATCGATTTTCAGTACCTTCTCCTTTGCCGCATCATCAATAAGCTTTGCCTTTTCCTCATCGGTAATTGGTTCAAAGTCAGATGCATCAAGAGTTATTCCGCCGGTGAGAACCGCACCGTTTTTCTTGGCGGACATATATCTTATAGGGCTATTCTCTGTACCGGAATCCTCTGCGGTAAAGTTAATGGTTTCGGTAATTTTATATTCACCGGAAGCAAGAAGAACGGTAATTCCGCCCTCAGGAAGACCGTCACCAGCCTTTATCTCGCGAATCTTTGTCTGTGCTTCCTGAATACTTCTGAGAGGAGCATCCTTTGTACCATCTCCGCCCTCTTCGGCTGCCACGTCAACGTATATAACGGTACCCTCTACCTCAGGCCATTTCTCATCTACAGGCGCAGTGGTATCAGAGGCGGTTGTATCTGCCTGCGTAGTATCTACATCTGCTCCGGTATCTCCCGAACATCCAATAAATGAGGAAATGCAGAAAAGACACGCAAGTAAGATCGATACAAATTGTTTAGCATTTTTCATATGATTTGTATATCCTTTCCTGTTTTTTTTATTTTACATCTTCTAATATTTTTTGTCAAGCGAGCTTAATCAATTTTCACATAGTATACAAGTACCCCACCGAATTTTATACATATTGCACACCGAGTGGCACTTAATCATATTTTTTAGACTATCTGTTTGTCTCTGCCAGCTTTCTTATAAACGCGGTAATCTCATTTCCTACAGATACAAGCTCATCAGCAAACTCCTTTGCTGTGATTCTGAGTATTCCTGACATTACTGCCGAAAACTGGAGCATTCTGTCCCCGGTAACGACCTTTACAGTATAATCAGGGCCAAGATCATGCATCACCTTTTCAATATACGCATCAGCAGTCTCATCTTCTTTTGTAAAGACTACGCGATATCCGTCTCTGATAAAATCAGAACCATCTCCGTCCTTTACAAGATAGGCATCAAACACAAGGAGAAGCTCGTTTTTTGTATATGCTGCATAGCTGCTGAGCATATCCATAAGAGTGTTTCTTGCACTCTCAAGTTCAACGTCCGCTATCTCCTTAAGCGCATCCCAAGAATATATAAGATTATAACCGTCGATTATAGTGAGGTTTCTCTGCTCACGTAACTTCTTTGACTTTCTTCTATCCTCTTTTTCGGCAGAGTTGATCTTAGGCTCGCTATACCGTCTACGTTTGATAGGGCCAAATGTCCTCTGCATTATTGCCTCTACCTCTTTATCAGTTATATCGTAACGACGGGCAATCTTCTCTACCCGTGGTATAACGGTATTGGGGGTAGCTTCTTTTTCAAGGCAGACAGTAAGATGTTTATGATCTTCAACCTCATTCCATGGAACAATAAAGCCTGCACCGTGTGCGCAAAATACCGAATGGGGAGTATTTGCAAGATCACCCTCCGGATCATATCCAATCTCAGCTATTATCTCATCACTGTTATGACATGGTTTATACCCACCGTTCACAAGGGAAAGATTACCCTTACCACTGGTGTATGATATAACATCACGAATATAGTCGTGAAGTTCAGATACCGGCGCGGAACCGCTGATAACGGCTCTGTCCTCAGTAGAGGACTCTATTTCAAATTCGGCAAACTTGTTCTGCAGATCAGACATTGCACGTCCTATATGTCCGGATGGAATATCAAGTCTGAAATTATAATACGGTTCAAGCAGAATACATCCGCCTCGCATAAGTCCCTGGCGAACAGCACGAAATGTAGCTTCTCTGAAGTCACCGCTCTCTGTATGCTTTAAGTGATCCTTGCCTGCAAGCAATGTTATCTTTGTGTCTGTAAGCAAAGAACCGGTAAGTATTCCTCTGTGCTTTTTACCGTAAAGATACGAGAGGATGAGCCTCTGCCAATTTATACTAAGAGTATTTTCGGGAACACGAAGATCAAATATAAGCCCTGTACCCTCCGGTTGAGGTTCAAGAAGAAGCTGTACCTCGGCATAGTGTCTCAGTGGTTCAAAATGGCCAATGCCCACCGTCTTTTTAGCAATTTTTTCTTTATACAGTATCTTACCTGCATCAAGGGTACAGTCAATGGAAAACCTGTCCTTGATAAGTCTGAGAAGAAGCTCGGTCTGTATGTCTCCCATAAGTCTTGCTTCTATCTGTTTTAGCTCAGAATTCCAGAGAAGATGAAGAGACGGTTCCTCTTCCTCAAGTTCCTTGAGCTTGGTAAAATACACTACCGGGTCACATTCCGCAGGAAGTACAACTCTGTAGGACAGCACCGGTTCAAGAAGAGGACGAGATGTATCTCCCTCGTATCCAAGTCCCTGTCCTGCATAGCTTTCTGACAATCCCATAACAGCGCATATTTCACCTGCCGAAGCGGAATCGACCTGTTCAAATTTATCACCCGAATACAGTCTGATCCCATTTATCTTTTCACTGAATGCCGTTCCTTCGGCAGAGAGGTATTTGATCTCATCTCTTGCACTTATCTTTCCGGATGTGATCTTCATATAAGTCAGACGTGTACCGCCGGAATACAGTATTTTATATACCTTTGCACCAAATTCTTCATTTGAATATTCCGGGGATAAAGTAAGTCTGTCAAGAGCATTCAAAAAGAATTCCACACCCTCGGTCTTAAGGGCAGAGCCGTAAAAGCAAGGGAATAGACGTCTCTGCCCGATCTCGTTTGCAATATCATTTTCCGAGATCTCATCTCCGTTAAGAAAGCTATCGAGAAAATCCTCATTTACCATAGCAAGCATTTCGTCAAGCTCGGATTTTGTCTGTTTTTCATGAAAAGCAACACATCCGGATGAGAGTCCGGCGGAGAGCTCCTCTTCTATCTCCTCTTTCAATTTATAACATATATCGGTCTTGTTGACAAATATAAAAGTAGGTACACCGTAGTGATCAAGAAGCTGCCACAATGTGCGAGTATGATTCTGTACACCGTCAGGTGCGCTTATAACGAGAATAGCGTAATCAAGAAGATACAGAGTTCTCTCGGTCTCTGCGGAAAAATCCACGTGTCCCGGGGTATCAAGTAGAATAAAATCAGTTTCTCCCACAGAAAACCTTGCTTGCTTTGAAAATACCGTTATTCCTCTTTCCCTCTCCACTACGTTTGTATCAAGAAAAGTATTTTTATGATCTACTCTGCCAAGGCTGCGTATCTTACCCGACAGAAAAAGAAGTGCCTCGGAAAGAGTGGTTTTGCCTGCATCAACATGTGCAAGAATCCCAACAGTTATTTTCTTTTTTTCGGACACACTCTTCCCTCCCTTCAATCTTTTTTAAAATCATACCGTTAATCTGCGAAGTGCAGTCTTATCAATTATTTTTACACCTTTGCGAGAAACCTCAACAAGTCCCTCGGAAGAAAAATATTTAAGCATTCGGGACACTACCTCTCGGGCTGAACCCATATACTTAGCTATCTGATCCTGTGTCAATGAAATCGTGTCAGATCCCGTCCTTGCCGCCTCATCAAGTAAAAACACCGCAAGTCTCTTATCCACACTCATAAAAAACATCTGTTGTATCGCCCACATTACATCGGAAAATCTGCTCACCGCAGTCTCAAGAGTAAATATCTTTATATCAGTGTTGTTCTCTGCAATGTACGAATATACCGGACCGGGTATAATATAACACTCACTTTCCTCTTCTGCATCAACAAATACATCAAATGTAATAGCACCGATAACGCAGGAAGCAGAAAGCATACACATTTCTCCGTTATGAAGTCGGTACAACGTTATTTCTTTTCCTTCATCGGACATTATATATAATCTCAGGCATCCTTTTTTCAAAAAAATAACACCTGAGCACCCATTACCGTCATGTACAGTACTGCCCTTCATATACGAGATTGCTGTGGAATTATCACAAATGTAGTTTTTATCTTCTTCAGTTATTTTCTTCCAAAAAGGAAATATTTCAGAATAAACCTTTTCGTACTCTTCTCGCATTTTTATTTATCCTTAAAACACTTTATTTTATAGAAGGCAGATATACTCCGACATCTAATTCTCTATACCATCACATTATACCATAAATAATAAAAAACCGCAAATATATTTCTTTTTAGATATCGTCTTACTTAAAGCAAAAAATGTATTGAAAAAATTGCCACTATATGGAATAATATACTAATAGATAACGAAATATCGGTAACGGAGGTGCTCTCTTGATCCGTGCGGTTTTACTTGATATAGATGATACTCTTCTTGATTTTGACGCTTACGTCAGAATTTCGATGAAAGACGGATTTGAAAAATTCGGTCTTGGTACATATGAGGACAGTATGTTCGGGACATTCAAGCAGGTTAATTCCCATATGTGGAAAAAACTGGAACTCGGAGAAATAACATTCACTGAGCTGAAACGTCACAGATGGGATAATATTTTTTCTGTCCTCGGTATCGAATTTGACGGACAGACTTTTGAAAAATATTTCAGGTCTTGCCTATTTGACAGCGCAATACATGTGGACGGGGCGGAGGATATACTAAGATATCTCAGTGAAAAATATATGACCTATGCCGCCAGCAACGGTCCTTACGAGCAACAACTCAACCGACTGAGAGTTGGTAACCTATCCCCTTATTTTTCCGGTTTTTTCATTTCAGAACAGATCGGAGCTCAAAAGCCATCCAAAGAATTCTTTGCCCACTGTATGAATGAGATAAACAGAAATGCAGCCGAACGCGGAGAAAGTACGATCCTTCCATCTGAGGTAATCATGATAGGTGATTCCCTTTCCTCTGACATGTCGGGAGCAATAAATTACGGTATGAGAACTTGCCTGTTCGACAAACACGGTGAAGGAAAGACAAACGGACTCCCAATTGATCATGTCGTTTTAAGGCTTGAAAAGGTCAAACAGTTTCTGTAAAGGTAATTTTTAAGTCAAAAATTAGATGGGCTGTCGCATTTGTAAATGCGACAGCCCATCTGTTAATTTGTTTTTAGAAATAAAATTCCCGATTGTACTTGGTCGGAAGACCTTCGCGGTACAAATGAGAATCAGATGAAAGAGTGAGAACCTTAGGAATAGAAAATCCACCATTGTCCGGAAATTCAATAACTGTCATTCCGGTATGACACATATCGAAGTGAGTGGAATACTGGGGATAAGGAATATCAAGAAGACAGCTCATAAATTCCATACCAAAGCCGAAATGGGCAAACAGAGCTATTCTCTGATCATTTTTCTTTGTAATCTTATATTTTCCGGTATATCTGTCATGCTCATATCCAAGTTTTGCAAAAAAATCATCTACCGCATCATAAACACGGTTGATCTCTTTTCCATATCCAAATTCAGCAAACTCAGGATGCTCGTACCAACGGAAACCAAGGTCCCTTACCTCACGGCTGTTAAGAAGCTCTGCCATTTCGGATACCTCAAACAACCAATAGTGCTTATAAGACAGCGCATCCCAAGCGTGATTCTCATTAGCAAAATCAAGCTGCTCCGCTTCAGGCAGTCTGAGCAGTTCACAGGTAGGCTGTGACGTCTGGATTGCACGAGTGGAGGTTGAACTGTATACCTTGTCAATTCCGTAAAGTGCAAGACGTTTTGCTACAGCCTCTGCCTGTCTGTGTCCGAGTGGTGTAAGTGAATCCGGATCATATATGGGATCACCATGTCTTACGTAGAAAAAAAGCATAATTAAATTACCTATCCTATATTATTATTATTAATCTAACGCAAAAATAATTAACATTACACGAAGGTGAAACTTCACACCAAATCCTTTTCGTGAAGAATCACTCCGTCCTTTTGCAAAATACTCTGAAGCTCGTGAATATCAATACTTGAAAAATCTTCTGAGATCGCTGCAGCTGTTCCCGCCGCCTGTCCTGTTACGGCACAGCACGGGATAACTCTCATAATATCCCACATATCGTCGGTAACAGAAGTACACCTTCCTGCAGTAATCAGGTTTTTCACTTTTCTCGAATAAAGGGTAGAAAAAGGCACCTCATAAACAGGACCTCGTTTTCTCCAGTCGGAAATCATACCTATAGAATCTTCAAAGTATTTGTGTTCTTCGGTATCATGGAGAGTATATTCACCAACTATTCTTCGAGTCATTCTGACCTGAGGTATAGTTGCAATTGAGGTAGGAACAATAGTTTCATCACTTTGTCTGTTAAATAACACATTGTTAAATGTAGAAAAGTGTGACAACTGTACCATTTCGGAAAGCTCTTCTCCATCAAGTCCTGTAAATCTTCTATCAGCCAAATGCTCTGTCTTGTTGGTTTCATCTTTTTCAGAATCAGGTGGATCTGCATACCCTAAAATATTAAGATTGTAACCCTCTCGTCCCAATGAATAATACCAAGCCGCAAGCACATTTCCCGGCTTATATGTTTCGGTAGGTGCTTTTGCAAATTTTGCAATATCGCAATCTCCTGTGGCATCAACTACCGTTTTAGCAGCTATTGCCTGTCTTCCCGATTTGTTTTCAATTATAACTGCATCGATCTTATCACCGGTCATACCGACACCAACTGCGTAAGTTCCGTATAAGATAGTAACACCGTGTTTAACAAGCAGCTGTTCCGCTAAAATAGCAAAGAGACTTGGATTATACTGCACCTCAAAACGATTGTCATTTTCGGTTCTTCGGGAAGGATCGTTACTGTCAAGCCAGTTATCGGGATAATTATCTTCATATCCCATAGAAACAGACAGTCTAAAAAGCTCTTCCGCTATACCGTATGAAACCTGTCTTCCAAAACCGTCACACAAAGGTAAGTATATTGTAATTAGTCCGGCAGTTCCAAGACCGCCAAGGAGAAACTCCTTTTCAAGCAAAATAACATTTTTACCCTGCCTTGCCGCCGCAAGAGAGGCGGATATTCCGGCGAAACCGCCACCGCATACAAGCACATCGCAGGATTTCACTACATTTGTCTCAAGATTTTCTTTTATTATCATAATCTTCACCAACAGCTAAACAGCCTAACGATCGTCTGGATATATCCCCTTTTCAAAAATTGCTCATTCGAATTTCACTAAGCAAAGCAAGGAGACGGCAGATATATTTTCATTATCGCTATCTTGGGTTTATTATACCACAGCAAATAAAAAAAGCAAGTCGTTGACTTGCTTTTTTCTTCTTAAAAACCGGATACTTGAACTGAATACACCCGCGTCGGTCTTCTCTCCTCGTGTATGCCAAACTATTTCTCACCAATCGCTCTGACCAAATATATCTCTATAGCCCGAAAAACAACTTCAAGCAGATTCGCAAACAGTCAGACCAAGCAAAAAAGGCAAGCCCTTTGGCTTGCCTTTTTTGCTTGGTCTGAGTGACTGGACTTGAACCAGCGGCCTCTACCACCCCAAGGTAGCGCGCTCCCAGCTGCGCCACACCCAGATACGTCGCAAGCTCTCGCTCACGACTGTTAGATTATAACACACTTTAACGATTAAGTCAAGATGTTTTTTGTTTTTTTATAAAGATTTTTTGTTTTATTCGATATCATCATTTTTGGGACGCTCATACTGTGCAAGCTGAGCGGGAGTAGCATACTGAAGAGTAAAGGAAAACTCACAATATTCTCCGTAAACACTGTCAACACTGAGATCCTCTCCGTGAGCATTCATTATCGTCTTTGCAATAAACAGTCCGAGTCCCGCACCACTCTTGTCAAGACCGCGGCTCTTGTCACTCTTGTAAAAACGTTCAAACACGAATGGGATATCCTCAAGCGGTATTCCCTGTCCCTCATTATAGACTCGAACCTTTATCTTCTTATTCTCGTCGAGAATCGATATACGGTAATGTCCTTCTTCTCGTGAAAACTTGATAGCATTATGGCAAAGATTATAGAATACTTGATGCACTGCATCCTTGTCTGCATAGGCCATCATTCTATCATCGGTAACATCAAACTCTACATCAAGGCGTTTTGTATCTATCTGATTTTCAAAAGAGATAAGAATCTGACGTCCCATCTCACAAATATCAAATGGAACAGGAACAAACTTTCTATCATTTGCCTGAATTCTGGACAGATCAAGAAGGCTGGAAACAAGACGGGAAAGTCTCTTTACCTCAGCTGATATTATCTCAAGATAGTACCCCTGTCGATCGGGAGTTATAGTACCGTCAATTATTCCGTCAACAAAGCCGGAGATCGTGGTCATGGGCGTTCTCAGGTCGTGAGATACATTGGCAAGGAAGGTACTGCGCAGATCCTCAAGTTTTTCAAGAGATGCCGCCATGTTATTAAATGCAGTGGCAAGCTCTGCTACCTCATCATGTCCTTGCACCGGAACCCTAATGTCAAAATGCCCCTGAGAGAATTTCTTTGCCGCGTTACTCATACGGCGCATAGGCCCAATAACTCTCTCGGTAAGATAATAAACAGCTATAAGTGCTGCAATCAGTACCCAAAGGCTGGACATTATTACCGTTTTCATTATGACCTCGTTAAGTTCACTTATCCATGAGGAAGCAACAGAGGCTACGATGTATCCACAAGTATTTCCGCTATTATCTTTAATCTTAAGTGTACGGTTAATAAAGGATTCGGCATATACTCCGCCCAAATTATCGTTTGACTCAGCCTCGTTATGCTCCTTGAGTTTATTTAAAAGAGATATAGGCAGATGGTCACCTATAATGGTATCAATATCACCACCATGTGTAAAAAGAATTTTACCTTCTTCATCGGCAATTACCAGTACAGTATCTCCTTTACCGGTGATGTTTACAAGTGACTTAAAAACCGATTTAATATCCGACTCATAATTTGAGACAAAATATTTGAATTCCCCCAGTCCATATGTCTCTCTCTTGTATGCAGAAAACTCAGCTTCAAGATAATTTCCTGAACTGTTTGCAACGCGCTGTACTATATCCTTGTTGGTAGAAAGAGCATAGGTAGATACCATAGAGCAAACTGTAAAGGCCAGTACAGCAAAACTGACAACGATTATCAGCATAAATACCGCTATATATTTCGTAAACAGACTCTTAAACATATAAAACCACCTAATACAGATTAAAACAACACTAAAACAGGGCGGTGAACCGCCCTGTAATTAATATTTATATTACTGAAGCAATTCAAACTTATATCCTACGCCCCAGACGGTCTTAAGTACCCATTTTGTGGATACACCCTCCAGCTTCTCACGAAGTCTCTTAATATGAACGTCAACGGTACGTGAGTCACCAAGATAATCAAAACCCCAAACCTTGTCAAGAAGCTGATCACGAGTGAAAACACGATTGTAATTGAGGGCAAGGAAATACAGAAGATCAAGCTCTTTGGGAGGAATGTTAACAGACTTACCGTTGAGCTTAAGCTCATACTTAGCCTTACTGATCTCTATATTATCAAACTTAATTACCTCTTCGTCGCTATGACTCTCACGGTTTCCGTATCTACGAAGAACAGCCTTTATACGGGCAAGAACCTCCTGCTTCTCAAATGGCTTTGTTATAACATCATCAGCACCAAGCTCAAGACCAAGCACCTTATCAAACACTTCACCCTTAGCAGTTACCATGATAATAGGCTTAGCGGACATTTCACGAATCTCACGGCATACCTGCCAGCCGTCTTTACGAGGCATCATTACGTCAAGAAGAACAAGATCCGGTTCATACATCTTAAAGTAATTGATACCTTCTACACCGTCATTGGCAGTCTTTACCTCATAACCCTCTTGAGTTAGATTCAGGTAAAGCAGCTCACATATATTAATGTCATCGTCTACAACGAGAATTTTTGTTGCCATATATAACCTCCGGAATAAAATTTACAATTTATATAAAATCACAAATATTCATTCTTTATTATAGACTATTTTTTAACCTTTTGTGTTAACAATTTGTTAATTTATGAACAAGCATCCTCATCTAAAACTTTAACTGCATTATCGTGCATATTTTTACTTCTGATGCTTGATATTGATAAGTTTTTATTGTATAATATGTAAGATATTGAATATTCAGGATATTGAAGATAATCGAAAGAGGTCATTTCAGATGAAACTTGGAATAATCGGATTACCCAATGTAGGTAAGAGCACTCTTTTTAACGCTATAACTAACGCAGGCGCAGAATCTGCCAACTACCCTTTCTGTACAATTGAACCTAACGTAGGAGTTGTTGCGGTTCCCGACAAGCGTCTTGACGTTCTTGCCGAAATGTATAACCCGGAGAAATATACTCCTGCTATCATTGAATTCGTTGATATTGCCGGACTTGTGCGTGGTGCCTCAAAAGGTGAAGGTCTTGGTAACAAGTTTCTTGCTCACATCCGCGAGGTTGATGCAGTCGTCCATGTCGTTCGTTGCTTTGAGAACGATGATATAATTCACGTTGACGGATCTATCGATCCTCTCCGTGATATTGAGACAATCAATATGGAGCTTATCTTCTCCGATATGGAGACTCTTGAGCGCCGTATCGACCGTACAAAAAAAGCGATGAAGGGTGACAAGACCCTTGCTTCCCAGCTTGAGCTTGAAGAGAGAATCATGAAAGGGCTCGAGGAAGGAAAAACCGTTCGTGCCATTGGTCTCACCGAGGATGAAGTTGCTCTTCTCGGTGACTGTTCCCTTCTCACGGCAAAGCCCGTCATCTATGCCGGTAACATTTCCGAGGATGATGTTGCAAACGGTGGCGCAGATAATCCCGCATATCAGGCACTTAAAAAGTTCGCGGAGGACGAGAACTCCGGTTGTCTTCCCATTTGTGCAGGTATCGAGGCAGAGATCGCAGAGCTTTCTCCCGAGGAAAAGGTTGAATTCCTCGCTGACCTCGGCATTGAGGAAAGCGGTCTTGATAAGCTGGTGCGTGCAGGTTACGATCTTCTGGGGCTTATAAGTTATCTTACCGCAGGACCTAAGGAGGTAAGAGCTTGGACCATCACCCGTGGAACTAAGGCTCCCGGTGCCGCAGGAAAGATACACAGCGATTTTGAAAGAGGATTCATCCGCGCTGAGATCATTGCATTTGATGATCTGGTTGCTTGCGGTACAATGACCGCGGCTAAGGAAAAAGGACTTGTTCGAAGTGAAGGAAAAGAGTACGTTATTGCAGACGGAGACGTTGTGCTCTTTAGATTTAACGTTTAATAGTCTATAATTAAAAACATATTGGCATCAAGGAGTAATTTTTCTTTGATGCCTTTTTTTTTGATTTTTAACAAAGGTATTGACAGCCACAATACTTCGTGATATGATGTATTGCGCAAGGAGGAGTATTCTATGGATATTCAACTCAAACGAGGATTACTTGATGTTTGCGTTCTCGCCGCTATCAAAGACGAGGACTCATACGGATATAAGATTATTAAGGATATGAAACCATATATAGAAATGTCTGAATCGACACTGTATACAATATTAAAACGACTTGAACTTTCCGAAATGCTGACTGTAAAATCCGTTGAGCATAACGGAAGACTCAGAAAATATTACAGTATCACCGAAGCCGGTATTCGTCGCATAGAAGATTTTAAAGAGGAATGGCGGGAGGTCATGTCTATCTATCGATTTGTAACAAAGGAGGATACGGGAAATGAGTAAACAAAACTTTATAAGCGATCTTCGAGCCAGACTCTCCACTCTACCCGTGGCAGAAGTCGAGGAACGTATTAATTTTTACAGTGAAATGATAGACGACCGAATAGAAGACGGCCTCAGCGAGGACGAAGCAGTTTCTGCAATTGGAAACATTGATGATATAGTTTCGCAAATCATCTCAGAAATTCCACTTACAACGATCGTTAAAGAAAAAATAAAACCGAAAAAACAGCTAAGGATATGGGAAATAATATTTTTGGCAGTCAGTTCTCCTATTTGGCTTTCTCTTATCATCTCTGCCATTTCGGTTATCCTTTCCCTCTATATTTCTCTGTGGTCGGTAATTATTTCTCTGTGGGCTGTATTTATCTCTGTATGCGCTTCCATTATCGGTATTATTGCCTCAGGTATTTTACATATTATGAGTAGTAATTATCTTGCGGGAGTAGCTTTGGGCAACGTAGGTGTTGTGTGCACAGGATTATCAATTTTCATATATTTCGGATGCCGCGCTGCAACAAAAGGAACACTGTACTTGACAAAAAAGCTGGCGCTTGGCATCAAAAACTGTTTCATTAAAAAGGAGGTGTCATAATGAGAGGAAGTACAAAAGCTTGGCTTATTGTAGCTACTGTACTTATACTTGTCGGAGGAATAACTTTTGTTTGCATGATGACAATTCTTAAATGGGATTTCACAAAATTATCAACCGGAGAATACGAAACAACAAGTCATGAAATAAGTGAAAGCATCAAAAACATATCTATTTTTTCAGATACTGCCGACATCACATTTCTTCCGTCGGAAGGCTCAAAATGTACCGTAGTTTGTTACGAACAGAAAAAAGTTTATCATTCGGTTTCGGTAAAAGCCGGGACTCTTTTAATTAAAGAAACCGATACACGAAAATGGTATGAATATATAGGATTAAATTTCGGCACACCTAAGATAACCATATACATCCCACAATGCGAATATGGGGATCTGGAAATAAAATCAAGCACGGGGGATACCGAAATTCTGAGTGATTTTATTTTTGAAAATATCGATATATCTACAAGTACCGGAAAAACAAAATGCTATTCCTCCGTAAAAAATTTACTCAAAATAAAATCATCAACAGGGAGTATAAAAATAGAAAATATTTCTGCAGGGTCACTTGATCTTTCTGTTTCGATCGGTGGAATAAATGCATCGCAAATCACATGCCACGGAGATATTACAATAAATTCATCGACCGGGAAGATAAAGTTGACAGATATTGCTTGTGTAAACCTATTCTCTAAAGGAAACACCGGTGATATTATATTAAATAAAGTTATCGCTTCGGGCAAATTTTCTATTAACATAAACACAGGTGACGTAGATTTTGAAAGTTGTGACGCGGCTGAGATATACGTAAAAACATCAACCGGTGACGTTGAAGGAACATTTCTCACGGATAAGATATTCATCACCGAAACAGGAAGCGGAGACATTGAAGTTCCGAAATCAATCACAGGAGGAAGATGTGAGATAACTACCGGAACCGGAGATATTGAACTGAAAATACAAAACTGAAAAAAACCTTGTTCCTATAGGGCGTTGCTCTAAAGGACAGTTTTTCGAAAATACGGTATATCTTGAAAGAGATATGCCGTATTTTGCGTTTGTGTCTACAAATGCAGTACTTGTCAGGAAAAACAGACAGACTTTCGGGAGACAAAAAAATAAGACTCCCTTTACACAAGGGAGGCTTTTATCAAATCCTACATCTCTCGACAAATTGAAATTTATAGTTATACTGAGGTGTTCAAAACAAATTCGAGATATCTATCTTTGTCTGTATCAACATATTCCGATATAATCTCTCTTGCATCTTCACAGCCCATGTTAAAATAGAACGCAATCGTGTCGAACGAAGGTATAGCAGAAATAAATAGTTTTTCTGCATCCATTCGTTTAGCGCAAATACAAATCTTCTCAAATAATTCTCCACCTACGCCTTTTCTTTTCCATTTATCATCGACAAAAAGCATAGTCATATTTGCATACTTTGCTGTTTTCCCTTCAAGACCTCCGTCTACACAACAAAATCCAACTAAAATATCCACTACATATGCAGCAACTACCGCACCGCCTCGTTCAATCTGTTGACGAAGATATTCCGATATCCATATTCGCTTATCTTTATTCCATTCACGCAAATCCGAAGTTGGGACTAACTCCCACTTGTTGTTTCTATTTACCCATTTTTTTGTTATTATTTGATGGTGATTAAAATTCAGCAGCATATCGGATGAAATATCATTTGCACTTAGATTTTTGATTTCTACCATAATATTGACCTCAGTAAATTTTTATTTATCGTTCGGGTTTATAATAGGGAATTTTTATACACAGTGTATTTATACACCATATTATATCAAAAAACCGCAGAAAATCAATCTGCGGTTTCTGCTTTTTCTGTCGGTAGGTAAAACTGTCCTTTAGAGTGAAGCCCTATTCGGAACAAGGTTTTTTATTTTACAAAAGTAATATTAATCATCAGATTTGATAAGCCGTTTTTTATCAAGAGGGACTGCATTATAGTATATGAGAGTAAGAATGCTACACACAACCCAACCGGCCGGATAACCGAACCCAATCCAAAACGGTGTATTCGAGATATAATTCGCAATGATAAACATATATATCTGTCTGAATACTACAAAAGATCCGAGAGTAATAAACATTGGCATTTTTGAGTTACCGGAACCTCTAAGCGCGCCAATATATATCTGATTAACGCAACACACAAGATTAAACGGGGCAAACCAGAACAGGAACATGGATCCTATCTCAATAACGTTTATGTCATCGTTAAAAAATGCTGTTATGTCACGGGTTGCAAGCATAATCGGAACAGCCATAATTGCAGTAGCAATTATTGCCATCAAAAACGCCATGTTAGCACCGCGTTTTGCTCTCTTGACTTGCCCTACTCCCATGTTCTGTCCCACAAAGGTTGTGATAGCAAGAGCTAGAGACTGAACCGGCATAAACAAAAGATGATCTATCTTTCCGTATGCTGTCCAGCCGGCCATACAGTTATCACCAAAGTGATTTATATATGCTTGAACAAATACATTTGAAAACGCAGTGATCAGCATTTGTATTGCCGCCGGAATTCCTACACGAAGGATCTGTTTAAGAACATCCATGTGTATCTTTAACTTTAAAATGCTGAATTTTACGCAGGAATCCGTTCGTATCAACACAGTCATCGTAAGTATCGCAGAGACCGATTGTGCAATAACAGTAGCGTATGCAACACCCTCAACGCCCATATCAAACGCAAGTACAAAAACCAAATCAAGCACAGTATTTATCAGAGCAGAACAAACAAGGAAGAAAAAAGGCAACCGCGAATTACCCACCGCATTTAATATTCCTGTCCCTGCATTATATATCATAAGACCAATAATACCAGAAAAATAGATTGTCAGATATGATATTGACTGTGGCATAACGCTATCGGGAGTCTGGGTAAGCTTTAACATATACGGTGTCATAACGATACCAACCACAGTAAATACTGCACCGAGTATCAATGTAGCAAGCATAAAGCTATGTATTGCTTCACTGACCTTTTTATGATTCTTAGCTCCGTAATATTGAGAAATAACCACTCCGGCACCGTTTGAAAGACCCATAAAAAAGCCGATAAGCATATTGATTATCGGACCAACGGTACCAACCGCTGCAAATGCTTCCTTGGAAACATAATTACCGACTACCCAAGTATCAACCGTATTATATAATTGTTGAAAAGCATTTCCCAAAAGTAGGGGGATAGCAAAGCGAATCAAATGCGGTACAATGGGCCCACAAGTCATATCTACGTCCTTTTTTGGCTTTAGGATTGCCGTAAGCCTTGACACAGTTATCATCCCCCTTTTGTTTATTCCGCTTTATTATATCAAAATTTGACAGACAAGTCAATCTGCAATACAGTACTGAAAAAGCAAAAAAGAGCAGTTACTCTGCTCTTTTTGCTTTACTCTGCCTCACGTAAATTATTTATCTTTTTCATCGCTAAAATTGATTTTTGGTAATTTCCAGTGAAAACGAGCAGCAAGTAAACGTATAAGCACGATAACAATGATCGAAGTCACAGTACCGATCAGTTTTTGTGACATATACCCACTTATAAAATAATACAATATGCATCCAACAATAGATGCGACAGCATATATGTGCTTAGTCAGAACATACGGTTTTTCGTTAACAAGAACATCACGTATAATACCGCCACCCACACCTGTTATTACGCCAAGAGTAACTGCAAGTACACCATTGTCAGAAAATCCGGATGAAATAGCAACCTCAACACCTACGACAGAAAATACCGCAAGACCAACCGCATCGAAAACAACATTGATATTTTCTATTTTTTCTCTCATTCCGTTAAATCGCTTTGCGTTGACATACGATAAAATAAAAACCGAAAGGGAGGTAAAAAGAGAAATAAGTAAGGTTATGGGACTGAAAAATATTGCCGGTGGTGTATTACCGATAAGAATATCTCTGATCATTCCACCACCAACTGCAGTAAAGCATCCAACAATTATAGCTCCGAAAAGATCAAGGCTACACCCTATGGCAACAAGAGAACCAGAAACCGAAAAAGCAACGGTACCTATTATTTCCATAGCATTAAGCAAAACGTCACTGATCATTACGAGTCACCCATCTTCGTATCTGAATATCATCTATCAAAGCACAACAGGGATCTTTCCGGAAAATATACTCTCTGAGTTAATGGTAAAATCACGGTATGTAAGATCTCTTTTTCTGGCAACATCACCGGGGCAAGGAAGTCTGACCTCATAAAGCCATACTCCTCTGTAACCACAATCAATAAGCTTTTGGTAAAGCTTGATCCAATCAACCTTACCCTCACCCGGTAACCAATGTCTTTCATCCTCAAAATCATAATCGGACACGTGTACAGTTATGAGTTTGTCTGCAATCTTATCAATAAACGCAATAGGATCCTCGTAAAGAACATGGTTGGTATCAAAGCACACTCTGATTCTTTCATCCACAGAAACCAGTCTCAGAAGCTCATCGAAGGTATGTGCAAGACAGCTTCTGGGCAGATTTTCCACAGCAATAACAGCACCGCAGCGATATGCCTTCTCCGCAAGAATAGCAAGAGATTCCGCAGAGCGCTTAAGCTCCTCTTCCCTCTTTTTAGTGTCTGAAGCCTTAGGCTCACTGCTAGGATGTATAACAAACTTATCTATTCCTATATCCGTTCCTTTTTCGATAACATCTGATAGCAAGTCAAGCGATCTGTTAAGTACCTCTTTGTCAAGAGATGCAATATCTACATATATCGGAGAACTGTACGGTAAATGATATGACCAGATATCGACACCGTATTCACTTGATAAAGATTTTATCATTTTATAGTCAACATTGGGGTATTCAAGAAAACAAATAGATATTTCGCAATGTGTGATACCTGCACGAGCCATCTCCTCAAAATCCTTACGAGATAACATATTCTCATTAAGTGATAAACCTGTCCTAAGCATTTTTTCATCCTTTCCTCAAAAGATTATATCTTTCTGATTGCATAATGTCAAAAATTAAAATTCAAATTGAGAAGCTCTGAAAAATCGTGTATATAGTAATGAGTATTCTTTTTAATCTCATCTACATAATCCTTAGAGCTGTCATCGTAAACTCCGCAGACTTTCATTCCCGCATCTCTTGCGGTAATATCTGCATTAAGATTGTCATCAAGGAACAACACCTCTTCGACATTCTTACCCAATCGTTCAGCCACCATTCTATAAATATCGGGATTTGCCTTGGTAGTTCCAAAATCATCACAGGACCACACGTTATCAAACAAATAGTAAATACCAAGTCGATTAAGGCATGCATCTAGAGTTATATGCGGACTGGCGGTCAGAATATTTAAACTCGCACCACGTTTTTTCAGTTCGCGCAAAACATCGATAACATTTTTCTTTGCCTGTATGTGATAAAAATATTCGTCAAACAAATGTTCCTTTATAGAAATCATTATATCTTCCTTAGGAAGATCAAGCCCCATTTTGATAAAATGATCTGCTGTTCCCGAGACACCGAGAGGTGTTATTATCTTTACTATATCACTTTCATAGGGAATATTATTCTCATCAAGAATTGATAACATTGTAGATATAAAGGTGGGCATAGAATCCACCAGTGTTCCGTCAAAATCAAAAAGATATGTATTCATAAATATTTCTCCGCCAAGGTCACTATAACTTCACTCTATCGTCTTACTTAAATTAATTATAGCAAACCTCTATTATTTTTTCAATAAAAATATTTTCAGGTATTGATAAAAGCGATCCTGTTTGTTGCTTAATATCAAAAAGCAAAAATCCCACACTTTTGTCAATGTCATTAAGTTAACCAAATAATCCCAGTGAAAAATGCCCACGCCGCTATTTTAACAGGTATTTTGTGTGCCAAAAGTGTTAAGGGGAAAATCCGTGGATTTTCCCCTTAACTGATCTTAACTTAATAACATTGCACTTTTGTGTAGGATTTTTCCACTACGACACTAAAAACCAAACCGATAAAAAAATCTAAATTCCTTTAATATTATTCAAATTTGTTTCCTATTAATCATAGTAAGAAACAAATTTGCGTGGATGACCATCGTTTTCCGTGCAAATTTCACGCAGTGACCTTTTGTACGTTCCATTTTCCGTTTTCAAATATAAAGCATCTAAAACCGTGATTTCAAGAGGCTTTGCCTGATCAGGAAGCTCAAGTATAACGTCGATAAGTCCAAAGGAGCGCACACACTGAATACCTATCGCTGTAAGCACGAACAATCTGTCCGCCCTATCTACCGCCATATCAATAGTACCCTTGGGATAAATACGGGGAACGGTATGAAGCGTTGCGTGAAGCAAACCTTTTTCGGTAGAAATCTTTCCGTCGTTAACAAATGACAAAACAACGTCATCGTTTGTGTTGGCAGCATACCACGTCAGATTGTCGTTAGATAGAACAACCTTATCAAAGGACCCTGTCAAATCCGTGGGAACCGTTTTTTCTTTAGTCGGGAGGGCGTCACATATTTCCCATCGGCTATTTTCCGGAATAACAAAATCTACTCTGTTAGCGTTACGCGGAGCGGTTATCCTTTTCACACCCCAATCGCGCCAAATCCATTCATTGCGTGTATACGCCTCATCAATGTCGTGATAACGGCTGCAATGTCCCTCCCCAGGAAAATATGTACATTTAAAATCGTATCCGGCAAAAGTTAAAGCCTCTCGCGCCTCCTCATCAATTGACCGGCTCCATCCAAAATAATCATTGGGTTCGTATTCCGAATATTCCTCATATATACGTAAAGGCTTCGTTTCGTACTTTCGGATCAGATACGGTATCTCGTTTCCCCGCCCCATAGCAAGAAACGAGGGCGAGCTCATATAAACACGGCGAAAATATTCGGGGTGAAACCATGCGATCACAAACGCGGAAATACCTCCCGAGGAACCTCCCGAAACAAAATGCATATCGGGCAAAGCAGAAAAGTTGATAGAATATTCCCGTGAAATATGAGGAATAAGTTCATAAACAATAAAATCGCCGTACTCACGATCAAATAAGTCGTAGCTGTTCATACGCATATTTCTTTGAGTACCGTCGGGCATTACCATTTCACCAGAAACGACCCCAACACTCACACAATAAGGAGCCTTACCCTCCTCTGCCAATTTAAGCATAGACGATACGTTTTCATCATTCTGCCCATCATGCTCCACAAGAAGTGCAAATTCATCGCACTCTATATCGGGAACAGCCACTTTGAATACAAATTCAAGTCCGGGCTTATACCGTTTACCAACCAAGCTTCCCTCATAATACCTCAGGTTGACCATACCTACACCGCCTTTCTTTGTTTTTTATTATATCTCAAAACATCAAGTATGTCAAATTGTTTGCGCGAAGTGTAACATCATTTACACCGTAAGGTGTAATGTCGCCGGCACGAAGTATCACATCGCTTGTGACGTTAGACATAACACCATTTTGTGTCCGTATTCGGACACAAATGAAAAATGCTCACGCAGATAGCGTGAGCATTTTCTTTTGTTTCTCATGTATGGAAAAAGCTGTCGCTTTTAGAGATGCACGTCTACATCGGCACACAAAAGGTACTTTTTATTTGTTTCGGTCGTCATAAGCCTTTCTGACTGCCGCCATCATTTCCTCGGCCATTTTGGCAGGGTCTTCTGCTTTGCAAATACCGCTGCTTGAGCCGGAACCGTCAGCTCCTGCCATGATTATGTTATAGCAATCGTTTCCACAGCTGATTCCCGCTGAGGGCAATACCATAATTTCGGGATTTACAGATTTTACAAGATCAATACAGGCGTCAACATATTCTCTTCCTACTGCAATACCTGTACCGATCAGTTCGCTCGGTTCTGCGACAAGTATATCAGGATTCATCTCAGCAATCGCTTTGATTTCATCCTCAGTATCCGCGCAAACAATTGTTGCGAGACCTACCTCTTCAGCGCGCTTAATTGCCTGCTTAACCTCGTCAAGAGTTAATTTGCACTCAGCGTGATTGAGCATAACACCTACTGCGCCTGTTGCTTTTACGGCCTCCGGCAAAATAGTACCCATGCCTCTGCCTACGGGAATACTGTCCATATGCTGGGAATACACGTGAATTCGATCAGAGGTATTTTCAGCAATCAAACGCAGGTCTGTGGTCTGCACATCAGCAATAACATCCATATCATACTTTTGTGCAAAGCCGTCGATCTTTTTCATTAGCTCGAGCAATTCTTCGCCATAAAGATAGGCTTTCGGACCGAACTCAAAAAAAGGAGTAGAAATTTTATAATCTTTGATCATATGTTTTTTCCTTAATTTTGTATTAAATTCAATTATCTCTTCTGCTGAAGATCGTAGTGAACATCGTAAGCAGTTTCCTCGTCGGTGTACTTACGGAGAGTGTTGATAACCTCACCGTTGTTCCACTTTCTGTCTCCAACGTCCTCGGTGGTACCCATAACGGTTACGTTG